>NZ_VWVQ01000019.1:0-13707 GCF_015712745.1 Bacillus sp. SRB3LM
AGCAAAAAGCTGGAATACAGCCAACAACATTAAATCGCTAATAAAAGGGAATTTGATTCCGTCAAAAAAAGGGAATTTCAATACGTTATTGACAATATCTTCTATTGGAACACTATTGGCCCGAGCCAAACAGAAGTTTCGTAAGATGTATAAACAAGTAGAGGAGGCATAACAAATGAATTGTTATGCTAAAGGGTTTGTTCAAGCGTTTATAGATGGGGAGCTTCCTCATCATAAAAGAAAAGGATTTACAAAGCATCTAGATACATGTGAAGTATGCCAAAATACATTACTTGAAATTAGTAAATTAAATCAATGGGAACATGTCATGTTAGAGGATGAAACTATACACTCATCACAAGATATCAACATTGATATTGAACAAGCGTGGAAAACATTTGAAAGTCGCACAAAACTAGAAAAAGTTTCTTATATAAATGAAAAAACTGAACAGAAGAAGGGATTGTTTACGAATATGAATAAAAAATCAAAACGCTTTATGTATGCGGCGGTAGCTGCAGCTGGACTTTTCACAACAGCTATGATTCCACAAGTACGAGTGGCAGCGACAAATGTTGCTTCCTATTTTTCGAATGAAGTTTCAAATGATAAGGTTGTAAATGAAGGTATGCAAGATGAAAATGGTGTCACACAAGATATGATGAAAAATGGCCAATACATTCCGATTGATGAGAAAATCACAGATCAAGGTGTTACGGTACATTTCAAAGAATTATATGTGGCAGATTCACGTATATCTGTTCATTATAAAATTGAAAAAGCAGATGGAAGTTTAGTACCGTATGAATTTGATACAACGGGATTAAATCTTAAAAGTGAAGGCAAGGAAAATGGACAACAAGAGGAAAACCCAGAGTACTACGGAAAAGATGGTAGCTTCTCACAATTACCATTTATTCAAGGAGAAAATGGCTTACCATTCAAGCTAAAAGCGGCAGGGCAAGATTTAGAACATGTAGGTATTCGTGATAAAGATCGACCAGAAAGTGTCCTTACATTTGTGGAAGGTCCTGAGGGAAAAGATTCCTTCAAGCAGCCACTTACATTAGATGTAAATATAAATAAAATTGGAAAGCTAGCCGGATCTTGGAAGGAACAAATTCTAATTGATCCTTCTAAGTTGCAAAAATAAAACTAATTGAGATGAGAAAAAGAATAGAACGATATGTATCTCATACGAAGCTTATATTCTTTCTGGTTTTACTTACATGTATTTCGTACATGATTTTCACTCTATCTCTTTTTATTAAATAATCACAGAAACATCCCAATAGAGTACACCCTATCGGGATGTTCTTTTGATTCTGATATAATGGTACTTTAGAGTGTCCCATATGACTTGTTTCAAAATAGGAGAGTAGAATATGAGAAAAATAGGCTATGTACGAGTAAGTTCTGTTGATCAGAACCCTAAGAGACAGCTACAACAAATGAAGGAAATTGGAATAGATATTATATATGAAGAAAAATTATCAGGTGCTACACAGGATAGACCTGAACTCCAAAATATGCTAACTGATCTTAGAGAAGGTGATACAATTTATGTGACAGACTTAACTCGAATTACCCGTAGTACGAGAGACTTATTTGAATTAGTGGATTACATAAAAAATAAAAAGGCAAATTTAAAATCCTTAAAAGATACTTGGTTGGACTTATCTGAAGAAAATCCATACAGTCATTTCTTAATGACAGTAATGGGCGGCGTCAACCAATTGGAACGTGACTTAATTCGTATGCGTCAACGTGAGGGAATTGAGCTTGCCAAAAAGGAGGGAAAGTATCAAGGACGAGTTAAAAAGTATCATACAAAGCATGCAGGAATGAATTATGCAATGAAGCTTTATGAAGAAGGAAATATGACAGTCAAACAAATTTGTGAAATTACAAATGTATCTAGGTCCTCTTTATATAGGAAAATACACGATTTGAAATGAAAATTTCATCTCGAGGGATTGCAAAATCCGCTACCATAAGAAAGGAGCCGCAACATGCTTACTGTTCAAGAAACAGCTTATCCAAGATTAAAGAGTAACTTTACAACCAAAGAACTAGATAAGCTATTTTCGCCTACATTAAAAGAATTACATTGGACGAGAACACATTCTCGTAATCCATTTTCACATTTAAACTTTTTAATTTTGTTAAAAACTTTTCAATGTTTAAACTATTTTATTCCCATTACAGATGTTCCCCTTGTCATTATTAAGCATATTGCTAGAACATCTAATATTGCTCTTTCTGGTAATGAAAAATGGAATTCTTATCATCGGACGGGAACCGGAAAACGTCAAATCACCATGATTCGGAATTATCGAAAAGCAAAAGTATTTGATAATCAAGCCCGTCAAATTATGTTAAAAGCAATAGAAAACGCAGTGTTAGAGAAAGATGCGAAAAGTGATCTTGTGAATATTGCGATTGATGAATTAATCAAACATAGTTATGAATTACCAGCATTTCAGACGTTAGTAAAATCTGTAGACCATATCCATAGTATGGCTTATCGTACTCTATATAAACGAGTTGCAGATTCATTAAGTAATGAAGAAAAAGAAAAAATAGATACACTCTTTCAACAGATTGATGGAGCTACTTATTCTGATTGGTATGCGATAAAACGAGAGCCAGGCCGTCCTACACTAGAACAAATCAAGACATGGGTTGCACGGAAAAACTGGATGAGTGACCGACAGCTGGGAAGTAATTTTTTTCAAAAGCTATTTATCCCGCCCGCTAAAATAGAAAGATTAGCTGCAGAAGCAAAAACATTAGATGCAGCCCGTATGAAAGAACTGGAACAACATAAACGATATACACTAACTATAGCTTTATTACATGTTCAATACGCCAAAACGATTGATGATATAGGAACGATGTTTATCAAGCGAATTGCTAAAGCTGAAAATAAAGCGGAAAGAGCTCTCTATGTTTTGAAAGAAAAACGAGAAAAACAAACAGACGAACTCATTACGACATTACGTGATACCATCACTACTTATCAACTAGAAGGTTCTTCTGAAACACGATTACAATTATTAGAAACACTAATTGGTGGAAATCGTGGGCAACAAATTCTAGAGAACTGTGAAGAACACCTAGCCTATACTGGAAATAACTATTATTCTTTTATGTGGAAATATTTAAAAAGTAATCGTTCTGAATTAATTAAGATGTTGGAGTCATTAAGGTTTAAATCAACTACACAAAATAAAGGCCTAGGACAAGCAATTTCTTTCCTATTAAAGAATAAACATAAAAAATCTGAATGGATTTCAACTATCTACACCCGTAAGAATGGAATGCATAATGATTTAGAATCAGTTCCTCTTGTTGATTTAACCTGGATCCCTGAAGGCTGGTGGCGCTGGATTAGCTCTAATCGTAGAAAAAATGTATATCCAAATAAAATTAATAGAAGACACTTTGAAGCTTGTGTATTTTATCAAGTTAGAAATGAATTGAAATCTAGAGATTTATGTATTGAAGGTAGCGAACAGTACGCTGATTATCGAGAGCAATTAATATCTTGGGATGAATATCGCCAAAACTTACATACGTTTTGTGAACAAGCAGGTCTTCCAACAACAGCTGGGGAATTTAAAAAACAAGTGTATGATAAGCTTGAAGCACTTGCGAAAAAAGTAGATACTTCTTTTCCAAAAAATAAAGCTGTTATCATTCGAAATGGAGAACCTTTTATAACAAAATTAAAAAAGAAAAAAATATCACCGTTATTAAAGGCTGTTAGAAAACGAATTGAAGAGAAAATGGTACCTATTAATGTTTTAGATTTGTTGAGTGACACAGAGTATTGGTTAAATTGGACAAGATTTTTTGGTCCTATTTCTGGTTATGATGCCAAAATTGCTAAACCATCTCAACGTTATCTAACAACCGCTTTTTGTTATGGTTGTAATTTAGGTCCTACTCAAGCAGCTCGTTCCCTTGGTACAGTGGATAGAAGGCAAATTTCTTGGATTAATGAACGACACATTACGGAAGACACTATCCAGAAAGCTATTGAATGGTTAATTAATGCTTATAATAAATTTAATCTACCGAAATATTGGGGAACTGGAAATAGTGCGTCGGCTGATGGAACAAAGTGGGATCTCTATGAACAAAATTTATTATCTGAAAATCATATTCGTTACGGTGGATATGGTGGGATTGGATATTACCATGTTTCAGATAATTATATCGCCTTATTCAGTCACTTTATACCTTGTGGTGTCTGGGAAGGTGTTTATATTTTGGATATTCTGATGAAAAATCAGTCTGATATTCAACCCAATACACTACATTCTGATACGCAAGGACAAAATGCACCGATATTTGGATTATCCTATTTATTAGGAATCCAACTTATGCCCCGGATTCGAAATTGGAAAAACTTAAAATTATTAAGGCCGCATAACGACTCTAATTATCAGCATATTAATGAGTTATTTACAACTTCGGTAAATTGGAACATAATTGAAGATCATTATGAGGATATGTTACGTGTTGTGATGTCAATTAAAATGGGACGTATTCATCCTTCTACTATTCTTAATAAACTCAGTGCATATAGCAAGAAAAACAAGTTATATCAAGCATTTCGTGAATTAGGTTGTGCAATCCGTACACTATTTTTATTAAAATATTTATCAGATGAAGAGTTAAGAAGTACCATTCAAGCGGCTACAAATAAAAGCGAATCATTTAATGGGTTTACAAAATGGTTATTCTTCGGGGGAGATGGAATTATTGCAGAAAATCACCGGGAAAAACAACGGAAAATTATAAAATACAATCATTTAATTGCAAATTGTATCATTTTTTATAACGTCTTTCAACTTACCCGTATCTTGCATGAATATATTCAAGAAGGAAATGAATTAGACGAAGAAGTACTATCTGATTTAAGTCCATACCTTACCTTCCATATAAATCGATTCGGGAAATATGGATTGGACGATAGACGTCAACCACCCGATATCCAATTTGATATGGCCATTTCTTCTAATGGATTACAAGCTGCAAATTAAATAAAAATTGTCACTTTACCTATAAGTTTGCCGCAATTGGAAGCATAAACTTGCCGGAATTTACTTTTTTTAGAAGATATTTATCTAATTGTTCAAAGAACATGGAATCATAACTTTGCCATGGATTAATTATTAACCCATAAACTTGCCGTGAATCCTGGTACTTTGTAATAGATTTTAATCAAAAATATGCTACAAAAAAAGACCATTCAACAGAAGAAACCCAAACATTTTGAAAAAAATTGATCAAAAATGCTTGGGTTATTTGTTGCTAGTAAATAATTTATATAAGAAATTTTAATCGTTTTTCTACCTGTGTTTGCTCAACAATCGCACTCTTTTGTGTAATAAGGGTTTATAATTAAGTTTTAACAAATAAAACACCGAACAATCTTTTTATAAACACTGATGACATTTAAACAATAAATGATGCAATCAATAAAAAAAGAAGCTGTTAGTTAAGCTGAATTTTCAACCTTCTTTTTGTGGCGCCCTTGTTTTGAATTTTAATAATGGAAAAGTCGCCAATTTCAGTTGTTTTGCTAACATGGGTTCCACCACATGCTTGCTCGTCAATATCATCAATTTGAACTAATCGTACTTCGTTAAGAGAAGCTGGAAGTAAGTTAATAATTGTCTTAATACTCCCTACTTTCTGCTCAGCTTCTTTTCTACTTATCGTTTTTATCTGAACATCATGATGTTCAGAAGTTATCCTACATATTGATTGTTCTAATTCCTCAAACTGTATTTCTTCTATAACTTCAGGAGAAAACGCTAGCTCTAATCTGGCATAATCCTTTTCAATCTGACTGCTTGTAGCTAAAGCACCGTAATGTTGAAATAAATAACCAGAAATAACATGTAATAACGTATGATAACGCATGTTTTGAAAACGCCAAGACCAGTTGATATGCATGATGACTGCTTGTTCTAAGTGCTGCAATGGACGATCTAATTCATGAACGATTTCACCATCTATTTTTTTAACATTTACTACTTCGTAGATTTCATCTCCCTGTTTAATAGTCCCTTGATCGCAAGGTTGTCCACCACCACCTGGATAAAAAATCGTTTGGTCAAATGTAATTAAATTTCCATTTACTGAAACAATCTGCGCTTTACATTCTTTAATATAACTATTCTCAGCATATAATTCCTTTGTTGACACTTTGCATCTTCCTTTAACTGATAAACTATTGATTCAAATCAATACACTCATTCGCAAATCGCGATTCTAATTTTTTAATATCTTCTATCAACATTTCTACATTTTCCTTTTTTGTAGCCCAACTGGTACAAAATCTGACAATACTGTGCGTTTCATCGACTTTCTCCCAAATGGCAAAGGAATATTTTTGGCTCAATTTCGTTATTACATCTTTATGCAAAATAGGAAACTGTTGATTTGTTTTGGAATCGTACCTTAATGAAAATCCTTTTTCAACAAATGCCTCTCGGATCATCATCGCCATTTCCACAGCATGTCTGGAAATATCATAGTATAAGTCGTCTTCAAACAAAGTTTTAAACTGTATTCCCAATAATCTCCCTTTGGCCAATAGTCCTCCCTTTTGCTTGATTATATATCGAAAATCATTTTTTATAGCATCATTAATGATGACTACTGCTTCACCAAACAATGCTCCTATTTTCGTTCCTCCAATATAGAAAACATCACAAAGTGATGCGATATCTGCTAAGGATAAATCATTGCCTTTGGAAACCAGACCATATCCTAATCTAGCTCCATCCATAAATAATGGCAAACCACATTCCCGACAAGCCTTGCTTAATTCTTCTAATTCGGATCTACTGTAAGTTGTTCCATTCTCTGTTGGGTTAGAAATATATACTAAGCCCGGCTGTACCATATGCTCATGAGTCGCATCATTCCAATGGGCATCATATAATTCTTTTACCTGTTCTGCACGAATTTTCCCGTCATCACTCGGCAAAGTAAGCACTTTATGACCAGTTGCTTCAATTGCTCCGGTTTCATGTACTGCAATATGACCGGTAATTGCAGAAATTACCCCTTGATGCGGACGTAATATAGAAGCAATAATTGTTGTATTTGTTTGTGTTCCTCCAACTAGGAAATGTACATCTGCATTCTTTGTATCACATGCTTCTTTAATATATACTCTCGCTTTTGCACAATGTTCATCCATACCATATCCAGGTGTTTGCTCTTCATTAGATTCAACTAATTGTTTCAAAATTCGCCCATGGGCACCTTCTGCATAATCATTATCAAATCGTATCATTCATATCCTCCTCAATTCTATTTAATTTCTTTTCAATCAACAACATAGAAACATGTATTTCTTCTATTTCTTTTTGTGACAGCCCCTGTAGTAATTTCACTATTTGTTCATTAGATTTTTCATTTAAGTGATTAAAAAAAGCAGTCCCTTTTGGTGTCAATCGAATCAGACTTGTTCTATTATCAACCGTCGAACTTTCCTTAATTAGTAGACCATCTTTAATAAGCTTTGCAATTATTCTACTCATATAGCTGCGATCAATATCTAGTTTTTCGACTAAATCGTTTGCGATACATTCTTCCATGAAACCAATCTCTAAAATTACCCGAGACTCCGTCAAAGAATATTCACCATTAAATACATGCTTATCTAACAAACCCAGTATATTCGTATAAAATCGATTAAATCGCCTTATATCACTAACAATATTTTCATTATGGTTCATAATATCCCTCCCTCTTTTGTGGACTATGTCAACAAATAATAAAATATTTAGTGGACTATGTCAACGTTTTAATTTAGAATCATTAAGTATAAGTTAAGATATACAAACTACATATTTAGGATTGAATAATATGGTAGCTATACTGTTTTAAAAATCGAATTTATCCTGTAATGAAATGAACTGAATAATAGTTGTATTGAAATGTATTATTTCTCTGGTTATTAATCCTTTATTTCAATAAAAAGTGAATTTCTCTTTCTTGAAGATATATGCCCTTAAATTTTCCTGCTTATTCAAGAATCTGCCACTTTTAGTGGAGTAACTTTATTGTTGCTCACCAGTTTCTTTATTCACCTTTCAGTTCAGATTTTCTTTTAGCTATAAAAACCTCTCTCTAGATAGACAGATCAAAGTGGACAAAACATTTAGTCTTTTTATAAACATCTTGAATTTATTTAAAAACGACATTAAAAATATTCTTCAAATCCTGGAAGCATAAGTTTGCCGCAAACAAAAAGAACCATAAACTTGCCGAAACGGCAAACTTATGGTTCAAATCACAAAAATAGCCACAAAAAGAAGGAATCGTTGCCCTGCCCCTTTTTGAGGAAGGAATGAAAATATCTTCATTCTGATACTAATTACACTTAACTATAAAAAACAAAAAGACTTGGATACACCAAGTCTTTTTGTCAGCAAGTACATACTCGTCTAGAACAAGTAAAACGCTATTCGAAAGCTCTGTTAGTATAGCAAATAATGTGGATTTCAGCAATGAGATATTTCCTTTTACTTCTTATGTATCTTTATCATGCTCTTTTATTGAAGGAACATCTGTATCCCTGGGAGAAGAACCAGGGATACAATATCATCTTGATATAAGCCTTTCCTACACATTTTTATTTGCAATACCATAAGCCCTATACTTTCTTTGATTCATTTGTACAGATATAACCGAGGCGAAAATTATAAAATCTATGTAAAGATTCGATTGCTCCCGCAAACTCCAGTATTAATGGAATTTCCTTTTTGGATTGATAATAAATTTGTTTTGCTTGCGGTATTTTCCCGTCTGTTTGTATGCGTTTTAAACCTACATCTAATTCACGATGTAACACACGGGCTATGTTGTTCAATACATCAACAGATCCATGTATGCGTAATCGCGCACGTTTATATAGTTTTCCTTTATCTTGGCCATGTACAGTTCCTAAATCATGTAATAAGCGTATATAAGTCGCTACAAACACTTTTTCGTTAAAAGTCCCTTTGGGAAAGGTTCGATTTTTTTCTGAAATTGGCGTCCAGTTCATTTCCTCGATCTTTTTCACAAGCGGATGGCATTCGTTTATCCCGATTTCCCAAAAATTAACTTTCCCTTCACGTTCTCTCTTGCAGTATCTTACAGAATTACTTCTTACAACTAATTCACGAAATCGCTCTGGAATTTCTTTTTTTTTATTTCTGATAGAAAAATACCCTTTTCGTTTAGATCCATATCTCCAAATAATTGCTAATATTTCTGCAAAATCATCTGTTGTAAGAAATTGATTGAATTGTTTTTCCTCTTCATTTGATAATCTAAATTTCTTAGTCAATATTAGTTCTCCTATCTTTTAAAGAAATACCAATAAAGTGAACCTCTAATCAGTAAGAGTTTTGTATTCATGTGTTCATTCCCTACTGATTATTAGTTGAACCATTAGAGCTTTTACGGGCAGTTAATCCCTACCGAACTTCTTTGCTTCCGTTGAGTTTTGAAGTGGGGGATCAACTGCCTATTCATGCAGGATAAACCATTTAAAATATTTCACCAATACAAGTTTAATTCATCGCAATATGTATCCGCTTCAATGAAACAATTTCTCCAATCAGCGGTATTTGCAATCTCACAGATAATATCTTCAACCTGTTTTGTTAGATCATCAATATCTTTGTAGGGAACGAAAAATACATATTCATTAGATGCGTTCATTTCCATATTAAAATCATATCGGAGATATTGCTCCACTTCTTTTCGTACCTTGCTTTTTCCCCTAACAAATTTATTATTATTTTCTATTCTAAGCCACATTCTAATTTTGGCTATTTTTTCTTTTTCAATAGGATGTACCTTATCTCTTATCCCTTTTTCTTTTATGTAGCGATATAAAGTAGCTTGACTAATTCCAGACATAGCAACTATTTCAATAATACTATATTCTTTAGAGGCATATAGATTTAATGCTTTTTCAATGTATTTTTCTTTTACCTTGGGACGGCCACCTTTTCTTCCCCTAGCTCTAGAGCTTTCCAAACCTTCCCTCGTTCGTTGAACGATTAAGTCGCGTTCGAATCAAAGTTTTCTTTTAAACTAATTAGCTTTACACCTTGTTGTTCAAAATACTCTACTAATTCAATTAAGTCTTCGGTACTTCTCCCTAACCGTGAAAAACTTTCTACAATTATAGTATCTCCTATTCTAATTTTATCTTTTAACCTCAACAATTCCGGTCGATCGTTTTTTGTTCCAGACATTTTTTCTGTAAGAATTTCCGTACAATTACAAGTTTTTAGTAAATCTAATTGACGAATTAAATCTTGTTGTTGAGTACTGACCCTGGCATAGCCGTATATATGATTTTGTATGAAACATAACCTCCTCATGAAGTTAATTTTATCAAAAAATATAATTATCAAAAACCATCGTTTTTGACATAGTGTATATGTTTATTGTTTCTCCAAAAATAATAATATATGATAAACCTAAGAAACCGCATAAGAATAATGCAGTAATATCGTAAGCTATATGATAGAATATGTATGAAAAAGAGTAAAGAAAAAGCTCATTCTTTTACAAGAAATGAGCTTTCCTTTTTCAAGCTAAACATTGTGAATAGCTTCAATCTTTATTAGGGAAAAGATTGAAAGAAAAATTTAGCGTAATTATATTTTGTCATGAGTATAAAATAAAGTAAATTGATAATATTTATTTTGAATATTAATAATTTACTTTACACTTTCACAATGAGTAATCTAAAAATCCCACTGCCTAATTAGGCAGTGGGATTTTTAATTGATTTTGCAGATGCTATAATATAAGTATAAAATTAAGGTATAAGTATTTCTTAGAACTTCCTTTTTGCTTGCGACGGCGTAGGGAAGTTCTTTTACGTTGTTTGTTCAATTTGCTGACAAGCATAAAAGGGATTGAAATGATTCAGGCTATATATAAGCAGAAACGCCATTTTATAATCCGTTCTCTATTTTTTTAAACTTTGCAACAGACCCTTTTTTATTATATGCAATCATGGAAACAATATAAAAGCTAATTATGCCTCCACTAACATTTAGAATTATATCATCAATATCAAATAATCGATAGGAACAGTAGTATAGACCATAAACGCCTGTTAATTGTGTTCTTTCAAAGAAAAGAGAAATTGAACTTATAACAAGTGAAGTTTTCAGAATTTTATAACGAGAATTAAATACACAAGTGAATCAGGCAAAACGCCTGATTAAATCAAAAAATGTATTGAGCAGTGGAAGTTTTACAGGTGAAGGATGGCAAATTGGACGCAAAGTATTCATCTCATCAAGAGACTCACAATACGGGGGACGTCAACTGGTGTTGCCTCCTTCTTCTCTCGTCTATCCATCATATGCTTATCAGACTGTACCGGAATCAGCATTAAAGCCGTATACACGCTATTATCTATCCGTTTTCGTCTTACAGGCGGATTCGTTACACATTATGACTTCCCGTTATGGAAATGAAGTCAATCAAGTCGTCAATGTAGCCTATTCTACCTCCCTGCCTACATCTGCAGAAGATGTCAATAGTAGCCCTAACTTCTTCCAATATCCGATTGATGTAGGTGCGCTACATCCGGAAGCGAACATAGGTATTACAGTTGGTTTTACCGTACCACCGAATGGATTCGCAACAATAAGTCAGGTTTCCTTGACAGAGGGACGCCCACTAACTGTGGCAGAAATAAGAAAAGTACAGCACCAAGATGAACAATGGCTGCAACCCTATTTGGCGCAACAGACACAAATCAATGCGAGCTTACAGCAGGCTACAAATCAATTAAATGCCATGTATGATTCCTCAAATTGGAGCGGAACAATCAGACCAAATGTAAATTATACCAATGTGGAGAACTTAATGGTACTGCAACAAAGTACTCCTCAACAAGGCTCTATGCCAGGTATCCCGATGCAAGATCCATATGCACAACAAAAAGCAGCAATCTATCAAGCCGCTCTGCGCGCTTGGAATCAACTACAAGCACGGAATATTGTTCAAAATGGTTTGTTTCTCTAACAAGCACAAAATGGGAATATAGCCGGTACAGTGAGTTTCCCACAAGACAGCAATCGGAAACCTGTCTTGACATTATCGGATTGGGATAGCACAGTTTCTCAAATCATTACCTTACCAAGTAAGGGAGGCAATACAGAGTATCGTGTTCGCGTTCGTGCCAAAGGACAAGGAACGATTTCCATTGTGCCACCAGGAAATCAAAAACATATGTTATTCTTCACCCAATCTACTTTTATAACCCAATAATTCTATTTCTATCCAGATGCGAATACGACCCAAGTGGATTTGATTATTCAATCAGAGGGTGCGGAATTTACGATAGATTGGGTAGAATTACAAGAAATGGTATATGAAGAAGCCACACCACATAGTGTTTCAGGAGGAAATATGGTGGTAAATACCATTGGGATTGCTACTCCACTCGCACAACCAGGAGCATCTATGAGGGCATCACATTCACAAATCATGCACCTTTCAGCTGTCAATGTAACCAAAAATAAGGATGGTGGTTCGCTAAACGCTATTCATGAGAATGTATCAGAACGTAAAAGAAAGAGAAAGAACCCAGGAGCCCCTTCTCTCAACCTAGATTTTGTCTCTTTTTTATGGCGCTATATAATAACAGGACAAACGGTTTAACCTGCTATGTCTTGGTCGTAGAATCCCCTTCCCTATCAACTATAATCAGAACATATGATACTGGTGTAAGTAAACGATAAATCAAGCAAATTGTTTGAAATAAATGTAAAATTTTCTATACAAGTTTTTTAAACAAGCATGTCTCATTTTTTATTTAAAAAGGAAAGAATTACTCTCTTCAGTAAACACTGCTGAATAAGACGATTCGTCTAAATATCGCATGTTTTATGTAATTGAAATAGCTGTTATACATACAAACTACTCCATTTCTCATTTGGTCTTGAAGCTTGAGAGTCTCTATTTAAATAGTTATCTGAAATCTCATACACCTCTTTTTTCGTAATAAGGTCGTTTTTTCCTAATTTACTCATCAGACTTTGAATGTGCTTACAACTCAAATGAAGGTTATATGTGGCTTTAAGCCACACTTGTATTCTTTTATATCCATAAATCCCTCTTCAATATTTTTGGTTCTGGTGCAAGAATCCTAAAATGTTTGAAATGTGTTTTTCAAACTTGGCTATACTGGTACTAACGCTTCAAAAAGGGGTGTGATCAGTATGGGACCAGAAAACTTATTTAAATGGAAACATTATCAGCCCGATATCATTGAACAAGACCACAGGTTTATCAAAAAGCGGATTCGGAGTATGCTTGGATTGAAATCATTACAAACAGCTACAAAAATGATTGCTGGAATAGAAGCGATGCATATGATCAAAAAAGGACAAACTCTCCAAGGGGAGAAGCCTGTCCACAGACAGATATATCTTATTAATGATCTGTTCAATTTAACAGCATAACATTCAATTCCGCTAGGAATCTTTTTCTTTTTTCATATTCCACTGTGTTTGCACCAGAACCCTTTATTACGAAGGAAGAAGAGAAAAAGTTGAAAAACATTCTTACTTCTTCTGAAGGATTGTCAGAAGAACAACTTTCCATTCGACCGCTTCTCCTAGATCGAAATGTATCCATCCTATCACT
>NZ_VWVQ01000020.1:0-714 GCF_015712745.1 Bacillus sp. SRB3LM
TTTCACTATATGAAAAATATCGACAAATTTTTTTAGAAAATTATTTTATGAAGGGGGATATTTAATTATGATATTGATAAAACATAATTCTAAATTTGAATATGAAATAGAATATCCAGGTATTAAAAAAGGACCATGGGGAGGACATGTTAATTTTGCATACGATTTGATACGTTTTTTAAAACCTCAAAAGATTGTAGAATTAGGAACATATTATGGAACATCTTTTTTTAGTTTTTGTCAAGCTGTAAAGGATGAAAATTGTGAGACAATGTGTTATGCAATTGATACTTGGAAAGGAGATGAACATGGAGGTTTTTATGGAGAAGAAGTTTATACAACTGTAAATTATTTAACTCAAAAGTATTATAAAAATATAGGGAATTTAATACGATCTACTTTTAATGATGCATTAAATAAGTTTAAAGATACAACAATAGATGTTTTACATATTGATGGATATCATACATACGAAGCAGTAACTCATGATTATAAAACATGGTTACCTAAATTAAATGATAATGGAGTTGTATTATTTCATGATATAACTGTTTATCATGAAAATTTTGGAGTACATAAATTATGGGCAGAATTAATTGATGAACACCCTGCATGTTCTTTTGGACATTCAAATGGTTTAGGAGTATTATTTCCTAAAGGTTGTAACGATCAAATAAATGGTTTGCTTACATCATTTAATGAAATTCAAAAAAA
>NZ_VWVQ01000115.1:0-529 GCF_015712745.1 Bacillus sp. SRB3LM
CGATCATATACATACCGATAATTTATTGACTCTATCCAAGCCTTTTCTTCATTTTTTCCTTTATATTCATCAAAAAAGCACTTCATCCAATTTAGATTACTTAGATCTAACACATTTCTAAACATTCCAATGCCTATGGAATTATCTTCAGAGGATCCATAGATGACATGATCTGCGCGGTTACTATAATTCAAATAAATAGAATTTAACAAAGGATCATAAGCCCAATAGTTCATACCAGGTTTAGTGGCATTAGTGAATTTTATTCTTATTTCATCGGTAGATTCGATGCACCCGTCTTTTCCATCTCTATGCTCAAAAATAATAGATGTTCCATTATCCATTACAGAATCCGCAAACAGAACGAAATCACCCAAGAAGCCCCAAGGTTCGAATGTGACACCACCTTTACCTGATAAATTTTTATCCTTTACATAATACGGTGTATTATATTTCAATCGTTCTCCATTTTTTGTGACAGGATCGGAATTATCTGCAGCTAACGCTGTTACTGGCAGGGAGGCTGCAG
>NZ_VWVQ01000021.1:0-535189 GCF_015712745.1 Bacillus sp. SRB3LM
CATAAAAAAATCCCCTCCAGATAAAACAGTATTGAGTCCATCATATCAGATGGACTCTTTTTTTACTGTCTACCTATAGGGGATAATACCAGCCTCAATAATAAGACTGACTCTTTTTTATATGGTAACTAGTTTAATACTTTAACTGTAACTGTTTTACGTCCCCAGTTACTAGATGTGCCTTTATCTGGCATTAAAACATCGATTTTATTTCCTTTAATAGCTCCACCAGTATCACCAGCGATTGCTACTCCGTAACCTTCAACCCATACTTTTGAACCTAATGGAATGACACTTGGGTCAACTGCAATAAGTTTCATGTTTGGATTAGCTGTTAAGTTGTGACCTAAAGCTGATTTTACTTGGTCGCCTGCTTTATAACCATTTTCAAGTGGATCTGCTGTGTAAGCAGTTGCTACAACGCGTAGTTCACGAGAAGATGATGGTGCACTTGTTTCAGTTTCTTTTGCAACAGGTTGTTGTGTAGCAGGTTTTTGAGCTTTAGCCGCTTCACGAGCTTTAGTTGACTCTTGAGCTTTAGCTGCCTCACGAGCTTCAGCTGCTTCTTGAGCTTTAGCTGCTTCACGAGCTTTAGCTGCCTCTTGAGCTTTAGCCGCTGCTTGAGCTTCAGCTGCTTCTTGAGCTTTAGCTGCTTCACGAGCTTTAGCTGCTTCTTGAGCTTTAGCTTCTGCTTGAGCTTCAGCTGCTGCCTGAGCTTTAGCTGCTTCTTGAGCTTTAGCTGCTTCACGAGCTTTAGCTGCTTCTTGAGCCTTAGCTTCTGCTTGAGCTTCTGCCGCTTCACGAGCTTTAGTTGCTTCTACTGCTTTAGCTTTTGCTTGAGTTTCAGCTACTTCCTGAGCTTTAACTGCTTCACGAACTTTAGCTGTATCTTGAACTTGAGTTGTTTTTTCAACTTTAGCTACTGGTTGAACTTTAACTGGTGCTTTACCTGTTAAGTAAGGAACATGAACATAAGCTGTTTTTCCGTTATATTCAAATTGAATCCAATCATTTTGTACTTGGTGTGTTGTTTCAATTACATCATCTTTTTTCAACTTACCAAGAATCTCTGAGTCTGTGTTTGCTCCAGCACGTACGTTTAATACGTTTGCCGTTACGTAGTAAGTGTCTTTTGTATAGTCAGCGCTTATGAAAGCTTCTTTACCGCTATTCAATTGAACTTTTGACCAACCATTTTCTGTATGTAAAACATTTACTTTATATCCATCTAATAATTTTCCTACAACTTTTGATTCAGTAGTTGGGTTTTCTCGTACGTTTAGTACGTCAGTCGTTACGATTGTTTCTGCTTTAGCAGATGTTGTGAAAATCCCAAGACCAAAAACCGCTGCTGTTGCTATACCCATAAATTTTTTCATAATAGCCTCCATTGCATTTGTTTTCGTTGACCTCATTATAGCAACCATTATTTTCTTATTTGCGAAAAACATAAAATTACAAAGCTTTCGTAACGGGGCATTAATATTCTGTAACAATTCCATAAATATCCTGATAGCGCTTCCTTGTTGTTTTTTGGCGTATTAGGGCATATAAAACACAAAATGAGTAGCATTTCAATTACTGTAACGTTAATAATGTTACAGTAATGTTTCTTGATGATATCTATGGTATTACAAAAGTGGCGTATTTTACTGTTCGAATGGAAATTTAGTTATGAAACGATAATCTTTTTAGGCGTGAAAATATATAAATGAGGTGAAATTTAATAAAATATCGATATAATTGTTACAAAATCAGTCGAAGTATGGAAAAAATTACGCCTTGATTTTCGTCTGTTACATAGTATTTTTGCAATAATAGAATTAGATAATAGCCTTAGTACCTATAAATAATGAAGAGTATTAGAATGATAGTTGTAACGTGAAACATATATAATAGAAGAAACTCAATTTAGTAGATGAATAAAAAACGCAGGAGTGTAAACTCCTGCGTTTTTTATTCATATCGTAAACATTCAATTGGATCCAGTTTTGCAGCTTTGTTAGCTGGTAGTAGACCGAATATAATACCAATTAACATAGAGATACCTACTGCAAGAAGTCCAAGTTCTTTTGAGACAACGAGTGGCCATCCGGCAAAGATGGAGACGATCCAAGCGAAGAAGATGCCGAGCATGAATCCGATGAAACCACCTAGTCCTGTTAAAATACAAGATTCAATTAAGAATTGTGTTAATACTTTACCACGCGTTGCACCAAGTGCTTTACGAATACCAATTTCACGTGTACGTTCTGTTACAGATACAAGCATGATGTTCATTACACCGATACCACCAACAAGTAAGGAGATAGCAGCAATACCACCGAATACCATTTTCATCATACCGATAGATTCGTCTAATTGCTTCGTAAATTCACCTAAGTCCTGTGCTTTGAATTTATTTTCAAATTTAGGAGATTTCATTTCGTTTAAAACAGAAACGGCTTGTTTTTCTACACTTTTACGCTCTGTTGGGGAGGTCATTGTTAATTTTACAGAGTCATACTCAGTTACTCCTGAAATGACAGGGACATTTTCAAGTGACGTATACCCTTCAGCCATAGCCATTCCGAATTCATTTTTCGTTTCGTACACACCGACTACCTTATACGGCTTTCCTTTTATATCAGTGTATAAATTTGATTCCCAACCATTAAATAATTTATTGAAAGCTTCTTCATTTAATATAACAGCAGGAATTGCTTGTGTTAATTC
The DNA here is from genome assembly GCF_015712745.1 of Bacillus sp. SRB3LM. NCBI lineage: Bacteria > Bacillati > Bacillota > Bacilli > Caryophanales > Bacillaceae > Bacillus > Bacillus sp. SRB3LM. Next base: position 2,716 of record NZ_VWVQ01000021.1, read on the forward strand.
GCTGTCGTTTAATTCGCGACCGTGAACTAATTTTATTTTCGAATCTGTCATGAAGTCGCCTGTTCCACCTATTAAATCAAGCGAGACATCTTTTGAACCAGAAGCTGCTTTTACTTTCATACGTACATCTGGATACACATCCTTAACGCCTGGAACAGTTTGAAGACGTTTTAGCATATCAGCTGTAATTTTGGCAATATCTGTTCCATAGTCAGAGTTATCGTAGTAAATCGTTATTTCATTATCTTTTCCTTGGCCTAATTCTTTTTTAAACTTTGCGTTTGTACCATCACCCATTGAAATGATAGTAATGATAGCGCTAATACCGATAATAATACCTAACATCGTTAAGATAGAACGCATTTTATGAGCAAAGATAGAGGAAAGGGCCATGCGTATATTTTCACTCGTGTTCAAAATTAACCTCTCCAATCTTGGACGATATTTCCGTCACGAATTACAATTTGACGTGCTGCAGCTTCTCCAATTTCACGATCGTGGGTAATCATAATGATTGTTGAGCCTTGTTTGTTTAATTCGTAAAAGAGGTCCATAATTTGTGTACTCGTTTTCGTATCAAGTGCTCCCGTCGGTTCATCGGCTAAAATGAACTTTGGATTATTTACGATTGCACGTGCAACTGCGACACGCTGTTTTTGTCCACCTGATAATTCGTTCGGTAAGTGAGTAGCACGATCAGCTAAACCTACTTTTGTTAAAGCTGCTAGTGAGCGTTCACGTCGCTCTTTTTTATCAACACCTGCATAAATAAGAGGCAATTCAACATTTTGCATTGCTGTAAGTCTCGGTAATAACATAAAGTTTTGGAATACGAATCCGATTTCTTTATTACGGACATGTGCAAGTTCTGTTTCAGACATGTTTGAAATGTTTTGTCCAGCCAGCTCGTACGTACCTGTCGTCGGTTTATCTAAGCAACCGATAATGTTCATTAATGTTGATTTACCAGAACCAGAAGGTCCCATAATAGAAGTGAATTCTCCTTGGTTCAGTGTTACGTCAATTCCATGTAATATTTGAACGGATTCTGTACCATTTTGGAAGGATTTCGTGATGCCTTTTAAGTTAATCACTGGGCGACAACCTCCATACCATCTTTTAAGTCTTTTTCAGGTTTAGAGATAACTTCCTCGCCTTTTTTCACTCCAGAAACTTTTGCTTCGCTATCAGTTTCGAATTCAACAGTAACTGCTTGTTCTTTCGCTTTACCGTCTTTTACAACGAAGACAACATTTTTATCACCTTTTTTCACGATACTGCTTTTCGGAACAATGGTACCAGTTGCTTCGCCAGATTTACTTGTTACGTAAACGTGGAAGCCGTTTTGTAGTTCGTCACTATTATCTAATGTGACAGTGAATTGATAGTTAGAAACAGTTTTATTTTCATCCATGCTCTTTAAAGGTGTAGAACCGATTTCTGTTACTTTTCCTGTCCAAGTCTTACCAGCGACAGTTTTTGATGAAACAGTTACTTCTTGCCCAACTTTCATACTAGCAAGCTCATATTCAGAAAGTTGACCTTTTACTTTAAATTGACCAGCGTGACGAAGAGTAATTCCGCTCATACCTGTTTTTTCGTCAGCAGTTTTTACGATATCATCAATTACGCCATCAGCAGGACTTGTTACAGAAAGAGTGTTTACTTTCTCTTTTGCTGCTTTAATCATTTCATCAGCTTTTTCAACTTCAAACTTTTTCATTTCAAGTTGTGATTCTAATTGCCCAACTTCAACTTCTGATGCTTTTAATGCTTCAGCAGGAAGGCCTGCGTTTTTATCTTTTTGTAATTTTTGTTTCGCTGCATCAATTTGTTTTTGGAACAATGTTACTTCTTTTTGTGCGATTTTCTTTTGCATTTCTGCTTCTGTTATACCTTGTTTCGCAGTCGGATCATTGTATTTAAATAGAAGCTGACCCTTTTTCACTTCATCGCCTTTTTTAACAGCTAATTCATATGTTCCTTTTGTTGGATCGAATGAAATAGTTTCAATTCCATTTGGAATAACTTCGCCACCAAATTTTTGCGCGTTTTGGATTTGTTTTTCAGTTACTTTATATCCGCTATATGCCATTGCTACTTCTGAACCGCCACCAGCAAATGCAAAGTATGATCCAGCTGCAATTCCGATTGCTACTACACTAGTAATTAACACTTTATTTTTCTTCTTCATCTATTTATCACCTTTTCGTTCGTTTTAGTATCTACATTAAGTATAGAAGAGGTAAAGAATCTGACAAATCGTTTTAGCTTACAATAACCTTACAGTTTTGTAAGGTATGAATATGTAAATGTAAGGTAGAGGTTGTCCTAGTGTAAGCAAATGAATTGACTCGTCGTTTCTTTCTTACAATAATATTGTATGGAGGAAAGGAGGAAGGAAGATGGAAGCTTATTTTAGCGCGCATCCATTAAAACCGTTTATTCCCTATTCAAGGCAACATGCCATTATATTATTTATTATGTTGGTGGGGATATTTTTCCTATATCAATACCAAGATGTATTACGTCAAAATGAGTGGAATATAACGGTTCGATATGCGATTGCATTTCTATTTATAGGGAGTGAAATTGGACTGCATATGTGGGAGTGGAAAGCAGGGATTTTTGAGCTAGCCACTTCATTACCATTCGAGTTATGTACGATTAGTTTGTTGTTAGCATCGATTATGATTGTAACGAAAAGTTACCGTATATATGAGATTGTATTTTTTACGGGAATTATTGGTGCATCACAAGCCATTTTAACACCAAATTTGCAATATGCTTTTCCGCATTTTCGTTTCATTGAATATTTTATCGCGCATGTATTGCTCATTTGGGCACCACTCTTTATGACTTGGGTGGAAGGCTATAGACCGACCTTGCAATCTATTAAGCGTACGATGATATTTTTAAACATATTAATTCCGCTTGTTTCGTTTGTAAATTACAAAACAGGCGGTAATTATATGTTTTTAGCTCATAAGCCAGAGACTGCTTCATTACTCGATATGTTAGGACCGCATCCTTACTATATTATTTCATTAGAGCTTGCAGCGCTTATTGGATGTTTCATTTTATATATGCCGTTTGCGAAAAGAGAAGGGCATACGCATAAAGAATCACTAGGATCATAGCCTAGTGATTTTTCGTCTTTAAAATATTTACAATTCAGAAAATTAAGAATAGAATTAAGGGGTAAATTATATATAGAGAGAAGGGAAAACGTGGTCAAAAAAGTTTTTCTAAATGGAATGGAAGTGACGATTCAATTTCTTATTTCGATTTTGGGGATTATTATGTTAGGGGCTCTGCCGAAATTGTTTTATGGATTTAAGCTGGATGTATCAAAGTACATACAGAGTTTAAAAGAAGTGTTTGTGAACTTAATGGATATTTCCAATTTGCAATATGTGAGAGGTAAATTTTTATTTCCGCAGCTGTTCGTCCATTATAAAGAAACGATTATTATTTTTTTAGCTGCTTTTTTTATTTCATTATTTGTAGCATTTTGTATTGTTTATGTAATTATGAATAGTTCACCGCGTATACAACATCGAATTAAATCATTTCTTATCTTCCTAGAATCCATTCCAGATATCCTTCTTATTTTAGTATCACAAATTTTAGTTGTATGGTTTTTTAAACAAACAGGTTTTTTACCTTTTCAAATTGCTTCAATTGGAGGCGAGTCGATTAGGGGGTTGCCAATATTGTGTTTGAGCATTCCGACTACGATTATGTTTGTAAAAATGGTCGTGCTTCGTTTTGAAAATGAACTAGAAAAAGATTATGTACTATTTGCTAAGGCGAAAGGGCTGGGGCGCTTTCATATTTTAAATCGTCATATTTTACGAAATGTGTTGCTTAGTACATTATTCTTTGCGAAAACGAACATCTTTTTTATGTTATCTAATTTATATATTATAGAATGGATTTTTAATACGGGTGGTATTTTTATGTTTTTGAAATCGTATTTCGGTATTAGAGTTGAGGTTTTCATCGTTAGTGTGCTTCTTATATATATTCCGATTTTTATTTTATTTAAATTGTTTCATTATCTCATTCCGGCTGCGATGAAGGAGAGATTATAATATGTGGACGTATATAAAACGTGATAAAAGATTTTGGATAAGCATTGGGTTTCTTCTCTTATTAGTTCTTTTGAGCATCGGAAATACGTTATGGAATGATGGACATATTAGACAAGTTACATTGCAATATGATGCGGATGAAAATCCACAAGTGCCACCGTTTCCACCTTCATTACAATTTTTACTCGGGACAGACCGGAAAGGGTATGACCTGTTACATTTAGTCATTGAGGGCGCGAAGTGGACGATTGGTATATCTATTTTAATTGCGGCACTTAGAATGGTAATAGGTGTGTTTTTCGGTGTCGTACTCGGAACGTATATAAAAAGAGGATTTTCAAAAATTGAGGCTTTCTTTGATAGTTTTACAGTTATTCCGACAGTTATGATTGCGTATTTTTTTCTTCAATCTGCAAATTCATTTGGAAGCGGAGAGGAGACAACAACCTTTTTTGAAAGGGCTTCGTTTCAAGTGGTATTACTTGTACTGCTTGTAATGCCAGTTATTGCACTGTATGTTGCGAAGGAAGTTCGTAAATTGCGAACGGAAGAATTTGTTGATGCCGCGCGCATATTAGGTGGATCGAGAAGACATATTGTTATAAAACATATTTTTCCGCATCTCTATATGCCATTTATACTCGTATTTCTTCAGCAGTTTACGCAGACTCTTACTATTTTACTGCACTTAGGATTACTTGAAGTGTTCTTTGGTGGGACTGTTACGTTTGGTGGACCTATAAAAGAGGTGGAATCTTATACGCATGAATGGTCAGGTTTAATTGGAGTATACTTTAGATCATTAACAGTGCATCCATGGATTCCTCTCGTCCCAATTACATTTTTCGGGCTTACTATTTTTCAGGAAATATGATTGTAAAAAGTATAGAAGAGGCGATGTTGAAGGTAAGGTTAGGAGGAGAGCTAAAGAAGGATGTTGTAGAAGAGGAACAATCTGTTGTGCAGTCGAAAGAAGAGTTATTTACTTTTAAGCATACGATGTGAAAATAAAGAAAAGAAGCAAGCATGTATTTCATGCTTGCTTCTTTTCTTTATTTGGTAGAAACTTCGCCTTCAGCTTCTGTTTGCGGAATAAAGTATCCAATTATACCACCGATGATTGCTGGAACGATCCAGCCGATTCCTAAGTTATAAAAAGGAATCGTGTGTACGATATTAGCGATAAAACTTGGTATCATTCCCACATTATCAAGTGCATGAATACAGCTAATAATAAATGCTGCGATCATCGCTCCGATGTAGACAGAAGGTTTACGTTTCGTATATTTATCGATAAATGATACGAAAATTAAAATGATTGTAATTGGGTACAAAATAATTAATACAGGTAGTGTGATTTTAATTAATAAGCTTAATCCTAAGTTTGAAATAACGAAGCTAAAGATACAAACGTATAGTACAAGCTTTTTGTATGAAACATTTGTTAGCACTGTTGTGAAGTAATTTGCAAATGCACTTACAACACCAATTGCCGTTGTTAAACAAGCGAAGATAATGGCGATACTTAATAAAATATTACCGCTTGTCCCAAAGAATTGATACATAACAGTAGCTAATAGTTGACCACCGTTTTCGAATTGCCCTAAGTTTCCGTTTGAAGCTCCGATATAACCGAGTAAGAAGTAAACAATTGTTAAGAATAGAGCAGCGATGCTTCCGCAAATGATTGTATATTTTGCGATAGATTTCTTCTCTTGTATACCGTTTTGACGAATTGCATTTACAACAATTGTTGATAGAACGAGAGCGCCAATTGCATCTAACGTTAAAAATCCTTCAAGAAATCCTTTGAAAAACGGGATGTCTTTATAGTCACCGATAGGCTCTGCAAACGTTCCTGGTGAAAGAATCGCTTTTGTTGCCATAATTGCAATAATTACAAGTAAAATTGGCGTTAATATTTTACCGATATGATCTACTAGCTTGGATGGATTTAATGATAAGAAGTAAACGACTGTAAAGAAAATCGCACTAAAAACTAACATAGAATACCATTGATCTGTGAAAAGTGGTACAATCCCAATTTCATAAGATACAGATCCAGTTCGTGGAATAACAAATAGTGGGCCGATTGAAAGATAAATAATGATAGCGAATACTGCTGCGAATTTTGGATGAACACGGCTCGCTAAAGTGTTAAAACTACCACCAGCAAGGGCAACAGCAACGATAGCAAGTAAAGATAAACCGACGTCTGTAATAATAAATCCTGTAATGGAAACCCACATATTTTCTCCGGAAGAAAGACCAAGAAGGGGTGGGAAAATCATATTACCAGCACCGAAGAAAACTGCGAATAGTAATAAACTAATCGAAAGTATTTGCGCTGGTTTCAAAGTTGTACGCATATAAAGAAAATCCTCCTAATGAGTATTTTTGTCGAAAATTCAAATAATTTGTCGAGTAACTGTTATTATTTTAAAGGTCTGATGACTAGAAAGCAATAGGGAATTTTGAAAAAATTAAAAAATAATGCATTAAATCGAATAAATATACTATTTGTATGTTTAATAGGAAGGATTTAACTTTTAACGTGAAAAAAACACATATCGCTAGGATACGTGTATTAAAAATATATTTTTCTATCGCGTTCTTCTTTTAAAATTTCAACGGCTTCTCGGAAGCGTTGGGAATGGACAATTTCTCGTTCGCGTAAAAAGCGTAAGCTGTCATTTATGTCGGGATCGTCAGATTGGTTGATAAGCCACTGATATGTGGCACGCGCTTTTTCTTCAGCTGCAATATCTTCGTATAGGTCGGCAATTGGATCACCTTTAGCTTGTATATAGGTTGCAGTAAATGGAACACCAGCTGCGTTATGGTAATGAAGTGCGCTGTCATGATCGACGTAATGAGGGTCGAGACCAGCTGCCTTCATCTGTTCAGGAGTCGCATCTTTTGTCAGCTTATAAACCATCGTAGCAATCATTTCAAGATGCGCAAATTCTTCTGTACCAATATCGGTAAGGAGGCCAATGACTTTATCAGGAATGGTATAACGCTGGTTTAAGTAACGTAGTGCAGCAGCTAATTCTCCATCTGCACCACCGTATTGCTCAATTAATAATTTGGCAAGTGCTGGATTACAAGTTCCTACTTTAACAGGGTATTGTAATTTTTTTTCATAAATCCACATAGTTTCTCTCCTTTATATTTGCCATGGCCAAGGACCTTTACTCCATTCCCAAGGGGCATTAGAATAGCTATTTCCATACTGTTGAAGCGGTCCATATTTTTCTTCCACCTGTTGTTTTAATACTCTTCGTTTATAGGAAAAATCATTAAATTGGTTAATAACTGCTGTATCGTCTGGGTGGGTGTCTAAGTAAAGAGTTAGTTCAACTAATACAAAGTCTAATTCTTGGAGATTCTCTAAAAGTCGATAATACTCTTCTGGTAGAGGTTGATTCACGTCAGTAGTCACCGCCCTTTTTTATAAGGATTTTCGTAATAATCATAAAAAACAGGCCATAAAGTTCCTTTTTGTAGTGCTTCTTTCGGTGAGAATTGTGGTAAATTTGGCGGTTGAAAACCTAAATATAAATTAGGAGGGGTAGAGTAATATTTTTTCCCAATAGGAGGGCAAGGATCTTGAGGGCTATGATATGGCACATATGATTTCATGTATTTATCCATTAATAAACCTCCCTATATCTTCATCACTACGTATTGTATTCAGACATAATGAGCATTTATGACACATATAAAAAAGTAATAAGTACAGGGGGAATGAATGTGGAGAATGTAAAGAATTTAATCGTGTTAGAAGTAAAAAACTTAAAGGAAACTCTGTATTTTTACGAAGGGATTTTAGGAATAACACCTAGTTCATTGAGGCCGCAATTAGATGTTACAGGGGTTTGGTATGATATCGATTCAACGAGAATTAGTTTTGTTATGAATCGCATGTTAGGAGGAAGAGAAAAGAGTGTTACGAATTTATGCGAGGTTATAACATTTTCAATTTCTAACATAGAGAAGTTAAAAAAGAAGCTAACGTTTTATGAAATTTTATATATAGAAAACAAAAGTGAGAAGAGTATTGTAGTACAAGACCCAGATGGATATAAACTTCAAGTGATAGAGAAGGATGAATAAACGGAGGGGATTTAGTGGAGAGAAGTTATGAAGAAAGTGCGTTGTTTGAGCATCAATTTTGGCTAAAGGTACTTACTGATCATGCACAATTTTTACTGGATGCATTAGCTCCGAAGGAAAAAGAGGATATAAAGAAAGCTACTTACTTTGTTGAAACATTTACGAATCTGTTAAATAAAGTTCGCAATGTGAATCTGATGGTATTCTCCAAAGAGGCAGAACAAGCCGCTAAGGAGATTCGGGCGTTTAAATTAGATACTATACAGAAACAGCTGGAAGGGAAAATTACTATTCATTTTACGCCAACTTTTATTAATCATATGGTAAACGAAGTGGAAGAGTATATAACGGTTTTAGAGTTTTTGAAGAAAGGGGAAGTTCCGCCTGTTTTTCATGAATTACATTATCATCTCGTTTGGTTAACAGATGCGGCTGGTCATGCAGGTTCTATTTCTGGTGGGCTAGATCTTGTTGAAAAAAAATTGAAAGAGAAAAGCGAAGAATTTACGAAGCATTTTGAACAATTTTACTTAAAGGCAGTTGAGATGACTGGATATTTACGAACGGAGCTTCATCATTTTCCAGCATTAAAGAAGTTTACGAAAGATGTTTCACTTGAATTGAAATTATTTTCGCATTTTTTACATGAAGTGGAAGAGCTCGAGTTATCGAATGAAGTATTAAGTGTATTATCAGCTAGAATGGCAGATCATATGGCAAGAGAGGAATGTTACTACTTATTAAAACTAGCTCAATCGTCTGGACTTGAAATGCCAAAATGTAATCCGCTTTAAAGAAAAAGAGGCCAATTTTATTTGGCCTCTTTGTCTGTTTTATTGTTTCTTTTTATTTTTGCTTGTTCAATGCTTGCCTGTAATGTCTCCATAATATTAATGATGTTCGGAGCTGGAGAGATTGTTTCAGTTTTTTCCTGTTGTTCAATTTTATTCTCGATTAATTCGGTAAGGGCTTCTTTATATTCATCTGTATACATTTCTTGTTCAAAAGGATTTGTAAGATGGTGGATTAAATTAATTGCTGCCGTGAGTTCTTGTTTTTGTATAGGATAATTTTCGTTACTTGGTAAGTTAGGTGTATTTGTTATTTCGCGAATTTCATTAGGGTAGTGGATGGTTTGTAACATTAGCCCATCTTCAAAGTTACGGATAATAGCTAAATGTTGTTTTTTTCTAATAGAAATATGAATAAGCCCAAGTTTATTTGTACGTTCAAGAGCTTCTTTTAATAATAAATAGGATTTTTCATGTCCTGGGGTAGGACCTATAAAATAAGAACGGTCATAAAGAACAGAATTGATTTCGTTATTTTGGACAAAAGATATAATCCGAATGGATCGTGGTTCGTGAGCTTTTTGCAACTCAGCTAATTCTTTTTCATCCATAATAATGTATTTATGAGGTGCATATTCATAGGCTTTTACAATATCTGTATCATCAATTTCTTCATCCGTACAATCAGGAGCAAATTTTTTATATTTAATAGGTGTTAAGCATTCTTTATGGAGACTTAAAAATTTTATATCGTTTTCTTCTACGGCACTGTATAGTTTAATTCCTATATTTAATAGTCCAAGTGAAAGTGCACCTTTCCAGACGGTATGCAAATGAAACATCTCCTTTCGTTCAAAAATGGTTATGTATATTATGAGATAGTAAGAAATTTCCTATACGTTTTTTGTTTTTTACGGAAGGGATTGGGATATAAAATATATTGACAAGCTCTCTGAAATATTTTAATGTGATTGTATAAAATTGTGTATAAAGGGGAGTAACTTATTACAGTAAAGTCGTCATTACAGGGAGAAACCCTCGGCTTTATTGGCAACGTTTCGTTGTTAGTGAGACCTTTACCAGCAATGGTAAAGGCCCCTTATTGTCTTTTTGAGGACCCTTACCATATTTGGTAGGGTCCTTTTCGTATACAAAGAGAGGAGAAATAAAAATGAAAAAACTTATTAGTAGATTAAGAGTTGTATTTCATGTTCGCCGATTTGTTCCATTCCTATTTGACTTTTTCACTTCAAAAGAGGTTTCAATAAAGAAGAAAATTTTATCTATCGCTTTTTTAGTTGGTTATGTAGCGATGCCGCTTGATTTAATTCCAGACTTTTTACCGTTTATCGGTATTTTAGATGATATTGGAATTGTGTTATTTATTTTGAACCGAATTGTAAAAATGGCGCCAGTTCAATTACAAGAAAAGCATAACGTAAACGTAGGATAGGAGTTAAAAATATGGAGCAAATGATTTTAGATATAATCGAGTTTTTAAAGCAGTTTTCTTATTTTGGAGTTGTGTTAGCATTAACGTTTGAATTTATTCCAGCAGAAGTAGTTTTGCCCATGGTTGGGTATTGGGTGTACGAGGGAGATATGAATTTTTGGCTCGCTGTATTAGCTGGAACACTGGGCGGAACGACAGGACCTTTAACGTTATATGCCCTCGGTTATTACGGCGGTCGTCCTCTATTAATAAAATACGGGAAATACTTCTTTATTAAAGAAGAACAAATTCAAAAAGCGGATGATTTCTTTGAGAAATATGGACCGGTTGTAGCATTTGTTGGACGCTTTGTGCCAGGGGTTCGAACCCTTATTTCTGTCCCATGTGGTATGGCGAAAATGAATATATGGAAATTTAGCATATATACATTTATAGCAATGTTTCCGTTAACGACTTTGTATGTTTATTTTGGAATGAAATTAGGTCCGCATTGGGAGAAGGCAGCGGATGTTGTTGGGCAATATATGCTACCAATATTAGGAGGCGTTATTCTTATCGTTGCTAGTATCTTTGTCTATAAATATATGAAGAAAAGAAATAAAACGGAATCTATTTAGTCATTTGAATATTTTTTGAAAATAGATGAATAGTACAGGCAAAAGACTCTGAGGGACATACACATATAGGGAATATAAAAGAGAGAGGGGAAACAACTATGTCTTGTGAGTGCTCAGGGTCAGCATTAACTTGTTGTCCAGATAAAAATTATGTGCAAGATAAAGTGTGTAGTCCGTGGTCTGCTACTGTAGTTGCAACAGCAATTGATAATGTTCTCTATACAAATAATATTAACCAAAACGTAATTGGTACTGGTTTTGTTAAATATGATGTTGGACCAGGCCCAATTACTGTAGAGGCGCTTGATTCTGCTGGTACTGTAATAGATACACAAACATTAAATCCAGGAACGAGTATCGGGTTTACGTATCGTCGTTTTGATATTATACAAGTTGTGTTACCTGCAACACCTGCTGGAACGTATCAGGGAGAATTTTGTATTACAACACGTTATCCACTTTCATAGCAGAATAGGAGAGGATCGAAATGGGAATGAGAAGTTCCAGTTTGTCTTGTTGTTCTAATAAAACACTTGTGCAAGATCAAGTATGTACAGACTGGTCTATTACAGGTGCTGGTACTCAAATTGTATATACAAATAATATCACGCAAGAAGTATATGGTTCAGGTTATGTGAAATATGATGTAGGTGCCAACCCGATTACAGTTGATTTTTTAGTAGGTGCAACAGTAGTTGATACAATTACTGTACAACCACAAAGTAGTGGTACTTTCACTGTCCGATATTTTACTACTGTCCGAATTACTACGACAGGAACGACTGTTAATCAAGGAGAGTTTTGTATTACAGTACGTTATCCAATCTCATAAAAAGCATACCGTGAACGGTATGCTTTTTATATTAAGGAAATAATGAAATTGGTATTCTATAAGCAACATGTAAATTCGCAACAGTACTTGCCTTCTAAATATAGTGAAAGATTACTTGTTATATTGATAATATTGATCGACTGTAGGTCTTTTCCTGTGTACGATATTGTATTACCAGGAAACACAGTGAAAATATTGGTTACTGTTCCAATGATTTGAATTGTAATTGCTTCGGTGCTGCTAGTACTATTGTAAACCGAGACAGTACCTGATATAAGTAGTATCCCATCACTTTGCCATAGTATCATTGATTGTGATGCATCTTTGGCAGAGGGGATGGTGTTATTAGTTATGAGGAAATTCCCTGCAAATTCATTTTTTACTCGCTCGCAATTTGGATTTGGAGGAGGGGACGGTGGACAAGGGTCTGGACAAATAATAGATAAAGGAGCGAAACAGCCAATATTTTTTTTATTCTTCAATACAACCCCTCCTTTTAAGTTGTCTTTTACTACTATTAAATGTAAAAGTATGGCCGATGTGTTAAAAAAAGAAGGAAATATTAAAAATTAAGATTGTCTAATAGGCTTAAACCTTAACTTATCATTAGTGTTATAGAAAAGATTATATGTGAATAGTCATAGGAAAAGAATGATCAGACTCTTTTAGACAAAAGGTGGTTGTATACAATAGTACAAGTAATGTTGGACTTAATTTCTAATTAACTGTATATTTACAAAAATCTAATAAAGTTCATTTGTTATTTAAACGACATTAACATGTATTAGATAAAATAGCCCTTGTAATGAATCAATTATTATGAGGAGGATTCACGTGGACAGAAATGCTTTAAGAAAAGTAAAAGGCCTTATTGGATTATTAATGGTTTTTGTATTAGCATTTGTATCATTTCCGTGGAGTACATCAGTCAAAGCGGAAGAGAAAAAGCAAGAAAAGGCACCAAGTGAGAAGAAAATAGTTTTCCCTGTTGTAAGTGATGTTCATATTAAAAATAGTGGAACAGATGATATGTTTCGCTGGAAAAGAGCGATTGAACAGTTCAATACGCTTGCACCAAAGCAAGATGCTTTTGTTATTGTAGGAGATTTTACTGATTCAGGGTCTGTGCAGCAATATGATCGTTTCATGCAAGTGTATAATGACAATGCAAATAAAGATGCGGTGCGAATGAATTCTCTAGGTAACCATGATTATTGGAACGGTTTATCCGTAGAGGGAGCACAGAAGCGTTTCTTAGAAAAAACAGGTATGGAATCAATTTATTATCATAAAGTGGTGAAAGGATATCACTTCCTTGTTATGTCGCCAGAAAATGGGACAACACATGGATATTATTCAGATAAACAAATTAATTGGTTAAAAGAAGAGATGGCAAAGGCGCAAAAAGATGACCCGGAAAAACCGATTTTCGTATTTTTACATCAACATATTAAAGATACAGTGTACGGTAGCCAAGAATGGGGAACGAAGGATAGTGCAAAAATTAATGCAGTATTAAAAGAATACCCACAAGTCATTACGTTTTCAGGTCATTCACATTATCCATTAGATGATCCAAGGTCGATTCATCAAAAAGACTTTACATCTGTTGGTACGTCTTCTGTAAGCTATATGGAGGTAGAGGGCGGTAAAGTGCAAGGGAATATTCCTTTAGAATCGCGTGCATTAAGCCAAGGTTTATTAGTAGAAGTAGACGATAAAGAAGTAACGATTAATCGTCGTGATTTCCATACAAATTCTTGGACAGGTGAGCCTTGGAAAATTAAATTACCAGCAAAGAAAGAAACTTTTACACATGTAGAAGATCGTGATAAAGAAAAACCATCTTTTTCGACAGATGCGAAGTTATCAGTATCAAATGTAACAGAAAATGCAGCAACAGTAACATTCCCACAAGCATTGGACAACCTTCTCGTTCATTCGTATCGCGTACAAGCGAAGGATAAACAAACGGGAGAGATTAAAAACAAGTTATTAGCATTCTCAGAGTTTTATCGTGATCCAGTACCAAAAGATCTTACGTTTACGCTTGCTGGGTTAGAGGGTGGGAAAACATATACACTTGAAGTAGTTGCGATTGATTCATTTGGCAATGAAACCGCGCAGCCGTTAACAGCAGAAATTACTACAAAAAAAGATAATATTGACCCGAATGTGAAAGTACCAAAAGCGGATGTTTTTGATGTAAACTTTGCAGATGGTACATTTAAAGACAATTCACCATTTGGTACAAAAGGTGATGTGAAGGGCAATGTGGTTATTGAATATGATAAAGCATTGAAGAAGAATGCTATGAAGTTAAACGGAAAAGCAAATACATTTGGATATCTTCCATTTTCAGCAGCACAAAAAGAGAAAATAGCAAATACGTTTACGTTAGAAACTGTGTTTTCAATGAATGAAATTCGCGGGCAAGGTATTTTGCAAAATACAGAGAGCGGCGGAATTGGTTTTGAGTCTACAGGAAGTGGATATGTTGAATTATGGGCTCACATTGGCGGTAGCTACAAACGTGTTGGCGCTCAATTGGAAGCGAACAAAACGTATCATTTAACAGGAACATATAATGGAAGCGAAGTGGCAATTTACGTAGATGGTAAAAAAGTAAATAGTCAGTCAGCTCAAGGAAAAGTTTATAACCCGAACGTACCATTTGCATTTGGAGCGGATCCTGATAGTAACGGAAATGGTGGTATTCCGTTAAATGGACAAATCGCGCTTGCGAAATTATATAGTAAAGCGTTAAGTTCTTCAGAAGTATTAGCAGCGTACAATGAGTTTTCTAACCGTACGAAGTTAGAGCAAGTAAATGCGCTATTTGAAGAGCTTGGAAAAGTAAAAGAAGTGTTAGCTGGTACGTATGAGTTTGGTGACAAGCCAGGTCAATATTCAAAAGAAGCATTTCAAGAATTAGAGAAAAGCTTTAACATAGCAAAGCAAGCATTTGAAAATGTAGGGAGTACGGGAGAGCAAATCGTTCAAACGTATAACGAATTAAAAACAGCTAATGTAACATTTGTACAATCTAAAGTAGTAGAACAACTGAAAACACCGAAAGAAAAATTACAAATTAATATTGAATCTGCAAAAGCAGTAGTGAAAAAAGCGCAAGCTGCAAATGTAACGGACGGTTCAATGAAATCATTGAGCCAAAAAATTACAGTGGCAGAATCTGTGTTAAAAGATGCGAAAGTAAAAGATACACAAGTAGAAACGATGAATCGTACGATGGAATATGCGATTTCACTCGTTGAAAAAAGTATGAACAAATAAGAGAGAAGAAAAGAAGCTTATCATGATAGGCTTCTTTTTTGTTATACTAAAAGTAGCATAGAAAGAAGGAGCGAATAATTTGGAACAGAAAAAGCTAAAAAGAATTCTTGAATATGTATGGATCGCGGTTGTGCTCCTTGTAGGATATTATTTATTAAAAGATAAAAGTATTTGGGTTTTATTCTTAATGACGTTTTTATTAGCAGGATTAGGAACGTTATTTATTAACTTCTTCTTTGATAGTTTGAATGCCTGGAAGAAGAAAAAGAAGGGGACGAAGTAAAGGAGGGAATATATGCAAAAGTGGAAGCTCATATATCAGGTGATTATTTTCTTAGTGCTTGTGGGTATTGGAATGGTCAAATATTCGACACCAATAGGAAATTGGGCATGGTTTACAGCTTGCATCGGCATATTTTTCATTTTACAATCGTTAACGAAAAAATATAATAGTACAGAAAGATAGCTCGCCGTTTTATCGGCGAGCTATTTTGTTATGCTTTTTTCTGTTCATCATCTGTTTTTTCGTTAGCTAAATGACTATGTTTCCTAGAGTAGAAGAAATAGAAGCATAAGCCGACTATAAGCCAAACTGCAAAGCTAATCCATGTTGTTTTAGACAAATTGATCATTAAATATAAGCAGCAAAGAATCGCGACAACTGGTAGTACAGGTACGAAAGGTGTACGGAATCCACGTTTTAAGTCAGGATGTGTTTTTCGTAAAATAAGTACAGCGCAGCAAACGAATGTAAAGGCTGTTAATGTACCGATATTTACTAAATTCGCTAGCAAATGTAAGTCTAAAAGGCCTGCTAATAAAGCGGCAATGACGCCAGTAATCCATGTATTTAATAAAGGGATTTTTACTCTTTTATTTACACGTGCTAACGCTTTTGGAAGTAGACCGTCACGGCTCATCGCATATGAAACGCGAACTTGTCCATACATCACGACTAGGAGGACGGTCGTCATTCCAGTCATCGCTCCAACAGCGAGTAGTCCTGCAATTGCATCTTCACCAACGAAGTGCAATGCAAATGCAACTGGATCAGAAACGTCTAATTGTGTATAAGGAACCATACCTGTTAAAACGAAAGATACAATCATATATAAAATAGTACAAATAAGAAGGGAACCAATAATACCAATTGGTAAATCACGCTGTGGTTTTTTCGTTTCTTCCGCAGCGGTTGCGATTGCATCAAAACCTAAAAAGGCGAAAAACACAGTGGCAGCGCCAGTAATAATACCGTCGTATCCGAATGGAATGAACGGTGTCCAGTTTTCAGGTTTTACATATTTTGCGCCTGCTACGATAAAAGCGATAATAACGGCTAACTTGATAAGAACCATAATATTATTAATGCGTGCGCTTTCGCGTATACCAAAACTTAAAAGGGCAGTAATGATGAGTAAAATACAAACAGCTGGTAAATCGATGAGACCACCTTTTCCTACGCCGGGGGCTGAGGCGATTATGGCGGGCAGGTGTATATTGAACCCTTGTAGTAAAGATTGCAAATAACCAGACCAACCGACAGCTACTGCTGCAACGGCAAGTAAATATTCGAGCATTAAACACCATCCGACGATGAAGGCGACAACTTCTCCGACTGTCATGTATGCGTAAGTATACACACTTCCTGAGACAGGAATAGAAGAAGCAAATTCAGCATAACAAAAGGCTACACAAGCACAAGTAAATGCAGCAATAAGGAATGATAGCATAATACCAGGACCAGAATGTTTTGCTGCAACAATACCTGTTAATACAAAGATCCCTGTCCCAATTACGGCGCCGATTCCTAAAAATGTTAAATCGAGTGCAGTTAATGTTCTATCTAGCTGCTTTGGTGATTCAGTACTAAGCGCTTTTTTTCGTAATAATGACTTCACTTTGGACTCTCCCCCCATTTTTTTATTTCCATAACTGCGACTATAGTATGAGCCCATTAAAAAGAGTAAGTAAGGAAGTGGAGGTGCAGTTATGGTATGTAGTTTTTTTTAAAATTGCTGGATTAATCTTAATATAATTCAGAATATTTTGTCAAATAAAAATATGACAAATAAAATGCGGATCAATAGGGGAAACTACTTGCAGAAATGGACGGGGGTTAATAATCTACTTGGATGGAGAACCCCACTGATTAAAGTTAAAGTAGGAGCAGATGCTATGTTATTTTATTTTGAACTTGTCGTCATTTTACTTTGTACGAAATTAGCTGGTGACATTAGTGTGAGACTTGGTCAGCCTTCTGTACTTGGTAAGTTAATTGTCGGTATTATTATCGGTCCGGCTGTACTTGGTATTATTAATAGTTCTGAACTGATCGATGAACTGAGTGAGATTGGTGTTTTGTTACTTATGTTTATGGCGGGACTTGAAACAGATTTAGAAGAGTTAAATCGGAATTTGAAATCGTCGTTTGCAGTAGCGGCCGGTGGAATTATTTTTCCTTTCATCGGTGGTTATGTAACAGGATTGCTGTTTGGATTAATACAGTCCCATGCCATTTTTTTAGGGTTATTACTTTGCGCAACATCGGTTAGTATTACGGTCCAGACGCTACGTGATCTAGGAAAAATGAATACGAGAGAAAGTACAACAATTTTAGGTGCTGCCGTATTTGATGATGTCATTGTCGTTATTTTATTGGCATTTGTAATGAGTTTTTTAGGAACACAAGATGTGAATATAACACTTGTCATTGTAAAGAAAATTATTTTCTTTGTAAGTATTGTTTTTATTGCTTGGAAAGTCGTTCCTTGGATTATGAAAATGCTTGTACCGCTTCGTGTAACAGAAGCGTTAATTAGCGCGGCTCTTATTATTTGTTTCTCTTTTTCTTATTACAGTGAAATGATGGGAATTGCAGGTATTATTGGAGCGTTTGCAGCGGGAATTGCTATTTCTCAAACAGAGTATAAGCATGAAGTGGAACATAAAATTGAACCGATTGCTTATGCAATATTTGTTCCAGTATTCTTCGTAAGTATCGGAATGGAAATTACATTTCAAGGTATTGGAAGCCAGCTTTGGTTCATTATTATTATGACTCTCATTGCGATTTTCACAAAGTTAATCGGATCAGGTTTAGGAGCAAGGCTGACAGGATTTAATCTCCAATCTTCTATTAGTATTGGCGCGGGGATGGTATCACGTGGTGAAGTAGCGCTTATCATCGCTGCAAATGGACTTACGGCGAATTTATTAGCGAAAGAAAATTTCACAGCGATTGTTATTGTTGTTATATTGACGACGATTATTACACCGCCACTTTTGAAGAAATATTTTGTATAGAGAGGAAGGGCTTATCTGATGTAGGTAAGCTCTTTTTTTATTCCAAAAAGCAATGATCATATAGCATGAAGGGTTTGTAATTATGGTAAAATCTATGTATGTGATATGACAAGGAGAGGGAAGTGTGAAGATTACGAAGGAGAAGGTTATTGGTGTAATCGTACTTATTGCAGTATGTATACCATTTACTGCATGGAAAGAATCAAAAGTGAAAGATTTTCCGGTTTCTATTTTTTCGGAAGAAGCAGATGGTGAGTACGGTCAGAAGCTGAAATATACTGCTTTTTTACCTGATGTTGCGATTTGGATGAACGGTTGGGAAAAGAAGTGGACAGAAGGGGAAAGAACTGTTTATCAAAAAGGGAATCGCATTGTAAATGTGTTTCATCCTCCTGGCGATGATGGTTATTACCTTCTTGAAGCAAGAGAAAATAAGTGAACGCAACCGTAAGAAGTGGAGGTTAAATAGTGAAAGCTTCAACATTACTATTTAAAATTGAAAGTAATATGGATCAATTTTCACCAGCTGAGAAGAAGGTTGCCATGTACATAATGGAGAATGCAGAGATTGTACCGAATTTAACGACGAAAGAAGTGTCAACGAATGCAGGCGCAAGTGAAGCGAGTGTCGTTCGCTTTTGTAAATCGATTGGAATCGGAAGTTTTAAAGCATTTAAGATAGCACTCGTTCGTGAATTAACGATTGCTGATTATAATATTAACGATTTTTCAGTGATGAATACAGAAGATGGACCGTATGATTTATTTAATAAAGTTACTTATGTGAATAAAGCTGCAATTGAGGCGAGCGTGACGGCGATAGATAAAAAAGAACTTGAAAAAGCTGCAGATCGTATTGTAAATGCCGATAAAATTATCTTTTATGGAGTAGGCGGATCAGCTACTCCGGCGATGGACGGAGCTTATAAATTTACAAGGCTCGGATTTACAGCGATGATGCTATCTGATTTTCATATGATGTTGCCGCTTGTGACGAATTTAAAAGAAGGCGATATATTTGTTGCGATTTCAACATCTGGTCGAACGAAAGATGTGCTTGAAATGGCGCAGTATGCAAAGAGACAAGGTGCAACTGTTATTGGAATTACGAAACTAGATCAATCATCACCGTTATATAAAGAAGCGGATATTCGCCTTTGTATGCCAGATGTAGAACAAGATCATCGTATTGCGAGTATTGCTTCGAGAATGACGCAATTGAATATGATCGATGCTTTATATGTGATTACTTTCAATCGAATTGGTAATAAAGTATTGAATCAATTTATGGAGACACGAGAAGAAGCGTTGCGGTTACGGAAGTTAAAGTAGAAGAAAAGATGAGGAGACTCATCTTTTTTTATCCCCCTATTTGCCGGGCAGTAAGACCCTCACTTCAAAATTCAGCGGAAGCAAAGAAAGTTAGGTGGGGATCAACTGCCCGTAAATGCCCGATTGGTGCGGGCTAATAATCAGTGGGGATGAACAAAACCCACACTGATTAAAGTTTCACTTTATTATCTTTGACAAAAATATGTCATGTTGTGAAATTTTATTTCATAAAATAAGAAAGAGTAATTGATTTTTAGTTTCTTAAAGTTATAATAAAAGTGTGAAATATAATTTCAAAGAGGGTGGCAATATGTTAGAAAATTTATCGACAGAACATCGTAATGAGAAAACAATGAATTTGGATGAGATGAGCATAAAAGAAGTGTTGCAAAGTATGAATGAAGAAGATCGAACTGTTGCGTTAGCAGTTGAAAAAGAGATAGAACAAATTGAAAAGGTTGTACAGACTGTTATTAAATCTTTTGAAGAAGAGGGACGTTTAATTTACATTGGTGCTGGTACGAGTGGTCGTTTAGGTATTCTAGATGCAGTGGAATGTCCGCCGACATTTGGCACGGATGATAAAATGGTGCAAGGATTTATAGCAGGTGGATTGAAAGCGTTTACTAAAGCGGTGGAAGGTGCCGAAGATCGCGAAGAGTTAGCAGAAGAAGATTTAAAAAGTATTGGATTAAATGAGAAAGATACAGTGATTGGAATTGCTGCAAGTGGCAGAACTCCTTACATAATTGGCGGCTTGAAATACGCACAGAGTGTAGGAGCGAGTACAGCGAGTATTTCTTGTAATAAAAATGCTGAAATAAGTAAATATGCAAAGTTAAATGTGGAAGTAGAGACAGGTGCAGAAATATTAACAGGATCAACGCGTTTAAAAGCTGGTACAGCACAAAAATTAGTGTTGAATATGATTTCAACAGCTTCGATGATTGGTGTAGGAAAAGTATATAAAAACTTAATGGTAGATGTTCAATCCACAAATGAAAAGTTAGTAGAACGGTCAAAACGAATTATTGTGGAAGCAACAGGCGCTAGTTATGAAGTAGCGGCAGAGTATTATGAAAAGGCAGAACGTAACGTAAAAGCTGCCATTGTTATGGTGTTGTTGCAGTGTGAATATGGGGAAGCACTGGAGAAACTAAAATACGCTAAAGGGTTTGTGAAGAAAGCACTATAAAATAATAGGGAGGGGGATTCTATTATGAAGAAAGAAGAGAGAATGGCCAAGGAAATTTCGGAGCAACTTGGAGGAATAAAAAATATTCGTAGTATTGCTCATTGTATGACGAGACTACGATTAACGCTTCATGATGAAAGTAAAGTAAATATGGACCTTTTAAAAAAAGTTGAAGGCGTTATGGGTGTTATAGAAGATGAGACGCTTCAAGTTGTCGTTGGTCCAGGAACAGTAAATAAAGTAGCAGCTGAAATGGAAGGCTTAACAGGACTACGAATTGGTGAGGTAGCAGATCATCACCTTGAAGATATTGGGCAAGAGATGAAATCAGAGATTAAGAAGAAAAATAATACACCGGTGAAAAACTTTTTACGAAAAATAGGAAGTATTTTCATTCCGTTAATTCCAGGACTTGTTGCGTCAGGAATTATAAACGGGGTTGCTAACTTTGCGAAAAACGCTGGTGCTGATCCAAATGCAACGTGGTTACAAATGTTACTACTCATTGGCGGCGGTATCTTTACATTCTTAGGAATTTTAGTTGGTTGGAATACAGCGAAAGAGTTCGGCGGGACACCGGTTCTTGGGGCAATTGCTGGCATTTTAATTTTCAACCCAGCGATGGCAAACGTAAAATTGTTTGGTGAAGCATTAGTGCCCGGACGTGGCGGATTGTTCGCAGTTATTTTTGCAGCATGGCTTATGGTTGTAGTGGAAAGACAAGTTCGAAAAGCAGTGCCGAATGCAGTTGATATTATCGTGACACCACTCATTACTGTATTAGTTGTAAGTATCGTAACGATGTTAGCCATTCAGCCATTAGCAGGTTTCTTATCAGATGGTATTACGAGCGGAATTAATGCTATTTTAAATATTGGCGGAGCATTTGCTGGCGCAGTACTTGCGGGAACATTTTTACCTCTCGTTATGGTCGGATTGCATCACGGTTTAACACCAATTCATATGGAATTTATTAATCAAACACACGTAACACCTTTATTACCAGTACTCGCAATGGCTGGTGCTGGCCAAGTAGGCGCAGCAATTGCGATTTATGTGAAAACAAAAAACAAACGACTTCGAAATGTAATTAAAGGTGGATTGCCAGTTGGCTTTTTAGGAATTGGTGAGCCGCTATTATACGGGGTTACATTACCACTTGGGAAACCGTTTATTACTGCTTGTTTAGGAGCGGCTGTCGGTGGTGCATTCCAAGCAGTTATGCAAACAGCTTCTCTTGGAATTGGCGTATCAGGGCTATCTTTAATTCCGTTAATTGCTGACAATAAATATTTACTATATTTCTTAGGTTTAGTAATTGCATATGCTTTCGGATTTATCTTTACGTACTTCTTCGGATTTAAAGAAGAAATGGCAGAAAACATATAGAGAAAGGGATTCCTTTCTCTTTTTCTATTAATAGAGAGGGAGATTTATATGATCGGAGTTTCCATTTATCTTTCAAAAGAACGAGTAGAGAAACAAGAAGAGTGGCTAAAAGTAGCGAAGGAACATGGGTTTATATCTATTTTTACATCACTGCACATTCCAGAAGATGATCCAAATACGTATAAAGAGTTAATTCAAATATTAGGGAAACAAGCTTTTGCACATGAAATGGAGCTAATGGTTGATGTTTCTCCAAAATCGTTACACCATTTAGGGCTAACATATGAAAATGTGGAAGAGCTATTGGACTGGGGTATTACCGGTTTAAGAATGGATTACGGCATTGCGCCAAAAGAAATTGCAAGCGTATCTCATAAGATGAAAGTAGCTTTAAATGCGAGTACGATTACAAAGTCATTTTGGAAAGAATTACTTGCAGAACATATAAGAGTAGAGAATGTAGAAGCATGGCATAATTTTTACCCACGTCCAGAAACAGGACTAGCAAAGTCCTTCTTACAAAAGCAAAATCAATATTTACAGAAGTGCGGAATAAAGACGATGGCATTTATTCCAGGAGATGCGGAAAAACGTGGTCCGTTATATGAAGGTTTACCGACTTTAGAAAAACATCGCAATATGCGCCCGCTTGAAGCATACTTAGAACTTGTTCAAGATTGTGGTGTTGATAAAGTATTGATTGGAGATATAAGCGCAAGTTTAGAAAGTATGAAAGAAGTAGCTAGTGCAAGTAGAGGGATTATTCCATTGCGTTACAAATCATTTATAACTGATAAAGAAGTATTAAAAGTGGTGGAGCAAGTGCATACAAATAGACTAGATCCGTCTCGTGATGCTATTCGATCTGTAGAATCAAGGGAAGGAAATAGAGTGATGTTACAGCCGATGCATACAATTGTAAGAAAGAAAGGTAGCATTACAATTGATAATGAATTGTACGGTAGATATGCAGGAGAGATGCAAGTTGCCACACATGATTTACCTGTAGATGAGAAAGTGAATGTTGTTGGAATGGTTGTAGAAGAGGATATTTCTTTATTGCCGTATGTTGGCGCTGGAAAAATGTTTCAACTTTTTTGTGCGATAGAGTAAAAGCTTGAATTAGCGCTATTTTGTAAGAAAACATTATCCGTAAAAGGGATAATGTTTTTTGTTTTCTTTAAAAAAGTATTTGACGAATGAATTGAAATACCGTATTGTTTTGACTTGTAAATAAAAGTTCACTATAACAAAACGAAAAGGAGAGTTCAAAATGAACCAATATATTGGGAATTTAATTATTCGTATCGTGTTAGGAGTAACGTTCTTTGCGCACGGTTTAGCGAAGTTTCAATCAGGTATCGATAACGTAGCAGGATGGTTTACAAGCATCGGCTTACCAGGTGGCCTTGCATACGGCGTAGCAACAGTTGAATTAGTTGGTGGTATATTATTAATTATCGGTTTAGGTGTACGATATGTAGGATTGTTATTCGCTCTTATTTTAGCTGGAGCTATCGTAAAGGTAAATGGAGCAGCAGGTTTATTAGGAGATGGAAAGAATCCAGGATATGAATTAGATCTTGCATTATTATCAATGGGTGCGTATTTATTCGTAGTAAAAGCAGAAGGATATGTAGATCGTTTCTTAAAAGAGAAAGTAATGAAAACGAAGTAAATTTTATTTATAAATGTTGACTTGAAGAAATATTGTAACTATAATGATTACAACTAATGAATTACGAATGAAACAATTTAAATATTTTTTTACACAAGATGTAACTACATTAGTTACGTCTTGTGTAAAAATAAATAAACGGGAGGAAGTAATATGCCTAAATCAAATTTAGAAATTATTAAAAGCACGTATGAAGGATCAGCTTCTTCAAATGCAAAGCATTTAGCAGAAGCCTTCTCTGAAAAAGTGGAATGGACAGAGGCAGAAGGGTTCCCGTATGGCGGAACATATAAAGGCGTAGAAGCTATAATGGAAAATGTATTTAGCCGTTTAGGATCAGAATGGGATGATTATAAAGCAAGTGTAAATACGTATCATGAAGTAAACGGAAAAGATGTAATTATTGCTGAAGGTGTTTATTCAGGAATTTATAAAGAAACGGGAAAATCATTTGAAGCAGAATTTGTTCATGTATGGCAACTTGAGAACGGAAAAATTGTGAAGTTTAAGCAATATGTAGATAGTCATATTGTTAGGGAAGCGATGAAGAGATAATGCTTTTTAAATGGATCGTAGGTATATGCATTACAATTATAGTAATTTTCTCGTCTATAGTTGGCGGAAAGAAATTGCTTGCATATGTGGAAAAAGAAAATAAAAATATTCAAATCGAGCGAGCGGCAAACGAAAAAGAGAAAAAAGCTGCAGAAGAAGCTCCGCAAATTAGTGAAGGTGAAATTATTTCTACTATGCATAAAATGGTGCACCAAAAGGTAAAATCCTCTGAAAAATGGGGATTTGTAGAGATGACAAAAAAGGAGATTTCTAATGTAAAAAGAGATATTGAAAATAGTACAGGTTTTCAATATAAAATGAAGTTATTTTCTATTATAAATAGATGGGAAAAAGGAGATTTTTCTCAAACTGTTGAGGAGCATAACTTTTTATGGAGCCTTCAAGGTGGAGATACTGGCAAGGCGACGGAACGTTTATCGCCAGAAGAGGAAAAGCAGTATATAAAAGAAATGAAGAGTAAATAAAAACATCGCCAACCCAGATGACGATGTTTTTTCATTAAGAATGTTTTCGTATTAAAGGTCTAGTTGGCTGAACGGCAACAGTTTTGAAATGAGAAAATAAATAACATCCTGTTACAACGACCATTGTCCCTACAATTTGTATCCACGTTAATTCTTCACCGAGGAAAAGGAATGCTAAAATCGCTGTGAAAATCGGATTGAAGTTTAGAAAAATCCCGGATGTCGTAGCTCCTAATTTTTGTACACCAATATTCCAAAATACCATACAAAGAACTGTCGAAATAAGCCCAGTATATAAAAGTGATGTGATGAAAGAAGTATTTATATTTGAAACAGTGAAGCTACCTATGTTAAACGGTAGTAATAAAATAACGCCGAAAATACCAGAGTACAACGTTGCCATAAGTGGTGTAGTTGTTTTTGTTGCCCATTTACTACAAACAGAATAGATTCCCCAAATACAAACTGCTGCAATCATCCATAAATCGCCACTATTAAAATGTAGTGAAAATAAAAGCGAGAAATCCCCTTTTAATAGGACGAGGATAACCCCGAAGAATGAAAGAATCATGGATAGGATTTGGAGTGTATTTACTTTTTCTTTTAGAAATAATACTGAAAATAATGCGATTGAAATTGCATTCAAAGTAGAGATAAGACCTACATTTGTAGCGGATGTTTTTTCTAATGCTAAAAATTGAAAGATGTTAAAAAGAGCGACCCCTGAAATTCCCATCAATATTAACGGAAGTATTGCGGTACGTGGTGGAAGGATTTTCTTTTCTTTAAACCATACCATTGGTAATAAACAAACAATCGCAATCATCCATCTTAAATTTGTCAGTGTCATCGGCGATGCATGATCAACGAGTGATTTTCCAACGACAAAATTTCCTCCCCATAATAAGCTCGTTAGTAATAGTAAAAAGACGTAAAAATAAGGCATGCTAAAATCCCCTTTTTTGTAATCAATACGAATTGTAAATAATTTTAGCATTTTTCTTTATTGTGTAATATATTCTTTTGTATAATGGTTAAAACTCGATAAAATATTTAGTTATGAATGATATTTACGGAATAATATTCAGTTTTGTGTAAGGTATAAGGTATTTTTTCGAATAATCATCGGTAAGAAAAAAGGGGGAATTGTAATGGAGTCGTCTGTTATTAAAGTGTTGGATGATTTGGATGTACAAATTTTAGATATATTGCAGAAGGAGTCACAAGTAAGTAATGCAGAGCTGGCACGTCGCGTTAATTTATCACCGGCTGCGATGCATGCAAGAATAAAAAGATTGGATGGGGAAGGTTTCATCGATAAGCAAGTTGCGATTTTAAATCAAGAAAAGCTTGGATTTGATTTATTATGTTTTATTTTTATGAGTACAAATATTCATCAATTTGACAAGCTGGAAGTGTTGGAGAAAGAATTAGAATCGATGCCGGAAGTGTTAGAATGTCACTGTTTAACAGGAGAGTACGATTATTTATTAAAGGTTGCAAATCGTGATCGTAAAGAACTGGAGCAGTTTATTAGAAAGCTGAATAAGCTTGGTATTACACGTATACAGACAAGTTTAGCACTTCGTGAAATTAAATATTCAACAGTATTGCCGATACGAGATGAGGAACCGAGCATCGATTAGATTGCTTGGTTTTTTGTTTGCATAAAGTGATTGACGAGGAGAAAAGAGAGATGTATTATTATATAAAATTATGAATTAAAATTCATTTTAAATTATAAATATTAATATTGAGGGGCAAGGGGATGTAATATGAAAATCTGTAATGCGGTGACGAGTGATGTGAAAGAAATTTATAGTCTTATTGAGGTTTATGCAAAAGAGGGAGTTGTTTTACCACGTTCTCTTTTGTCTCTTTATCAATATTTGCAATGTTTATATGTTATGAAAGAAGAAGAGAAAGTTGTTGGAGTTGCTGGTTTACATGTGTTAGGAGAGGACCTTGCAGAAGTTCGGTCGTTAGTCGTTTCGCATACATATGCAGGGAAAGGAATCGGGCGTATGTTAGTGAATCATGTAATAAATGAAGCAGTGAAAATAAAAGTAAGTAGAGTCATTTCTTTAACATATGAAACAGAATTTTTTCAAAAGTGTGGATTTGATTTTGTGAATAGAGATGCGCTACCAGAGAAAGTATGGGTTGATTGTAGACATTGTCCAAAGGTTGATTATTGTGATGAGGTGGCGATGATTCGATATGTTGGATGAAATAAAAGGAAAAAAGAGCAGCTAGCAAAAGCTAACTGCTCCATTCAAGGGATCTCTCCAAGGGGGAGTGGAGAAAATATTATGTTACTAGCAGTATTGACAGATTATTAAGAAATATACAAATCAGATGAAAGAAATTTTAAATAAACTTTCGGCATTGACAGTTTTTAAAATGTTCATGTACAATATATATGAATGACATTCAGTCATTTTTATGTGACAGGATGCAGTTAGCTTAGAAATGGAACAAATACAATGGTAAATGAGGATGATAGTTGTTTTTATATAGTATTGATGAAAGAGTATATTTTTTTAAAACAAAAATGACTGATAGTCAGTCACAAGAGGTGAGAGGTATGAAAAATAAAGCTTGGTTATATGTCATATTAACATGTATCTTTGAAATTTTTTGGGTGTTTGGTTTTAATACAGCCAATACTTGGTGGCATTGGATTATTATTTTAGGAGTTATCGCTGTTGATTTTCACTTCCTTTCTAAAGCGTGTGAACATCTTGCAACAGGGACTGTATATGCTGTTTTCGCCGGAGCTGGTACGGTAGGTACTTTCTTAATGGATGTATTTCTTTTCGGTGGAAGTTTCAGTGTAGGGAAGTTATTTTTTATCGTGATGGTTGTAGCTGGCGTTATCGGTTTAAAGCTAGCTGATAATAAAGAAGAAACTGTGGAAGGAGCTGCTTAAAAATGGGTTGGTTTTTCGTATTTTGTGCTGCAATTAGTGAAATAGTCGGTGTGATAGGACTTAAAATGTATAGTAAAGATAAGACATTAGCCAATGGTGCGATTTATATCGGTGGGTTTGCTACATCCTTCGCATTTTTGTATACTTCCTTCTTATTTTTACAAGTAAGTGTCGCGTATGCGGTTTGGATTGGTATCGGAACAGCAGGTGCAGTTTTGTTAAACATGTTCTTGTTTGGTGAGTCGAAAAGTAAAGCGCGTATCATTAGTGTGTTTCTTATTGTATGTGGAGTGACAGGATTAAAGGCACTTTCTTAAAGATATATTGCATTTTTATCTCCTAATTGTTTATTAGGAGATTTTATTATAAAAAAACGATTTCCTCTTAGAGTTCACTATCATTGACAGTACAATCGATTATCTTATAAAATGAGTGACAGTCATTCAATATGCGTGTGAAAGGGTTTAGATGATGAATAAAAAAGAGAAAATTGTCTATGCAGCTATTGAAGTGTTTCAGGAGAAGGGCGTCGAAAAAACGAAGATTTCTGATATCGTGAAATTAGCTGGCATTGCGCAAGGAACTTTCTATTTATATTTTCCTTCTAAGTTATCTGTTATGCCTGCAATAGCAGAAGTGATGGTTGAAAAGATGATACTTGCAGTGAAAGAAAAAGTGCAAAACAATGCGCCTTTCTCAAGTAAAGTGACGCAAGTAATAGATGCGGTGTTTCACTTTATAGCTGAATATCGTGAAATACAAGCTTTAATGTATGCTGGTCTTGCATCTACAGAACATATAAAAGAATGGGAAGCTGTGTATGAGCCCCTTTATATGTGGCTAAGTGAATTTTTAAATGAGGCAAAAGAAGCTGGTGAAATTCGTAATTCGGTTCACGCAGAGCGAACAGCGAAGTTATTTATCGCTCTAGTTGAATCAGCAGCGGAACAAGTGTATTTATATGATCATAAAGATGATGAGCAGGTGGATTTGCAAAAGGAAGAAGTACTAGATTTTTTAACACATGCACTACATATAAAGAAGTAGTAAGATGAACCTGTCTGAGAAGGTAGGTTCATTTTTGAGGAAAAATGAATGATAGTCATTCACCTAATACTTATGTATGTGTGGAAGGATAGAGTGAAATTCTAATGAGTGGAGGCATCTCTACTCATGATTAGCCCACAAATAGCAGGATAAAGAAAAAGCTTCTTGGGCATTATTTTTTGGGAGGAGCTTACGGGAAGAGGTGTTAAAAGTGAAGAAACCGATAAAAGAACAAAAGATGGTACTGGTCATTCTTTTGAGTAATATATTTATCGCTTTTCTAGGGATTGGATTAATCATTCCGGTTATGCCGTCCTTTATGAATGACATGCATTTAACAGGGAAGACGATGGGGTATCTCGTTGCAGTGTTTGCAATGGCTCAGCTTATTGCTTCACCTATTACAGGCCGGTGGGTTGATCTTTACGGTAGGAAGAAAATGATAATCATTGGATTATTTATTTTTGGTGTTTCAGAGCTTCTTTTTGGATTAGGAAAAGATGTGTGGATGCTTTATGTAGCGAGGGTGTTAGGCGGAATTAGTGCTGCTTTTATTATGCCTGGTGTTACGGCATATGTTGCGGATATTACATCTATTCAGGAACGTCCAAAGGCTATGGGATACTTATCTGCGGCTATTAGTACTGGATTCATTATAGGGCCTGGAATCGGCGGATTTATTGCAGAATACGGTATACGTGTGCCGTTTTTTGTTGCAGCAGCAATTGCCTTTATAGCATGTGTGATTTCGATATTTATTTTAAAAGAACCGTTAACGAAAGAAGAGCTTGCAGAGATTTCTTCTAATACGAAAGAATCAAGCTTTATTGGTGATTTAAAGAAATCATTACATCCAATGTATGCAATTGCATTTATTATCGTATTTGTACTCGCATTCGGATTATCAGCATATGAAACTGTGTTTAGTCTGTTCTCTGATCATAAATTTGGATTCACACCGAAAGATATCGCAGCAATTATTACAATTAGTTCAATCTTTGGGGTAGTTGTGCAAGTATTTATGTTTGGCAAATTGGTAGACATGTTCGGTGAGAAAGTATTAATTCAAATATGTTTAATTGTAGGTGCAGTGTTAGCATTCGTCTCAACTGTAGTCTTTAATTATTGGATTGTACTTCTCGTTACGTGCTTTATTTTCCTTGCATTTGATTTACTTCGTCCAGCTTTAACGACGTTTTTATCAAAAGCAGCTGGAAAAGAGCAAGGATTCGTTGCTGGGATGAACTCGACTTATACGAGTTTAGGAAATATCGCAGGACCAGCGATGGGCGGAATATTATTTGATATGAATATTCATTATCCATATGCATTTTCAGGCGTTGTTTTAATAGTTGGTCTCGGCATTACATTTATGTGGAGAGAGAAACAGTTGGCTGAAAGTTTTGCGAAGTAATGGGAATAAAGAATGATTGGAAAGCCCCTTTTTGTAAGGGGCTTTTTTTCATGTTAACGTAGGACTCGCTTTTTATATAATTTTTAGAACGGATCAACTTCAGCTAAGTCTGGAGTGGTACTAGGCTGTAGCAAAAGCTTTTTTAGTGTTCCTACTTTAGAAAGAGCTACTAATATGTAGTCACTAATCAGTAAAATAAGTCCAATAACGCTTAACGTTTGTAAGCTCACTTCATTATTATTCGTTTCCGTTGGATTTGAGGGCGTTGAAGGTGGATTGTTATTCATGATTAAGGCTCCCATCTTTTTTATTTATATATGTGTAAAATCATTATTTAACTTATGGATAGGAATCGTATAGTCATTTTCACTATATGAGAAATGACTATGAAAAGTGATTAGAAATTTGGGGACGAGAAAAGAGTGTAAACCAAAAGGTCATTAAAACTGCACTTTTGGATTACACTCTTTTTATTTATCTCGCTATTTGTGGAGGTCGGATTGCCTGTAAACGACCAGTTGGTGAGGGCTAATAATCAGTAGGGGATGAACAAAACCCCACTGATTAAATTTTTTTCATACAAATAAAATGAGGTTAGCCAAAGTAACTATCCTAATATACGTAACGATTCTTCAATAAACGCTGGGATATCCTCCGGTTGTCTACTTGTGACTAGCTGATTTTGGCATACGACAACCTCTTTGTCATGAAAATGTCCACCAGCATTTTTTAAGTCGACCGCAATAGATTTATATCCAGTCACATCGCGTCCTTCAAGTGTTTGTGCAGTGATGAGTAATTGGGGTCCGTGACAAATAGCAAAAACAGGTTTTTTCGCATCCATAAATGCTTTGCTAAAGCGAACAAAACGTTCATCTGCACGAAGTATATCTGGGGAAAATCCGCCTGGTATGAAGAGTGCATCAAAGTTTTCTGGAGAAACACCATCAATATTTTTATCAATTACGACTTCGCTTTTTTCTTGTTTACCGTGTACCGTTTTACCTTTTTCCATTTCAATAGTTGTTAATTCATATCCCTTCTGTTTAAAAGCTTCTACTGGCTCTGTGTATTCTGTGTCCTCGAAATAATCCGTTATTAAAATAGCAATTTTTTTACTCATTCTAATCCGCTCCTTACATTATATTATCGGTTCCAGAATCGTCCTTGGGCAATGCCTTCTATAAATGACTCAATTGAAGTGTTTGTTAAGTTGTAAACTCCTGCTCCATCCAGTTTCACCTTACTATGGTCTAAAGCATGAGGGTCACTAAGGACATGAGCTATCGGTTTAAAATGTTTAAAAGTAGTTTCTGCAAATTCTAAAACAGGGGGTTGAATGACAGATTTACTACTAAACACTAATACTGCATCAAAAAGTGAGGAGTCTGCTGTTGTATAAGTATCCGTTACTTTAATGGAATTATTGAAATGATAAATTTTATTATCTATGATGCTATAGTTAATTCGATGCTGTGCAAAAGCTTGAATCCATTCGGACAGAAGAGAGATGCTTGGGTCACCATTTAATAGAATTGCAACATTTTTGGAATCAGCTTTAAAAATAGTATTGGACATGCTGAGTGCAGGTGATTTTGCATCTGAATTTACTTCGTGATTTTCCTTAGGTAAAGGAGCTCCAATAATGTTAGCGACTTCTTGTGCTAATTGACGATCGACGTGGTTTAAAAGAGCAATTACATTTGCCTTCACCATGTCTGATTTGCACTTCCCAACTTCAAAGCAAAAAGCTTCTTTTATATGTTGCTTTTCAATAGGGCTCATACTATTATAGAAAAGTTTAGCCTGAGAATAAAAGTTAAGGAAGCTTTTACTGCGCCCTCTAATTTTATGTCCATCAATCTTTTCTTGATAATGCTCATATCCTCCTTGTTCTGCTTGGACTGTTGCTGGTTGATTATTATTTAAGCCATTAGGATGATAGCTTGTTTGACCACGATGAATTTGCATTTGATGCATACCATCACGTTGATTATTATGAAAAGGACATACAGGCTGATTAATAGGGATTTGATGGAAATTAGGTCCTCCTAAACGAGATAATTGTGTATCTGTATAGGAGAATAATCTTCCTTGCAGAAGAGGGTCATTTGAAAAATCAATACCTGGTACGACATGACCAGGGTGGAAAGCTACCTGCTCCGTTTCCGCAAAGAAGTTATCAACATTTTTGTTCAATGTCATTTTACCAACTAGTTTTACAGGAACTTCTTCTTCCGGCCATAATTTCGTTGGATCTAAAATATCAAAATCAAATGCATGCTCATCTTCTTCTGGAATTAACTGTAATCCAAGCTCCCATTCCGGATAATCGCCTTTTTCAATTGCTTCGTATAAATCTTGACGATAGAAATCAGGATTTTTCCCAGCAATCTTTTGAGCTTCATCCCATACTAATGAATGAACCCCAAGGGCAGGTTTCCAGTGAAACTTTACGAAATGGGCTTTTCCTTCTGCGTTAATGAGTCGAAATGTGTGAACTCCAAAACCTTCCATCATTCGTAAACTACGCGGAATAGCACGGTCGCTCATTTGCCACATGACCATATGCGTGGACTCAGGGTTATGTGCAACAAAATCCCAAAAGGTATCATGAGCGCTAGCTCCTTGAGGAATATCATTATGTGGTTCTGGTTTAACTGCATGGACAAAATCAGGGAATTTAATAGCATCTTGGATAAAGAATACTGGCATATTATTGCCTACTAAATCATAGTTTCCTTCATCTGTATAAAATTTTGTAGCGAATCCGCGTACATCTCTTACTGTGTCGTTGGATCCTTTAGAACCTTGAACGGTTGAGAAACGTACAAATACAGGTGTTTTCTTTGAAGGATTTGTAAGAAAATCTGCTTTCGTATATGCTTCTAACGATTCATAAAGCTGAAAATAACCATGAGCGCCAACTCCGCGTGCATGAACAATTCTTTCGGGAATTCGCTCGTGATCAAAATGGGTCATTTTCTCGCGAAAGTGGAAATCCTCCATTAAGGTTGGGCCTCTTAAGCCCATCTTTAAAGAAAATTCATCTTCGGCTATTTTTACTCCTTGGTTTGTTGTTAAAGCATGTTTGTATTGATTGTCAGTAACGTGATGCTTCAATTGTTCCGTTTTTTTATTCACAATATAGGCCCCTCCTTTACTCTGTTAATTTAATAGATACCCTTTTTATTAGGACGTAAACATGTATTATCATTTTTGTATGTAAAATCATAAAATATCGGTTGTTCCGGTGATTCTTGTTTGAGGAAAAAAATAAAACGCCAAGGAGAAAATTTATTTTCTCCTTGGCGTTTAAGATAATTCTTTTCGTTAAAACGAGGAAACACGTTGCTTCGTTTTTGGTACAATAATAAATTTGATCCAGAGTAACCCGATAATCATAATGATAAGGCTATGTAAAATTTCTCCTGTAGCAAGGAGTATAACAATTGAAAATACAATGAGCTGAATGCTTAACAATATAAAGATTAAGTGAAGAAATTGATTCAGTCGTTTTTCAGTATCAATTGGATATAATGCTACAATAATATTTCCCGAAAAATATTTCCATAGGGAACGGAGCTGCATAGAAATCATATATAGGACGATGTAAGCGATAGCGCCCTTTACGTATATGTTTGGTATAAAATATAAGGCGAAGGCACCAATCAGCCCTAAGCGAATATATATACCGAAATAATCATTCCCGCGTAAAAATGCGAGTGTATGTAAATAGAAGAAAGTTGCTCGTTTTTTATGTAATAAAGGTTCAATCCAAGTTGTAAGCCATTTTCTTTTATTTACTTGCTTGTTTAGTTGCGGAACATCGGTGAAGATGCTAGCAAATTGATAGAAACGAACGTTCATTTTTTCTTCTTGCTCAATTATGTAATCCCACGGTATTCGTTTTGTAGGCTGTTTTTTCGTATATAGAAGTAGGAAAGCAAGTAGTAAGAGTAGTCCGCCCAATATGAGAACATTTGCGGAATAAAACAGCATGTAAATGATTAGGGCGTTACAAGTAATACGAATGATCAGCCATATATTTTTTTCGTGACTATCACGCCACATCCAATGTATGTACATGTTCCAGGCTTTCGTAATCATTAACACGATAAAGATTGTACATAAAAAAGGTACAGTTAATTGTAATGATTGCATAGCAAGTGGAACGAGAATAAGGAACGTAAATAACAATGGGAAAAGCTGAATGATGTAATTGTATAGAAGAGATTTTTTGAAATAAGATGTTAATTTCTCTTCTAGTGCTAGTAAATAGACAGCATCAGGTTTTTGAATAAATGTACGGATAGGGCATCTCGTTATAAGGAATGTAAGTACAATCGTTATAATTATTAAAGATATTCCTTTAGAAGGAGATGCTTTTAGAAACTGAGCATAATAATATGCGCCAACGCATGAAATAAAGATAAAGCTATATAGTAAACCGTTAATCATACGTGCAAAGTATGTAATGATATTTTGAATATGTTGTTGGAAGCGACTGCTCCATAGCGATTCGATTGACATGTTTTTCACCTCTTTGTTCTATTATATATGTTTTACAAAAGAAAAAACGAGCAAATTGCGTTATGCAACTTGCCCGTTTTTCTTTTCGTTATTTTTTTTCTGATCACGATTCATTAATGGATAGAAAGCAAATCCAATTACGAATAAACCAATTCCGAGAAGGAACGTTTTTATATCGGATGCGCCAGTTTTAATAACCCATAGTGCGTAGCAAAGTGCGATAACTGCGACTATGCCATCTGTAATTCTTGCCCGCATTTCATTTTTATATGTTTCACCAGTTGCGACTAGTTTTAACTGGAAGATTGGTGAAACGAGATATGGAATGAGGTAGGCCAGTGTTGATACGGTAATAACGAATGTATAAGCTTCCGCAATGGTTCCTGATAATGTTGAGAATAGGAATACTTGAGACATAATGTTTGTTAATCGTAATGAGTAAATTGGACTTCCTTTTTTATTTGTTTTCGTGAAGAAGGAAGGGAAGAAACCTTCTTTTGCTGCTTGATAAGGTACTTCTGAGCTTAATAAAATCCAGCCTAAGATAGAACCGAACAGGGAAGTAAGAGCAAGTAATGCCATCAGTTTCCCGCCGCCGTGACCCATTGCAGCATTTAGTGCATCTGCTAATGGACGTTCAGAAGCTTGTAATGTATCAACGTGAAGTACACCCATTGTTAAAATTGTAATTCCTAAGTAAATCGCAACTGTAATAAGTAATCCCGCAACTGTTGCACGTTTTACCGTTTTTGGAGAAACAGCACGGTTTGATAAAAGAACGGCTGATTCAATTCCGATAAACGCCCAAAGCGTTGTAAGAGCAGCTAAATTTACTTGTGAAAGAAGACCGTGTGATGCACCTGATTTATCAATCATCGGTGTGTACCATTGTCCAAACTTAGAAGCTTCGAATGCAAATAACGTAACGACGATGAATAAAAGGAATCCAGTTACTTTCGTTGTTGTTGCTAAAAAGTTTAGCTTTCCAGCTCCGCTTACACCGTTTGTTAATATAATATGAGTTCCCCAAAGTAAGATGGAACAAATCGTAAATGTAATTAGTTTTCCGACTTCTACGTTAAACGAACCGATTGAAAATAGTAGTCGCGTATCTTTCATAATTGGGAAGAAGAGTGATAAATATCCCGCAAATGATGTAATGATGGCAACGTTACTTGCCCAGTTTGCAACCCAATATCCCCATACCATACTGAAACCAGCCATTTTTTTCTTTTTTGGTGTTGAGAATAAAGCATATGCATGACTTTGTGGCCCTGTCGTTAAATCAGGACGACGAATTGCTAAATTACCGAAAACAAGAGCTAGCATTAAAACACCAAACCCTGTAGTTAACCAAGCTAAAGTGACACCGAGTGGGCTTGCTGTTTGTGCCAACGTACTTGGCACCATGAAAATACCAGCGCCAACCATGTTACCGACAACGAAAGCTGTTAGTACCCAAAAGCCCCATTTTTTTTGTTGCATAGAAAATACCTCCAAAGTTAGTATAACCAAGTCAAGCGAGGAGATATGTATGTCTTCCTGAGTCAGGAAGAGAAGTCCCAAACAAAACAAAAAAAGCACGTAATTTGCCGCTACATGCTTTCTATCTTATAAGAAACCCACGACATACCTCTCGATAGCTCTCCACAAACGAAACGTTTGTGACAGTTCTGCACTTATTAAATGCAGACCCAGCAAGCGTGCATGGTGGACACGACTTACTTCGGCAACCATTCCTTTCTCATTCCTTCATCAATGCCACTACATCTCCTGAAATGATACTCTTAATGATTGCAACCTCTACCTCACCGAGATACGAATGAGGATTTAAATATTAAATTAACGTCTTTAAGAGTAACAAATGAATTTTTATACGTCAATGGATATAGTAATAATCAGATTATAGAGAAGAGTTTGTGATTAAAAGTGAGTTAGGAGAAGATGTAACGATTATTAGTTCTGCAGAAGAAACAGCGATAGAGTTAAGTACCATTTTACAGCACAAAGGAATTTTGTCTGACAATCTGAATCCGAAGCATCGTTTTTTTACGACGGGATCTGTTTTATCATTTGAACATATTGCTGAGCAATGGCTAGGGTATCAAATTTCTGTAGAATGTGTACATTTGCCTATGCAAAATGCGTGTATGCATAATTAAGATTTAGTAAATTACGTTTTTAAATAAATAAGGTTCGTTTCATAAGAAGGAAAGACTAAGCTTTTAATTGAATTGATTAAGGTCATTTCAATTAAAGGGGAGATTGGATTATGGAATTATCAAGATCTCAATTATTTGCTTTAGAGTATATTTCAAAATATGCAGAGAACGAAAAACGAGAGGCTAAAGCAACGATTAATCATATACTTAAAATGTCTAATATTACAGATGAAATATTTGAAGAAGCTGTCGCTAATTTAAAATCTCATGCACGGATTGCTTTACACTTTCATCCAGACAGACTAGATTCGAGTATGAAAAGTGTTGCTGAAGCACTGTTTGAGCAAGGAATATATAAAAGTCAGTTTGAAACATTGCTATCTAATGGAAGCGTATCTGCTTACCCTAGTGGTGAACGTGACTTTTGGGAAAAGAGAATATTTGGAGGGGCATATCAATTAGAAGGCGTAACGAATGATCAACGGCCAAAATACGGAGCGCTAAATTTAATGTTACATCCAGATGGGCCGGCTCCGCGTTTTGGTTCATGTTATTTTCTCTTATCTCCAAAAGTTTCTTCGCGCTCTACATATACATATTTAGATTCGCATCAAGATCCGAAAGAAAAGGGGACTTATGAGGAGTTTGATATGATTTTAGCTGCTCTTTTGGAAGAGACATTCGTAAGAGATTTTGCAATTGGTGAAGGGAATTTGACGCCAACAATATTAATTAATCATTTACTGGCTAATCTGAAAAGGCCGTTTATAGATTTAGTAAGCAAAGAGCCAGCCCGTAATCTTAATCATTATATCGAAGCGCAAATTCATGGAGAGATTTCTCTTAAAGAAGACGTAGAGGTGCTTGTTGCAGATCCTTCATTTAAGGGTACGGATGTAGGAAAAGTTTTAGAAGAAATTTGTCTGAAGTATGCGATTGATTTGTATTGGCACATCGGTTTTGTACTTATGGTAGACGAAGTTCCAATGGATTTTAGAGGTTCAAAAATGCCATCTTTAGCAAGACGCATTGCACGGAATCATTGTATCGATGCCAATATAATTGGCTCTGCTGTAGTGGATTTGAAACGCAATCCATTATCTTGGAGTGATCGTGGTACTTATGAAGAAGTGCTTCAGGAATTAAAATTATTATGGCATGTTTTAGTTCGATTTGGAAAACCAAATCGGAAGTAGAACTAACTACTCTGTTTTTTGGAAGTATATATAGAAAAGAAGCTGATCTAAAAATAGATCAGCTTCTACATATAAGATTAAACTAAGTTTAATACAGTTACTTTTTCACGTGTCATAGACTCAAGGCTCTTACGAATACCTTGTGCGCCCATACCTGAACCTTTTACACCGATGAATGGGAAGTGGTCAGGGCCGCGCTCTGTGCGTCCGTTAATTTGAACAGAACCAGTTTCGATTTTGTTAGCAATTGCAAATGCTTTGTTAATGTCTTTTGTGAAGACACTTGCTTGCAGACCGAACTCTGATTTGTTAGCAATCTCAATTGCTTGCTCATCTGAAGAAACACGGATGATTGGAAGGATTGGGCCGAATGGCTCTTCCCAAGCAACTTTCATTTCTTCTGTTACGTGGTCGATTAATGTTGGGTAAATTAAGTTACGCTCACGTTTGTTACCGATAACGATTGTAGCACCTTTTTCAACAGCATCGTCAACTAAGCCTTGAACGAAGTCAGCAGACTTGTCGTCGATTAATGGAACGATTGTGCTGTCTTGTTCTGGAGATCCAACTGATAGTTCAGCTACTTGCGCTTTTAATAAGCTAACAAGCTCGTCCGCTACGTTTTCGTGTACAAGTACACGTTTAATAGCTGTACAACGTTGACCAGAGTAAGAGAATGCACCGCTTACGATATGGTTTGCAGCATCTTGTAAGTCAGCATCTTCACGAACGATACCAGGATCTTTACCACCAAGTTCTAATACAAGTGGAATCATTGAAGCTTTTTTCGCTAAATGTTTACCTGTGTTTGTACCACCTGTGAACGATACCATATTGATGCCTTCGTGTTCTACTAAGTAGTCACCAATTACAGAACCGCGTCCTGTAGCTACGTTTACAAGACCTTTTGGAAGGCCAGCTTTGTGAAGTGCTTCCACCATTTTAATACCACTAATTGCACCTTGAGTTGCTGGTTTGAAAATAACAGCGTTACCCATAATTAATGCTGGTGCAAGTTTTGCAGCAGATAAGTTTACTGGGTAGTTAAACGGTGCGATTGCTAATACAACACCAAGTGGTGCGCGTTGGATAATCGCAAGTTTAGATTTTGTACCGCCCGGGAAGCTATCGCCCATCATGCTTTCTCCGTGCATATGTAAAGCTTCTTCGATCGTGTAACGAATGAAGTCAGCTGTACGAACAACTTCTTTCTTCGCATCTTTATATCCTTTACCGACTTCTTTCATAATGATATCGGCAATTTCATCTTGCATATTTACGAGCTCATCAGCCCATTTATATAAATATTTTGCGCGATCTTGTAGAGAAGCTTCTGCCCATGATTTTTGAGCTTCTTTTGCAGATGCAATTGCTTCATCTACTTCTCCGCGAGTAATTGCTTGTACTTGTCCAATTACTTCGTGTAAGTATGGAGATGGAATTTCGATTGTTTCTCCTGAAGAGCTTTCTCTCCATTCTCCATTTAAATAAAATTTGTACGTATTGCTAGTTGTCATGATTAGTCCTCCTAAAATAGCAACTTGTAAGAGTGAGTATAAGGTGATTGTAGGGGGTTTGATAACATTTTTCAAATGAAATGTTTGTGAAAACGATTTCTTATTATTTTTTTATTTTGTATGCCCTTTCTTACAGAACATTCCCTTATTTCAAAATGATGTATCGTATATTTTCATTCGATCTGTAAAAAAAAATAATTGACAGAATACTCAATAAAGTTGTAAGATTATAAATGGAAAATAAATGAAAGGGGTGTGCGTAATGATTGTAATCGTAAATGTAATGGGTTTAGCTCTGTTAAATGGCAGAAAACATTCATATCATTACGCAACCCGTGCGGATATATAAGGCATTCTCTGTCTTATAAAAAGCGTACGTTGCGTATATCGTAACGTACGCTTTTTATGCATTTTTGTGCATATCGTCAAGCGGCGGTATGCTTTTTTTTGTTTATTTTCCATATTCCTATATAAAACTTTGGAAGGTGGACAAATGTGATGAGATTGTATGGGTTACGAAATGTAAATGTAATGGGTTTGGATAGTGGATAAAGAAATGAGAAGTAAACGAGAACGAGAAGGGAGAGGTTACATTGTTATCAGTATTACTAAAGTTAAAATGGTTTTTTAAAGAGCACTGGAAGAGATATAGTATTGCCATTGGAGCTCTTTTAATTGTGAATATAGTTGAAGTGATTCCCCCGAAAGTGTTAGGGGTTACGATAGATAACATAAAAACAGGAACGTTATCAAACGAAGCTATTATACAGTCTATTCTTATTTTAATAGGGGTTACAATCGTTGGGTATGGTCTTACTTTCGTATGGCAACATCAATTGTTTGGAGGTGCATTCGTACTTGAGAAAACGATGCGCTCTAAATTTATGGGGCATTTACTTAAGATGACGCCGACTTTTTATCAAAAAAATCGTACTGGTGATTTAATGGCGAGAGCGACAAATGATTTGAAAGCAATCGCTATGACAGCTGGTTTTGGTATATTAACGCTCGTGGATTCGAGTTTATATATGCTTACGATTGTCTTTATGATGGGATTTACAATTAGTTGGGAGCTTACATTTGCGGCGCTTATCCCGCTTCCAATTATGGCGTATGCGATGAATATATATGGAAAGAAATTGCATGAAAGATTTACAGTTGCGCAAGATGCGTTTGGTGATATGAACGATAAAGTGCTTGAATCAATCGCTGGTGTGCGCGTTATTCGTGCATACGTACAAGAGAATGCAGACGAGGAAAGATTTCATCACTTAGGAGATGACGTCTACGAAAAAAATATGAAAGTAGCGAGAATTGACGCATTATTCCAACCAACTGTGAAAATGCTTGTTGGCCTTAGTTATTTAATCGGTTTAGTGTACGGCGCATATCTTGTATTTCAATCAAAGGTAACACTTGGTGAACTTGTTTCATTTAACGTGTATTTAGGGATGATGATTTGGCCGATGTTTGCAATTGGTGAATTAATTAATGTTATGCAAAGAGGAAATGCTTCGCTTGACCGTGTGAATGAAACGTTAGCGTATGAGCCAGATGTAAAGAATCCGAAACATCCAAAGCTTGTACAAGAGCCGGATTATATTCAGTTTGATGATGTTACCTTTTCATATCCTTCATCAACTGAAACAAATTTAAAAAAGGTTTCGTTTACATTAAAACAAGGGGAAACGCTTGGGGTTGTTGGAAAAACAGGAAGCGGGAAAACGACGCTTGTACGTCAGCTTCTTCGTCAATATCCGCTTGGAGATGGGGATATTGCAGTCTCTGATGTGACGCTAGATAAAATGACAAATGAAAATGTGCTCGGTTGGATTGGATATGTACCGCAGGAACATATTTTGTTCTCAAAAACAGCGAGGGAAAATATTTTATTCGGAAATAGGGAAGCGACGGAAGAAGAACTCGAGAAAGCGATTGAAATCGCGGCGTTTACAAAGGATTTAGAGTTTTTACCAGAAGGGTTAGAAACGCTCGTTGGAGAGAAGGGTGTTTCTTTATCAGGAGGGCAAAAACAAAGAATCTCGATTGCGCGAGCTGTTATTCAAAATCCAGAAATTTTAATTTTGGATGATTCTTTATCAGCTGTAGATGCTCGTACGGAAGCAGCGATCATTGAAAATATAAGAACGGAAAGAAGCGGAAAGACGACGATTATTACGACGCATCGTTTATCTGCCGTACAACATGCGGATTGGATTCTCGTTATGGATGAAGGCGCAGTTATAGAAGAAGGTACGCATGCTCAGCTTATCCAGAGCGGAGGCTGGTATGCTGAGCAGTTTGAAAGACAACAAGGAGAAAGTGAAAGTGCGGATAGTGGGGTGAAAATATGAGCGTTTCAAAACGATTATTTCAATACGCGATGAAAGTGAAAGGGACGATTTTTGCAGCGATGTTAATGTTATTTATTTTCGTCATCGCAGAGCTTGCCGGTCCTTTCGTCGCTAAAACGATGATTGACGATCATATCGTCGGGATAGAGAAACCTTGGTATGAAATAGAACAGAGTGAAGAGGCTGTTTCGTATAATGGCGCCTTTTATAAGCGAAGCGATCGCTTCCAGCAAGGCGAGACAAAAGGTAAAGAAGTACGTGTGATGCAAGTTGGTTTTCAATATTATTTTGTACCGAATAAAGTGAATATTGAAGGATCACGTACTGTAAAAGGGGGGATGATTACCGTTCAAAATGGTAAGGCGGTGCAAGTGTATAAAGCGAAAGCATTAACGAAAGAAGAAGTGTTTGCGTTTTATAAACCGGAAATAAACCGTCTATTATTGCTTGGTGGTGGCTATTTCGCTTTACTAGTAGTCGTATCATTATTTGCATACGGAAAGCAATTTTTCTTACAGAAGGCAGCGAACAAAATTATTCAAATTATGAGGGAAGATGTGTTTTCTCATATTCAAACGTTGCCAATTCGGTACTTTGATCATTTACCGGCGGGGAAAATTGTTTCGCGTGTGACGAATGATACAGAGGCCATTCGTGATTTATATGTAACGGTGCTGGCAACATTCGTTTCTAGTATCATTTATATTATTGGGATATTTGCTGCGCTATTTTTACTAGATGTGAAGCTCGCTTCATTATGTTTGTTAATTATCCCGATTTTAATTGTTTGGGCCATTTTATATAGAAAATATGCGTCTGTATACAATCATAAAATGCGTTCGCGTTTATCTGATATTAACGGAACAGTGAATGAATCCATTCAAGGGATGCCAATTATTCAAGCGTTTCGTCAAGAGCGTGAAACGAAAAAAGAGTTTGAAGAATTAAATGGCGATTATTTTAAGTATCAAAATAAAATTTTAAATTTAAATGCAGCAACTTCGCATAACTTAGTAGCCGTATTAAGAAATATCGCTTTCACAGGAGTAATTTGGTATTTCGGCGGTGCGTCATTAAGTGCTACAGGTATTATTTCACTTGGGGTACTGTATGCGTTCGTCGATTATTTAACACGATTATTCTCGCCAATTACGAATATGGTGAACCAGCTTGCAAACTTAGAGCAAGCGCGCGTTGCATCAGAACGTGTCTTTGAATTGTTAGAGGAAAAAGGAGAAGCGGTAGAAGAAGAACGTATGCCTCGTTTAAAAGGAAATGTAAAATTTGATAATGTATCATTTTCTTATAATGGAAAAGATGAAGTGTTAAAAAATATTTCTTTTGAAGCGAAACAAGGCGAGACAGTGGCACTTGTCGGTCATACTGGATCGGGAAAAAGTTCCATCATGAATGTACTCTTTCAATTTTATGAGTTTGAAAAAGGGAAACTTACGATTGATGGTCACGATGTAAAAGAAATGCCGAAACAAGCAACTCGTGAGCATATGGGAATCGTACTGCAAGACCCGTTTCTTTTCAGCGGAACGGTTGCTTCCAATGTAAGCTTAGAAAACGAAAAAATTTCAAAAGAGCGTATCATAAAAGCATTGCATGATGTTGGTGCTGAAAGATTTGCGAACAATATAAATGAAGAAATTACAGAAAAGGGAAGTACACTTTCAACCGGAGAACGTCAGCTTATATCGTTTGCTAGGGCGCTTGCTTT
Organism: Bacillus sp. SRB3LM; assembly: GCF_015712745.1. Taxonomy (NCBI): domain Bacteria; kingdom Bacillati; phylum Bacillota; class Bacilli; order Caryophanales; family Bacillaceae; genus Bacillus; species Bacillus sp. SRB3LM. Next base: position 46,737 of record NZ_VWVQ01000021.1, read on the forward strand.
TGATCCCGCTATTTTAATTTTAGATGAAGCAACGTCTAGTATTGATACAGAAACAGAGGCGATGATTCAACAAGCATTGGAAGTTGTAAAAAAAGGAAGAACGACATTTATTATTGCTCATCGTCTTTCAACGATTAAAAGCGCAGATCAAATTATTGTGCTCGATAGAGGGACGATTTTAGAAAAAGGGTCTCATGATGAACTAATGAAAAAGCGCGGGCGTTATTACGATATGTACAAAACGCAAATGGAAGGTAATCAGAGTGCTTAATATGTACGGGGGAGAACTTGTGATTTTCACAAGTTCTTTTTTATTGATGAACATGTCGACTCTTTAGCAAATTACTACAGTTGAATAAGAAGTATTGTTTTACCTTTTTCTTTATAAATGCTATATTAAAAAATGTTACTTATTTTTTGTATGTAGCGTTATTTTTCCCTTTTGTTTGATTATGAAGAAAAAGGATAAACTAAATAAGAACATTTTCATTGAAAAATTGTTCAAGATTGCATACAATCAATATAGTTTTTAAATTCCTATCAGAATACTTGGAGGATTACTATCATGAAGAAATTATTTTCAGTGCTTGCAGTAACTACATTAGCGATCGGGATTGTAGCCGGCTGCGGTAAAGAAGAGAAAAAAGATACAGCTAGTCAAGACGCGTTACAAAAGATTAAACAAAGCGGTGAACTTGTAATTGGTACAGAAGGTACATATCCACCATTTACGTTCCACGATTCAAGCAATAAATTAACTGGATTTGACATTGAACTATCAGAAGAAGTTGCAAAACGTTTAGGTGTAAAACCTGTATTTAAAGAAACACAATGGGATAGCTTACTTGCTGGCCTAGATGCAAAACGTTTCGATATGGTTGCAAACGAAGTTGGTATTCGTGAAGATCGTCAAAAGAAATACGATTTCTCTAAACCATACATTTCATCTTCAGCGGCATTAGTTATTGCAAAAGATAAAGATAAGCCTGCTACATTTGCTGATGTAAAAGGGTTAAAAGGAGCACAATCTTTAACGAGTAACTATGCAGATATCGCTAAGAAAAATGGTGCGGAAATTATTGGTGTAGAAGGATTTAGCCAAGCGGCAGAATTATTAGCTTCAGGACGCGTTGATTTTACAATTAATGATAAGTTATCAGTATTAAATTATTTAGAAACGAAAAAAGATGCAAAAATTAAAATTGTAGATACTGAAAAAGAAGCTTCAGAAAGTGGATTCTTATTCCGTAAAGGTAGCACTAAGCTTGTACAAGAAGTAGATAAAGCGTTAGAAGATATGAAAAAAGACGGTACGTATGACAAAATAACGAAAAAATGGTTCGGTGAAAATGTATCTAAGTAGTGCATTGGTTTCAGATCGATTGTCTACTTGGACAGATATTATGCAGTCTTCCTTCATGCCTATGCTGAAGGAAGCTGTTTTTACGACAATTCCATTAACGCTTATTACATTTATTATCGGGATTATACTGGCAACGTTAACAGCGCTCGCACGTATTTCTGGTAGTCGTATTTTACAATGGATTGCTCGTATCTATGTATCTATCATTCGCGGAACGCCACTTCTTGTACAGTTATTTATTATTTTCTATGGTCTTCCAACTCTTAATATTGAAGTTGAGCCATATACAGCAGCAGTTGTTGGATTTTCATTAAATGTCGGTGCATATGCATCTGAAATTATTCGTGCTTCTATCCTTTCCATCCCGAAAGGGCAGTGGGAAGCAGCTTACACAATTGGGATGACATATCCACAAGCATTAAAACGTGTTATTTTACCACAAGCAACGCGCGTATCAATCCCGCCGCTTTCGAATACATTTATTAGCTTAGTGAAGGATACTTCATTAGCATCGTTAATTTTAGTAACAGAAATGTTCCGAAAAGCGCAGGAAATTGCGGCGATGAACTACGAGTTTTTAATTGTTTATTTTGAAGCAGGTCTTATTTATTGGGTTATTTGTTTCTTATTATCAATCGTACAACAGATGTTAGAAAAGCGTTCAGAACGCTACACATTAAAATAATCCTTTTACAAAAGGAGTTTTTGTTTTTATGATTTCAATTCAGCACTTACAAAAAAGTTTCGGAGATAATACCGTACTAAAGCATATAGATTTAACAGTTGAGAAGGGCGAGGTTGTTGTTATTATTGGGCCGTCTGGATCTGGTAAAACGACATTCTTACGTTGTCTCAATGTATTAGAAACACCAAACGCTGGTAATATTCGTATCGGTAATAAAGAGCTTAACTTCTCTCAAAAAGTAACGAAGAAAGATATTGTCAATCTTCGTACGCAAACAGGTATGGTATTCCAGCACCATAACTTATTCCCGCATTTAACAGCACTTCAAAATGTAATGGAAGGGCTCGTTACAGTGAAAAAGATGGGGAAAGAAGAAGCGAAGAAAAAAGCAAACTATTTCCTTGAAAAAGTTGGTCTTGCGGATAAAGTAGACTTATATCCGTTCCAATTATCAGGCGGACAGCAACAGCGCGTTGGAATTGCGCGCGCGCTTGCGATGGAGCCGGAAGTGTTACTATTTGATGAGCCGACGTCAGCACTTGATCCTGAACTCGTTCAAGAAGTTCTGAAAGTAATGAAGGAACTTGCTAAAGAAGGCATGACGATGGTAATTGTAACGCACGAAATGCGCTTTGCACATCAAATTGCGAACCGTGTTATCTTCATGGATGGCGGTGTCGTTGTCGAACAAGGTACACCAGAAGAAGTATTTACAAATCCAAAAGAAGAACGCACGAAAAAATTCTTACAAATGTTGCAGTAAATTAAGAAAGGTCTCAGGGTATATGCCCTGAGACCTTTTTGCCATATATATTTATTTGTGGAATCCGCCAAGGCTTTGCTCAGCCATTGCAACTAGACGTTTTGTGATTTCTCCACCAACTGAACCGTTAGCGCGAGCCGTAGAATCTGCTCCTAATTGTACACCAAATTCTTGAGCGATTTCGTACTTCATTTGATCGATTGCAGCTGTTGCACCTGGTACTACTAATTGATTTGAAGAATTTTGGTTTGCCATAGGAATATATCCTCCTTAGAGTTATAAAAGTTTTTTTGGTTGGACTAGCTGGAGTTGAACCAGATTATCGCCCCGGTTGGCGCTAATCCATCGGTAATTAAGTTTGTACTCATAGTATGGATGTTACCTAGAAAGATATACAAAATAATAATTTGTAAATTTTGTCAAAAAAACTTATTGATTTCGTAAATTATGAAATAAGAGTAATCGTTGTATTTTTAAGAAAACAGGCCAAACTAAGAGGGATATTAAATATATTTTTCTCTTTGTAGCCTATTACTTGTAGGCTAATCATTAGCTTCTTATTTATGATTTATTGAAATGAAATCGGTAGCAACTTTATAGTTCTATTTTTAAGTAGTGGTGGAGTGACCGCTCCTATGCCTGGATAGGTTGCTTTCTTTCTTCACTCTAAAAAAGAGAGGCTTTAAACGATAATGTATGGAGGAATCATGATGGGGATTTGCCCGCTTTGCAACGCATTAGAATCACAAACATATTCTTGTCAAAATTGCCAAAGTATACTCCAAGATTATGGGAAGTCTGTAGATTACATAGACGATTATAGTGCCTATATGGATCAAGAATTATTAAGTGCAGTAGATGGTTTAACGCATAATAATTCAAATGAATATTGCAATCATATTTTTTATTGCGGAGTATGTAACGTGGAAACTGAGGTTGTAGTAAAACTTGTGTAAATAGAAAACTTCCACCTTATTATCTAGGTGGAAGTTTTTGTTTTTGTATTTGTGAGTGAATCATAGGAGAAGGGATATGTTCGGTGTTTGATGAAGCCCCTGATTTTATTTGAGACATTTTTTCTTTTGTATCACGTAAAGAATGTTCAGTTAAGTAGACGGCATATTCGTAAAATAACTGGCGCGTCAGTTCGCTTTGCTCTTTTAATTTGGCATCTTGGAATACAGTTCGCCCAGGTTTCGAGTTGGCTTCAAAGAGCCACGGATTTTCCTTCGTGTCTAAACCGATATCAAAACCGATTTCTCCAATATTTCCGGTTACTTGTTCATCGAGCGCGTAACTTATTTGTAAGGCAGTATGTTTTAATTTATTTTCAATTTGAACTTGTTTCGTTGAATCTGGAAAAAGCTCTTGTAATAATTTTGTATCACCGCCGCTATTTACGTGCGTTGTTAAACTGCCTTTGCCGGCAATTTTGGCGACAATTGCACTAACTATCCAATTACCGAAATGATTTTTATTTGTATGAATGCGGAAATCAACAGGTTGCCCATCGAAGCGAAGTAACGAAATACCTTGCTGTACGATAAACTTTTTTAAATCATGTCCTTTTAATAAGTGGTTTAGAAGAGTTTCTAATGATTGATACTTTCTCAGTTTATTTTCTTCATTTTCGCGATAACGACAGTAGTAGCAATTCTCTGTTTGAGAATAAAATATTTGATGAATATTTCTACCAAAGCTCCCGTGTATTGGTTTCATGTACACTGATTTATACGTGCCAAGAAACCGTTCTACTTGTTCAAAATGCTGAAATGTTTCTGTATGTGGTAATAAGGGTTTAATTGATTCGTCTTTCATAAGAAGTTGATGAACTTCCCATTTATTGAAAAACCCTGGGTTAAACCATGGGATGGAGTAGTCATGTTCTAACTTTCTTTTTGCTCTGACAATTGGTTTATAATTTTCCGCTTGTCGATTCGGTAATCGATCGTAAATGACATTTGGTAAAGGGACTTTTTTCTTTATCCATTGTTTCTCTTGAAAGAAATATCCTTCAATCGTTTCTTCTTCCCAGTTTATATGTTGAACGCCAAAGACGAATACGAACGGTCGTAATGAGAATGGTGGTGTTAACAACTCACTGAGAGCAATTGAACGATTTCCTAAAGGGTTAGAAGAATCATCGTTAAAGCCAGTTGTAAAAATGCCAATCAATGGTCCGAAAATAATCGTTTGGTTTTGTGTGAATGCATGAATAGTAGTTGATTGAGGCAGTAAAAGTTTTTCGGCAATATGTTTTCCGATAATAATTTCGCGAGTAAAGGAATAATGAATTTTCACCTCTTCACTTGCTATATGACGTATGCCGAAGGAGAGGGATGTAATAGGTGGTGTAATAGAAAAAACGTAAGGTAAAGTAATGCTATTTGGATGTTCATCTGAAATGTTTAATGTATATATATGTTCTTTCAAAATAGATTTACCTCCTTTCATTATGGTGTAAAGCGACTGAATTTAAGTGGTCCGTGAAATATCTTTTCAGCTAATAAATCACTATGACGAATGTATTGTTCGTAAGGAGGGATCGTGTTGACATACATAAGCCAGATTGCACCTTTTTGATCCATAATTGTGGAAAGTTCTAGTTCAAATAACGAAGAATAAGATTGATCTAGTGTTTGGAATACTTCATTTATAATGTCGTGTAAAGCGTCATGCAATAGTTCCACACCTGTACTAGATAGTACGTATTTAATTTTTGAAAATGAATGCAATGAATCATCGGCCGTTGCTGAGGGTAAAAGCTGATTAGGAAATGAGCTTTTTTGTATAAATTGACCGATAACATTCCAAGTTTGTTCTTTGTTTTTTTGCAAAATGGTTCGAATGTGCAGTGGATATGTTAATTGATTTGGTGGTTGTAGCATAGTATGCACTATGTAGCGTGATGAACGTATGTTAGATTTACACCAAGATATAAATTCATCTGTCCTCTTGATTGGAATAGATGTATGGTATTTTTCATTTACTGTATCGATATGAAACGTTTTATTTTTGTAAGCGACTCGATATAAGTTATCTTTAGAATGTATATTAGTGGGGCGTATAATAATATCTTTAGTTTTTAACAACAGTTTGAAAATGATTTGTATCGTTGCCACTTCAAATTTTGGTATATAAGGAGACAGTTTTTTATTAGTAAGAAATAAATCATGTAGTTCACTTAAGTTAATAAGTGTGTTATTTAAAAAGGTAGTGGAAGGACGGTTGTGCAAAGAGTGAATAATTGATTTTGCTTTTTCAAAGTCTGTTTCCTCGTGAAAAGAATAACGATCATATATATAAGAAGGAATAGGGAATGTTTGCTCTTTCCATTTTCCTGTATCTGTATCGTAAATAAGACCAGAAACAAGGTCTGTTTTAGAATCAATACAAAATGGCGTAAACTGGGCAACGACATTATGATAAAGCCGAGCGCGTTTAGCGATTTCGGTGTAATACGTTTGCTCATAATGAAGTTTAGAAGTTAAAAGGCCGAGAACCAACGAAATCACTCCTTTACTACTATTTGCATAAAAGGAGAAGCTATATATTGCAAATACGTTTTTATACCATTATACTTTTGTCCGTATGATGATATGCTATAGTTTTGGAGAAGTGAAAGGTTGATTGTAATGAATATATGGTTAAATATGTTAACGATGACAGGACTCGGAGCAATTATTGGGGGATATACGAATCATCTAGCGATAAAAATGTTATTTCGTCCTCATCGTCCTATTTATATCGGAAAGTTTCAAGTTCCATTTACACCAGGATTAATTCCGAAGCGTCGTGATGAACTTGCTGTTCAATTAGGGAAAATGGTTGTAGAGCATTTGTTAACACCAGAAGGAATCGGAAAGAAGTTAACAAATGAAGAGTTTCAAAAAGGTTTAATCCACTGGGCCAAAGTAGAAGTGGATAAAGTAATTACGAATGAACAATCACTGCGACATATGTTAGAGAAATGGAATGTAGCGTATGTAGAAGATGAAGCGATTCGAAAAATCGAACATGTGATTACAGAAAAAATTCATGCATTTTTAGCAGAGTATTATACATATACATGGGAACAGGCTTTACCTCATTCTGTACATGAAAAGATAGAGAATGCGATTCCGAATGCCTCGGCGTTTATTTTAGAGCGAGGAATTAGCTTTTTTGAAAGTGAAGAAGGGAAAGCGCGTCTTTCAAAAATGATTGATGATTTCTTTGCTTCTCGCGGAACGCTACTTAACTTAGTCGGAATGTTTTTAGGAAATGTAAGTGTAGTGGATCGTGTGCAGCCAGAAGTTATTAAGTTTTTAGGTCAAGATGGTACAAAGCAGCTTTTAACTGATGTACTGCAAAAAGAGTGGGAAAAGTTAAAAGGAAGAGATGTAAAAGAATTAGAAGCATTTGTAGAGAAAGAAATGATTGTAAGCTCCGTGCTGTCAGCAGTTAAAGTAGAGGAAACAGTGAGTAAGTTTTTAAATCAATCTGTTCAGCAAGTATGTGAACCAGTTCGAGAAACAATTATTGAAAAAGTGGTTCCAAGCACAGTAACGAAAGGCTTGAAGTGGGGAACAGAAAATGTAGAGAGTATACTAAACAATCTACACCTTGCGGAAATTGTCCAGCAAGAAGTGTCTACATTTTCAACAGAAAGATTAGAAGACCTAGTTCTGTCTATTACGAAAAACGAATTGAAAATGATTACGTATTTAGGGGCGTTATTAGGCGGAATGATCGGACTCGTACAAGGATTGTTACTATTGTTTCTTAGATAATAAGGTGAGTACATAGAAATAAAAGTGAAATTTCTTCACATCTCTTGCATAGTTTGATATGGTAAGAAGAGGTGCGTATGTAAATGCACTGAAAAGGCAGTGCGAGTGAAAAGCGCTAGCCTTCTAAAGGAGGAAAAATAAAATGACAAAGAACATTCATGATGTTGCATATGAATTACAAAAAGCAATCGCTGAAAACGAAGACTTCAAAACTTTAAAAGAGAGCTACGCAGCAGTTCAAGCTGATGCGGCTTCAAAGAACTTATTCGATGAGTTCCGTACAATGCAACTTAGCTTACAACAAAAAATGATGCAAGGCCAAGAAATCACTGAAGAAGACAACCAACAGGCACAAGAAGTTGTAGCTCGCATTCAACAAGATGCTAAAATTACAAAATTAATGGAAACTGAGCAACGCCTAAACGTTGTAATCGGTGACGTTAACAAAATTATCATGAAGCCACTTGAAGAATTATATAGCGCGCAACAACAAGCGTAATAGTGGAAGACGCTCCTATGGGAGCGTCTTTTTTGTTTAGGGAATTTAATAGTTATACCACAAAAACTCCCTTTCAAAATAGCCATTTCTTATTGGTTATTTTGAAAGGGGTATGTAATACATCTAATTTTTTTATTGCTGTTAATTGAAGTTTTAATGTTTTTTTCGTTCAAAAACTTTTCAATCTCTTTTTGTTTCCTCCCATTTATTTTCTCAAGGCGTTTTGTAAAAGAAAAATTGGCTTTGAATAAGTTACCATCTTGGGCGAGTTTGTCTAATTCTTGATCTAGCTCTACGAAAATATCTGTAGATGAAGACATAAATTCATATATTTCTTTTGAAGGCTTTTTATAATCATTAGGTAAATTATTATTACTAATAAACTCATGGAAATTCATATCGTTTTGTTTCGCTAAATCGATTAGCTTTTGTAATTTTTCTCGGTCAGGTTCCGTGAAATCAGTATCAGAATTTGTTGAAGCGAGAGGGATAATATTTTCAGATAACTCCCAACTATAATCTATATAACTTTTTATATTTTGTTTCATTTCGTCTTCACTAATAGTTTCATTTTTCTTTGAGGAACTAAATATATTTTCTGGAACTTTAATAACAACATCTTTGATAGATTGTACATCATTTTTTTCCTTAGGCTGTACACTGTTTGAACAAGCTGATAGAAATAACATTGTAAGTAACATGAGTGGGTATAAAATATAATTTTTCATCTTAATCTCCTTTTGCATTAGTGTCGTTGCAAAATAGCTACATTCCATTTCAAATACTTAACTAAAGCTACGTATAGATGTTTTATTATTTGATAACATATGACTGATATTAGTAAGCCGATGCAAAAAGCTATGAATACATTGTAAACATCAGAATAACTGATTTGATGAAACCCTTTAAAGAATCCTAACCCTAGTAATAATATAGGCGAAATAATTAATAACGGTGTAGCAATTATAAGTGCTAGAAGAAGCGGTAATAGAAAGAGTAATACGAAAAAGGCGATAATGATAAATATAAAGTTTAAAACACTTAAGCTCATAACAGAAAACAGTGCTTTCATAATGTTTTTTAGGCTGCGCCTATTGTCAGCGTTGCTTATTGCATATGAAACGTTAAGTTCTTTAGCGATAGTTTTAGGGTTTCCTAGTTTTTTAGAAATTTCCTCTTCAGATATTCCATCCTGTTTACCACTAATAAAATGAGTTTCGTACTCCGAGATAATATCCTCCTTTTCTAAAATATGCATATTCCGTAGGGAAGAACTAAGTTGCTCTAAAAATTCACTTTTGTTCATAACAATCACTTTCCTTAATAAAATGATGAATTATGGCTGAAAATCCTATCTTTTTTCTAAACAGCACACACAATCTATATCTACTTTTTGAAAGGAGATATAGATTGCGAATAACATTCCAAATAATGGTTATTCCATTATTTACAAATATATCACTTACTATTGTTCTTTGCAAGGTACTATAAAATTTTTAATATTATAAATGAATGGAAATATTTTTGCGTATTTTTAGAAGAGATATAAAAATGTTATTTTAAGATAAACAAAAGGTTGTAAGCGCATTCTTTGAATCTTGTCAAAATAATGTCGAATTCATATTGTTGGAAAAATAATGCATTTGTAATATAATGATAAAGATACTTCACCACATTAATTAACTAGGTGAAATTAAAATCTTTATTACACACATTATGAAATAAAGGGTGATTAGTTTTGAGTACAGATGTAAAAGCAAACGACGTGAAGACAAAAACAAAAGGAGCAGATCTTGTTGTTGATTGTTTAATTAAACAAGGTGTTACACATGTTTTCGGTATTCCAGGAGCGAAGATTGACTCTGTATTTGATGTATTGCAAGAAAGAGGACCAGAGTTAATCGTTTGTCGTCATGAACAAAACGCAGCATTTATGGCAGCTGCTATTGGTAGATTAACAGGGAAACCGGGCGTATGTCTTGTAACTTCAGGACCAGGGACATCAAATTTAGCGACAGGTCTTGTTACTGCGAATGCGGAGAGTGATCCCGTTGTTGCTTTAGCTGGTGCAGTACCTCGTACGGATCGATTAAAACGTACGCATCAATCTATGGATAATGCTGCACTATTCGAACCAATCACAAAATATAGCGTAGAAGTAGAGCATCCTGATAATGTGCCAGAAGCATTATCAAATGCATTCCGAAGTGCAACTTCCACAAATCCAGGCGCTACTTTAGTAAGTCTGCCGCAAGACGTTATGACTGCGGAAACAACTGTAGAGTCTATCGGTGCGCTTTCTAAGCCACAGCTTGGAATCGCTCCCACACATGATATTACATATGTAGTAGAAAAAATAAAATCAGCGAAATTACCAGTTATTTTACTCGGTATGAGAGCGAGCACAAATGAAGTGACGAAAGCTGTTCGTAAATTAATTGCGGATACAGAACTTCCTGTCGTTGAAACATATCAAGCAGCTGGTGCGATTTCACGTGAGTTAGAAGATCATTTCTTCGGCCGCGTTGGATTATTCCGTAACCAACCAGGTGATATTTTACTAGAAGAAGCAGACCTTGTTATTTCAATTGGTTATGATCCAATCGAGTATGATCCAAAGTTCTGGAATAAACTTGGCGACAGAACGATTATTCATCTTGACGACCATCAAGCAGATATCGACCATGATTACCAACCAGAGCGTGAATTAATTGGTGATATTGCCTTAACGGTAAATAGCATCGCGGAGAAATTACCGAAACTTGTATTAAGTACGAAATCAGAAGCGGTATTAGAACGATTACGCGCGAAATTATCAGAACAAGCAGAAGTTCCAAATCGTCCTGCAGAAGGTGTTACGCATCCACTTCAAGTGATTCGTACACTTCGTTCTTTAATTAGTGACGATACAACCGTTACATGTGACATCGGTTCCCATTCTATTTGGATGGCGAGATGTTTCCGTTCTTATGAACCACGTAGATTATTATTTAGTAACGGCATGCAAACGTTAGGTGTTGCACTTCCTTGGGCAATCGCTGCTACTTTAGTAGAACCAGGTAAAAAAGTAGTTTCCGTATCAGGTGACGGTGGTTTCTTATTCTCAGCGATGGAGTTAGAAACAGCGGTACGTTTAAATGCTCCAATCGTCCATCTTGTATGGAGAGACGGCACATATGATATGGTTGCATTCCAACAAATGATGAAATACGGCAGAACATCAGCTACAGAGTTTGGCGATGTTGATCTTGTGAAATATGCGGAAAGTTTCGGGGCGTTAGGTCTTCGTGTTAACACGCCTGATGAATTAGAAGGGGTATTAAAATCCGCATTAGCAGCAGACGGCCCTGTCATTATTGATATTCCAATCGACTACCGTGATAACATTAAATTAAGCGAAAAATTATTACCAAACCAACTAAACTAATGGAGGCAGATTTGAGATGACTGTTGCGCAATTAATTGATATTGATGCAAAAAAAACGAAAATGAGTAATGAAGTATATCAAACATCTACAATGCTTGCGCTATTAGATGGTATATATGATGGTGTGATTAGCTTTGAAGATTTGAAAAAACATGGTGATTTCGGCATCGGCACATTTGATCAATTAGACGGTGAAATGATTGCATTTGATAATGGATTTTATCATTTACGTTCAGACGGTTCAGCGGAAAAAGTAGAGCCAGAAGAAACAACGCCATTTGCGACTGTAACGTTTTTTGAAAAAGAAATGAGTTATACGGTAGAGCGTCCGATGAATCGTGAAGAAGTTGAAGCGTTATTACATGAATTAATGCCAAGTAAAAACTTATTTTACGCTATTCGAATGGACGGTACGTTCCGTGAAGTAAGAACGAGAACTGTTCCAAGACAAGAAAAACCGTATACACCACTCGTTGAAGTGACGAAATCGCAACCAATCTTTTCGTTTGAAAATACAGAAGGTACGCTTGCTGGATTTTGGACACCAGATTACGCACAAGGTATTGGGGTAGCTGGATTCCACTTACATTACATTGATGATGAAAGAAGCGGAGGCGGACATGTTTTCGACTATGTTGTAGAAAACTGCACGATTCAAATTTGTCAAAAAGCTCATATGCATTTAGCACTTCCAGAAACAGCAGATTTTATGAAGGCTGAATTATCAAGAGAAAATTTAGAGGATAATATTGCAACTGCGGAAGGTGCAGAGTAAGAGGGAAAGACTGTTCCAAAATGGAACAGTCTTCTTTTATTCGTAATGTTATTATTTGTCGATAAATCGATATTTCTTGTCGAACCGTTGATATATTGTAAGTTACGATAGATATATTTGAAAAATCGTTGATATCGCTTATTTCTTTGAAACGAACGGATGTCCTTCATAATAAAAACGCCACGGATAATGTACAGCTTCTTCCGCATAGTCGATGTTAATACGAGGTCCTGCTGTTATTTTATATTGTGATGATAGGTGTTCTTCTTCTGGGACGAGTTCAATATGTAATGTATCACTTTGTAAGGATACACCTCGTTCTTCTAAAGTAATTCCGAGGGCACGGCATAGTTTGCCAGGGCCGTTCGTTACATTTTTATACTGGGCTTTTGTAATGTCGGTTTTGTTGTAGCGTGCTAGTTTTATTTCTTCTATTCCATCTACCGGCTCAAGGGCTCGAATGAGAACACCTTGCGGGGTGCCAACTGGCGCTGTAATGACGTTAAAACAATGATACATACCGTAAATTAAATATACGTAAGCATGTCCCGGTGCACCAAACATGACTTCTGTACGGTCCGTTCGTCTACCTCCGTAACTATGTGCGGCTTTATCATCGGGACCTTTGTATGCTTCTACTTCTACAATGATTCCGCTTCGTTTTACTCCGTCTACAATATGTACAAGTTTCTGTCCGAGTAATTTCTTTGCGACTTCTAACGTATCGCCTTCATAAAAGGAAGGTGGTGCCTGCATTGTACTATCTCCTTTGCTAAGTGTATATGTATATAGTAAACCAAATTTTCAGTAGTAATTCTAACTCGTTCTATTTGCTACATTTATTTCATAAATTATGGATAGAGTACAACAGCGAAGAGGGGGAGTGCGACATGATTTATCGCTTACTAGCTCTTAATATAGATGGGACACTACTATACAACAACGGAAAAATTGCAAAAGGATTAAGAGAAACAATTGAATTTGTGAAAAGAAAAGATGTATACGTTACATTATTTACGAGTCGTAATTTTCAATCCGCTCATAAAGTAGCAAAAGCGTTAAAATTAGATTCTATATTAGTGACACATGGTGGTGCTTTCGTTTCAGCAACGTTAGATAAGCCGTACGTTCAAAGAAGATTATCTGAAGAGAAGACTTTTAACATTGTGCAAGTGTTAGAGCACTTTGATTGTAACGTACGTATTTCTCATGAACGGTTTTCAATCGGAAATCGTGAGAGAAATACACCAAACTTAATTGCGCGCACTGTATTATCAAGCGCAGATCCGTTATTTTATCCAGTTCAATTTGTAGATTCGTTAGGTGATGCGCTTCGTGATCATCCGGTAGCGGCGCCAAAAATTGATGTTCTTTTCCAAACTAAAGGTGAAAAAGAACGCGGGCTAAATACATTAAGAAAAGCGTTCCAAGATGTAGAGTATGTTGAATGTGATTCAAAACGAATAGAAATTTTACCACAAAATGTATCAAAATTACGTGGATTACAATTGCTTGGAGAGCATTTAAATATTTCGCTAAATGAAATGGTTGCGATTGGAGATAGTATGGAAGATTTAGAAGTTATTGAAAACGTGGGACTTGGGGTAGCGATGGGGAACGCACCTGTAGAATTAAAGCAAGCAGCAGATTGGATTACACGTTCAAATAGCGAAAACGGTGTAGAGTATATGATTAAAGAGCATTTCCGTAAGCAATTCCCGCTTCCGTTTTTGAAGAATCATAAAAATACACCGAAACGATGAAAGAAAAACGTAGCTTTTTGGCTACGTTTTTTTGTTTATCTTATTAAAAACAGTGAAAGCGTTTTAAAATATGAATTGTGTACGAAATCCATACAATTCACTTGAATCCTTCAGAAAACTAATGTAAAGTGGATGATGTTGCCAAAACAGTTACACCACATGAAATATTCTTCAGATTAATTTTATTGGGCTCCCATACGTAAAAGTATTTCCGCATGACAGTTTAGTTCACGTATTATTTCAAAAATGAATTGTAGCAATCTTATTAAGTAGTTGTAGTGTTTCTTTGTTTTATTTAAATGGATTATTTTAAGTTAATGTGAGTAAGGTTTGGTACATATGATATGTACTTCTTTTTGTGATTTTAGGAAGTTTAAAAGGGGGAATGAATTTCTTGAGGAAATCATTTAATCAAAAAATTAAAAAGTTAAGTAGTAGTTTAATAGTTGTATTACTAATATGTATGAATTTTTTAATCCACTTACCATTTAAAGCAGAGGCAGCTACAACAGAATTAAAAGGTTTAGGTGATGTATCTTATTACAATGCCATCATTTTTGGAGATCATAGTGCAACGAGTGCGGATATTGAAGGTGCGATGGCTGTTCAGAAAAATATGAACGCATCAAGTTATACAGTCGTAGCGGCTGCAACTGTAGCAAATAACTTAGCTGGAGCAACTTGGGTAGATGAAGGATATCCATCATTATTACTAGGCGGTCAATTTACGAAAGCGGGAGCAGGACAAGTAATTATTCAAGATGGAACAGTGGCGATGACAAAAGACGGTGACCCAGATGGCGCAATGAAAACATCATATGACCGTATCTCTTATAAAGAGCAAGCGGAGATTGATGCTAAGTTTAAAGAATTTAGAAAAGACGTCGATGGTGTAATTGGGGATGCAAGTAAACTACACACTGATAAGCCAAAACCTAATATGAGCTTTGGAATCGGTGAAGATGTAAACAACCCTAATATTTATGTCTCTTCAGGCCAAACGGGAAAGAAAACATTTGATGTAAAAGACGTTTTTCTTCCGAATGTAGAGAATAAAGACTTTATTGTTATTTATTCAGATGCAGAAGAAGTGAGTTTTGGTGGCGGTGCAATTTTGTATGATACAAGAAATACTGGGATGGCGACGGATTTAATTAATACATCTCAAGCATACGACCCTAATTCATCTTTTACTGAGTTAGCTAGTAAGGTAATTTGGGTATTTCCTAATGCTACAAAGATAACAACTAAAGGTTATGGTGTAGTAGGTAGTGTGTTTGCACCTAATGCAGTTGTAGAAACAAAAGGTGGTTCTATTAATGGACAAGCCTATGTTGGAGGATTACACCAAAGAGATGGTTTTGAGGTTCATAATTTTAAATTTAACTGGCCAAAGTGGAATAAGCCAGCAGCTGAAAAAGGACATTTACAAATTAAAAAAGTTGATGAAAATGATGAAAACATTGTTTTAAAAGATGCAAAATTTGATGTTATAGACAAAGATAATAACGTTGTGGCTACTGTTACAACAAACGAAAAGGGTATTGCGGAAGTTAAAGATTTACCATTTGGTGACTATTTTGTAAAAGAAATAAATGCACCAGAAGGATATATAAAAGTTGATACACCAGTCAAAGTAACAATTGATAATACAAACGTAATTGAACTTGTTATGAAGAATACGAGAAAAGTAGAGAATGGCCAATTTAAATTATTGAAAAAAGATAGTGAATCTGGTCAACTTCTACCAGGTGCAAAATTTGATGTTATCGATAAAGATGGGAAAGTTGTGGAAACAATTGTTACAGATGATAAAGGTGAAGCCTTATCGAAACAACTTCCAGTTGGAAGCTATACATTAAAAGAAGTAGAAGCACCAAAAGGATATGAATTATCATCTAGTTCAGTTTCTATTGATGTAGAGGCTAATAAAGTAGTGACTGTAGATGTGGTGAATAAAAAGATCCCCGAAAAAGTAACGGGTCAATTCGAAATCGTGAAAGTAGATGCGGAAGATAAAACGAAAGTATTATCAGATGCAGAATTCGAAGTGTATAAAGATGGTAAAAAAGTAGAGACGTTACGAACAGATAAAACTGGTAAAGTAGTTTCACAGAAATTAGAACCAGGAAAGTATACATTAAAAGAAACGAAAGCACCACAAGGATATAAATTGTTAAAAGAAGAAATTGAAGTCGTTGTGGAAGCAAACAAGTTAGTAGAAGTACAAATAGAAAATGCGAAAGAACTAGGAAGCTTACAAGTAATCAAAAAGGATGCAGAGAGTGGAACAGTTCTAGCAGGTGCAGAATTTAAATTAAAGAACGAAGCTGGTCAAGTAGTTGGAGAAGCGAAAACAACGAATAAAGAAGGTGTTGTGAAATTCGAAAACTTAGTGCCAGGAAAGTACACGTTAGAGGAAACAAAAGCGCCAGAAGGTTATAAGGCGTTAGAAGTAACAGTAGAAGTAAATGTTATAGCGAACGAAGTAGTAAAACAAGAAGTTACGAATGAAAAAGTAACAGGTCAATTTGAAATCGTGAAAGTAGATGCGAATGATAAAACGAAATTGTTATCAGGTGCAGAATTCGAAGTGTATAAAGATGGTAAAAAGGTAGCAGAACTAAAAACAGATGAGAGTGGAAAAGTGATGTCACCGAAATTACCGCTAGGTGAATACACAGTGAAAGAAACGAAAGCACCAGCGGGCTACAAGCTTTCAAATAAAGAATGGAAAGTAACAATTCAAAACGAGAAAGAAGTAGTAAAAGTAGAGGCAGAAAACGAAAAAATCTTAGGTTCTCTACAAATTATTAAAATGGATGATAAAGATCAAACGAAACGCTTAGCAGGCGCACAATTTACATTGAAAGATGTGAAAGGAAATGTTGTAAAAGAAGGAATTACAACAGATAAGTCTGGAACGGTTAAAGTAGACGGACTTGTGCCAGGTGAATATACGTTAGAAGAAACAAAAGCACCAGAAGGTTATGAGTTAACAAAACAAATAATTCATGTAACAGTTGACGGTGAAAAAGTTGTTGATGTAAAAGTAACGAACAGTAAGAGCCTTGGTCAATTCGAAATCGTGAAAGTAGATGCGGAAGATAAAACGAAAGTATTATCAGACGCAGAATTCGAAGTGTATAAAGATGGTAAAAAAGTAGAGACGTTACGAACAGATAAAACTGGTAAAGTAATCTCTAAGAAATTAGAACCAGGAACATACACATTAAAAGAAACGAAAGCACCACAAGGATATAAATTGTTAAAAGAAGAGATTGAAGTCGTTGTGGAAGCAAACAAAGTAGTAGAAGTACAAGTAGAAAACGCAAAAGAACTAGGAAGCTTACAAGTAACCAAAAAGGATGCAGAGAGTGGAACAGTTCTAGCAGGTGCAGAATTTAAATTAAAGAACGAAGCTGGTCAAGTAGTTGGAGAAGCGAAAACAACGAATAAAGAAGGTGTTGTGAAATTCGAAAACTTAGTGCCAGGAAAGTACACGTTAGAGGAAACAAAAGCGCCAGAAGGTTATAAGGCGTTAGAAGTAACAGTAGAAGTAAACGTTGTAGCGAACGAAGTAGTAAAACAAGAAGTTATGAATGAAAAAGTGAAAGAAGAAATTACAGGTCAATTAGAAATTACAAAGGTAGATGCCAATAATACAAATAAAACTTTAGCAGGCGCAGTGTTTGAAATTTGGAAAGACGGAACAAAAATCGACACATTAACAACAAACAAGAGCGGTAAAGCGACTTCTAAGAAGTTAGAACCAGGAGATTACACTTTAAAAGAAATCCAAGCGCCAGAAGGATATACTTTATCCGATAAGGAAATGAAATTTACGATTTCTAATGAAAAAATTGAAGTTGTAAAGCTTCAAATTACAAATAAAAAAGATACAGAAAAAGGTCCGGAAAAACCAGGTGAAGGAACAGAAAAGCCAGGTGAAGAAACAGGGAAGCCAGGTGAAGAAACAGGGAAGCCAGGTGAAGAAACAGGGAAGCCAGGTGAAGAAACAGGGAAGCCAGGTGAAGAAACAGGGAAGCCAGGTGAAGAAACAGAAAAACCAGGTGAAGAAACAGGGAAGCCAGGTGAAGAAACAGAGAAGCCAGGTGAAGAAACAGGGAAGCCAGGTGAAGAAACAGAAAAACCAGGTGAAGAAACAGGGAAGCCAGGTGAAGGAACAGAGAAGCCAGGTGAAGGAACAGAAAAGCCAGGTGAAGGAACAGAAAAGCCAGGTGAAGGAACAGAGAAGCCAGATGAAGGAACAGAGAAGCCGGGAGAAGGAACAGAAAAACCAGGTGAGGGAGTAGAAAAACCTAATTTACCAGAAAAAGGACAAGGTTCTTCTAATAATCAACAACTTCCAGCTACAGGACACAATACGAATTACGTTCCATTCATCGGTTTTATGCTTCTGTTATTAGGAATACGTTTAAGATTCATGGCTAAAAATAGCTAACAGATGTATAAAAGGCATCAGAGATATATAGTCTCTGATGCCTTTTAAGTGAATACAGATAAAATGAAAATATCTATATGGAATGATAAATATGTTAAGCTTCAATTACGCTAAGCATTCTGTTTATAAATGCAGCTGCGTGAGCACGTTGTGATGGTCCTTTTGGTACGAATTGATTAAATTCATTACCTTTTACAATTCCATATCCATACACTCTTTGTACTTCTTCTTTAGCGTAAATTAAGTTTTGGTCTACGAATGGTAGTTCAACTTGTTTTGCAAAAATACCAGCGTGTTTTAGAGAACGATCAATCATAATAACAGCTTCTTCGCGTGTAATTGTAGTATTTGGATCAAATGTATTATCACCACGTCCGCGGATTATGCCTGCGCTTGCTGCACGATTAATACCGTCTCTTAACGATGGGTGTACTTGTTCTAAGTCTGTGAAATTAGCATTTCCACTTGGTAATTGTAAAGCACGAGTAATTAGTGTAGCAAATTCAGCACGCGTTACAAGACGTTCTGGGAAGTACTTGCCGTTCCCTTCTCCTTGCATAATGCCTCTAGCTGCTAATTGACGAATGTCTTGTTCATACCATCCACCTGTAATGTCATCAGTTACTGGATCTTTTTGGTTTTCCTTATAGTATGTTTCAGTTCCTTTTAAGAAAGCATCCCATTGTCCGCGTTGAATCATAAACGCAGGGCAGTTTTTTCCTGACCAAAATTGGTGTTTTTGGACCTTATCTAGAGAAATATTTAAGTCGTTCATTAAATAAGCTGCCAATTTACGGGCATTTTCTACCGCTTTTTCATAGTTTCCATCTTGATTAACGGCAATTTCAATTCCGATAGATTCATAGTTTCCAGTTTTATTTCCAGCATGCCAACCAACTTCATTTACTGGAAGATGTTGATAAATTTCTTTATCATCTACTGTGAAATGCCAAGATGCAGCGCGATCAGCTGTTCCGCGTGCTTGATTATCTAAGAATTTTGCATGATTTAGAGCATTGGCACCTTTCGCTGTATTAGCCGTTTCGTGAATCGTAATATATTTAGGTACCATTGGGTAGCCAGGGCGAATATCATCGTTTCCTTTTGGGACAATCATTTCTTTAAATGTAACGCCATAAATATTGTTTGTTTGTAGAGCTTCTGGCGATCTCAATAAACTATTTTTAGCAGTACGACTGTTTTTTAATAATGAAGCTTTTGTACCTTCAAATGTAGCAGCAGGTGCATAAATCCATTTTGCGGTTTCATTTATTTGGACTTTAAACCAATTTCCAGCTTGTTCAGTAGGAGTTATGACTTGTGGCTGTAGTTTCCCTTCTTCTTTAAATGATTGGAACGGAAGGGCATGTATGGAAGCTTCTTCTTTTACGATTAATTTTTGGTTAGATAGTTTATGAATCTCTTGAACTTCTAAACTATTATCATTGTTATCTATCCATCCAGCGCCAGTTGGCGTCGTTATGTAATAAGCATTTCCTTTTTTCTTTGTCGCCGTTACGACTTGTTCTGTAATCTCGATATTCGATTTGTTTTTTAAATCATTCGCGGTATATAATGAATGTTTTTTTGAAGTGTATAGTAGGAATTGACCAGTAACCTCGATATCTTCTTCATGAGTACTATGCTCATTAACATGCTCTTTAATACTTTTAAAAACTTGATCTTCCGTATATACTTCAGCGGATTTTTCAGCACTCTCTGCAAATGAATAAGTAGGTGCAAGAACAGTTTGTAATGCAAGAGAGAGAGTTAAAACACTATAAAATTTCTTTTTCATATTTGTTTTTAACACATTAGATTATGGAATCTAGTGTTAACATTCCTCCTTTTTATATTGTATTTTCACTATGTATCGATTTTAATACTAATAAATTTTAACAAGAGAAAATGATGATGTCTATATACATGAGCGATATTCATAAAAAGAATTATTTGAAAAAATGTAAGAGAAACAGGTAAAACCTTCTGTATTGACCTGTAAACGCCCTTCAAGTAAACTAAAGAGAGTTTGCAAATGAAAAGGTGATAATGTTGTTAATTTCAATTAAAACGTTACAAGATGATCGTTTTTTACGTCCGCTACAAAATATTGGCGGCTTATTTTTTGAAGATAGTACGATTGGATTTGAACAAGAGGAAGCGAATCTTATCGTTGATATACACATTGAGGATAATGTGAAAGCATCCGCTCGATTAACGGATGTTAGCACAGGAAATGTGTATGAAGAAACATTCTCGAAAGATTTATCTGCTTTCACAGATGAAAAAGAGCGTATGAAGCAAGTGAAACACGTTGTTTCTTATGTATATCTTTCTGTTCTTCAGCAGTTAACTGGTATTGAACAAAGCTGGGGTATTTTAACCGGAGTACGTCCGACGAAACTTCTTCATAAAATGCTTCAAAATGGTATGTCAAAAGAAGAAGCGCATCAAGAGCTTCGTGAAAGTTATTTAATTCATGAAGAGAAAATTGAACTTCTTCAGCGCATTGTTGATTGCCAATTAGCAGTTGTTCCGGATTTATACCGTTTGAAAGAAGAAGTAAGTATTTATATCGGTATTCCGTTCTGCCCAACGAAGTGTGCATATTGTACATTCCCGGCTTATGCGATTAATGGACGCCAAGGCTCTGTTGATTCGTTCTTAGGTGGTTTACATTATGAAGTTCGTGAAATTGGTAAGTTTTTAAAAGAAAAAGGTGTAACAGTCACGACGATTTATTACGGCGGCGGTACACCGACAAGTATTACAGCAGAAGAGATGGATATGCTGTATGAAGAAATGTATGAAGCGTTCCCAGATGTGAAAAATGTGCGTGAAGTAACAGTTGAGGCAGGTCGACCAGATACGATCACGCCAGCAAAGCTAGAAGTGTTAAATAAATGGAACATTGACCGTATTAGTATTAATCCGCAGTCATACCATCAAGAGACACTAAAAGCAATTGGACGTCATCATACTGTAGAAGAAACAATTGAGAAATACCATTTAGCTCGTGAAATGGGAATGAACAATATTAATATGGACTTAATTATTGGTCTTCCTGGTGAAGGGTTAGATATCTTCAAACATACGTTAGATGAAACAGAAAAGTTAATGCCAGAATCATTAACAGTTCATATGTTATCATTTAAACGTGCTTCTGAAATGACGCAAAACAAACGTAAATATAAAGTAGCAGGTCGCGAAGAAATTACAGCGATGATGCACGAAGCAGAAGAGTGGACGCAAAAGCATAATTACGTACCATATTACCTATATCGTCAAAAGAATATTTTAGGTAACTTAGAGAACGTTGGGTATGCAATGCCGACGCAAGAAAGTATTTACAACATTGTTATTATGGAAGAAGTACAATCGATTATCGGACTTGGCTGTGGTGCATCAAGTAAATTTGTTCACCCGAAGACGGGGGCAATTACGCACTTCGCAAATCCGAAAGATCCAAAATCATATAACGATGGCTTCGTAAAATATACAGAAGACAAACTGAAAATTTTAGAAGAGCTATTTGCATAAGAAGAAAGAGGTTGTTCCGAGTCGGAACAACCTCTTTTTTATCCTGCAGTAATGGGCGGTCCGATTATATCTTGTCAGTTTTTGTCGGTAAGTCGATATATTCGAAAAATCGCTGATATAATTCGAGTTGCGCTGATATATTTCAAGTTACGGTCGATATACCTGGAAAATGGCTGATATAATTTCATTTACCTTCTAGCGGCACCGTATGTAAAACTATGTCGATAATAATCAGAAAAATTAGTCAAATCATTAAAGGACAATGTCTACTTATGGACGAAATGATAGATTTATGAAAGAGAAAAGGGGGAAATTGTTGGCATGTACATGACGATAGGGAGAATTTTTGATTTATCAGTTGGTAAGTATCCGAATAAAGAGGCGTTAGTGGAACCTGAAAAGAATATTCGCTGGACGTATAAACAGTGGGATGAACAAATAAATAAAACAGCGCACGCTCTATTAGAAGACGGAGTAAGAAAGGGAGATACTGTATCTGTTTACTTATATAATTGCCGTGAATTTGTAAACGTTTACTTAGCCTGTGCGAAAATTGGAGCGATCTTTAACCCGATTAATTTCCGCTTAAAAGCAAAAGAAGTATCTTATATTCTTCAGGACGCATCCTCGAAAGTCGTTGTCTTTGAAAAAGCAGTTGAGTCAACTGTTGCTATAATTGAAAGAGATTTTCCAAATACATCTTTTTGGTCTATAGAAAACGATAAACCTTCCTATGCAAGTTCCTACCATGAAAAAGTGAATGCAGCATCTTCTGAGAAAGTAAATATCGAAATTGATGAAATGGATTATTGTTCAATGCTTTATACGAGCGGTACGACAGGTCATCCGAAAGGCGTATTACATCGTCATCGTGAAATGACTGAGCATAGTATGATTTGTACGTATTTCCTTAAATATAATAGAGATAGTGTAGGGCTTGTTGTGGCGCCTTTATATCACTGTGGTGAATTAAATGCCGGAATCATACCACGCATTCAAGTTGGTGGAAAGAATGTTATTTTGCATCATTTTGATACAGAAACAGTATTACATACGATTCAAGAAGAAAAGATTACGACGTTCTTTGCAGCGCCGACGATGTGGAATATGTTGTTGCAAAAAGATTTAGCTCAGTATGATTTAACTTCGATGAAGATTGGTATATACGGCGGAGCAGCAATGGCACCGGCGTTAGTGAAGGAATGTAAAGAACGCCTTTATATTGATCTTGTTCAAATATACGGAATGACAGAAATGGGACCAGTTGTTGCGTTTCTCGTAGAGGAGGATCAAATTACGAAAGCTGGTTCAGCAGGCACGCCATGCTTTAGCCATGAAGTTCGTATTGTGAAACCGAACGAGGATGCACCGGCAGAACCAGAGGATGTATTACCTCCTTATGAAGTGGGAGAAATTATTTTGCGCGGCCCAACTATGATGGCTGGCTATCATAATCGTGAAGAAGCGAATAAAAAATCGATGTATAAAGGATGGTATCATTCTGGTGATCTAGGCTATTTTGATAAAGACGGTTATTTATTCGTTGCTGATCGCGTTGATGATATGGTAATTAGCGGTGGCGTAAATATTTATCCTCGTGAAATTGAAGATTTCCTTCATAGTCATCCTGGTATATTAGATGTGGCGGTACTTGGTGAGCCAGATGAATTATGGGGAGAGCGTGTTGTAGCAGTTATTGTGAAGAAAGATGAAACAATAACTGAAGCTGATTTAGAAACGTATTGCAAAGAAAGTGATGAACTAGCAGATTATAAACGTCCGCGTCATTATTTATTTGTAGATGAACTTCCGCGTAATGCGAGCGGTAAGTTGCAGAAGTTTGTGCTGAGGGAATCGTTGAAAGGGGCAAAAAATAGAAAATGAAGGGTGCCTCATACCTATGGGATTTTTGTCCCTTGTTCTGTAAGAGATTAAACCGAAGAAACAATATCTTTGTTAATTCTTAAATGTCCTGTTCCTTTATAGAGATTGAGAATTAAGTGAATATCAATCACTTTATATTTACTTAATTCTCGTTTCTTCTTGGTGAAGGTTAATTAGCGCATTTGAAATAAGGTGGAAAAACAAAATGGATGTAATGTCCAAAAAGAAAAGACACCTTAAGGTGCCTCTCTCCGACTTGAACCATTTCATTTCATACGAATCGGAATCTATCCGTATTACCATTACCCCTTTGTTATGAGTGTAAACACACACTATAAAGCAGAATCGTCTATATACACTAGATTGTTAGTTCACAAAAGACAAGAGATTTGAGATCAATATCGAAGTGACGCCACATCCCCTATAATAATTGATATGTTACGCCTTTTAAAAGAATCTGCTTTATAGAACGTGCCCACAAGTTATATTTTACTACATGTAATATTCATTTAGTGTATTTTTTAATGAATATGTATAATTACATAAAATGTATGAAAAAAGAGTATACTCTAATATTGTGTAATAAAGATAAAGCCCACCTACGGAATGAAGTGCACCCCAATTGTTAGACACAGTCTAACAATTGGAGGTGCATTTTTTATGGCTAAATTTTCTTCAAAAGAAAAAATCCAAGCGGTGAAACGATATTTAGATGGTACAGAAAGTGGAAAAACAATTGCTAAATCTATAGGAGTTAACCCTAGCGTACTTCGTGAGTGGATTAGACGATATGAGTCTTCAGGTGAAAAGGCCTTTGAAAAGTGCTATACATTCTACCCAGCCCAGTATAAACTAGATGTACTTTATTATATGAATGAACACGGGACATCTATCAGAGAAACAGCGGCACTTTTCAATATACCGTCTTATGAAACACTTCGGAAATGGAAAATAGCTTATGAAACAGGAGGATTGGATGCCCTACAATCAAAGAAAAAGGGGCGTCCAACCATGAAAGATAAAAAAATAAAACCAGTAGATGAAGGATCAATCGAAGCCTTACAAGCGGAAAATGAGCGTTTACGTATGGAAAATTCATATTTAAAAAAGTTGAATGCCTTAGTTCAAAACAAAGAAAAATCACCAAACAAGACAAAGCGCAAGTAATCTACGAGTTAAGGCATGAATTTCCTATCAAGGAGTTACTTCAACTCGCAAACATTCCACGTAGTACGTACTATTACTGGATGAAACATTTTAATCGTCCTGATCCAAATGCGGAGGTAAAAGAACTGATTCAAGCTATTTATAATGAACACGATGGGTGTTATGGTTATCGTCGTATTCGTGATGAACTTATGAATCGTGGACACAAAGTAAATCATAAAAAAGTGTATCGTCTTATGAAAGAATTAGGGTTAAAATGTCTGGTTCGTATGAAAAAATATCGCTCTTACAAAGGGACAGTTGGGAAAATTGCACCAAATATTTTAAATCGCAACTTCCAAGCTGAAAAACCAAATGAAAAGTGGGTTACAGATATTACGGAGTTTAAGTTATTTGGGGAGAAGTTATACCTATCACCAATGTTGGATTTATTTAATGGTGAAATTATCACGTATACAATTGGTTCAAGACCGACCTATTCCCTTGTTTCAACGATGTTGGACCAAGCCCTTTATTGTGTAACCGATCCGGATAAACTCCTCATTCACTCTGATCAAGGTTGGCACTATCAAATGAAACAATACCGTCATTCTCTTAAGAATTGTGGCATAACTCAAAGTATGTCTCGCAAAGGAAACTGTTATGACAATGCCGTTATTGAAAATTTCTTCGGTATCATGAAATCGGAATTTCTGTATCGAAAAGAATTTGAAAGTATAACACATTTCAAACAAGAGTTAGCAAAGTATATAGAATACTATAATCATAAAAGAATTAAGGCAAAATTAAAGGGTATGAGCCCAGTACAATACCGGGCTCATACCCTAGAGGCTGCCTAATGAAACGACCTGTCTAACTTTCGGGGGTCACTTCACATATAGGAGTGGCTTTTTTGTTTTTTGTTCATATTTAATTGTTTTATGAATCTTCGTGTATTTAACATATCAAATTATGTTGTGTAGAATGATGCTTGTTGTTTATTACGTTACAACAAGCTTTTTTATTTGTAAACAATGAAATCAAAACTTTAAATTAAACATGAGTAGAAATTTATATAAATCAAGTTTAATATTTTAACCATTTCCAAATACGTTCTAGTAAATTTAAATTGGGTGAAAAAATCAATGACAGCTGTTGGCTGTTCTTTCTTAGGAACGGCTTGGATAACTTCGCATGATGAATACGAGCATTATCCAATACCATGATAATGTGTTTTTTGAGGTTTTCTTTTACAATATATTGTAGAATATCTTGAAAGGTAATCGCATTACAAGCAGTAGTCTCTATACAATGTAAATGTCTATTTGACAGATTTACTGCACCAAATAACGTGACACTTGCATGTTGCATGGCCGCCATATGTAGGAATTTGTTTACCACGAAGAAACCAAGAAGTATGTAGAGCTTGATAATCAATCACGTATATGTGTTTCATCTTCATAGAATAGTCTCATATCGCTTCTGTTGCAAAGTTTTTGGAGCTAGACTGTAGAAAAAATGAGACGAGGAGCATAACATATGGGATATTTTAAAGAAAAACAATTCGAGAGAGACATTATCTTGGTAGCCGTCGGCTATTATTGTCGTTTTTCTTTAAGTTATCGTGATGTTTCTGAAATCTTGAAAGAACGTGGTATATCTGTTCATCCTACGACCATTATGCGTTGGATTCATGAATATGACAATTTGATTTATCAAATCTGGAAAAAGAAAAACAAAACGACGCTTTGTCAAATCTTCTGGATTCCAAAGTATCCGTCATGCTTCTCGTACCATAAAAGGGATTGAAACGATTCAGGCTAGATATAAACAGAGACGAAGTCTTGAATGAGACTCCGTCTTTTCGGCGTATAATGAACTACAAAAATTAGTAGCGGTTGCTTAAACCCAAATGCCACTTTATAATCCGTTCTCTATTTTTTTAACTTTGCAACAGAACCTGTTTTTTCATACTAATCACACATCTTATTATTTTGGGGAATCCCCTATTTGTACACTGGATAAGGACAAATTACAACTATCTAACGATAAATATAAAAATTAAAATAATGATACAGTGTATCTCCAGATGGAATGAACCAAACCCGATCGATGATTTAGAGCGAAAAGTAATGAAGCACTTTTACAAAATATCAACATAATCGTAATCCTTTGATGGAATATTTATGTATTATGAATATTTTTGCATCATCATTGAGAAAAATGTAGGGAGGATTACCTTTACAAAGCTGAAGGTGTTATTGAAAGACCAAAACATTCTTAAAAATTCCATTTTTTAGAAAGGAGTGTACCTAATAACTATATTAGGAATTTATAAACCATGCTACTATCACGACAAATCGACTTATTATCCATATTAATTGAGGATAAACATTGGCATACTTTTTCGGAAATTGCTCAAAAGATACATTGCTCCTCAAAAACCGTGCAACGTGATTTACAGGTGATAAAAGATGTATTGCCTGTAAATTGGAGAATCGACATTTGTAAAGGAAAAGGGGCCGTACTGTATAAACCTCCAGGCAGCTCTCGGAGGGAATTAGATTTTCTATGTAGGAGAGGGGAGATCACATTTCAAATCATAGATATTCTTTTTCGAAGTCCTCCCCTTACTGTTACTGAATTATCTTCTAAGTTATATATTCCAGTGACATCACTATATGCCCATCTAAAAAAGGTAGACCAATATCTACAACGGTTTGGATTACGGCTAAAGCGAAAGCCCCTTTCTATCCAAGGAGAATCTGCAAATTTGATTTTTATGTATCAAGAATTCTATACGTCTTCATATGGAGATCATGAATGGGCTTTTCAGCAACTGGCAGAAAGAGATATGGAACAATATATATTGAATATCGAAAAAAAATTAAATATTTTCTTTTATCCAATGTATAAAAGAAAATTAATGTATATGTTAGCCATTCTCCTCGAACATAAAAAGAAAAAAAACACTATCCAATTAGATGAAACTTTTATGAATAGGATGATTGATACACCTTTTTATCAGAATATTTCAGAACTAAACTCTTCTATAGGAACTCAATATTTTTTGAATAAAGAAGAAATAGCTCTCTTAGTGATTGCAATTAATTGCTCAAAATATATAAACGAAAATTTAAATACGTATAAACAGGAAGTATTAGAGTATTTTCAAACAGGCACCAGCACAATATGTAAATATATAAAAGAATTTATCCTTCAATTAGAGAATAATTTTCATATATCGTTACTTAATAACGATGAATTCATTTTTGCTATTTTAGAATACCTTAAGTATATTTTGTCCAAATATCGTTTTTTACCTCGGTTTGATTGTCCTGTGAACAAGACTACGCTATACATTAAGAATCAACATAGGGATACTTTTGTAAAAGTTTGGAGCATTTACCGTGAGTGGGTTGAACAATATAAGATTCAGACCTCTATTTCTGATGAGGAAATAGCTACCCTAACACTGCACTTGGAAGGGGCTTTTATGTTGGCCCATACACGGACTGTTAAGGTATTATTATTAATTGAGGATGGGATAAAATGGGAATCTTATATAAAAGGTATTTTACATGCTGTTTTTAATTCCATATTTCATTTTGTTCAAGCTGATATACAAGATATTAGAATGTATGATTATTCAAAATTAGATATAGATGTAATCATTACCACTTTTCTCAGTGTACAATCATCGGTTCCTATTGTGCGAATATCTACTATACCTACAAATCGAGAATTACACGATATAAGGGCATTTATATATAAAAATTAAATTGAAACAGGAATATGATATACAATAAAACCAAGCATACCTATAACGTTGTTCTCCATTCTGGTACAAAAACTATAAAACCTGTGCAATGAGTCTTAAAATTTCGGACATACTGATACGATTACTCTACAAAAGGGATTTGATCAGTATGAAAAAGAAAAATTTGTTTAAATGGAAGCATTATCAACCAGATATTATTGTATTAACAATACGTTGATACCTATGGTACACAGGCTGTGGAGAAAGTTCTTTTACATTCTATTTTTCATGTTCACTGTCTTTGTAGGTCTGTTATGATGAAAGAAAAGGATAAGAGGGGCGAGACCTTATGATGGGGGAACAAAAAAATCATAGAGAAGAACGTGTTACGATATCTGTAGAAGAGTTAGTGCTGAAGAAAGACTTCGTCCTTATTATTGTGAAAATAATGGTGGCCCTTCTATTCATCCTATTACTTTATTCAAAATGATGTTTATCGGTTATTTTTATGGTATTCGTTCCGAACGACAACTTGAAAAAAGAAATTCAAACGAATATCGAATATCTTTGGTTTTTGGGGTTCTTTTTATCCGCCCCCATTCCAGATCAATCGACTATGAGTTGGAATCGCCGTACCCGATTTTTATACATACAAATATTTTTCAAGAGATTTTAGATGAAATTTTACACCAAGTTATGGAGCATCGTATGATAGGTGGACGAGCTCTGCTGAAAGATTCTACTTATATCAAGGCAAAATGCGAATAAAATTAAATTGATCAAGCAAGTTCAGCAAGTACATCCACTAGAAACGACTATAATAGCGGACCGTATTTAACAAGGAAAAAGGCACTTGTACAACGAAAGGAAGATGATGCAAAATACAATATTATTACAGATCCCTATATTACGGCTGGAAATGTGACAGATTCCGAGCCGTATTTAGCACGTCTGCAAGAACAAATTAATAAATTTGGTTTTCAAGTAGAAGTGGTTGCTTTAGATGTGGGGTATTGTAACAATTATATTTGTAAAAAGCTAACGGAATAACGGATTTTTATGGTGATGGGTTATCGACGTTTCGGAAAATCAAAACAAGAAGTACCTGGAAGGTTCTTTCAATATGTCAAACAAATCGATAAATTTGCTTGCCCAATGGGGTGTATTCTCACATATTGTACAACGGATCGTGAAAGGCAAAGACAATACAAATCTAGCAGACGGTGCAGTCTGTCCACTTCGTTCAGGTTATTTTTCAGCAAATCAAACATGTCGAAGAATCACTCGAAATGTTTGGGAAGAATACAAAGCACTCGCTTTTGTGAATAAACGAACGAGTGCTGGAATACGTTTATATAAATTACGCAGTTCAACCAGTGAACGAAGCTTTGTGGATGCCAAAGAACTACATGGCTACCAGTATGCTCGTTTCTGAGGGCGGGAGTCTGTCCAAATACAGGCGTATCTTACAGCGTATTACCAAAATAAAGAAATAAATTGTTCTTCACCCAGCTAAAAAAACGGGTAAAGAGCGATTTCTTTAATTTTACATTCATACATGTCATATTTTGTCATGTATCCTATAAAAAAGTCATGTGTTCAGGGGTTTTTTCAACACTCTGGAGGACCTTTGCTCCTTGCTTTTGAAAAGGTACATAACCTAGTTCATCTAAAATTAATAAATCACAGGCTTCAATTTGCTTCTTGATACGGGTTAAAACGCATAGTTAAGAAGACTGAGTTCAATATTCGTATGGACTTAGGTTCTTTATTTGAGAAGGGAAGGGATAGAGTAGGTCTTCTCATGCAGATAGTTTTGTCAATATCAAAGAATCATTTATCACAGGACTTATTCTTATGTTTTACAGTTTGAATTTAATGCTACTATAAGAATGGCCCAAAATACATTATATACACAGATATTTTGAATAACATCTTTGGAGGAGCTATACTATGATAAAATTAAAAATAAAATTCGAGAAAATCATCCCGATAACAATACTATTAGCGGCTACGCTAACATTTGCGCCCCTTTCTTCTTTTGCAGTTGAACTAGACAGTTCTTTTACAGAAGAAGAGTCTATGCAGCATGCTCTTGACTGGGCAGTTTTGGGTCTTTAATAGTAGTTCTAGTGCAAATATAATAAGATATAATCTGAAATCTTGAAAGAACGTGGTATATTTGTTCATCCTACGACCATTATGCGTTGGGTTCATGAATATGGCAATTTGATTTATCAAATCTGGAAAAAGAAAAACACAACGACACAACCTGTTTGGCATTTAGATGAGACTTACATTAAAGTTAAAGAGGAGTGATGCTATCTTTATCGTGCCATTGATGGAGATGGACATACTTTGGATATTCAACTTCGTAGAACTCGTGATCATCAAGCGGCTTATATGTTTATGAAGCGACTTGTCAAAGCTTTTGGAGAACCGTCGGTTCTTACGACAGACAAGGCCCCCAGCTTTGCTTTGTGCATTCAAAAAATTGAAGAAAGACGATTATTATACACATACCAAATATCGTAATAATCTTATTGAACAAGATCGTCGACATGTAAAACGATGCTTTGCCAAATATGATAGTAAAAATACAACGTTTTCCAGTTGTTTGGGAAGTCACTTGGTAGATTGCGCCATTGGCAGCCTGTGGTAAGTACGTATAATACGCCGCAGAATACCTCATATAAATCAACTGTACGTGGACGCGTCCTTTTACGTGCGTTTTCTAAATCTTCTCCAATGAGTTCAAACTGTTCATGTGCAATGTTACGTGTATAATTATGTATCATAGAAAATACCCTTTTTGTACAGATTATACCATAAATTCTAAATGTTGTTCACGATTCTTTATACAGCAAGCTTTCCAAGGAAGCACTTCATGCTTAAAACTTATACTTTTTTATCTTGTTAAAAAGAATATTGAAATTAATGGATTAAAATCAGGATCTGATAGTCCTGATTAATACAAAAATGACGCTACAATTCATATTTTGAATTATAGCGTCGTTTTTGTATTATTATTTTTTAATCTGTACAAAAATCCGAAGGATTTTCAGTGGCTTCATTTTTCATTAAATCGTTTATTTAAGCCTTCGGGGCTCAGTAAAGTCCCTGTAGCTGCGTGAAGCCTACTACACAATTGGACTAAAGGATCACTGAGCACTCTTTGGCTGATTCAAATACAAATGGTAGCTAAATCTGATCCCGAAAATTTGCGTTTTTTCTTTACAAACTTCATCTCTCTTGCCAGTTCTTCCTAAAAAATTAAGTGTGATATAGCGCTGCAATTCTTCTGCAAATGGTTGTAGCGCTTCTTGAATCGAAAGATTCATAAAAAACGTCAACCTTTCTCATAGATATAAAAAAGAATAAAGTTTTTTTGTACTTGGGGATTGATAGGCATATATGGTGAGGCCTATACAATAAAACAGTTTTTATTCGCTAGCTTTCATTACTTCAAAAGGTGTTTGTTTATCATCCAACGGTATCCTGAATCTACCATTATCACGATCATATACATACCGATAATTTATTGACTCTATCCAAGCCTTTTCTTCATTTTTTCCTTTATATTCATCAAAAAAGCACTTCATCCAATTTAGATTACTTAGATCTAACACATTTCTAAACATTCCAATGCCTATGGAATTATCTTCAGAGGATCCATAGATGACATGATCTGCGCGGTTACTATAATTCAAATAAATAGAATTTAACAAAGGATCATAAGCCCAATAGTTCATACCAGGTTTAGTGGCATTAGTGAATTTTATTCTTATTTCATCGGTAGATTCGATGCACCCGTCTTTTCCATCTCTATGCTCAAAAATAATAGATGTTCCATTATCCATTACAGAATCCGCAAACAGAACGAAATCACCCAAGAAGCCCCAAGGTTCGAATGTGACACCACCTTTACCTGATAAATTTTTATCCTTTACATAATACGGTGTATTATATTTCAATCGTTCTCCATTTTTTGTGACAGGATCGGAATTATCTGCAGCTAACGCTGTTACTGGCAGGGAGGCTGCAGTAATTACTAAAGTCAGTACACTCGCTAATATTTTTTTCATATTTCACATCTCCTCGTATGATTAAATTAGATTTTTAGGAAAGAAATTTACCTATATAAACCCAAGGTATTTTAACTGCAGTAAAAATACTGTTACTTGTAGATAGAGTGGGTTCTAGTACAAAAATGATTTTATAAAGCTTCCAATCTGAACATTCCTCGGTTTTGAAAATGAATCATTGGAAATCTGAAGCGAAATTGCGGGTTGTAATGATAATTATTTATCCAACGTTCGGAATCCATCTTATATTTTTCCATCATGCGAGGTTTGCACCGGAACCCTTAAAACCTTAAGATTCAGGAGCTATACGAAAACTACTTTCTTTTATGTTTAATTGATTAATAATATTCGCAACTACAGCCGTAAGAGTTTTTTCATCAAACTAAGCTATTAGATTATCATCCGAATAAATATTCCATTTTTTCTAAAATGACCCATTTCTTTTCCGCCATCTTCTGCTTCCACATGTAAAGTATCCTTCTCTAACCTGAAAATAAGTTTTCCAAAATAGGAACCAAGTTTGAATAGGACATTTTGGAAAACACCATCCTTATCAAAGTAATATTGTTTCCCCTCTATTATAGGAGTGTCGGTTACCTTGAATCCTTTCTCATCATAGTAATATTTTTCCCCGTTTTCTGATTAGTCACTTAACCTTTTGGGGTAATTTGTATATTTATTTTTGCTTGGAGTTTTAATTTCATCGGATCTATTTTTCAATTTAGCTGTTTTCTTGCTTGTTTTTCCACCATTTCTGCGTTCCACTCCTCATGAGATAGGCGACCTTTTCCTGCTACCATTGCATTATATTGAGTGGAATCTAGTTGTACTCTTTTTCGTGGTTCTAAATCACTCAATTGATCGATATTAATGGAAATTGGCATTGGTCCAAAATCATCTATTTTGTTAAGTAAAATTGGTAGGCTACTTAAGTCAGGATACGTTTCATCAGAATTAATTCTATTTGCTATTTGATTTTCTTTTGCCTTTATAGTCGCAAGTGTAGCATTTTTTCCGATTCCTAAAGAAATTGTTGGCTTTACTTTATATGCGGGTGCTGTCCCTATATTGGTATACCTTAATCGGGCACCTAAATAAGCTGCTTCTCCGGTCTGTATCCCAATGGTTTGAGACCAATTTCTTTCCCAAGTAGATGAATTTTCCTTCGCCATTATTGCAGTAGAGCTCTGTGATTGATTAAAAGTGCTTGTTATACTTGTATGTATTGTTAAGAAAGCAGATAAATTAACCAAGACTGTTGTACTAATTCTTTCAGATGCTTCTAATGTTTTACTATTAGAAGTACGGGCTCCAAAAGTATGACTTGTTACTCCTCCATATAAAGCTGTCGATTCTTGATTTTTCGAAATGACCAAGCTTTCCATTTTTACCCCCATATTCGGATATGCTGCAACTAATGGATTTTGAGCGTCTTTCTTTGTAGCTCCATCTATTTTACCAGCTGCTTTTTCATAATCCGTATAAGGATCTCCGGCTGTATGTACCTTATATGGACTTTAGATGGCCGAGTAATTATAAAATAATTTAGAATATTTGCACCAGAACTCTTATAAATAATTATACTCTTTCAACTTATCTTCTATATATTTCACAGCTTCGGGTGCTTCTTTTCTAATTGATTCGCGATATTTAACAATTGACGAATACATCGATTTAAATATTTCTGCAAAAAATTCAATAGTACTTTCTTGTGCATAATCATGTACTGTATTTAATTTTGTAACATTAGATTTTTCTTCCTTAATAAATCCTAACTTTTCAGCAGTAAAATGTAGGACAAAATCGCCTGATTTCATTATTTCACCCCCAATCTGTTTTGATAATTCCATTGAACTAGTCAAAAAATTAAAAACGTCTTCGCTTTTAACCAATACCTAAATAGAAAAGAAAATTCTCTTTTCACTTCATTTTTTAGATGAATTGTATTCCCTTATTTCTTACAATTTTTTTGCCATTCGTCCATCTTGTTGTTTGGGATACATCATGTACTTCCTGACAATGTAATAAGATCAGTAAAAAAATCGTTTTTATTACCTAGACAAATTGTTTTTGATTCATTTTCACTTGCATGAGAAACAATGGAATCAAACGGTAAAATTGAGAATGCACATGCTGATGCTATAGCAGTGGCTTTTAAATTCATTCATTTTTCTCCTTTACTGCATAGTACTGGAATATTATTATGCATAATAATATTCCATTTACCACATATTTAAATTATTTAGTTCCTAATATTTGTCCTTTTACAAATGACATTAAGAGATTCTATTTTCCAGTTGCGAAATTTACTTTAAGAGTCTGTTTATAGTCTCATAAATATGTTAGGATGTATGAAAAAACAGGAGATAAGTGTATATCTTATCCAAGGGATATCAGCCATGAAAAACTCGAGATTATTAGTGAGGGTTCTGTTGCAAAGTTTGAAAAAGGTTTACACGAGTAGAGAAATGAGAGGAAATATTTATGCAGTGGCCACTAATTGTTGTAATTCATTGTATACCGAAAAGACGAAATTCGTTTGAAAATTTCGCCTCTGTTTATAGATAGCCTGAATCGTTTCGATTCCTTTAATAGTACGAGAAGCATGACGAAGAGTTTGAAATCCAGCTGATTTCACAAATCGGCGTTTGACATGTCGATGGTCCTGTTCAATAAGATTATTACGATGTTTAATCGTACAATGTTTGGTCTGTGTATAATAATCGTCTTTCTTCAATTTTTTAAATGCACAAAGTAAAGCAGGAGCCTTGTCTGTCGTAAGAACCGATGGTTCTCCAAACTGTTTGACCAACCTTTTCATGAAGGAATAAGCAGCTTGATGATTACGTGTTTTTCGAAGTTGAAAGTCCAGTGTATGTCCATCACTATCAATGGCGCGATATAAATAACACCATTCTCCTTTGACTTTCATATACGTCTCATCCAAATGCCAAACATGGTGCGCTAATTTGTTTTTCTTCTTCCGCATTTGATAGATGAGATTGCCATATTCATGCACCCAACGCATGATGGTTGTAGGATGCACTGATACACCACGTTCTTTCAACATTTCAGATACATCACGATAGCTTAAAGAAAAACGGCTACTAAAATAATGTCTTTTTTGAACTGTTTTCCTTTAAAATATCTCATTTTGGATGCTCCTCACTCTGTTTTGCAAAAGTTTAGCTTCATTTAAAAAACTTTGCAACAGAACCGTTTTGATCATGTTGATACAACCAATCTATATGAAACGAATGGTTTTGTGTACCAACTGTATACGAACTCACTTGAAACAAACTCTTCAGATTGACTAGTAAACGTTTTTAATTTATGCGGAGTAGGAAAAGCATGTGAACGAATTAAAACGAGTACACAACCCTATAAGAACCTTTAAAATAATTGAAGGTGTTTTTCTAATAAAAGAGCATTGTATTTTTAATATAATTCCCGTAAAGTAAGCGCATACCATACAAAATATACAACTAGGAGTGTGATACACAATGAAACCCATTTTCAAAACAAGTATAGCTCTAACACTTTTTTCTCTTTCTCTTATAGGGTGTCAGTCACCACAAACACAGCCGAAACAACCATTTTCACTAACCGAACAACAAGTGATGGCAGATGCTTGGTATCAAACCGCTGGAGAAGTCAAAGCGCTCTATCATCAAGGATATAATATCGGAAAGATGAAATTAGACGCAGCACTTGCCAAAGGTACCGAGAAAAAGGCTGCCATCGTTTTAGATTTAGATGAAACTGTCGTGGATAATAGTCCGTATCAAGCCATGACAGTAAAAGAGAAGAAAGGATTTCCTTATAAATGGGAGGATTGGATTCAACAAGCGAAAGCAGAAGATCTTCCTGGTGCCGTTTCCTTTTTACAATATGCAAATAAAAAAGGTGTGGCGATCTACTACATTTCAAATCGCAAACAAAGTCAATTAGATGCTACCTTACAAAATTTACAGAATCTGAATATCCCGCAAGCTGATAAGGAGCATGTCTTATTGCAGGGAAAAGAAGAAAAAGGGAAGGAAGAACGCAGAAAGAAAGTTGCGACAGAACATGATATTATTCTATTCTTTGGAGATAATTTATCTGATTTTACAGGATTTGATGAGAAATCTGTACAAGATAGAAATCAATCAGTTGAAGCGATACACGAAGCATTTGGAGAAAAATTTATTGTGTTCCCGAATCCGATGTATGGGGATTGGGAATCCGCTTTATATCAATACGATTTCAAAAGGTCAGATACTGAAAAAGATAAGCTCCGTAAAGATGCATTGCATGTATTTGAAGATGCGAAATAATAAACGTATTGAGACAAATGGATATATGTTTGCTATTATATTCTATAAGCTGTGGTAAGCTGTCATTTGGAAGATTGGGCGCATTCGCTCAATCTTTTTTCCTATTTTTTATGATCCCATGATTAAATTGCAACATATGGCGAATACATACTACCTATCAAGGGGATTTCCTTGACGATAAAATGTTGATGCATCAACGATATAGGGCTTTTATCCCAATCTTTATGTTTTAAACAAACGTTTAATTCGACATCTTTCGTACAAATCCCACACGGATTCGCTACAATTCGTCAATATTTGTATGCATTTTTTGAGAAAGGAATTCTCTTATGTATAAATCTAATTTCGTTGCTTTCTTACTATTCGTAATCTCTTTTTCTTGTTACATCATCTATGTAACCAAAAACCCACTCTATTTGAAGTGAACCCGAATAGTGGTACATGAAAAAAACACCTCCTGAATTCGCATACTAAGTATGCAAATTCATTGGAGGTGTTTTTCGTTTGAAGACAAGAGTTCATTACCCAGAAGAAACAAAGTGGAAAGTGATTGAAATGAAGAAAGACGGCTACTCAAATCGTACAATTATGGAGAAACTCGGAATTAAAAATGTTTCCCAAATTAAGACATGGATGAAATGGTATCGTACAGATCAAACGTATCGTTTTCAACAACCTGTAGGAAAACAATATTCTTATGGAAAAGGACCAAAAGAGCTCAGTGAATTAGAACAGATACGTTTAGAAAATAAACATCTAAAAACAAAATTACTTGTATGGGGAAAGTATCTGGAAATCGAAAGGGGCTGAAACCAGAAACTGTAGTTGCTTTATGGGAAAATGTAAAAACAAAAATAACGGTAAAAGAATTGTGTAACGTATTAGAATTACCCCGTTCCACATTTTATCGTTGGTTACAACGAACGGAAGATTTGAAAGATGGTATAGAAGAGAAAGTAAAGGACGTTTGTCTTAGGCATAAATTCCGGTATGGATATCGAAGAGTGACCGCTACTCTTCGAAAAATGGGACTGTGTGTCAATCATAAAAAAGTATTACGAATCATGAGACAAAATCACATTCTTTCAAAAGTACGTCGAAAGAAAAAGAAATATATCAATGGTACGGAGCCAATGGTATCCCCTCATCGATTGGAGCGCCAATTCGATGCATCCAGACCAAATGAAAAGTGGTTTACGGATGTGACGTATCTCTTATTTGGAGAGCGTACCTTGTATTTATCAACGATTATGGATGCCTTTAATCGTGAAATTATTAGTTGTGTCATCAGCGAATCACAAACACTGACATTAGCGATGAAGACATTAAAACAAGCAATGAGAGGGCGAAAAGTAAAAGATGTCCTTCTTCACTCAGATCAAGGAAGTATTTATACAGCAAAAGAATTTCAAGCGTATGCCAAAGAAAACGGCATGATCACCAGCATGTCCCGGAGAGGAAATTGCCATGATAATGCCGTCATGGAAAGCTTCTTTGGTCATTTAAAAAGTGAAGCCTTCTATTCACAAGAGATAACAAAAGTATCCAACACAACTGTGCAAAAGATTGTGCTAGAATACATTCATTACTACAATTGTGTGCGAATTCAAGAAAAATTAAACCACCTATCCCCTAAAGAATTTAGGGAACAAGTGGTTTAGGTGTTTTGATTGGTGTCCCCTTTTCGGGGGTCACTTCAATTTTACAGGGTTTTTTGTTAGTTCTAGTTTATTTTTTTGTCTTCCTAAGCGCTAAGCATACTAGTATAAGTTGAGAAATGAACAAAACGATAATGATAGGCAAACCTTTCTCACGATGTAACTGTAACCATCTAAAGCCCAATTCATAAACTATGATGGAGGCTTTTTACTTACTAATCGGATGAAAAAGGAGTGTAATCATGAAGAAATGTACTGTTAATGAAGCGGGAGGGAATGTGCCACAACCAATCCGCAGCGACGGAGCAGGTGCGATTGATTCTGGACCTCGTAATGTTATGCGGGATATTCAAAATCCGAATATGCTTGTTCCGCCTATAACGGATGCAGGGTTAGTTCCTAACTTGAAGTTTTCATTCTCGGACACTTCTATGATTTTGAAACAAGGCGGGTGGTCTCGGGAGATTACTGCTCGGGAACTACCGGTTTCGACGACGATTGCGGGAGTGAATATGAGTTTAACGGCCGGTGGAGTACGAGAACTACATTGGCATAAAGAGGCAGAATGGGCGTATATGCTTTTAGGACGGGCGCGCATAACGGCTGTTGATCAAAATGGGCGTAATTTTATTGCTGATGTTGGGCCAGGTGATCTTTGGTATTTTCCTCCTGGTATTCCGCATTCCATTCAAGGATTGGAACATTGTGAATTTCTACTCGTTTTCGATGATGGGCATTTTTCTGATTTATCTACTTTAGCTATTTCTGATTGGTTTGCGCATACGCCAAAAGAAGTGTTGTCGGCTAATTTCGGAGTACCTGAGAGTGCTTTTCGTTCTATTCCTTCAGATCAAGTTTATATTTATCAAGGAGAGGTGCCAGGTTCGCTTGAAAGTCAGGAAATTCAATCACCTAAAGGAGAAGTTCCTTTAACATTTAAACATGAATTGTTAAAACAAAAGCCGATTAAGACTCCTGGTGGTAGCGTTCGAATTGTAGATTCTACAAATTTCCCTATTTCCAAAACAATCGCAGCAGCGCTCGTTGAGGTTGAGCCTGGCGGAATGAGAGAACTTCATTGGCACCCGAATAATGATGAATGGCAATATTATTTGACAGGGGAAGCGAGAATGACTGTGTTTCTTGGAAATGGTACCGCTCGTACATTTGATTATAGAGCTGGCGATGTCGGATATGTACCGTTTGCGACGGGGCATTATATTCAAAATACAGGTACCGAAACATTATGGTTTTTAGAGATGTTCAGAAGTAATCGTTTTGAAGATGTATCGTTAAATCAATGGATGGCACTGACTCCTAAAGAAATAGTGGAGAGTAATATACATGTTGGCCCGCAAGTAATGGATTCCCTGCGTAAGGAGAAGTGGCCTGTTGTGAAATATCCGGGGTTTTCATATAGTCCGAAAAATGATGAGTAAAAATGAAAATTTGCGTTATTCTTTCTGGAGACTGATAAGAAGGGATGGCGTATTTTTTATGCCTAATCTAGTCTTTATCCCGCTATTTGCCGGGCAGTAAGACCCCCCACCTCAAAATTCAGCGGAAGCAAAGAAGTTAGGTGGGGGATCAACAAAACCCCCACTGATTAAAGTTTCAATTTATTAGTATCCGTCCTTTGTATTATTGTTCGGGAAATTATTATTGGAGCATAGTATAGGGAAGAAACATATAAAATAGCGCCATTATAAGCTGTAACGCATAAGTTGCGCAGGAAATGCAACGATAACTCGCTTTACTCTTCATCATTTATTTGAACATAATGGGCATAGAGAGGTGATAAACACAGTATGATTTTTAGTGAGCGTTTAAAAGAAGAAAGGGAAAAAAGAAATTGGTCGCAAAATGATTTGGCTGAAAAACTTCGTGTGAGCAGGTAATCTGTTTCGAAATGGGAGACGGGAAAGAACTATCCGAGCATTGAAATTATTATTCATTTAAGTGATCTGTTCGGTATTACAATTGATGAACTGCTGAGGAGTGATGAAGAATTGACGCAGAAA
Source organism: Bacillus sp. SRB3LM (assembly GCF_015712745.1). Classification (NCBI taxonomy): domain Bacteria; kingdom Bacillati; phylum Bacillota; class Bacilli; order Caryophanales; family Bacillaceae; genus Bacillus; species Bacillus sp. SRB3LM. The sequence continues at coordinate 87,662 of NZ_VWVQ01000021.1, forward strand.
GTAATTGAAGATAGTAAGCAATTGGCGTATCCAAAATGGAAGGTGTTTTTTGATAGTCTATTTATGATAGGAGTATTTTTGTTTATTGCAAAAATCGTTGTATGGATGCTAAATAAGTTTGCTGGAGCAAGTATTACAATTGTAGCAGATGCGCCATATGTAATGAATCTTTTGCCCCTTGCACTAATGATTATAGGTGGTATAGGTTCCGATAAGTTGAAGAAAATATATAGATAAGAGAAAGATTTGAAAGAAATCCCCAACACTAGCTGTTCTTTTCACTTAAATTGTGTACTATAAAGGATAGGATGACATAAAGAAGGGGACATATAGAATGGAATTTCATGAACAGAAGATTTTGCCGGCAGTGAGGCAAATTAAAGATTTGGAAAAGCTATTACATAGTTCGTATGAATATATCGTTATTTTAGATATTCATGTCGGTCAATTGAAGAGTGTTATATCACTTGCGAAGCAATATTGTAAAAAGGTGTTTTTACATGTGGATTTAATTCATGGTTTGCAGAGTGATGGGCATGCGACGGAATATTTATGTCAGGAGTTTAGACCGTACGGGTTACTTTCAACAAAGGCGAGCGTTATTATGAAGGCGAAGCAAAAAGGTGTTGTGGCAATACAACGCATCTTTTTAATCGATTCGAGTGCAATGGAGAAGAGCTGCAATCTTTTAGATAAGACGAAACCGGATTATATTGAGGTACTTCCTGGAGCATTAACGGACGTTATCGCTGAAGTGAAAGAGCGTACTGGTGTACCGATTTTAGCGGGTGGTTTTATTCGTACTGTAGAAGATGTGGAAAGAGCTTTAAACGCTGGTGCGACAGCAATTACGACATCAAAACGCGAACTATGGAAACATTACCAAAAAAAGTGACGAAAATGTGAATTTTTTCGTTGACACCGCTTTCATTTACGGTTAACATTATAGACAAGTTAATAAACGTGACGGAGAAAAGTAGAGATCCACATTTCATTGTTTCTATATAAATGTATATAGAAGCGTGCAAGCTGTGGGTCTTTTTCTTTTGACAAAAACGAATGGCCATTCATTTTACCTCTATCACATTTGGAAGCGTTTAAATTGATTGTGGAGGGATACTATGTCAGCATTTTTAGGAGAGTTAATAGGGACTGCGTTGTTAATCGTACTTGGTGGCGGCGTTTGTGCTGGTGTAAGTTTAAAGAAATCGTTTGCGAAAGATTCAGGTTGGATTGTTATTACAATGGGCTGGGGCTTAGCAGTAGCGGTTGCAGCGTATGCGGTTGGATCAATTAGTGGGGCACATTTGAATCCAGCTTTAACGATAGGATTAGCATTTAAGGGAGCGTTCCCATGGAGTGACGTACCAGGTTATATCGTAGCACAAATGATTGGGGCAATTATCGGGGCAGTTATCGTATATTTACATTACTTACCACACTGGAAAGAAACAGAAGATCCAGGAACAAAGTTAGGTGTATTTGCAACAGGTCCAGCAATTCCGAACACATTTGCAAACCTTTTAAGTGAAATGATTGGAACATTCGTTTTAGTATTTGGTATATTAGCAATTGGTGCAAATAAATTTGCAGATGGATTAAATCCATTTATCGTAGGTTTCTTAATTGTAAGTATTGGTTTATCATTAGGTGGGACAACAGGATACGCAATTAACCCAGCGCGTGATTTAGGTCCGCGTATCGCACACTTCTTCCTTCCGATTGCAGGAAAAGGCGGTTCAAACTGGAAGTATGCATGGATTCCAGTAGTTGGTCCAATTTTAGGTGGATCACTTGCAGGTTTATTCCATCAAGTTGTATTTGAAGGAAAGCAAAATTCAGCACTTATTTATGTGATTATCGCAACTGTGATTGTACTAGCAATCTCTTATATGACAAGTAAAAAAAGCGGAAGCAATACAAATAGTAGAAAAGTAGCATAAGGGGGAAACCGATATGAAAAAATATATTCTTTCATTAGACCAAGGAACAACAAGCTCACGCGCAATTCTTTTCAATAAAAAAGGTGAAATTGTTCATTCAGCTCAAAAAGAGTTTACACAACATTTTCCAAAGCCGGGCTGGGTAGAGCATAATGCACAAGAAATTTGGGGATCTATTTTAGCAGTTATCGCAACTTGCTTAAGCGAAGCAGATGTAAAACCAGAACAAATCGCTGGTATCGGTATTACGAACCAACGTGAAACAACGGTTGTCTGGGATAAAACGACTAGTAAACCAATTTACAACGCAATCGTATGGCAATCTCGCCAAACAGCTGAAATTTGTGATGAGTTAAAAGAAAAAGGTTATAGTGAAATGGTTCGCGAAAAAACAGGTCTTTTAATTGATGCATACTTCTCTGGAACGAAAGTAAAATGGATTTTAGATAACGTTGAAGGTGCAAGAGAAAAAGCAGAAAACGGCGATCTATTATTCGGAACAATTGATTCGTGGCTTGTATGGAAACTATCTGGTGGTAAAGCACACGTAACAGATTACTCAAACGCATCACGTACGTTAATGTTTAACATTCACGACTTACAGTGGGATGATGAGCTTCTAGAAATGTTAACAGTACCAAAGAGCATGCTTCCAGAAGTACGTCCATCATCTGAAATTTACGGAGAAACAATTGATTACCACTTCTTCGGTCAAAATGTACCGATTGCAGGTGTAGCTGGTGACCAACAAGCAGCATTATTTGGACAAGCTTGTTTCGGTGAAGGTATGGCGAAAAATACTTACGGAACTGGTTGCTTCATGTTAATGAACACAGGTGAAAAAGCAGTAGCTTCTGAGCACGGTCTATTAACAACAATTGCATGGGGAATAGATGGTAAAGTAAACTACGCATTAGAAGGAAGTATTTTCGTAGCAGGTTCTGCAATTCAGTGGTTACGTGACGGAATGCGCATGTTTAAAGATGCAAGTGAGAGTGAAGTGTATGCGAATCGCGTTGAATCAACTGATGGTGTATACGTTGTACCAGCATTCGTTGGACTAGGAACACCTTATTGGGATAGTGAAGTACGCGGCGCTATGTTTGGTGTAACACGCGGTACGACGAAAGAGCATTTCATTCGTGCAACGCTAGAATCTTTAGCTTACCAAACGAAAGATGTATTATGCGCAATGGAAGCAGATTCAGGTATTGAACTGAAAACATTACGCGTTGATGGCGGAGCGGTTAAAAATAACTTCTTAATGAAGTTCCAAAGTGATATTTTAGATGTTCCTGTAGAGCGTCCAGTGATCAACGAAACAACGGCTCTAGGTGCAGCATACTTAGCTGGTCTTGCAGTTGGATATTGGAAAAACCAAGATGAAATTAAAGAACAGTGGCATATGGACAAACGCTTTGAGCCAACGATGGAAGCGAAAACAAGCGAAGAGCTATATGCTGGATGGAAAAAAGCAATTGAAGCAACAAAAGCTTTCAAATAATCATAAACAGTGTTATAATGATGACAAGTTAATAATTCGGTAGGAGATTTGGAGAGACCACAACGCGCTATAGAGGCGAAATCTATAGCGGAGTTTGTGGTCTCTTTTTTCGTTATCAAAGGGAGGAATTACCATGAAATTTTCAAGTAAACAACGTAAAGACGTATTAAACGGAGTAAATAAACAAGAGTTAGATGTGATCGTAATTGGTGGAGGTATTACTGGTTCTGGTATTGCATTAGATGGAGCAACACGCGGGTTATCAACAATTGTGTTTGAAATGCAGGACTTTGCAGCAGGTACATCAAGTCGTTCAACGAAGCTTGTACATGGTGGTCTACGTTATTTAAAACAACTTGAAGTGAAAATGGTAGCAGAGGTGGGTAAAGAGCGTGCGATCGTATATGAGAACGGTCCCCATGTAACAACACCAGAGTGGATGTTACTTCCGTTCCATACAGGCGGTACGTTCGGATCATTTAGTACATCAATTGGTCTTCGTGTATACGACTTCTTAGCAGGTGTAAAACGAAGCGAGCGCAGAAAGATGTTTAACCGTGAAGAAACATTAAACAAAGAGCCTCTTGTAAAAAAAGAAGGATTAAAAGGCGGCGGTTACTACGTAGAATATCGTACAGATGATGCGCGTCTTACAATTGAAGTAATGAAAGAAGCAATTGAGCACGGCGCAAAAGCTGTTAACTACGCAAAAGTAGACAGTTTCTTATATAAAGATGGAAAAGTATGCGGTGTACGTGTAATCGATTTACTAGACGGTGAAGTATATGAAGTGTACGGTAAGAAAATTGTAAACGCAGCTGGCCCTTGGGTAGATACACTTCGTGAAAAAGATAACTCGAAAAAAGGAAAAGTACTTCAGTTATCAAAAGGTGTTCACTTAGTAATTGACCAAAAACGTTTCCCATTAGGTCAAGCAATTTACTTCGATACACCAGATAAACGTATGGTGTTCGCGATTCCTCGCGGCGGAAAAACTTATGTAGGTACAACAGATACGTTCTACGATAAAGACGCAGCTGTACCACAAATGACAACAGAAGATCGCACATACATCATTAATGCGATTAACTACATGTTCCCAAGCGTGAAAATTACAGAGAAAGACATTGAATCAAGCTGGGCTGGTGTACGTCCGTTAATTTATGAAGAAGGTAAGAGTGCATCTGAAATTTCTCGTAAAGATGAAATTTGGACTTCTGAATCTGGTTTAATTACAATCGCAGGTGGTAAATTAACAGGATACCGCAAAATGGCTGAAATGGTAGTAGACTACGTAACGAACTTACTACAAAAAGAAGGTCATAGCGCATATCCGAAGAGCGACACGAAACATATGCCAATCTCTGGTGGACATGTAGATGGTTCACACGGATTCCCAGCATTCGTTGCGAAAAAAGCTGGCGAAGGTACGAAATATGGTTTAACAACAGCACAAGCAGAAGAATTCGCGAAATTCTACGGTTCTAACGTTGACGTACTATTTGACTTAGCGAAAAAACATAAAGACGAAGCGAAAGAATACAACATGCCGCTTGACGTTCTAATCCCGCTTGTATACGCAATGGATTACGAAATGACAGCAAAACCAGTTGACTTCTTCGTACGCCGTAGAGGCGCTGTATTCTTCAACATCCACTGGGTATACGAGTGGAAAGAAGCAGTAATCAACTACATGGCTGCGAAACTAGGCTGGAGCAAAGAAGAACAAATGAAATATACAGCTGAACTAGAAAAAGCATTAACAGACGCTGTAATTCCTGTAGATCAACAAGAACAGGCGGCTGCGTTAGCATAAAATAGAGAACCACCTGAAGGGGAGCCTTTAGGTGGTTTTTTTATGGAATATTCTTCTAACTATATTGTATAACGACATATGTTGTTATACGATGTATATAAGGTGGTGGTATTGTTGGACAAAGAAATCTTGAAGGGAAGTATAGATATTTTATTACTTTCTATCATTGCAAAACGTGATACATATGGATATGAAATAGCTCAAAGTTTAAAGGATGCAAGTGAAGATTTGTATAGTATGGGGCAGGGAACTTTATATCCTGCTTTAAAGAGATTAGAGAAAAAGGAGTTTCTTGAATCTTATTGGAATGAATCTGAGAATGGGATGAAAAGGAAATTCTATACTATTACAGATAAAGGGAAAAAAGAATTGCAGAAGAAAGTGAACTCTTGGGAGAGTGTAACAGCATTAATTCAAGCTTGTCAGAAAGGAGTTATTTATGAGTGAATTTGATGAGTATATTAAGTCTATTTTAGCCTATTCAGAACTTAGTGATATTGAACAGGATGAGTTATTTCTAGAAATGTATGATCACTTGAACAGCTTGAAAGAAGAATATATGGAACAAGGTATGAATGAAAAAGCAGCGATTTATAAAGCGATTCAAAGTTTTGGAGAATCAAAAGTTATTGGCGTAGAGATTAATAAATCGGTATACGAAGTTCCTAGGTCATTAAAGGTATTATCAAAAATTTTATGTATTCCTTATATAATCATTTGTTTTATTGTCTTTTTAGGAACGTTTATTTCAACTTCTACATTTGACTCTGTTCGCAGTTTGACAGGTGGGACTGTCTATCATCCCATTGAATTTTGGCAGCAATTTTTACATATATCTGATTTAGAAACGTTATTACAACTTTTTGGAATAACACTTTGGCAAGTTGAAGATTTTATTGCACATCCAGGTCCTTGGGGAAACTCAACTTATTGGCTAAGCGTTTTACAACATATAATATTAGTAGTTCCATTTGGATTTTTCGTTCCAGTGCTTATTAATAAAGTGACTAACTACAAGAAAGCTCGTAAGTGGTATGTTATGACCTTTCTTGTTTGGGAGATATTACATTTACTAACTTTGTCTGATGTTTTTGATGTGTGGCGGATTGCTATAAATATGCTCGGTGCGTCGGTAGGATATCTTTTATTTATAAGCATGATACAAATAGATAATAAATTTAGGATAATGCGCAAGAAGATATTTGAAAATTAGCTTGCTATTCTGTAGTTTAAATTATACAAATTTAGTTTGATGGTAATAGAGTATTGCTGAAAACATAGGTGTTATATAGTGAGAGGATTTTTTATATTCGTAATAGGTGTTGTTCCTTGTTTACTCATACTGTTATGAAGCGGGTACATAATCCGTCTTTATTGGTGCTATAAATGATGAGAGCGGCACAGCTGAACTAGAAAAAGTCTAGATCAACAAGAACAGGCAGCTGCGTTAGCATAAAATAGAGAACCACCTGAAGGGGAGCCTTTAGGTGGTTTTTTCTCTTGACTAAAAATAAATAAAATGTGTTACAATGATGATAGAGTATGTAGTGTGAATTTTGCATAAAATAAAGAAGACAGAAGCCTGAGAAACTTCTGCCTTGTGTAACCTAACTTGCTATTGTGGTGGTAGTAGGTGCGGTTATAAGACAATTACATTAACGTTTTAGCCGAGAACCGCCCTTACCTTTTCCACGAAGCAGGGTGGTTCTCGCTTTTTTGTATACAGAAATTAGCCACGGACCGACGTATCTTCTACCGATGACAACGCCAGCTCCGGTTAGGATACCGTACACTAATTTAATGACAAACATCGCGATCATTTTATCACCTCCCCCCTTTTTTCAAAATGGAAGAGATGATTACCACACCTACTAGTTATAGCTTATTAAGTTACATTTCAATTGTATTATGTTTTAAAATAGGGAACAAGACAAATGAATACGGATATGAGGTGTATCATAAAAAAATTAATTACTTATGATCCTAAAATCTAGATGGTATATCTGTATGTAATTCCGTTCACTTCAGAAATTGAGGTTGAATCGACTGAAGAGTTAGCAGAAAATCCAAAACTAAATGTAGATATTGTAAAATGACAATAAAGTTATTTAATTTAAAAGCCCAAACAAGTATAACCCCGTTCTAAATTTAGGACGGGGTTAAAAATATAGTTGTTTAATCTTGATGTAAGATACTTTACTACACTAAAAAAATATAACAATAAAGTGGTTTGGAAATTTAGGTTTTATTCAAAAAATGGCACCCGTTTGTTAAACAAGAAAATGTAGTATTCCCTATTAATCGAAAGTTGCGATCACTTGATTTAATTCATTTAAGGCCTGTGGTTCAAGTTTTAAAGTAAATGTTGATTGACCAGTACCTCCGTAAATATAATCATAATGGAAAAGTCGTTTGTCTATCACACAAGGTAAATCAAGACCTACCATACGAACACTTCCTACCTGAAAGCCTGTAACTTTTTGAACTTCCTCTGGAGATGCTAATTTCACTTTACTACAACCTAAAATATTAGCTATTTTCTCAAAATTAATTTTACTACGGCTTCCAGATACAATTAACACAAAGAAGCCTTTATCGGTTTTTAGTATCATCGTTGGAGCTGTTTGCCCAACTTCAATCCCAAAATACTCTGAGCCCTCTTGTCTTGAGTGTATCGGTTTTTCGTGTTGAATTATTGCATATGTATAGTTGCTTTTCTCTAAAATTTCTTGCAATTCCTCCATAAGAAACACCTCCAACATTAATTTTAACATAGAAAATTGCGGTAATATTTAAAAGGCGAACTATTAAATTAAATGAGTTCTCTTTTTAATTTAGCGGAGGATACACCCTGCTCAAAGAAAATTACCTAGAAGCTTTTGGATGATGAATTTGATAAAAACATTTATGAAGATCCAGAACTACTAGAGCACTACGATAAAACCCTTATCACAAACTGAAAGAGCGCCTTGGGAGAGAGTCGCTCTTTCAGTGAATGTATTGTAACGACTATTCGGTTTATTATATGTAAGTGGCTGGAAAGTGTTTTATAAAAAAACGTTATTGCCGTCCGTATTTTTTATACATTTATAAAACTTTTCTATACAGTGCGTCGTCTAATATATGGGAAGGAGGAAATGATGTGGATGAATTAACGGTAGAAGCGTTTGAAATAGAAGATAAGGAACTCCTTATCGATGAAATCATGAACAAGTATGGACAAGAAGTCCTGCAGCTTGTGTATTCATATGTAAACAATAAAGAAATCGCTGAGGATGTAACGCAAGATATATTTGTGAAATGTTATAAGTCTCTTCATACATACAAAGGGAAGTCGAATGTGAAAACGTGGTTATGGAGAATTGCGATTAATCAATGTAAGGACTATATAAAAAGTTGGTATAACAAAAAGGTGATCGTGACAGAGGATGAATCTGCTTATATGGGGGTTCAAAATGATAGTGTCGAACAAACTGTTATGCAAAATGCGGAGGATCGTGAGCTCGCTTCTGCGGTAATGAATTTACCGATAAAATATCGAGAAGTCATTTATCTATTTTATTATGAAGAATTATCAATTAAAGAGATTGCTACTGTAATAGACGTGAAAGAAAACACGATAAAAACGAGACTGAAAAAAGCGAAGGAGCTTTTGAAGAAAGGATTGGAGGGATAATCAAATGGAAGATCGATTAAAAGGCTTGCGAAAATCAATGGAGAACACAACGTTTAAACATTTGAGTTTTTCTGATCAACACCAGAAGCAGGTGCGCGAAAAAATTAAGCAATCGTCCGAAAAGGAAGAAGATATCCTTTTAGCAGTGTTACAACTTCTTATGAATGAAAAAACAGGTTATGAATTGATGCAGTTACTAAGAGGGAGAGGGATTCAAAAATTCGAAGGTGATGAAGGGTCTCTATACACTTTATTACATCGTCTAGAACAGAATCGCTTTATCCAATCTAACTGGGATCACGTAGGAGCTAAATATTATCAATTAAATGATAAAGGAAACAAGATGCTGCGAAAGGCAGAGAAGAATGCTACGAAGGCACGATTTATATTAAAAGGATTAGTACAGGAGTGAGAAAAAATTGAACAAAAAAGGGGAGCGTTTTTTAAAGGAAGTTACGAACCATATTAAATCAAAAGAAGCGAAGGACTTGGTGGTAACGGAACTAGAATTTCACTTAAAACAGACGAAGAATATGTGGATAGGGAAAGGGTTAAGTGAGGCAGTTGCGGAAGATAAGGCCGTTGAACAAATGGGAAGTCCGGTCAAACTTGGCGAAGAACTTAACAAACTGTATAAACCAAAGGTGGATTGGTTTTTAATTGGTTTATTAGTGGCTGCGATGGGGTTAGGGTTTTTGCCGGTTATAACTTTTGGACATGCTGACTTATTCATGAATAAGGTGATATTTGTTATTCTCGGTGTTGTAACAGCTGTTGGGATAATGCTGATTGATTATCGGAAGTTAGAGAGGTTTGGATGGTTGTTTTATACAATTGGGGTACTGATCTTATTAATGATAAAATGTTTTCCGACTGGTTACGTGATTGGAGAGGCAATCATAAAAATTGGTCCCATCACAATTGACTGTTTAATGACGATACCATTCTTCTTTCTGGCTTGGGCTTCTTTTTTCAATAATAGTAGGTTAAAGCTTATGCATCTTCTCATGTTGTACGTATTTTCTTTATATCTATTTTCAACTACATCAATTCTTTTACCAATTTTCATCTATATTACGATGGTATTTGTTATGCTTTGGTGGAGTAAGTTAGGAAAGAAAACGGCATGGCTCATTACGATTTTACCTATTGTACCATTGATTATTAGGGATCTACTTTCCTGGTCTGCTGTAAAAGAATACCGTATGGCCAGAATTTTAGGAATGTTAAATCCAGAGCATGATCTATGGTATTTACGTTTAAAAGAGGCAATGGCATCGGCAGGTTGGTTTGGTACATATGAAAATATAAAGTCTATCCCTGCTACTCATACTGATTTTGTATTTGCAAGTTTGACTTACTATTATGGATATGTACTTGCGCTAGTTCTTGTCGTGATTCTTTCTCTTTTTGCAGTAAGAATAATGAACATAGCTTATAAAATAAATGATGGTTATGGTAAATTGCTTCTCGTTGGCGGAGTGACTCTTTTTGTAATCCATTTTATTTGTAATGTTGGCATGACCCTCGGGATATTACCACGTGTTTCTATATCATTACCATTTATTAGCTACGGATTGATACCAACTCTGTTTCATGCATTTATAATGGGAATTGTGTTAAGTGTATATCGACGTAAAGATATTCCTTTTAGAATGAGAAAAACACCTTGATAATCATCAAGGTGTTTTAGTTATTAGCTCAAAACTATACGAATCAGCCCCAAGCACAAAAGGACTAACCTCGCCAACGCTATAAAGTTGCAATTCATGCATCGCGCGCGTACAAGCAGTGTAGAACAATCTACGAACGCTCTCAGTGCTGTACACATCTTTAGAAGCATCGTAAATAATAACGGCATCAAATTCGATACCTTTCGCTAAGTAAGCAGGGATCACGACAATGCCTTGCTCATACTCGGCTGAGTTACTCTTCACGAGTTTAATATTATCGATATGATTAAGTGCTTCGTATGCAGCGGCGCTTTCAGCTGCGGATTTACATATAATTGCGATTGTATTGTGCTGCTCTTTTTGTAGTTCAGCAACTTTGGCAGTAATATGTTCGTGCAGTTCGCTCTCATTCGCTACTTTCGTCACTGTGGGTTTCTCGCCGTCACGTTCAAAGGCGTGAATGTTCTTGCCTTCCGGTACGAGAGCGCGTGTGAATTCAATAATCGGTTTTGTGGAGCGATAGCTACGAGTTAAGTTAATGCCGTTTGTTTCGTCTGGACCGTATAAATTTGTAAGTGTATCGAAATTAACTGTTTCACTCGCATGAGCAAATATCGCTTGGTTAAAGTCGCCGAGTACTGTCATTCTCGCGGCAGGGAAGAGACGTTTTAAAAACTCGAACTGAAACGGCGAATAATCTTGCGCTTCGTCTACGAGTACGTGTTTAATCGATCTGTTCGTTTGGAAGCCTTCAATTAACTCTTTTAAAAGTAAAAATGGAGTTGCGTCCTCGTAATATAGTTTTCCTTCATCGAGCATGTTTACTGTTAATGAGCAAATGTCATCCCACTCTTTTGGTTTTTCCCCAGTAACCCATGATGCATCTGTGAAGAGCTGTTTATATATGCCTGTGAAATTGATGAAACGCAATGTTTGAACGCCTTTACGAAGTGGCTTCATTTTTTTACGGACAATCATACGTCCAAGTACTCTCGTTTCTTTTTCAAAATCATGAAAGGAGTTGTCGTCAAACTCGCCTTTTTTCTGTAAATATTTATAAGCCTTTTGGTATTCATCTTTACTAAGTAATTCAATTTCTTCTTCTACCCAAGGCTTTTTCAGTTCTGCTTTTTCAAGTGCATCTATTTGCTTATTTAGCCAATCCGTTAACTTCTCAATTCGACTATGGAAGCGGAGGGAGGAGTCAGTATTATAAAATTGCTCTGTAATTTCTTTAGCTGAGACGATTAGTTTTCCTCTAAATTTCATTCCTCTAAATAGCATACCTGAAGATTCAAGAGATTGTCTGTACGCTCTAATCATCTCGAAAAATTGAGTGGATGCTTTAAATCGGATGCTCGCATTTCTCGTTTTATAGGTAGGGCTATTCGTTTCAGTTAACATATATTCCAATTGCTCATAAGGATCTTCAACTTCAAATGACTTACTTAGTCTATGATTTAAATATTCTTGGAATGTAACTTGCTGCATATTTTCTTCACCGAGTTCAGGTAGTACGTTAGAAACGTAGCTATTGAACATAGAGTTAGGAGAGAAGAGAATAATTTGATCTGCTTTTAGCCATTCGCGATATTTATATAGTAAGTAGGCGATTCGTTGCAATGCCGCTGATGTTTTACCACTACCAGCGGCTCCTTGCACGATAAGGAGTCGGCCTTCATCGTGACGGATAATTTCATTTTGCTCGCGCTGAATCGTAGCGACGATGCTTTGCATATGTTTGTTCGTGCCTTTTCCAAGCGCTTGTTGCAAGATTTCATCACCAATTGTAAGGCTCGTATCGAACATAGAATCAATCTCGCCATTTTGAATAATGTATTGTAATTTTTTCTCCACGTTACCGTGGATTACGCCGTCTGGTGTACTATATTCAGCAGGTCCTGGTGGATAATCATAGTACACACTCGAAATAGGTGCGCGCCAGTCATATATAAGGAAGTTTTCTCCGCTTGCATCAGTAAGTGTAGCGACGCCGATATAAATTTGATCTGCGGCAGATTCTCCTTCTTCTTTAAAATCAATTCTTCCGAAATAAGGTGCTTTATGCATACGTCTTAATGCGGCAAGTCGATTAAAGGTGTGCTTATGGGTAATTTGTGTGACAGCTAGTGACTGAGCTTGTTGTCTTAAGTTGATAACTGTTTCAAGATAATCATCGAAAGTATCCGTGTTCACTTTCACATCATCCCAAAAGTGTTTACGAATATTGATTACTTCTGCTCGGCGTCTGCCAGTTTCGTTTTCCAGTTTATCAATTTGCTCCGTAATTGTTTCAATTACGGTATCCAATCGTTTTTGCTCTTGATCAAGTTTTTTATTCATACGGTAGCACTCCTTTAAAAGTGAAAAATAGAGGTTGACTGAAGATGTGTTTTGGTGTAAAATTAAGATACGGGTAAATACGTTCCTTTTGTTTTGTGAAACGTGTTTCTGTTCTAATTTAACATAGTTTTTTCATTTAATCAATGATAATAAGATAAACCTTGGTTCTACGTGGCGTGGATCAAGGTTTTTTTGTGTTTGAAGAGGGAGTCACGCTTGTTGTCGTTTTTTGTCGGTAAGTCGATATATTTCGAAAATCGCTGATATAATTGGAGTTGCGCTGATATATTTTGAAAATCGCCGATATAATTGGAGTTGCGGTCGATATATTTGAAAAATCGCCGATATAATTTCATTTACCGAATCTAGATATAACTACCGGGAGAAGAGGGGATAAAAAAAGCTCGGGCCTAAGCCCAAGCTTTTTACTGCATTATTTCTTTTCTTCTTTTTTATCGTCAGCTTTTTTCTCTTCGAAAAGATCTTTTAAATCTTTATCGTCAACTTTTACGTCAGCTTTTTTGATTTCTTTCATCATAAGATCATTCATGAATGCAGCATCTTGTGCTTTCTTCTGAACTAGATCTTTTTTGATGTCGCCTTTTACTTCATCAAATGGTTTTTGTTCTTTAATGTCTGTTACTTTAATGATGTGGTAACCGAATTGTGATTTTACAGGCTCGCTTACTTCATCTTTTTTCAGTTTATAAGCAGCATCTTCGAATTCTTTAACCATTTTACCAGCAGTAAAGTAGCCAAGGTCTCCACCTTTTTCTTTTGAACCAGTATCTTCAGAATATTGTTTCGCTAACTCTTCGAAAGATTTACCTTGTCCAAGTTCTTCTTTTACCTTTTTCGCAGTAGCTTCATCTTTTACAAGGATGTGGCTTGCTTTAATTTCAGGCTTGTAGTTTTCTTTTAGTTCTTTATCAGTGATTGTTTTCTCGATAGCTTTTTCTTGAGCTAATTGAGCACGCACACCAGTTTTTATAGTTTCTTCTTTAATACCTTGTTGTTTTAATAGTGTATCGAATTGATCACCGTATTGTTTTTTCATTTCATCGAACTTTTTGTCTACATCTTTGTCTTCAACTTTGTAGTTTTTAATAAGTACTTTTTCCATAACCATGTTGTTTAGTACTTGTTTACCAGCTTGTGTCTTCATTTGATCGTAGAATTCTTCTTTTGTAATGTCACCAGCTTTAGATGTAACGATTTTGTCTGATGATGATGTTCCACATGCTGATAATGCGATTACACTTGTTGCGGCTAAGGCAAGCATAGCTTTCTTCATTCAATAAACACTCCTACTATTATGTATTTTTAATTTATCCTACACCAATGAATTTTGATTCATAAGAGCCCGATTAAGTCTCACTGATACTTTTGCTTTTTTATATTGGTAAAGCGCGCTTAACAGGGCTTACCGTGGCTGAGGATAAAGTTTTGATGAATGTTTTGTTCTATAGTATAAGCAATATGTACAAAATTTAATATATCATATTTCGAACCGTTTTCATATTGATAAAGAAAAATTAACCAGCACGTGTCAGATTTTGAAAGTGTGCCATATTGGGCGCATGCCGCATATACAGAATAGAGGAGGGGATGGGGATGAATTCTCAACTTATTTTATTACTTGTACTGTTTATTTTATTGGTTATTGTAGGTATAATTTGCTTATAGAGGAAAAAAGTGAGGAAGGGGCTTTCCTTCCTCACTTTCCATGAAATATAATTTCTATATAACTAGAAATTAATAAAATTGTTATACATACATTAATAACCCGAAAGACACCGGGCTGGCGGCTCGCAGCTATTTGTTTTCGTTCACACAGTGTATGTGTCATGAAATTCGTGTAAAATATAACAAGAAGTGCGAATGCGACAAAAACAACTGTTATAAGTGTCATGAGGCGAGACCTCCTTTTGGCTAAAATACATATACATACATTGTATCACACGATATTTTGTTCGTGTTACAAAATTCAGAAATAGAAGACTTTGTGTTAGAAAGTGAGGGAGAAAATGGACGTTGTTAGAAGATTAGAACAAGCTGAATACTATGTAGACCTACTATTTAAAATGATTGATGAAGAGAAGTGTCCATTTTATTCTTTGATCATAAAGAAAAAAGCTCGTAAAAAAGATATTGAACGTATACTAAATCTTTGTGAAAAACTGAACGAGCAATATGTAGTGGAGAAAGCAGAAGGGCTTCTTTTGTTCGATGCGCTGTTAGATCAATTTGAAAAAGCGCTTCCACATCAGCTCGAAGTACACGAAACTGCGGAAGCGCTAGCAAAACAAGGTTTATTTAAGCCGCTTATGAATGAATTCTTAAGCATGATTGCGAAAAAATAAATAGATTATTTCTTAACTAACTTTTGATCGGATTCTGTAAAGTTCTCTTCAATATCTTCTAATGATTTCTCAAAAATATCGATAAAGTCTTGTCCGTAAATATTACGCAGGATTGCAATCAGTTCGATATTTTCTGGGAACTTCCCATAAAAATTACGGAGTGCAAGAGCCCCATTAAACACTGAATTATTTTCAGGATCATACTCCTCCATTAAGCGAAGTAGTAATTCTTCCCCTTTGTCTGTAATTTCAATGTACGTATTTCGTTTATCATCTTCCTTTTTTGAGAATACAAGATAGCCGCGTTCTTCCAGCTTTTTCGAGAAGTTAAACGCTGTTGATACGTGCATAACTCCAAACTTAGCAATCTCAGAAATAGAAGCCCCTTTTAAATGATAAGCGATTGTTAAAATATGATGTTCATTAATATTTAAATCGTAAGGTTTAATCCACTGCTGCCAATCTTTCTCTACACATTTCCATAACGCTTTCGATAATTGAGCAATGCGTTGGCTGAAAATCATCGCTTCTTTTACCGAGTAATCTTTTTCTCCACTTTTCATTTACTCACCCACTTTAACATTCTTTTTTCATTACTATCTATTATGCCAGTAAAATAAAAATTAATAAAGTCTTTTTGTGAGAATTGTGAAAATTTTTCGGAAAAATGACATTCTATACAAATCATGCATAACTATGGAAGCGTTTTATGAGTCGTGAATACATACGTTGTCCTTACATGTTAAGTGATAACATATATTGTAAATGCATAAAAACACGGCATATCTATACGATATGCCGTGTCAAGGTCAATTTATATAAAAAATATTTGTTATATGCAAAAAACTAAGCAGGAATTTGTTTACGCTTTTTCTGGAACAGCTTCTTGTAGTTTCTCAATTGACTTTTGGATGTCCAAAATTTCTTTCTCAATATGGCGCTTGTTTTGAGAAATATCTTGCTTCCAGTTAGAAAGTGTATCGTGCATATCGTCTTTTAATTCTTGAAACACTTCTTTACCTTCTGAAGCAGTTTCAACGATTTGACGTTTTAATAATTTCGTATCAGCTGTAATATCAGCTAAAGTCTTTTTAATATCATTTCCTTTTTCTTTTAACTTGCCGCGCATGTCTTTACCAGAAGAAGGAGTTGAGAAAAGAACAGCTAGTCCAGCAACTGCTCCGCCGCAAATAACACCTGTAATAAAGGATTTAGCTTTTGACATAAAAGGAGACCTCCTTATTTTTTGTTCGTATTCATGATGGAAAAAATATGCATATCTTTCTTATCTGTGCTATGCACAAACAATCATCCCTGAGCATTTTAAGTGAAGAAACAAGCCATGCGGAATTTGATGACTTCAGGGAAGTGGCTTGTTATGTATTACGCCTTCTTATAGTGTCATTATTTCACACTATTTGCAATTGTACTTGCGATGTTTTGTAAATTTTCCATAGTGTATTCATTTTGATGTGATTTCCAAACAGCACCGAAACCATCTTTTTCACCGTAGCGTGGAATTAAATGAAGGTGGAAGTGGAACACAGTTTGTCCAGCTTTTTCACCGTTATTGTTAAGTAGGTTAAAGCCAACTGGATTAAACTCTGCTTTAATCGCATTTGCGATTTTTGGAACGACAGAAAAAATGTGTGATGCGATTTCTGGCGTTAACGCAAAAATGTCTTGTTTGTGAACTTTCGGAATAACAAGAGTATGTCCTTTTGTTACTTGACTAATATCTAAAAATGCAAGCACATGTTCATCTTCGTATACTTTTGAGCAAGGGATTTGCCCGTCAATGATTTTACAAAAAATACAATTGTCTGCTGTATGATTCATTGATCTCATCCTTTCAAATATCCTTAGCCGTATTTTACCATAATTACATAAGAGAACAAACACGAAAAACAGGAAGCTGACTCAGCTTCCTGTTTTCTGAAGAGGGATTGAAAAAGCATTATCGTAATTTACGTTTCGCAGACACCTCATTTATTTAAGAAATGCACGGTAAATCGGCTAAAGTTTCTGCCGTAGACACCCCATTTTCAAGTGAAATGAATTGCAATCTTTTTTAAAATGAAATTGTTTATTTTTTAAAACAGTATATGCTCTTTCAGAGACACCCCGTTTCGAAAATGAAACAAATGATCTGGTTATGTGTAAATTTCATTGTCCAACTTGGACACCCCATTTCATGATGACTTCACTATGTTGTTGTACTCATCAATTGGTGGTTGCTTTTTCAATGTGTTCCTTCTTCAATAATTATGATGTCCGCTTTCGGAAAAATATATGCTAATAAATTTTAAAAATTTTTTTGAGTACATGGATACTATGTAGTACGGCATAATTTTTGGTAAGATGAATATAGAATGAATACTAATGAAGAAAGTGGTGTCGTATGAGCGAGTTATTGCGTGTAGAAAATGTTACAGGAGGATATACGAAACGACCTGTATTAAAAGACGTTTCGTTCTCTGTTAATAAAGGCGAACTTGTCGGCTTAATCGGTTTAAATGGAGCTGGTAAAAGTACGACGATTAAACATATTATCGGTTTAATGGAACCGAAAAAAGGAACTGTCACAATTAATGGGAAAACAATTCGTGATGATATGACAGCGTACCGTTCCAGCTTTTCATTCATTCCAGAAACGCCGGTATTATATGATGAATTAACGTTAGAAGAGCATTTGAAATTAACAGCTATGGCGTATGGTGTTGATGAAAAACAATATGAAGAACGTGTAGGACAACTACTACAAGAGTTTCGTATGAAAAATCGTTTAAAATGGTTTCCATCTCATTTCTCAAAAGGGATGAAACAAAAGGTAATGATTATGAGCGCATTTTTAGTGGAGCCATCTCTTTACATAGTAGACGAACCTTTCGTTGGATTAGATCCGTTAGCGATTCAATCGCTTCTTCAAATGATGGACCAAATGAAAAAGAGTGGCGCGGGTATTTTAATGAGTACACATATTTTAGCGACAGCAGAGCGTTACTGTGATTCGTTCATTATTTTGCATCAAGGTGAAGTAAGGGCGAAGGGAACGTTATCTGAACTGCAATCACAGTTTCATATGCCAGGTGCAACGTTAGATGATATTTACATCGCGCTAACAAAGGAAGAAGATTATGAATAGCACAGCGTTATGGAAAGAACGATTTCGTCACTTTCTAAAAGAAGTTCGTACATATAGTAAATACGTATTTAATGATCATTTGAAATTTATTTTCGTGTTCATCATCGGTGCGGGAGCGTATTATTACCAGCAATGGTTACAAACGTTAACAACTTCGTTTCCGGCGGCGCTCGTAATGGCAGTATTAATTGGACTTGTGTTAACGGCTGGATCCATTCAAACATTATTAAAAGAAGCGGATCTCGTTTACTTACTGCCAGTTGAAGAAAAGTTAAAACCTTACTTCACAAAGGCATTTCTTTTTACATTTATGATTCAGTTATACATAATCGCAATCGTAGCAGCTGCGCTTGCCCCGTTATATTTCCAACAAATGAAACAAACAGGAGCTGCTTACATATGGATTGTACTCGCGTTTGTCATTGTAAAAGCGTGGAATTTATTTGTAGCGTGGGAAAAGTCATTTTTAACAGATCAAAATATACAAAGGGCTGATTGGTTTGTTCGTTTTATCTTAAACGGTTTATTTGTATATTTCCTTGTAGAACGTACTTCAGTTCTTTTCATTGGCGGAATCGTCCTTCTCATGGTGTTATACCTCGCTATCATGCATCAAATGGTAAAGGGAAAGCCGCTAAACTGGGAGTATTTAATTTCTGAAGAAGGTAAGAAAATGATGCTGCTGTACCGCATCGCGAACATGTTCGTTGATGTACCAGCATTAAAAGAAAGAGTAGCACGTAGGAAATGGCTTGATTTCATTCTTTCGGTAATCGGCGAAAAGCGTACATATTTATACTTATATACGAGAACGTTTTTAAGATCAGGTAACTATTTTGGATTATATGTGCGCCTGCTCGCTCTTGGCGGAGTTATTCTTTACTTCATTCCGTTTTTATATGGACGATTTATCGTAAGCTTTATCTTCCTATACTTAATCGGTTATCAGCTCTTAACTTTATGGAAGCATCACCGTATGAAGATTTGGCTTGATTTGTATCCGGTTGGGGGAGAAGAGAAGAAGAAAGATTTTCTTACTTTATTAAATGCGATTCTAATCATCGGGAGCGTAATCTTTACAGTTATATTTGCACTAGCAACGAAAAATTTCATAATGACAGGAATTTTACTTATCCTAAGCATATTATTTAGTATCGGTTTCGTTTACCAATACGGGGCGAAGCGCATTGAGCGTTTAAATTGAAAGGAATGAACCTATGATTACATACGAAGAGAAGGTTATAAAAGAATTGGAGCAGTGGAAAGCTACATTCATGAAAGATTCTTCTATGATGACACGGTTCTCCAAAAAAGTGCAGACGAAAGTGCAACAGCTCATTCCGGCGAAAGTACAAAAGGTACTAACAGAGACGATTCGTATGATGGTGCAAACGATCAGCGCCGGGTCAAACTTTATAAAGCCGAAGCTAAAAGAGACGACATGGTCACTGCAAAGACGTGACGATGAAGTGCGTAAAAAAATGGATGAGTACAAAAAAATAGCTGCGGCAGAAGGAGCAGGGACGGGGGCTGGTGGTATTTTACTCGGTCTTGCTGACTTTCCGCTTTTACTTACGATTAAAATTAAATTTTTATTCGATGCAGCAACGTTGTATGGATTTGATACAAGTAAACAAGAAGAGCGTCTTTTTATTCTTCACGTTTTCCAACTCGCCTTTTCAAGTGATGATCATAGAAAAGAAATATGGAAAGCAATTGAAACGTGGGATACAGAAAAAGAAAATCATATGGACTGGGAAAAGTTCCAAACAGAGTACCGAGACTATATTGATTTAGCGAAAATGCTTCAGCTCGTACCAGTAATCGGTGCCCCAGTCGGCGCATATGCAAACTATCAATTGCTGCAAAGACTTGGAGAAGTGACGATGAATTGTTATCGTATGCGATTGCTGAATAGGGATTAAAAAGAAGGCGTCCTACATGTGTAATGTGGGACGCCTTTTCTTAGAAGCCAAGTCCGATATAGTTAACTCCAACTATAATCAATACGATAAAAAGTAAAATGATTAATGAAAATCCGCTCTTACCAGCTTGTCCCGCTTCACCGCCGCCATTATCCCCACTACCCCATTACCACCAAGTCCCATACGATATCCTCTTTATTGTTATATATTGCTTTTACTTTATAATTTTCGGTATTTTCCTATAAATACCTTATGTAGTACTAATTAAATTGAAAATCATTTCGTTTTGTTTTATAATTTACTTACCGACCGGTAAGTAAAAATAAGTGAGGTACAGTATGACGAAGAATTTACAAACATCGCAGAACATTGTAGAGGCATCATTTAAACTTATGGCAGAACACGGCATTGAGAAGATGAGTCTTTCCATGATTGCGAAAGAGGTAGGTATTTCAAAACCGGCTATTTACTATCATTTTTCTTCTAAAGAAGCGTTAGTTGATTTTTTATTTGAAGAGATTTTTTCTGATTATCATTTCGCAAATTACTTCGATGAAGAGCAGTATACGAAAGAAAACTTTGCAGAAAAGCTAATCACAGATGGTTTACATATGCTCTCTGAGTATGAAGGGCAAGAAGGAATACTACGCGTTATCAATGAATTTATCGTAACTGCATCGCGAAATGAAAAGTACCAGAAACGTTTATTTGAAATACAAGAGGATTTCTTACATGGTTTCCACGATTTATTGAAGAAAGGCGCGAGACTGGGCGTTGTGTTACAACATGAAACGGAAGAAAATGCTCATACGCTAGCACTCGTGATCGATAATATGAGCAACTATATGCTCATGGGATTCCAGTTAAAGTATAAAGAAATTTGGATTCGAAATGTGAAAAACGTAATGAAGGAGGAGTAAAAATGAAAATGCAAAAAAACTGGTGGCTCGGTTTTCTTGGATTTATTGGGGTTTATAAAATACCAGGTATGATTGAAGCTTTTCAAGCGGATGGAAATTGGATGAAGTTAATCGGTTTCATTTGGCTACTTTGGTTCGGATATTTTATTCCTGAGAAGAAAGAAGATTGAATTTCAATTTTCTGTAAAGTTACGTAAAATATAGATTAAGAGTATTCATATATTAGATTACTAGATTTGGAGTGGTTACATGGAGCCATTGAAAAATGAAATTCACCCTGACATGGTCAAGGTGTGGAAAGTTCGTGCTGTAATTGAAGAAGGGATCGGTATTCTCGTCATTTTAGCTTACCTTTTCCTCATGATAAAGTTTGATTGGTGGGCATGGATTTTGTATGTGATGATTGGGCTAACAGTTGTGTTCGCACCATTTTCGTACTTCTTATTCCCGAAACTACGTCAACGTTATTACAGTTATCAATTAAATGAAGAAGAGCTTGAAATTCAGCACGGTCTTTTCGTCGTAAAGCGCGTATTAGTACCGATGATTCGTGTGCAGCACGTGACAATTGAACAAGGACCGATTATGAGAAAATATGACTTAGCAGAATTACATATTTCTACAGCGGCAACTTCTCACAGCATCCCAGGCTTAACGATGTATGAAGCAGAAATGTTGAAAACAAAAATCGCAGAATTAGCGAAAGTGAGTGATGAGGATGTATAAGAGGCAGCATCCAATCACGATGTTATTGGAATTAAAAATAAGAGATTTTATACCACTCTTTATTTTCATGTTTAGCTTAAATGGAAAATTCCCGTTTTGGTACTTAATTCCCGCCGCATTTGGTTTACTCACTGTCTTTTCAGCGTTTGAAAAATGGTATTACACAACATACTGGGTTGAAAATAACGTATTACATGTGAAGCAAGGTCTCTTTGTGAAAAAGGAGAGCTACTTAAATAAAGAACGTGTTCAAACAATCAATACAAGCTCTAACGTGTTATATCAAATGCTTGGCTTAAAGAAAATCCAAATTGAAACAGCTGGTGGGGGCGATGATGCGGAGGTTAGCTTAGCCGGTATTACAGTAGAAGAGGCAACTGAGCTTATTGCTTTGCTAAATGAGCCAACTCCAGAAGTGAAAGCAGAAGGAACGCTAGACGAAAAAACGGAACATGAAGTAGAAAAAGAAATCGTTACAGAAGAAAAACAAACGACAGAATATAAATTGACTTGGAAAGAAATTTTACTAGCCTCTGTTACATCGGGGCAGTTTGGACTATTATTCTCGTTAATCTTTTTCGTGTATCACCAAGTACAGGAGTACATTCCGAAATGGATAGAGAATAGCGTAAAGTCATATGTAATGGAGTATGATATATATGGCTGGATTTTCATGGTAGCTATTTTGCTCGTCCTTTCGTGGATTATATCTACAATCGGTTATGCGCTAAAACATGGAGATTTCACAGTGAATCGAAGAAATGATGAAGTCCGCATTTCGCAAGGATTACTTGAGAAAAAAGAACTCGTACTAAAATTGCACCGTATTCAAGGTATTACCATAAAAGAAAGTATTTTACGTCAGCCATTCGGCTATTGTGCTGTGCAAGTAGAAGTGATTCAAAGTAAGGGAACGGATGATGAAAAAGAAAAAGTTACACTGCATCCAATCATTCGAAAAGATCGAGTACAACAGTTACTCGCGCATTTACAACTACCATACGAACTGGATACAAATATTATTTCATTACCAAAAGCAGCATTACGCCGCTATCTCATTGATAGTTTAATCTTTTTCGCTATGCTCGCAATCCCGCTTACTGGAATAAGCATATACTTTGAAAAGTATTACATCATGTGGGCATTACTACCGCTCGCAATCCTTATCTTTACACTTGGCTACGCAACATTTAAAACAAATGGTTACAGTGTTAACGGAGAACAAATTACACTTGTCTATCGTAGCGTCGGAAAATATACAGGACTTATTAGAAGAAGACACGTCCAATCAATGGAGAAGACACAATCATATTTCCAGCGCCGTGCGGATTTATGTACGTATAAGTTTTCGAGTGCATCATCTAGTTACAAAATAGAGCATACGAGAGTAGAAGATGCGGAGAGAATGCAGGATTGGTATAAGAAGAAAATAAATGAGAAATAACCAGAGAGAGCTTGCCTATTATGAAGGGCAAGCTTTCTCTGGTTATAGGGAAAAGAGTGGTTTAATCCATATATCAGTACAACTACAGCACACATATACCAATACGTATGAAAAAAGGTAATATGCTTCTGTTTTAGGAAAATATGTGGGATTTTTGATATAAATGGTATAATAAAATGGAAATAGTATTAGGAGGTTATATATGATAAGTCAGTTGAAAAGAGAAGCACTTGATGCATTAAAAGGAAGATGGGGATTAGCGGTAGGGGCAACCTTATTAATTGGAATCCTTATTGGCGTTGTTGAAATGCTAACAACAGGTATTTTCTCGATATTTTGGGGTTGGGAAGAAGCAAGTGATTCATTTACAGTAAGTATTATTGTAATGCTTGTTATAGGTCCATTAACAATAGGTGCCTATTATCTTGTTTTAAATGCAATTCGTGGGACTGATGCTAGCATTGGTCATATATTTAGATGGTTTAGCGATGGAAGTAAGTTGATGAAGTCGTTTTTAACATATTTACTAATGTATGTATACTTGACTCTATGGACATTACTTCTTATTATCCCAGGTATTATTAAATCATTTTCTTATTCTATGACATATTTTATTTTGAATGATCATCCAGAATATACAGCGAATCAAGCGATTACTGAGAGTCGTCATATGATGAATGGACATAAAATGGATTACTTTTTACTATGCTTAAGTTTCTTAGGGTGGTTCATTTTAAGTATTCTTACTGTAGGAATTGGTTTCTTATGGTTAGTACCTTATTTCTACTCGACATCGGCAGCATTTTATGAAGAGATTTCAAAAGAATATTATAAAAAAGTGAGCACTACTTTCTAATAAAACATATAAACTATCTACCCTAAAGAATGTAGGGAGCAGATAGCAGATGGTTTAGGTGTTGTCCTATTTTTGGGATTCACTTCAGGATAAGGTATAGATTTTTATATAGAAATGCTACCCTCTATGTTTTATCATAGAGGGTTATTTTTTTATGTAAAAATGATAGGAAATAATGAATAATATATGTAAAGAAAAAAGCGAGGTGAATGAGAGTGAGCAAATTTTTAATACCGTATTCATTTTCTATATTAAGTTTCTTTATTTCAGCAACAGCACTTGATTTATATGATAGGATGGGAAACGATAGTGAGCTGGTTTCGCCGAACATAATTGGAAAGATAATTCAATCTACTGCGCAAATGGGAGTCCTTACATTGTATTTCGGAGTACCTATTATTTTAGGTGGCTGTCTACTTGGTGAGCTATTGTTTAGAGGTATCATTTTACGATTTAAACTAAGCTATATTATATCTTTATTATTATATCTATTTTTAGCTTTTAGTATTGTTTTCGTAACGGTAGGCATTCCAACTACATATGAAGATTCTAATACATTTTTCATGGGGATAACTATGATTTGTGCTGTTACATTCTTTGTGAGTCGGAATATATGGGAAAACAAGTTAATAATGGAGTGACAAAATGAAATACACCTGTCCATGTTGCGTATATAAAGTGAAACTTTAATCAGTGGGGATTTTGTTCATTCCCCACTGATTATTAGTTGAACCAATCGGGCATTTATGGGCAGTTAATCTTCCACCTAACTCCTTTGCTCTAGTTGAATTTTGAGGTGGGAATTTTACTGTCCGTTAATGCGGGGTAAAACATTGGAAGAAGAACCACCAGATACATATGAAATTTGTAATATATGTTATTGGGAAGATGATGGGGGTCAGTTTAACGATCCTGACTTTGAAGGCGGTGCAAATGAAGTCTCGTTAAGACAAGCACAGAAAAATTTTATTGCATTTGGTGCTTGCGAGGAATGTTTTGTTGGATTAGTTAGAAAACCGACTAGTGAAGATGTGAAGGATGCTAGTTGGCAGCGAATTTGTTAAGTGAAATGTTATTACTCAATTCAATGGGAGTAATAACATTTTTTATTTAGTGCTGAAAGAATTACTGCCGTCTTATAAAGTAATAAGAAGGACTAAATTGGTAAATTTTATTAATGGATATATTTTCAATAAATACAAAAGTATAGATGTATAGTCAACTATGAGCATTTAATGTTATCATATTGAATGATATGGAAATTTTTAATAGAATAAGTAACTAAAAATTCAAAGGTAATGAAGCTTTTGTTGTATAAAGAAAATACTTAGTAGTAATCAACAATATTAAAAATAAGATTCGTATTTATATAAATTTAGTAGAAATGGGGTTTTAAAAAGGAATGAGTATAAGCATAACGCGGCAAAAGATTTTGGCGGCCGCTTCTCAAATTGTGCAATGTAAAGGGGTTGCTAAATTAACCTTAGAAGCAGTGGCAAAAGAGGCGGGTGTAAGTAAAGGTGGATTATTGTATCACTTTTCAAATAAAGAAGCTTTAATAGAAGGTATGATAGTCAGAGGGATAGAGGATTATGAAGGGGCCATTTACAATAAAGTAGCGGAAGACTCAGAGAGGAAAGGGAGATGGGTTCGCTCTTTTGTAGAGGAAAGATTAAATAATGAGAGAAGAACAGAAGAGTTATCTAGTAGTATGATGGCAGCATTCATGTTAAAACCTGAATTACTTGAGCCATTACAACAATCATTTCAGCAACTGCAAAAGAATATAGAAAATGATGAGATAGATTCAGTTTGTGCAACAATTATTAGATTAGCAGCAGATGGATTATGGTATTCGGAATATTTAGGGGTTGGAAGACTAAGCCCCGAGTTAAGAGAAAAAGTGATTCAAGCACTTATTAGGAATTCATATAAATAGAATATACGAACTATATAATGTGAAAATAATTCACCGTTGCTTCTTTAATGTAGTGGTGAATTATTTTTTTTATTAGAAAAATAGAACAATTTTATAGAGTATTGAATTATAACCGTCCAGACGGTATAGTAATATTTGGTTTAAGAGGAAAATTAAACAAAAAAAGAATAAAAGATATTTTTAGCACACTATTCGAAAGGATAGGCCGCAAAGCTTAGAGTCTACGGTAATACATATTGGTTACTAAGATCGTCTGGTTGCACATTTTTGATGCAACCGGACGGTCTTTTTTTGTTATATAAATATAAAAAATAGGAGGGAACTATGCAAATGAAAAGTACTAAAAGACATATTTCAATGGTTTCATTAGTTTTTCTAGTATTATTTTCAGTGCTGAATGTGTGGGCTCCAGTTATTCAAGCTGCTGTGATGAAAAGTCCAGTGGACGAAATTAATATTTCCCGTACTGATGGCACGACATCTGAACCGTATCAAGCCTCAGATGGTATGAAAGTAGAAGTGAAGTGGTCAGCTAAAGAAAAAATAAAAAGTGGAGATCAATTCACAATTGATATGCCAAAAGAGTTTCGAAAAGACCTTATGAATATGAGTTTTCCTTTAAAAGATGCTGAAGGAAAAACAGTTGGTACATGTGAGATGAAAAAGGGTCTATTAACGTGTACTATGGGTGATTACGTAGAAGGAAAGAATAACATTAAAGGTTCTTTATTCGTAGAATTCTACTTTGGTCTAGAAGCATATGATGGTGTTAAAGAAATTCCATTAGAATTTAACGTTGATGGTCAAATCGTCAATAAAGAAGTAAATGTAAGTAATACGACAGAGAGACCGAAGCCACAGCCCAATACAGATAATCTATTGAAATGGGGTTCTTATAATCAAGAAGATCCTTCGATTGCTGATTGGCTTGTATATGTAAATGCAACTGGAACAGAAATGCAAGATCTTAAATTAACAGATACATTAGGACCTGGGCATGAGTTAATTACAGACAGCGTAGTATTAGAAGAGGCTGTATTTGAAGATGGTTATGCACCAACAAATATTAAGCCAGCAGATTTATCTAACATTAAAATTAATGCAACAAAGGCTGGATTTACAATTGAGTTTCCAGACAGTTCAAAAGGCTATATTTTAAGATATAAAACAAAGGTTACAAATCCTGCTGCGAAGCCTCATAAAAATACTGTGAAATTAGAAGGTAAAAATATTAAAACTGAAGAAAAAGTAGGACAAGTATTTGTAAGTGGTGGGGGAGGATCCGGTTCAGGTGACAATAATCCACCTAGCATTGAAAAAAATATAGTTGATGAGAATGGCAAGCTTGTAGAGAATGAGCAGTTAACAAAAATGGATCAAGTGATTCAATACCAAGTTGGTACACACATACCGAACGATCCTCCTAAATACACATCAATGGTAATTAGTGATGATTTAGAAGATGTTTTAGAAGTATTAGAGGCAAAAGTGTATGATCAAAATGGCCAAGATATTACATCTAAAGGAACGTTAAATATAGATAAACAAAGAAGTGAAGTAACATTTACGTTTGGTGAGAATTTTGACTATAAGTCATATGAAGACCAGATAATTAATCTCAGTATCAAGGCGAAAATTAAAAATGATGCAGACTTATCTTCTTACGTAGATAAGAAGATTCCTAATAAAGCGGAATTACATTTTGATGATAAAACATTAACATCAAAAGAAGTAACTATTACGCCGCCTGAAGCTCCAAAGGATGGTACAGTATCGATTCATAAAATAGATTCTGAGAATCCGAACAAAGGGTTAAAAGGTGCCGAATTTGAAGTTCGAAATAGTGCAAATGAAGTTGTTGCAAAACTGAAAACGGACGAAAAAGGTTTTTCAGTACCTCAAACTTTAGCTCCTGGGACGTATAAAGTTTATGAAACAGTAGCACCAGAAGGATATCAAAAATTAACAAGCCCAGTAGAGGTTACACTTCAAGCTGGAGAAACAAAAACAATTGAAATTAAAAATACTATGCAAAAGGGTCAAATTGAAGTAAAGAAAATTGATTCGGAAAATGGTGAAAAACCATTAGCAAATGCAGAGTTTGATATAGTAAAAGACGGTGTAGTAGTCGAACATATTGTTACAGATAAAGATGGTAAGGCAACTTCTAAACCGTTAGCACTAGGAAAATATATTTTAAAAGAAACGAAAGCGCCTGAAGGCTACCAATTAAAAGAAATAGAGTTCGAAGTAAATGTAACAGGGGACGGCATATTTCCAATACAAGTGGAAAATGCAATGATAGACAAAGGTAATATAGAAATTACAAAAGTGGACAAAGCAAACGGGGCAGTATTAGCGAGTGTCGAATTTGAAGTCCAAGATGAGAAAGATGGAGTAGTAAGAAAAGTAGTAACAGATAAAGATGGAAAAGCAAACGTTTCAGATTTATCAGTAGGAAAGTACAAATTAGTAGAGACGAAAAGCTTACCGGGTTATAAAAAGCTAACAGAACCAGTACCATTTGAAATAAAAAAAGGTATGACAAAAGCTTTAGCAATAAAAGTAGAAAATGAGCAGTTAGACAAAGGCTCAGTAGAAATTACAAAAATAGATAAAGATAGTCAAAAAGTATTAGAAGGCGTAGTCTTCGAAGTGCAAGATGAGCAAGGTAAAGTAGTAACAGAAGTAAAAACAGATAAAGATGGTAAAGCAAAAATCTCTGATTTATCAGTAGGGAAGTACAAATTAGTAGAGACGAAAAGTTTACCAGGCTACAAAAAGCTAACAGATTCAGTATCATTCGAAATTACAAAAGGTATGACAACGGTCCTATCGTTGAAAGTAGAAAATGAACAGTTAGATAAAGGTTCAGTAGAAATTACAAAAGTAGATAAAGACAGCAAAAAAGTATTAAAAGGCGTAGTCTTTGAAGTGCAAGATGAAGCTGGAACAGTAGTAAAGGAAGTAAAAACAGATAAAGATGGTAAAGCAAAAATCTCAGATCTATCAGTAGGAAAGTACAAATTAGTAGAGAAAGAAAGTTTACCAGGCTATAAGAAACTAACAGATCCAGTATCATTTGAAATAAAAAAAGGCATGACCGAAGTTCTATCATTAAAAATAGAAAATGAAATGGTAGATACGGGAAATATAGAAATTACAAAGATAGATAAAGATAATAAAGCACCGTTAGCGGGAGTAACATTCATCGTCCAAGATGAAAAGGGTAATGAAGTTACAAAAGTAACGACAGATAAAGATGGAAAAGCAAATGTTTCAGATTTACCTGTAGGAAAGTATGAATTAGTAGAGGTAGAAAGTTTACCTGGTTATAAAAAGTTAGAAAAACCAATATCATTTGAAATAAAAAAAGGCATGACCGAAGTCCTATCATTAAAAGTAGAAAATGAAATGGTGGATACAGGGAATGTAGAGATAACAAAAATAGATAAAGATAGTAAAGCTCCATTAGAAAATGTTGTATTTGAAGTACGTGATTTAAAAGGAAAAGTAGTTGCGAAAGTAAAAACGGATAAAGAAGGAAAAGCAAACGTTTCAGATTTATCTATTGGGAAGTATGAGTTGGTAGAAGTAGAAACACCGGCAGGATACAAACCACTAGAAAAGCCAATTTCATTCGAAATTGAAAAGGGTAGAGTAACAGCGCTAAAGCTAACAGTAGAAAATGAATTAGTGGATACAGGAAATGTAGAAATTACAAAAGTAGACAAAGAAACGAAAGATGCTTTAGCTGATGCAGTCTTTGAAATTCAAGATGAAGCAGGACAAGTAGTCGCTAAAATAACGACAGATAAAAAAGGACAAGCACAAGCTACTAATTTATCAGTTGGCACATACAAGTTAGTAGAAGTAAAAGCACCAAAAGGATATAAACAATTAGTAGATCCGATTACTTTCCAAATTGAAAAAGGCATGACAAAATCTCTTGCTTTAACAGTAGAAAATGAAATGTTAGACAAGGGAAATGTAGAAATCACAAAAGTAGATAAAGATAGTCAAAAAGTATTAGCAGGTGTAGTCTTCGAAGTACAAGACGAACAAGGCAAAGTAGTAACAGAAGTAACGACAGATAAAGAAGGAAAAGCAACAATTTCAGATTTATCAGTAGGAAAGTATAAATTAGTAGAAAAAGAAAGCTTACCAGGCTACAAAAAATTAACAGAACCAGTATCGTTTGAAATTAAAAAAGGTATGACGAAAGTTTTATCATTGAAAGTAGAGAACGAACAGTTAGACAAAGGTTCAGTAGAGATTACAAAAGTGGACAAAGAAAGTGGCGCAGTATTAGCGGGCGTAACATTCGAAGTGCAAGATGAAAAAGATAAAGTAGTAACGAAAGTAACAACAGATAAAGAAGGAAAAACAACAATTTCAGATTTATCAGTAGGAAAATATAAGCTAGTAGAGGTAGAAAGCTTACCAGGATATAAAAAACTAGCGAAACCAGTATCATTCGAAATCAAAAAAGGTATGACAGAAGTCTTATCACTAAAAGTAGAGAATGAACTAGTAGACAAAGGATCAGTAGAAATCACAAAAGTAGATAAAGATAGTCAAAAAGTATTAGAAGGCGTAGTCTTCGAAGTACAAGACGAACAAGGCAAAGTAGTAACGGAAGTAAAAACAGATAAAAATGGTAAAGCAAAAATCTCAGACTTATCTGTAGGAAAGTACAAATTAGTAGAGAAAGAAAGCTTACCAGGCTACAAAAAATTAACAGAACCAGTATCGTTTGAAATTAAAAAGGGTATGACAGAAGTTCTATCATTAAAAATAGAAAATGAAATGGTAGATACGGGAAATGTAGAAATTACAAAAATAGATAAAGATAATAAGGCACCGTTAGCAGGTGTAGTCTTTGAAGTACAAGACGACAAAGGCAAAGTAGTAACGAAAGTAACGACAGATAAAGCTGGAAAAGCAATAGTTGCAGATTTATCAGTAGGAAAGTACAAGCTAGTAGAAGTAGAGAGTTTACCAGGCTACAAAAAATTAGAAAAGCCTGTACTATTTGAAATTACAAAAGGTATGATAAAATCTTTAGCGTTCACTGTAGAAAATGAAATGGTAGATACGGGGAATGTAGAAATCACAAAAATAGATAAAGACAGTAAAGCACCATTAGAAAATGTTGTATTTGAAGTACGTGACTCAAAAGGCAAAGTAGTTGCGAAAGTAACAACGGATAAAGAAGGAAAAGCAGACGTTTCAGATTTATCTATTGGAAAGTATGAGTTAGTAGAAGTAGAAACACCAGCAGGCTACAAACTACTAGAAAAGCCAGTTTCATTCGAAATCAAAAAAGGTATGACGAAAGTCTTATCATTGAAAGTAGAGAATGAACAGTTAGACAAAGGTTCAGTGGAGATTACAAAAATGGCTGCTGAAAGCAAGGAAGTCTTATCAGGAGCTGTGTTTGAAGTTCATGATGAAAAGGGAAAAGTAGTAGTCAAAGTAACAACAGATAAAGATGGAAAGGCAAAAATCGCAGATCTATCTGTAGGTAACTACACACTAGTAGAAGTAGAAGCACCAAAAGGATATGAAAAATTAACTAATCCAATTCCATTTGAAATTACAAATGGAATGATAAATGCAGTTCAATTAGAAGTATTAAACAAATTGAATCATTTAGCACCACCAGGTCCAGAAACACCAGATCCAGAAAATCCTGGAACACCGGATCCAGAAAATCCTGGAACACCGGATCCAGAAAATCCTGGAACACCAGATCCGGAAAATCCTGGAATACCAGATCCAGAAAATCCTGGAACACCAGATCCAGAAAATCCTGGAACACCGAATCCAGAAAATCCTGGAACACCAGATCCAGAAAATCCTGGAACCCCGAATTCAGAAAATCCTGGAACACCAGATCCAGAGAAACCTGGAACACAAAATCCAGAAAAACCTGAAAAAGAATTACCGAAGACAGGGCAGAAAATGCCTGTGGAACCATATATGGGAGCACTTCTTGTAATGATGAGTTTTGGATTACTCGTATTAGGTAGAAAACAGCAGAGATAATAAAGGTGAAAAGGTATCCTCAAAGTATTTGAGGATACCTTTTTTAGCATAAAAAAAGGCATCTAGCAAAAGTACTAGATGCAAATAAAAACACAAGGGAAGACAAAATTCTTCCCTTTTCCCGTATGTAATTATATCAAAAAATTTATAAAAAACTAGCTATATTTCAAATATAATTTTAAAAAAAGTTATATACATAAATAATTGCAATACACGCAGTTTTATCTTTCTGAAAAATCTATTTCTTTATTTTTGAATAATAAGACTAATGTTGATAAATCTTCAGATAATTAGAAAAAATACCCGGAAGGATATATAATATTGCTTAATAAATAATTTTAATGAATTACGTATATTTCATTTGGTGTATTAATTGAATATCATAATTTTAAATTTTATTAAGCAAGAATCTCGGTTACTTATTGCATTTCTAACATAGGGTGAGATAGAAAAATAAAATAGTGTGGAGGTTTTTATAATGACGTTTGTTCTTAGTAAAATGAGTGGCTTTAGCATAGAAGAAAAGGTACATGAATTTGAATCTAAAGGATTCCTTGAAATCTCAAATGAAATCTTTTTACAAGAGGAAGAGAATCATCGTTTATTAACACAAGCACAGTTAGATTATTATAATTTGGAAGATGATACGTACGGTGAATGCCGTGCTAGATCTTATTCAAGGTATATAAAGTATGTTGATTCACCAGATTATATTTTAGATAATAGTAATGATTACTTCCAATCTAAAGAATATAACTATGACGATGGCGGGAAAGTTAGACAGTTCAATAGCATAAATGATAGCTTTTTATGTAATCCTTTAATTCAAAATATCGTGCGTTTCGATACTGAATTTGCATTTAAAACAAATATAATAGATACAAGTAAAGACTTAATTATAGGTTTACATCAAGTAAGATATAAAGCTACTAAAGAAAGACCATCTTTTAGTTCACCTATTTGGTTACATAAAGATGATGAACCAGTAGTGTTTTTACACCTTATGAATTTAAGTAATACAGCTATTGGCGGAGATAATTTAATAGCTAATTCTCCTCGGGAAATTAATCAGTTTATAAGTTTGAAGGAGCCTTTAGAAACTTTAGTATTTGGACAAAAGGTCTTCCATGCCGTAACGCCACTTGGAACAGAATGTAGTACGGAGGCTTTTCGCGATATTTTATTAGTAACATTTTCTTATAAGGAGACAAAATGAGAGAGAATAAAATAATTATGATTTCTGGAGCCAATAGCGGTATAGGTTATGCTTGTATAAAATACTTTTTAGAAAAATCATTTCATGTAATAGCGCTTGATATTAATAATAATAATTTAATAGATTATATGAAAACAGATATGCCTTTGAAAGTAGTGCAAATTGATTTAAGTAATAGCGAAGCAATTCATAATCTTTTTACTCAATTAGATTTAGAAAAGCTTTCTCCTGATATATTAATAAATGCAGCTGGTATTCGAGAGATAACACCTGTTTTACATTTATCCGATGATATGTTTAAAAAAGTAATTGATGTAAATTTAGTAGCCCCATTTATCCTTTCTAGGGAAGTAGCGAAGCGATGGTGTGAATCGAAAATAAAAGGTTGTATTGTGAATATAGCATCGGTTTCTGGATTAATGGCTGAACCAGAGCGAGCTGCTTATGTTGCATCAAAGCATGCTTTAATCGGATTAACTAAACAGATGGCTATGGAATTTGGGAAGCAAAATATAAGGGTAAATAGCATTTCTCCTGGTGTTATTAGAACTGAACTTACAGAAGAATACTTTAGTAATAAAGCCTTGATGTCTATGATAAAAAGTAATCAATCTTTAGATACTTGGGGGTTGCCGCAGGATATTGTTTCATGTATTGAGTACTTGATTTCTGATCAGGCCCGCTTTATTACTGGTTCTAATTTTGTAATTGATGGTGGTTGGACTGCTGGGAAAAATTTATAATTGAGTGTTTTTGAGGAAAAGCACCTGTCCTTTTTTAGGCTGGTGTTTTTCTCACTATAAACCGAGTTTTTATTGGAGGGGGATTAATTTGCTTCAAAAAAGTTTTAAGCAAGAGAAAACGGTACCGGCCTTAAAGATGATAGCGTCAATGGTTATCTTTGGATCAGTTGGATTTTTTTCGGTTCAAACAAACTTACCTTCGTTTGAATTAGTGTTTGTAAGGTGTATTTTTGCGACAATATTTTTAAGTGTATGCTGGTTGCTTACAGGGCAATATAAACAAGATAAATGGGAACGAAAAGAAGTTATTCAAGTTTTAATATGTGGCTTTTTCTTAGTATTTAATTGGGTTTTCTTATTTAAAGCCTTTGAAAATATGTCAGTTACAATTGCTATCTCAGTTTATCATCTTGCACCAGTAATTGTACTGTTAATTGGAAGTATCGTCTTTAAAGAAAAATTAACATTAATATCTATCATTTCAATAGTTGTGTGTTTTGCAGGAGCTTTATTAATTGCTGGTATCGATGGAAGCTTCTCTGTCGGCTCATTAATGTCTTCAGGTATGATATGGGGATTTCTTGCAGCTCTCTTTTATGCATTTACAACTTTATTTGGTAAAGGGATTAACAAAATGAGTGCGTATGCAATGACATTTTTACAAACATTCTTGGGGATATTTCTTTTAATACCATTTATAGATTTAGATGCTTTTAGTGGCCTCACTCAAAGTAATTGGACATATATTATAGCTACTGGTTTTATTCACACAGGGATAGTATATTATCTGTTTTTTGATAGTCTACGTTATTTATCTACAAAAACAATCTCAATATTAGTTTTTTTAGATCCGGCAGTGGCAATATTATTAGATACTGTACTTACTGGATTCCGTCCAACTTTAATGCAAATAACAGGAATTCTTTTTATTTTTATTGGCATGACTTTAACATTAAAAAAATCTAAAGATAAAAAACTGAGCCAAAAAGAAAATCAAATTGAAAGCGATGCTAGTATATCTCAACAATAATGAAATATATTGTGCATAAAACGATAAACCTTGCATGAATTATGTAAGGTTTATTTTAGTTCAAAATAATTCATATTTATAATATATAATTTTCAAAACTGAGGTATGTGTTTCTTTAATATGCTTTTGATTCATATTTTTTGATAATATATAAGTAATAAATTCATAGAATTGGAGTGATGAGATGCAGCCGTTAGAAAGAGAGATTCATTCTAATATGCTGAAAGTGTGGCGAATTCACGCTTTAATTGGGGCGGCAGTTATACTAACAGTCGTAATTGCGTATTTCTTTTTTATGATTAATTTTAACTGGTGGGGCTGGTTGTTTGGACTATTAGTAACAGGAGCCATTATATTTATTCCACTTGATTATTTTGTGTTTCCAAATTTACGTCAGCGCTATTATAGTTACAGATTAAATGAAGAAGAGATTGAGATTCAAAAGGGAATGTTCGTTGTAAAACGCGTACTTATTCCGATGATCCGTGTGCAGCACGTAACGATTGAGCAAGGGCCAATCATGAGAAAGTATAATTTAGCAGAATTACATATTTCAACAGCCGCAACTTCTCATAGTATCCCAGGTTTAACGAAAGAAGAAGCAGAACAGCTGAAAAGACAAATTGGAGAACTTGCGAAAGTGAGTGATGAGGATGTATAAGAGGCAACATCCGATTACAATATTGTTAGGTATTAGGGTTGCGAGTTTGTTGCCACTTATTATTCTTGTTTTATTTTAAACCTGATGAACAAGTGGAACCTTGGTATTTATTTTATCTTTTTCTTCTGGTTGTTTTATTCATCATGGCTATTTTTTCAGCAATTAAATGGTATTTTAAAGTGTACTGGATTGAGAATAATATTCTACATATAAAGCACGGTGTTTTTGTAAAGAAGGAAAGTTATTTAAATAAAGAACGTGTGCAAAATGTTAGTACGTCTTCTAACGTTATTTATCAGATGCTTGGACTTATGAAGTTAAATATAGAAGTAGCGGGTGGTGGTAGTGA
This sequence comes from Bacillus sp. SRB3LM, assembly GCF_015712745.1. NCBI lineage: Bacteria > Bacillati > Bacillota > Bacilli > Caryophanales > Bacillaceae > Bacillus > Bacillus sp. SRB3LM. The sequence continues at coordinate 123,985 of NZ_VWVQ01000021.1, forward strand.
ACCAGAAGTGATGTTGGCTGGTATTAAAGAAGACGAGGCAAAACATTTAATCGCTTTATTACATAAGAAAGAAACTACTGTAAAAGAAGAAATAGAAGAGGAAGAAAGCAAGACAGTTTATCAGTTAACAGCGAAAGAGGTTTTAGCAGCAGCGATTACCTCTGGTCGGTTCGGACTAGTGTTTTCTGGACTAGTACTTCTTTACACAAAGTTTGATTTTATTCTTCCTGAAGGATTCACAAGTAAAGTAGAAGCGTATGTGATGGGAAACGGTGTTTATAAACTAATTGTAATAGCATTAATTTTAATGGCAATTTCATGGATTATTTCCACGGCTGGATATGTGTTGAAATATGCAAACTTTAAAATTGAGCGAAAAGGGGAAGAAATTCGTATCGTTCAAGGTTTATTTGAAAAGAAAGAGTTTGTCTTAAAATTGCACCGAATTCAAGCGATTACTGTAAAAGAAGGTATGCTTCGCCAGCCATTTGGTTATTGCGCTGTTGAAGTGGAAGCAATTCACAGTATTGGAGCAGCAAGTAATGAAGTGATGCTGCATCCGTTTATGAAGAAAAAAGATGTACGGCAACTGCTCACATATTTAGAGTTACCTTATGAAATTGAAGCGGAGATCGTTCACTTACCAAAAACAGCGTTGCGTCGTTATTTCATTATGGGCTGGTTAATAAGTATCATACTAACAGTTCTAATTGCCAGCGTTAGTATATATTTAAAACAATATATTGCATTGTTTGTTATTTTACCGTTATTTATCGTATTTTCGTTACTTGCGTATGCTAGATATAAAAGCGGCGGTTATGAATTAAGAGAAAATCAACTAACGGTTGTATATCGTGATTTTTCGAAATATACAGGAATAATGCGAAGAAGACATGTTCAAGCAGTAGGTTATAATCAATCGTATTTTCAAAGAAAGGATGAATTATGTACAACTCTTGTAGCGGTAGCGGGGCGGGGTTATGAAGTAAAGCATATGAGAAAAAAAGATTCACTTCGTATATATAATTGGTACAAAGAAAAAGGAAACACCGGTGTGTAATGGTGTTTCCTTTTTATGTCATGATTTGTCGATAAGTCGATATATTCGAAGAATCGCTGATATAATTCGAGTTACGCCGATATATTCGAAAAATCGCCGATATAATTTCACATACCGAGAATTCCGAACTCCAAACTCCAAAAAATTAAACTAACACATTAAAAGTAGTCACAAAAGATGGACGTGAGAAAATACTCTTTTGCTGTTCCGCATGTGGATGTGCCGGAGCTTGTCCTTCTGCTTGCGTGGGACGTTTTTTATGAGCGTTTTCGAATGAACGTGATTCTGTCCAGTCTTTAAAGTTTTGCTCTGTTTCCCACATCGTTAAGATAACATATGTATCGTTACTTAATGGGCGTAGAACACGGATCGCTTGGAATCCTGGTTCGTTTTCGATAAGGCCTGCGCGGTTTTTAAAGCGGTTTTCAAATACAGGGCGACCTTCGTCTGTGACAGAAATGTTGTTACAAACGATATAGCCAGGTTGTCCTTTAAATTCACCGACAGCATCTAGTACGTCATACTTAAGTGAGCCTTCTACAGATTCTTCTGTATTTTCTTTATAAAACATATTTTTTTCATCATTTTTTGCAGTGAAATGTGCTTGTTCTAGAGGTGTTTCATATGAAATAATAGCCTTCATTTTAATGCCCCCTTAATAGTTTGTTTCTATTATATCAACTCTCTTAAAAAACTTCGAAGATAATATACATAAAGATACTTCTTTTTCAAATAATAAATGTACCATCATTTGGAAAGAAGGACGATGTATGAAGAAAGTAAAGTGGACTTTATTAGGCGGCGTCGCAACGTTCGTAGTAGCGATTGTACTCTATAAACTTATCGTGTTAGCTGGTGGCTATATGATGGATGAAAAGCAGCTCGTTTTCCACTCTTCATCACGTATCGTTGACCAGAAAGGGAAAGAAATTACGAAATTATACGTAGAAAATAGAGAGCTCGTACCGATCGAGCAAATTCCGAAGTATGTGCAACAGGCATTTGTTGCGGTGGAAGATTCTCGTTTTTATGAGCATCAAGGAATTGATTATCCCTCTATATTCCGTGCTCTTTATAAAGATACGTTAGCTGGAGAAAAGGTAGAGGGGGGTAGTACCATTACGCAGCAACTCGCTAAAAACGTCTTTTTAACTCGTGAAAAAACATTTACGCGCAAATTGAAGGAAGTCGCAATTTCTCTTCAATTAGAGCAAAAATATACGAAGCAACAAATTCTTGAAATGTATATGAACCATATTTATTTTGGTCATGGGGCTTACGGTATTCAAGCAGCAGCAAAGTTATATTTTAATAAAAATGTTGAGGATTTAACAGTAGAGGAAGGGGCAATGCTTGCAGGCCTTCCGAAGTCACCAAACGGATATTCACCGTACTATTCTGCAGAGAAGAGTAAGGAACGCCGCGATCTAGTATTGTCACTTATGCATAAACAAGGCTATTTGACTGCCGAAGATAGCGTACGTTATCAAGGAAAGACGATTGCTTTATATAAAAACTTAGACGAAAATGAGCTCGCATATATGCCGTATATTGATATGGTCATAGATGAAGCAGCTCGTTTATACGGATTGTCTCATCAAGAAGTACTTCGCGGAGGATATACGTTTGTCGTACCTATGGATGAAAAAATTCAAAAGGTAGCGTATAACCAGTTTCAAGATGCAAGGAATTTTCCTGGGAAAGAAGAAGGGGCACAAGGTGCATTTTTATTAATGGATAATCGTACGGGAGGGATTAAAGCGGCGATTGGGGGAAGAAAGTACGTCCCGAGAGGATTTAATCGTGTTTTTGCCAAAAGGCAGCCCGGATCTGTTTTAAAACCACTTATCGTTTATGCACCAGCACTAGAAACGAAAAAGTATAATCCGTATTCTTTATTAACGAATGAAAGAAATTCTTTTGAAGGGTATGAACCTCGAAATTATAATCATGAGTATTCAAAAGAAATGACGATGTATGATGCGATTTTAGAGTCGGCAAACGTACCGGCAGTTTCTTTATTAAATGAGTTAGGGGTAGAAGAAGGAAAGCAATATTTAGAAAAAGGAAATGTCCATATTGCAGATGCTGGTTTAAGTACAGCGCTTGGCGGATTGAAAAATGGCGTTTCAACATTTGATCTTGTAAAAATGTATCGTTCATTTTTAGCAAATGGAAATATTATCGAGCCGCACGTTATTGATAAAGTATTAAATAGACACGGTGCAGTCATTGGGGAATCTCCAAAAGTAGAGACGAAAATCTTCTCGAAGCAGACAGCATGGTATATGACGAAAATGTTAGAAGGAGTTGTGAAGGAGGGGACAGCGAGAGCAGGTGTATATAACGGTGCGCTAGCTGGAAAAACGGGTACAACTTCATTGCCAAATGACGATAAGGGAGCAAGAGATATGTGGTTCGTCGGCTATACACCGAACTTAGTAGGCGCTGTTTGGATTGGTTATGACCGTACGGATAAGGAACATCAGTTGCAAGGAGAAAGTGCATCTGCGACAAAATTGTTTAAGAAAATTTTAACGAAGGCTAATGTAGAACATAAAGAGAAGTTTATGAAGCCTGAAGGTGTGGAAACAATCGGTGCTCCGATTCGGCTGCGCAAAATTGAAGATGTAAAAATGAAACTATCATTTAGCCCTTTCGGTTTATTTAAAGCAAAATTAAGTTGGACGCCACTTCCAGATAACAGAATTATGTACCGAATCTATAGAGTGGAGAACGGAATTCATACGCATGTTAGCACTGTAAATGGTGCTGGAGAATATGAGGAAAAGTTCGTTAACATATTTTCAAAACCGAGCTTTTACGTTGTACCATATAATTCACAAACGAATCGCGAAGGAGAAAAGTCAAAAGTAGCTAAACCATAGTTTTTCTCTGTGTTATAATAAGAATGTTGTGAAAATAGTAAGCGTTTTTACGAATGTTTGTGTCAATTTAATGAACAACGTACATAATATTATGCATTTTGTTTTTACAAGCTGTATAGTAAAAAAAGATAAATATCGAACGTATTCGAAGCATTGGTAAGGAAGGGAGCAAGGGTCTTGGTAAGAACTATAAATGAGACATTTTTAAAAGCATGTAGGGGGGAACGTACCGATTATGTACCAGCATGGTATATGCGTCAAGCAGGTCGTTCACAGCCGGAATATAGAAAGATTAAAGAAAAGTATTCTTTATTTGAAATTACACACAATCCAGAGTTATGTGCTTACGTTACAAAATTGCCGGTTGATCAATATAACGTAGACGCAGCAATTCTTTATAAAGATATTATGTCACCACTACCTGCAATTGGTGTGGATGTAGAAATTAAATCAGGTATTGGCCCAGTTATCGATAACCCAATCCGTTCTTTACAAGACGTAGAAAAACTAGGGGAAATCAATCCAGAAGATGATGTACCGTACATACTAGATACAATTCGTTTATTAACGACAGAAATGTTAGACGTACCGTTAATCGGTTTTTCAGGAGCTCCATTTACATTAGCGAGCTATATGATTGAAGGCGGTCCATCTCGTAACTACCATAATACGAAAGCGTTCATGTATGCAGAGCCAAAAGCTTGGTTTGCTTTAATGGATAAGCTAGCAGATATGGTTATTACATATTTAAAAGCGCAAATTAACGCAGGAGCAAAAGCAGTTCAAATTTTCGATTCTTGGGTTGGAACAGTAAATGTAGCAGATTATCGCGTATTTATTAAACCAGCAATGGAGCGTATTTTTGCAGAAGTTCGTAAGATGGGTGTACCGATGATTATGCACGGCGTAGGAGCTGCACACTTAGTGAATGAGTGGCACGACTTACCGCTTGATGTAGTCGGCTTAGACTGGCGCTTACCGATTGAAGAAGCACGTGCACGCGGCGTTCTTAAGGCGGTACAAGGAAATATGGACCCTTCATTCTTACTTGCACCATGGTCTGTTATTGAAGAACATGTAAAAGGTATTTTAGATCAAGGGATGAAACAGCCGGGTTATATCTTTAACTTAGGTCACGGTGTGTTCCCAGAAGTAAATCCAGATACATTAAAACGTTTAACTACATTTATTCATGAATATTCTAAAGGGAAGTTAGCGAAGTAAAGGAGAATTGCTGTATGAAAAAGAAAATTGGTTTGCTTGTAATGGCATACGGAACGCCATATAAAGAAGAAGATATTGAACGTTACTATACACATATTCGCAGAGGAAGAAAGCCAAGTCCTGAAATGTTGGAAGATTTAACAGAGCGTTACCGTGCAATTGGTGGTATTTCTCCTTTAGCTACTATTACATTAGAGCAAGCTAAGAAGTTAGAGAAGCGCTTAAATGAAGTACAAGATGAAGTAGAGTACCATATGTATCTTGGCTTAAAACATATTGAACCGTTTATTGAAGATGCAGTGAAAGATATGCATAACGACGGAATACAAGATGCAATCGCACTTGTTCTTGCACCTCATTATTCTACGTTTAGCGTGAAATCATACGTTGGACGAGCACAAGAAGAAGCTGAGAAACTTGGAAACTTAACAATTCATGGCATTGATAGCTGGTATAAAGAGCCGAAATTCATCCAGTACTGGGTTGATGCAGTGAAAGGTATATATAACGGTATGTCAGATGCAGAGCGTGAAAAAGCAGTATTAATTGTATCTGCACATAGCTTACCAGAGAAAATTATTGCAATGGGCGATCCATATCCAGATCAATTAAATGAAACAGCGGATTATATCGCGCGCGGAGCTGAAGTAGCAAACTATGCAGTAGGCTGGCAAAGTGCAGGAAACACACCAGATCCTTGGATTGGTCCAGATGTACAAGATTTAACGAGAGAACTAAATGAAAAGCACGGTTATACTTCATTCGTATATGCACCAGTTGGATTTGTTGCGGAACATTTAGAAGTTTTATATGACAACGACTTTGAGTGTAAAGTTGTAACGGATGAAATTGGTGCGAAATATTATCGTCCAGAAATGCCAAATGCATCGGACGCATTTATTGATTGTTTAACAGATGTTGTATTAAAGAAAAAAGAATCTGTACTGTAAGAAGAAAGGGGGAGCCTGCTTGAGGAAAAAAGTTGTGATCGTCGGCGGAGGTATTACTGGATTAACAGCAATGTATAACTTACAAAAAAATATTCATGAAAAAAACTTGCCGATTGATACATTACTTATAGAAGCATCGGGTAAACTTGGCGGAAAAATTCAAACCGTTCGAAAAGATGGATTTACAATTGAGCGCGGACCGGATTCTTTCTTAGCACGAAAAGAAAGTGCAGCTAGATTAGTGAAAGAATTAGGCCTTGGCGATGAACTTGTAAATAATCAAGCCGGTCAATCATTTATCCTCGTAAACAATCGATTACATAAAATGCCGAATGGATCAATGATGGGAATTCCAACGCAAATTACGCCGTTTCTATTTTCCGGGCTGTTCTCCCCAATTGGTAAACTAAGAGCTGGTTTTGATCTATTAATGCCAAGGTCAAAGCCAGTATCTGACCAATCACTCGGACAATTCTTCAGACATCGTCTTGGAAACGAAGTGGTTGAAAACTTAATAGAACCGTTACTATCGGGTATTTATGCAGGGGATATTGATGAAATGAGCTTAATGTCAACATTCCCGCAAATGTATCAGATTGAGCAGAAACATCGCAGCATTTCACTCGGTATGCGTACGCTCGCTCCGAAAGAAGAGAAAGCTGAACCGAAAAAAGGAATCTTCCAAACAGTGAAAACAGGTTTAGAATCTATCGTTGAATCTCTTGAAGCAAAGATGCATGAAGGTACGATAATAAAGGGAACTCGCATTGAAAAAGTTGCAAAACAGGGTGATGGTTATACGATTACTCTTAGTAACGGAAAAGAAATAGAAGCAGACGCTATCGTAGTGGCAACTTCGCATAAAGTATTGCCGTCCATGTTTGCTCAATACAAGCAGTTTCGTTTCTTTCGTAATATTCCATCCACATCCGTTGCGAATGTCGCACTTGCTTTCCGAAAGTCCGCAATCCAGCGCGATATTAATGGTACAGGATTTGTCGTATCACGAAATAGCGATTACACCATTACAGCATGTACGTGGACGCATAAAAAATGGCCACATACAACGCCAGAAGGAAAAACACTCCTTCGCTGTTACGTTGGACGTGCTGGTGATGAAGCGGTTGTAGAACAAACTGAAGAAGAGCTCGTTCAGCTCGTACTAGAAGATTTAAGAAAGACGATGGATATTACAGAGGATCCAGAGTTTACAATCGTAAGCCGCTGGAAAGAAGCGATGCCTCAATATACAGTAGGCCATAACGAGCGAATGAAAAAGCTCACAACATTTATGGAGAAAGAGTTGCCTGGTATATACTTGGCAGGTAGCTCCTATGCTGGTGCTGGACTTCCAGATTGTATTAATCAAGGTGAGGAAGCTGCAAAGCGTGTATTATCTCATTTGGAGAAAGTAATAGATGCTGAATTAATCGCACAATAAACGAAACGCCTTCAATCATATTGAAGGCGTTTCGTTTATTATATAAAATACTTATTCGCCAATAAACATATATAAGTTATTTGGCTTTATAACAGCATCTCCTGCATAAATAACCCATTCTGTTAAGTTATCAAAATCTAAATGATAACTATTTCCTTCACTCATATCTTCTATGAAATATGGTTCATTAATGAGTATTCCTTGAATGAAATCTTCCGTAATGTTTTGCATTTCAAACCACATATGTTCACTTTTTCCTTCTTCGTAGGAGACACCAAACTTAGCAAGGAAACGAAAATCTTCATTTGATTGTTCAATGTGAAAAATGTTGCTGAAATACCCAAAAGTATTTTTCGCATTGTAAGCCATACGATCGGTTTCACTATTTGTTTTATAGAACATGAGCCCTGTAGCTTCCTCGTGTTCTTTGAAAAAACTTTCAATATATTCTTCTGAAGTATTAAATTTGAATAAGAGAACGGATGGAGATTGATGGTATTCATCTCGGGCATCCATTCCGCCTAAGAATGCATTTTGTGAATCTATTGGTTGTAGACTCACTTCCTCATCTTCGATTGAAGATAATTGGTCCATACTCGTTTTATGCCCTATATAAGATAATCCTTTTTCCCACGGAACAGCGACTGTATGTATAGAACCTTGCTGACTATGCGCGATAACGATAGGCTCATTCATAGGGACTTGTCCATTCTCAACGGCATTATTAGCAAATGTTTGAAAGAGATCGCTAATGCCGTAGTAGGAAGAAATGCGATTTGGAATAATTAACTCTATTTCAGTTACGCCTGCTCTTAAAAGACCATGTGTATGAAACCAATATTGCGTAGGCTCACCGTCTTTATCGTCTTCATAAACGGAATGAATAACGTATAAGTCAGGAATGTCAGGTAATAATTCATTTTCAACGTGATATTCAATATAGCTTCTAGATATCACTTTCATTGCTGCACTTGAATCGATTACAAATAACAAATCTGGGGCGAGATTCCATAAGAACTGTAACTGCTGGAAAAAGCAGTCCAGTACATCGCCTACAAATAGCGTACGAGTGAAAATTTCAGTGCCGAAAGCTGCATCTTCAAAATTACGATCTACGATTGTAGTATCTTGTCTATTGTACATTTTATATCCTTCTGGATCGTTCGGTTCATCAATATGCAGTTCATACGGTATGACTGTTTCACCCATATGTAATTCAACAATAAGGCTTGTCTCATCACTATAAACAATTTTTAAATCATCAACTTTAGTAGCGATCGTTTCTAGTCGCTGTTTTAACTGCTCAATTGTAATTCTAGTTGGTATAACGGCAATCATATCTGAAAAATGACGTTCTAATGTTCCATTCATAGCTGCGCGGTATGTTTCTGTTTGCACTTCCATCCAATCACTCCTATTCAAATGAATCCATTTTACATGCCAATTAAATGTCGATATTTTCTGTTTTCTCTCTCTAACATTATAGAGTGTATTTGTAGAAGGTGTAAAATTATTATTTTGTATTATAGTTTGAAAGCTTGTAAATTAAATAAATCTTTTGTAAAATTTGTCGAAATATAGTTCTATATAACGAATCATTTGTTATGATAGAAATGCTGAGAAAATATGAAATAGAGAGAGGAAAATGGCTGTGAAGAAATTGTTAAGTGTCTTTTTATCATTCTTGCTATTGCTTTCATTTACTGGAACTTTAGCGCAAGCAGAAGAAACTGCTTCTATGTCAGTAGAAAAAGCAATTGAAGTATTTAAGCAGCAAGGGAAAACGAAGGGGATAGTAGAAGGATATATTGTTGGATATACGCAAAGTTCTTCTAAATATACGAAGGATCCAGCTAAGTTTGATGATACAAACGTAGCAATTGCAGATTCGCCAAACGAAACGAATCCAGACAAAATCATGCCCGTTCAGTTACCGAAAGGTGATGTGAGAACGGCAGTGAATGTAAAAGATCACCCTGAAAATATCGGGAAGAAAGTTATTTTGACTGGGACTCTTGAATTATATTTTAGTAACCCAGGTCTAAAATCAGTAACAGCTTATAAGTTTCAAGGTGAAGGACAAAACCGTGTTAGCGATGTAGTAGCTTCACCGAACGGTGGAGAAGTTGCTAAAGGAACAGCGGTAACATTAACGACGAATACAGAGGGAGCAACAATCTACTATACGTTAGATGGCTCTAATCCTACTAATAAAGGTGTTCGTTATAATGGACAAATTATAGTGAATGAAAATAGTGTAGTGAAAGCAATCGCAGAAAAAGAAGGACTTACTTCTTCAGCAATTTCGACATTTTCATTTATTATCGTAAATAATGAACAGGTTCGTATTCATGACATTCAAGGAAAATCACATATGTCTCCTTACAACGGGAAGAAAGTATACAATGTGGAAGGCGTTGTCACAGCGCTTGATAAAAACGGCTTTTATATAGAAGATAATCAACCAGATAATGATCCAGCTACTTCAGAAGGTATGTACGTATATAAAAAAGATGCGAATGTAGCAGTAGGAGATCTTATTCAAGTTGATGGAGTAGTAGAAGAATATGTTGGACCAGGATATGCAGAGCGATTTGAAACAGACTTAACGACGACAGAAATTAAGGCGAGTCGCGTTGCTGTAGTCGCAAAAGATCAACCTTTACCAGCACCGATCATACTTGGAGAAAACGGTGTGAAAATCCCGGACCAGATTATTGATAATGATGCATTTGGTTTATTTGATCCAACTGAAGATGCAATCGACTTCTATGAAAGTATAGAAGGTATGCGTGTTACGATGCCAACACCAAAAATCATTACACCTCAGAAAAACGGAAATTTATATGTAACAGTAAAAAATGGTGGAGATAAAATAGTAACACAATATGGAACACCTCTATTAGATGAAAATCAATTAAACCCAGAGCGCCTTTCTGTAAAAGTACCTCGCGATTATGTAGCAAAAGTAGGAGATACTTTCACTGGAGATATAACAGGGGTAGTCGGATATGATTACGGTTCGTTCCGCATTTCGCCAATAACGGAATTACCATCTGTAGTGGATGGTGGATTTAAGCAAGTAGGCGCAAATATTCAGCCTCGTCTTGATAAGTTAACAGTTGCTACATATAACATTGAAAACTTCTCGGCGAATAAAAAAGAAACAACAGATGAAAAGGTAAAAGCGTTAGCATATTCTATTAAATACAATTTAAAAATGCCAGATATTATCGGTGTAGAGGAAATGCAAGATAATAACGGATCAATTAATGACGGTACAACAGATGCGTCATTAAGCGCAAAACGTATCATTGATGCAGTTCTAGAAATTCGCGGGCCAAAGTATGAGTATGTAGAAATCGCTCCAAACAATAATCAAGACGGAGGAGCACCAGGAGCGAATATTCGCGTCGGTTTCTTCTATAATCCATCACGCGTGAAATTAGCGACGGTACCGAAGTTACTTGATAAAAATGTCGTTCGTATTGGAGACGAAAATCCATTATTTGAAAGTACACGTAAACCGTTAGCGGTAGAATTTACGTTCCAAGGACAAAACATTGTTGTCGTTGCAAATCACTTAAACTCAAAAATAGGAGATGCAACGCCATTTGGAAAAGTGCAGCCGCTCGTATTAAAAAGTGAAGACAAACGAATTCAGTTAGCGCAAGAAGTAAATCATTTCGTACAAGGAATTCAGAAAAAGAATACGAATGCACCAGTTGTCGTGTTAGGTGATATGAACGATTTCGAATTCTCTAAACCACTAAAAACACTAGAGGGAACAATCTTAAAAGATATGTTAAACACAGTACCGAAAGAGAATCGTTACACGTACATTCACGAAGGAAATGCGCAAGTGTTAGAGCATATTTTAGTAACAAACAACATCGCACCGCACACAATTGTAGATCCAGTGCACTTAAACTCAAACATAATGAAAGAGCACGGACGTGTAAGTGACCACGACCCAGTACTTGCTCAAATTGATTTGAAGAAGGCTTCTTAAAGTGGGGAACGCTTAGGTGACTAAGCGTTCTTTTTTTTGCATCGTTATAGAATAGTATAAAGAGATGATTCCTTTTTTTGTAATCTAATGATAAAATTGATTGAATATTTAGTTTTTAACAAGGGGGACAACAATGCAGTTACAAATAAATGGAAAGGTAATGAATCAGTTTGCAATTTTTTTTAGTACGATCATCATGCTTCAGTTTGTAGCTGATATAACAGGACTTACAAGCAATCTAGATATTACGTATAACTTAATACATACAGCAGCTTCTTATATAACATTTAGTTTGGCGGTTATTTTCACTTTAATAGGTGCAAGAAGAGAATTAAGTAAATATGCAATTGTTTCATTATGTTTAGTTGTAGGTATTAAAGCGATTTATTTTGTAGCGGTCGTTATTTTATGGGGGTTGGCTGGTACACCGTAAGTGAATAGTAAATAAACCCTAATTTCCAATATAGTAAGGAAATTAGGGTTTTATTATACTTGAAACGCTTTTCTACACCGCTCTCTTTTTTGCAGTCTTCTTTTATATTTTTTTCTATCCCGCTTTACTCCTTGTATATACATAAGTAAGCTAACGAAAAGGAAGAAAGCACATTGCGTCATTAAAATATATGGTGACATGCCTTGCAATGGTTGTTTCGGATCATATAAATGAAAAGGTGCTCCGCCTATTGAAGGAAGTATTGTATTTAGCAGGACGTACGGAATGGAGGCGGCTGCAAATGGAAAGAGAATTGCCATATAGTCTTTTTGTGACCATACAGATGCAGCAAGTCCTAAAAGGGCCATTAAACCTGCAAATAAAAAATTAATTCCAATATATACAGTAATGTAAGTGAGAGGCGCATCAAAATATAGGTTTGCGAACATTCCATCAGCATTTATGATGCCTGACCCAACCGTAGGTGTTCCGTCTGGAATGGTTAATTTGCAAAATAATAACGATAAGATGAATGGAAGTGTATAAAGAAATCCTCCGCAAAAAAACGTAACGATATATTTCGCTACGGAATAAGGAAATATAGAAATCCCCTTACTCACAAACGGTTTAAAACCATCGGACTTATCCGAATTGTAACTTGTACTAAAGGGGAAACTCGCAATAACTGGCATTAATAATAAATAAACATCCATTTCATTGTCGCGAAATCCAATCCATTTTAAATCTGTTGATATAGGACCATTTGCTGCGTCTCCTAAATAACGAATTACATAATAATAGTGATAAATGCAAATAAGAACGAATCCACTAAGCATCATAATGAAAGAAATACGACTACAAAAAGCTTGCTTTATATTTAAACGAAGTGCACGCATCATGAATGAAAAAGCCTCCACTGTTTTGATAAACTTTTCTATTTTCTATATTACTATTAATTGTAAAGATTTTCTTGTTTTTTTTATTTGATTATTTAAAAAAGAGGAATTTTGTTGTTGTAAAGTAAGGTTAGCTGGAATTAATTTTTTCTAAAATATGGTTGACAATTAAGTATTACATTTGTAATCTTAATTGTAGATTACGAATGTAATACTTAGGAGTGAACCATACGATGACAAATCAATTACCTAAAATATCTGAAGCAGAATTAGAAATTATGAAAGTACTTTGGTCGAATTCTCCACAAACAGCGAATGAAATTATAGAAGAACTGGAAGATACAATGGACTGGAAACCAAAAACAATCCGCACATTAATTAATCGATTAGTACAAAAGGAAGCCGTTTCTTACCATCAAGATAAAGGGCGAATGTATGCTTATTATCCGTTAGTATCACAAGATAATTATTTGCAAGTGGAAACGAAATCTTTACTAAAGCGTTTTTGCGGTGCAGCGTTTAAACCATTACTTGTTAATTTCTTAAAAGAGGAGAAATTATCTTCAGAAGATATTAATGAATTAAAACGCATTTTAGATGAGAAGACAGAGGAGAATAAGAGGAAGGATCGATAAAAATGATAAACACGCTTATAAATGTATACCTTCCTCATTTTTTTGATTGGCTTATAGAAACGTCACTTATGGCTAGCATATTAGTTGGATTTATTTTATGTATAAAAGTTCTATTTAGAAATAAATTAACCCCCCGGTGGCAATATATGCTGTGGATCGTATTAATGATAAGACTCCTGTTACCGTGGTCGCCAGATAGCTCTTATAGCATTTACTCATTACTTTCTTATAGTTCTAGCGTATCGGAAGTTATTCCAAAAAATATGCCGGCTACTGAGAATATAGTGAACATAGAAAGCGACCGAAAAGTGGAATTGGAATCAAATTCTAAAATGGTGACAAAAACTAGCGAACCGGAAGTAAAAGTCAGTTCGGAAAAACAGACTACATTTTCTTTATACAAACTTGCTTTGTATGTGTGGCTAGCTGGGGTAATCATATTAGCAGCCATCACGTTTCTTACAAATAGACGTTTATATTCTTACATAAAGAAACAACCGGATATTACGGACGAACAGGTCACTACAGTGTTTAATCGCTGTAAGCAGTCTATGAAAATGAAGAAGGCAGTTTCATTACGTCTTGCAGGAAAGATTGCAAGTCCAACGGTTTTTAGTTTCTTTCGCCCGAAAGTATTACTATCAAAAAAACATATGAAAGTATTAAATGAACAACAATTACAATATGTCTTTTACCATGAGTTAGCTCATATTAAGAGAAACGATGTAGCTGTAAATTGGATTATGTACAGTTTAATCCTATTAAATTGGTTCAATCCAATTCTTTGGTACGCCTATTTTTGTATGCGAGAAGATCAAGAATTAGCCTGTGATGCATATGCACTTACTTTTATAGATAAAGAGGAGCAAATTGCATACGGTCATACAATTATTACCCTTTTAGAACACTATTCCTATCAAGTACCAAGCCTAGCAAATTTAAGTAGAAATAAACGAACACTAAAAAGGAGAATCATTATGATTAAAAAATTCCAAAAGAAATCGTATCGTCTTTCTTTACTTGGAGTTATTGCGATAGCAGCTATAGCAGGCGGATTTTTATTAAATGCAAGGATAACTGAGGGAGATGAAAGACAGAAGGAAAAGGTTGTAGAAAACAAGCAATATAAACCTGCATTTGAAAAAGCGATAGAAACAGTATATGGTACACCAGAGAATGCAAGTAGAGAATGGGGTATGTCGATAAAATCATATAAAAGAGATACAGATTTTTTGTATTTGGCAGAAAAGAATTTTACAAAAGAAGAATTTGAACAATATGTCCAATTATTTAAAGAGGCTAGCGAAATTCAGAAAAAAGCAATGGTTAAGAAAAATGTGCCTGAGAATTATGATGGAGATACAAAGGAATATAAACCTGAACGCTTGAAGAAAGCTGATCAAGAAAGACTAGCTACTATTCAGAAGAAATTAAAACCTTTTGATGATAAATTGCAGAAGTCTTTAACATATACTATGGAAGAAGCAAAAGAACATGTACCGTATCAAATTAAGCAGCCGACTTATATACCTGAAGGTTATGAGTTAAAGAGAGAGTGGGCTGACTCATATTTTGGAAGAGATGTAGAATTAGTTATTAAATCAGAATATACAAAAGGAAAATATGGTTTTACGATTTATCAGTCAAGGATGTATATGGATGGTAATGGTAATGGCACTAAGGATCCGCTACACTATATGATGCCTGGAGTAGAGAATCTAGAAAGTTATAGTTTAGACGGGAAAGAAATGGTATATAATAAATCTTCTCATGGAGAGGGGAAGTTAAGAGGCCTTAAAATGTTTGTACCAGCACAAGGTAAGAATAGTGATTATCAAATTGTCATAGTGAATGATATTTTTACAAGAGATACAAAGATATACGAAGAGATAATCGATGATGAGCTAACTAAGAAAGAAATGGAGAAAATATTACTTTCTATGTCAAAATAATAGACAGTGTTCTTAAACCTTTGGTTTTAAGAACACTGTCTATTTTATTAAATTTCTAGTGGGATCTAGTCAGCAATTATTTATTAATATATTCTAGCTTTCCATACAAGTATACTTTTTGATAAACTATGGACAGTATGATATAACTTGACTGGAATTTTTTATACTGGAAATAATAAAAAGAGAACTTGTATAGAATGTAAGCGTGTGGTAATATCAAAGATGTACTGATTGACTATATTATCCAATCGGTCATTTTTGGAGGTGATGATGTGGCAATAGATCGAAAACGTTCTATTATTGAGGCTGCAACAAAGTCTTTTTCAGCGTTCGGTTATAAAGCAACAACGATGGATCAAGTAGCGAAGTTAGCGAATGTAGGGAAAGGAACGATTTATACTTTTTTCAAAAATAAAGAAGAGTTATTTGGTGAAATTATTTCTAATTTAATTACAGAAATGAAGCAAGTTGCAGAAAGTGCAATTCGTTCAGATGTTTCATTTTTTGAAAATGTACATAGAGCATTATATAGCATCTTGGAATTTAGAAAAGAACATCAGCTCATGATTAAATTAATTCAAGAAGAGCGCGATATGGGAACGAAAGAAGTACAAGAAGTGATGCAACAAGTTGATGTGGAAATCGTTTCTGTTATTCAATCGTATTTAAAGATTGCGATTGAAAAAGGTGAAATTAGCAAATGTGATCCAGAAATTACAGCATTTATTATGCTTCGTCTATATGTATCGCTTATTTTTGATTGGGAAAAAAATCACGAACCGCTAGAAAAAGAAAAAATTGCAGAGTTATTTGAACTTTATTTACTAAAAGGATTGTCAAACTAAGATAATCCTTTTAATTTTATAAAAAATGACCAAATGAACAATGCGGTCATATATTTAAGTTAAGGGGGGATATAGAAAAATTATAATCATAATAAGAAAAAGTTGCATAGTAATAAATTCAGGGATAAGGCATATGTATGAACAAGTATAGCCTTTTTGTTTGGGTAAAAATGACTATATGAACATTTTGGTCATTTTATAAAAGGGGGAGAAATTATGAAAGGGAATCAGTTACTTCGGAAAGAGTTAACGGAAATTATAAAAAGTAAAAAAATATTAATTCCAATTATTGCGGTCTTATTCGTACCGATTTTATATGCAGGGATGTTTTTGTGGGCTTTTTGGGATCCGTATAAACAGTTAGATGACTTACCAGTTGCAGTAGTCAATTTAGATAAAGGCGCAGTATTTGATGGGAAACCAATTGAGGTCGGAAAAGGGCTCGTTGATAATTTAAAAGATAATAAAAGTTTTAAATGGGAGTTCGTAAGTGAAAAAGAAGCGAAGAAAGGAATGGAAGGTAGAAAGTATTACATGTTAGTGCGCATTCCAAATGACTTCTCCAGTAATGCTACAACGTTACTAAAAGACGATCCGAAGCCATTAAACTTAGAATATATTCCAAACGAAAGTTTGAACTTCTTATCTTCACAAATTGGCGGAACAGCCATTGAAAAAATTAAAGGTGAAGTAGCAAGCACGTTAACGAAAACATATGCAGAGAAAATGTTTGATTCCATTCAAGACGTCTCAAAAGGATTAGCAGATGGAGCGGAAGGTGCAAATAAACTACACGACGGATCAAGTGAGCTGCATGATGGTTCAAGTAAAGTGACAGATGGCCTTCATACACTGCAAGGGAAGTCTGGGGAGATGAAGGATGGGGTTGGAAAACTATTTGATGGATCAGGGAAAGTGACAGCAGGTTTAAATACGTTAAATAGCAAAAACGGTGAAATGCAAATAGGTATCGGGAAATTAGTGGATGGATCAGGAAAAGTAACAGATGGTTTACATGCACTAAATAGTAATACAGGTATCGGAAAATTAGTAGATGGCTCCGGAAAAGTAACAGACGGTTTACATGCACTAAATAGCAATGCAGGTATTGGGAAATTAGTAGACGGATCGGGCAAAGTAACAGACGGTTTAAATACGTTAAATAGTAAAACGGGTGAGTTGCGTGATGGATCTGAGAAAGTGACCGGTGGCTTGAACAAATTAATAAGTAAATCCGGTGAATTAAAAACAGGAACAACGGACCTATCAAATGGTATGGGAAAACTTGTTGAAGGGCAAAGCCAATTAGAGGAAGGTTCTCAAGCGATCCAAAAGGGATTGCAAGAGTTAAATAGTAACGTACAAAAGTCTGCTGCAGGCTTAGAGGAAATGCAGTCGAAAGTTCCTTCTATATTGAATACAGTAAATGAAAAAATAGATGGAGCTGGGGAGAATGTAAATCAGTTAAATGAACTTACACAATCAACAGCAGGAGATGCTAAAACTGCAGCGCAAGATGTAGCGAATTTACAAAAGCAAATTGAAAGTTTACCAAAAGAATATCAAGAGCAGTTACAGCCATTCGTAACAAGTGCTGTAAAAAGTACAGCGACAGTTCAGCAAAAAGCTGCCGGAGTAGCAGGTGGAACAAATAAATTAAATGAAGAAGTGAAACAATTAAAAGGTGAAATACATCAAACAACAAATGGGTTGCAAAAAAACTTACCAAATCCAGCAGGGATAAAAACTCTAGCAGGTGGTATTGAGAAACTAACGAGCGCACAAAATGAATTTGTTAGTAAGTTTCATGGATTTGGTGAGGGATTAGATAATGCAAAAATAGGTGCCGATAAATTAAAAGATGGATCAGTTCAATTAATTGATGGAGTAACGCAATTACAAAGTGGCTCTGGAAAAGTGACAGCAGGATTAGGTCAATTATCTGCAGGAGTAAATCAATTAGCAGATGGGTCTGGTCAAGTAACAGGCGGTTTAGGGACATTATCTGTAGGTGTAACGAAATTAGCAGATGGCTCAAGCCAAGTAACAGGTGGTTTAGGAACATTATCTGTAGGAGCAAACCAAATGGCAGGTGGAGTAAATCAATTAGCAGATGGCTCCGGTCAAGTAACAACAGGCTTAGGTGCATTATCAACTGGCTCAACCCAGCTAATCGACGGCGTAAATAAACTAGCAGACGGATCAGGAAAAGTAACTGATGGACTAGTGAAAGTAAATGATGGTTCAGGTGAACTTGCAGAGAAACTTGGCGAAGGGGCAGAGAAAACTGGGGAAGTAAAAGGAACGGAGAAAACGTATGATATGTTTGCAAGCCCTGTAAAAGTGAAAACGGAGAAAATGGCGGAAGTTCCAAACTACGGGACTGGATTTACGCCGTATTTCTTATCACTTGGTTTATTTGTTGGGGCATTATTATTATCAATCGTATATCCATTACGTGATACAGTCGGTGTTTCAAAATCAGGGTTTAGCTGGTTTATTAGTAAGTTCGGTGTTTTACTATCAGTCGGTATTATTCAAGCGGTAGTAGCAGATATTATATTGCTATTTGGATTAGGTGTAGAAGTACAAAGTATTCCGTATTTCATACTCTTTAGCATCGTTACAAGTTTAGCGTTTATCGCATTAATTCAATGTTTAGTAACAGCGTTTGGTGATGCAGGGCGTTTCATCGCCATCATCACATTAATTATGCAGCTTACAACGAGTGCTGGAACATTCCCATTAGAATTGATTCCGAAGTTTTTACAGCCATTCAATGCTTGGTTGCCGATGACATACTCTGTATCAGGATTGAAAGCAGTCGTATCGAGTGGAGACTTTGACTTCATGTGGCAAAACATAGGAATGCTCATGATCTTTATCGTTGTATTATCACTTGGAACAATCGCTTCCTTAACTTTGATGCACAAACGAAAATTTAAAAATGTGGTTGGAAATCAATCGGTTGAAGCGTAGATAAAAGCACCTTTTTGGTGCTTTTTTATTTTAATAGAGGGCATCTTTTCCTTAGTTCATCTATAAGTCCTTCTAAAAGCTATAGAAACGAAAGAAAAGGAATTACAACAATTTACAGAGAAACATAGGGTAGAGGAGTTGATATGATGAAAGGCAATCTTACTTATTATTTTATCGTAAATCCGCTAATAATCTTTCTTGTTTATGCCCTTTCACCTATATTGTTTGATAAAGAAGTATATACAAGTATGAAAGATGCATTTGGAATACTTACGTTCTACTATGTGTTAATGGGTGGATATTACTTTATTGATATTTTAAGTGAAAAGATAAAGAAAAAAAGTGATGGAGGATAAAAAATGACTGAAAGTGAAATGAAATTCCGTGATACGACCATTCGTAACTTTTTCGATAAAGAGGATCGTTTAAAATCGATTCCAGGTCAAAAGAAGAAGAAACTAGTATTGTTAGAGCATTTAATTAGCAAGTTAGATGCTGGAAATCAATATACAGAAAAAGAAATTAATACATTTATAAAACAATATCATGATGATTTTTGTACAATTAGACGTGAATTTATTGTACACAGGTTTATGGATAGAGAGGATAATATGTACCGTATAAACGGGAGAGAAGTTTGGACGAAGTGGGAGGAGTTAAAATAATGAATTAGCGAGGGGATCCCCGCTGATTATAAGCCCGTGCTAGTCTTGCTGTTTCTTTGTAGTAAGTCTATGAACGCTTCAACATTCGAACTTGTAATGTACCCAAGCGTTATATATTCATCTTCATAGTAAAATATTATTTTTTTGTCAAAGATTCTTCTTTTCGTTTCTATGGATAGAATTTTTTCATAATCAAATTCGGCAATGAATGTGTTTTTATATTGGCTAAAAAAGAGAAGTCTTTGATTAGTAGCAAGTAACATGCCAGGATACGGGACTTTATGCGTAATCATATAGCCAGTAAGTGAACATTTTAAAGTAGATAAAATCTTTTCTTCTTTATGTAATAGTTGTTTTGCAGCTGTTAAGATTGGATTCATTGCATACATTCCTTTTATTTTGATGTATGAATATTGTATCAAGAGTAAAAAGATTCTCAATATGCAATATTGCATATTGGACGTTTTATAGTTTTAATATTATTTTTTAAAAGAAAAAGTACGAGGTGATTCAATGATACGATTAGCAAAAGAGGCTGATGCAGAAGCAATAATGAACATTAGAAAAGAAATTATATTATCGGAAAATACTACAAAGTTTTTCATAGTATCCCCGAAGAAGTTACCGAATGATATGAATGCAGAAAGAGAAAAGATACGGAAAAGCAATGAGAAAGGAAATCTTTATATCGTGTATGAAGTAGATGGGAAGGTAGTTGGCTTTTTAATTTTCAACCGATATGAACTAGAACGGTTACAACACGCAGGCACAATGGGAATGGGGATTAAAGAGGCGTATTGTAATCAAGGCATCGGCACGAAATTAATTGAATTTCTTATTAGTTGGGCTAAAAGGCAGAAAGGTTTAGAAAAAATTTGTTTAGGTGTAGTTTCTGTTAATGATCGGGCAATTAAAGTGTACAAACGTATGGGTTTTGTAGAAGAAGGAAGACAAAGAAAGCAAATAAAGTATGAAGATGGATCATATGGAGATGACGTATTGATGGGGTTTTATATTGAATAAAGGATATATGGTATTAAGAAAAGGAATGTACCTAACGTAAATTTCTAAAAGCAGTATATTGCTCCTGCATTAACAGACTTTTTCCTATGTATAATATTAATATAGTAAAATCATAACAACCGATATTGCAGTTTCCAATAATATACTATATAATCAATTTAAGAAAACGTTTTCATGCAAAGGGGGAGAATTTCGTGTCGACTATAGAGGACGTGGCGAAATTAGCGGGGTTATCAAGGACAACGGTTTCTAGGGTGATTAATAATCATCCATATGTTTCAGATGAGAAGAAAAAAAGGGTTCAATTAGCAATGAAGCATTTAGGCTTCGTTCCTAATTCTGCGGCGAGAAGGCTTCGTAAACAAAAAACGGAAACAATTGCGGTGCTAGTTCCAAGGATTACAAATCCTTTCTTCAGTAGATTTATTGAAGCAATCGAGATTGCTGCTTCTGAACATAAATATAAACTGATTATTTGTCAAACAAGATATTTACCGGAAAAAGAGATGGAGTATTTACAATTATTATCTACGAAACAAGTAGATGGGATTATTCTATGTTCACTAGAAAATCCGTGGGAAGATGTAGAGCCATACTTACAGCACGGTCCAATCGTGTTGTGTAATGAATATATTGAGGAAGCAAATATTCCAACAGTGAAGTTTGATCATGCGCAAGGAGCATACATAGCTGCGAAGCATGTGTTAGATCAAGGATATCGTAATCTTATTTTTTGCCGTGGTAACGAAACCAAAGTCGTTAGCCAGCAGCGAAAAATGGGCTTTTTACGTGCAATAACTGAGAAGAGCCGCCAAGTAGAAGCGATTGATTTTCTTGAAAACGCTTTCTCTTGGGAAGATGGAAAACGAATATTCCATGAAGTATTAAAGGACAAAAAAAATCCTACCGCGATTTTGGCAGGAGGCGATGAGGTAGCAGCTGGAATTATCTCAGAGGCGAAACGCCATAACTGGAGCATTCCAGATGATCTTGCTGTTATCGGTTTTGATAATCAAATATTATCGCAGATTACAGAACCAGGTATTACGACAATTGAACAGCCAATTGATGAAATGGCCCGAAAAGTTGTCGACCTAATGATGGATAAAATCCATACGAAAAATTATCGAAAAAAAGAATTGTATGAGTTTGAACTGGAGCTCTTGGTGAAAGGTTCAACGATGAAGGATAAGATGTTATTAGCCTAGTAGACTATGTCTGCTAGGTTTTTTTATGTTCACAAACTACTATTCTTCGTGAACGCAATCGTCACATTTGTTATGGTATGCTTCGTGCTGCTCATCAATTTCTTTCCCGCAGTGTGCGCAAGTTTTCGTCGGTAAATTTCTGAAAAACTCCATTGGTTGATCGATCATGTCAATCCCTCCATTTCCATTTCTTACTATCATTGTATTAGTACAAAAAATAAAAGTCAACAACTGTTTTATAACAAAATTGAAAATTAATGAAAAAGTTTAGGAAATGGATTATAGTTAACAATGTAGGATGTAAGTAAAACATGCATTTCTACTGGGTTTTAGAAAGGATGGATACATATGAAAATGACTGTTGTCGGCTTTTGGGGCGGCTTTCCAGAAGCGGGAGAAGCAACGTCGGGGTATTTGTTTGAACACGATGGTTTTCGTTTACTTGTAGACTGTGGTAGTGGTGTACTAGCACAGCTTCAAAAATATATAACACCATCTCATATAGATGCAGTTGTACTGTCACACTATCATCATGATCATGTTGCGGATATCGGGGTATTGCAATATGCGAGATTAATTATGAGCGGGGCGAAGGGGCAACTACCGGAATTACCAATATACGGCCATACCTTTGACGAGAATGGATTCCATTCTTTAACGCATGAACCACATACGAAAGGAATCGCGTACAATCCAGAAGAAACACTTCAAGTTGGACCGTTCTCGATTTCATTCTTAAAAACTGTTCATCCTGTTACATGCTTTGCGATGCGTATTACAGCTGGAGATGATGCTGTAGTATACAGCGCTGATTCAAGTTATATTCCTGAATTCATTCCATTCACGAAAGATGCTGATCTTTTCATTTGTGAGTGTAATATGTATGCACATCAAGAGGCTGCAAAAGCAGGGCATATGAATAGTACAGAAGTAGCAAGTATTGCGAAAGATGCAAATGTAAAAGAACTTTTATTAACGCACTTACCGCATACAGGCAACCCAGCTGATTTAGTAACAGAAGCAAAACAAATTTTCAGTGGCCATATTACGCTAGCGCATAGTGGCTACGTATGGAACTCATGAGGTGATACGATGTTATTTATTGATAATAAAGGAATTACAGACCCTAGAATAAACTTAGCAATTGAAGAATATTGTGTGAAGAATTTAGATATTAACGAAACATATTTACTGTTTTACATTAATGAGCCTTCGATAATCATTGGTAAAAACCAAAACACAGTAGAAGAAATTAATGCAGATTACGTAAAAGAAAAAGGTATTCATGTCGTTCGTCGTCTATCAGGTGGAGGCGCAGTATATCATGATTTAGGAAACTTAAACTTCAGTTTTATTACGAAAGATGATGGAGACAGTTTCAGCAACTTCAAAAAATTCACAGAGCCTGTAACGAAAGCGCTTAGTAAATTAGGTGTAAATGCAGAACTAAGTGGTCGTAACGACATTTTAGCTGAAGGTAGAAAAATTTCAGGTAACGCGCAGTTCTCAACGAAAGGTCGTATGTTCAGTCACGGTACGTTACTATTTGACTCTGAAATCGATCACGTCGTATCAGCATTAAAAGTAAAAATGGATAAGATTCAATCAAAAGGTATTAAATCAATCCGTAGCCGCGTTGCGAACATTACAGAGTTCCTAAACGAAGAAATGACGACAGAAGAGTTTAGACAACTTCTTCTAGAAACAATTTTCGAAGGAGAAACAGAAATCCCAACGTATGAATTAACAGAAGAGGATTGGAAAGAGATCCACAAACTTTCTGAAGAACGCTACCAAAATTGGGATTGGAACTACGGAAAATCACCGAAGTTCAACTTACAACATTCACACCGCTTCCCAGTTGGACAAGTTGACGTTCGTCTTGAGGTGAAAAAAGGAACAGTAACAGAATGCAAAATTTACGGTGACTTCTTCGGTTCACTAGATGTGCATGATATCGAAGAGCGTCTAACAGGCGTTCAATTCGATAAAGATGCATTCACTGTAGCTTTAGAAGGCGTAGATATCGCACGCTACTTCGGTAACATTACAACAGAAGATTTCTTACATTTATTCTTCTAAAAATGAGGGAGGCTGCCATAATGGGTAGCCTCTTTCTTTTTGTGTAGATTGTCAGATTTTGTCGGTAAGTCGATATAACTGGAAAATCGATGATATAAATGGAGTTGCGCTGATATATTTGAAAAATCGCCGATATAAATCGAGCTGCACTGATATAACTGAAAAATTGCTCATATAATTTCATTTACCACAAAACATAAAATCACAGGACATTTGCCTCTTATAAAGGAATATATATATTCAAAAGGAGGAGAATCGAAATGAAAAGGGTAATGTACGTTGTATTATTACTCAGCTTCGTCGTCGGAATGACAGCGTGTAGCAGTGGATTGCCCTCAAGTCGTACAATTTTGTCTATCGGAAAACCAGCGGAGGATAATGTTATATATTTTACGCATACAGATAACAAACGAAAGATACATGATATACAAGACATGTTTCAAAATAAGAAGTGGAAAAGAAATGAAACATTCAGCACTGTTAATAAAACACCAGATGTCGTCTTATCAATAGATGAAGACAACAAAGGGTTACCGGCATTATATGTTACCGTGTATTTTCATGAAAATGGAGCGGACGTTTTGAATTTGTATGGGGAGTATACGAGCTTAAATAAAGAGGAACTTGAAAATCTTAGAAAAAAGATGAGTGCATATTATCCTAAAATGATTTTTGGTCTAGTGTTATAAATTACTTGTAAATAAAATCCCCTTATTTTTCCAAAGTAAACTAAGAGAAGGTGATCTGTCTATATGCAGTTAATAGAATATCACTTGCCACTTTAATTTTCTTTTAATATAATTAATTTAGAATTTTTAAATATTCTAAATTTTATAAAGGTGGGGTTTTTGTGAATCTCGTTCAATCTTTGGCTGAAACGGCAAAAAAGAAGGGGGAAAAACCGGCTTATATATTTATGGATCAGTCGGTCTCATATGACCAATTAAACAAAATGGTCACAAGGTTTTCTAGCAATTTAGCAGAAATGGGCATTGGAAAAGGGGACAATGTCGCATTAGTTGTTGGGAACTCACCACATTTTTTGGTCGGTTTATACGGAACAATGAAAGCCGGAGCAACTGTTATTCCAGTTAATCCAATTTATACAGCAGACGAAATGCATTATATTTTACAAAATGGAGATGTAAAAACAATCATCGTACTCGACGTCCTTCTACCTGTTATACAATCTCTTACAACAAGACTTCCTTCATTAGAAAACATCATCATATGTGAAACCTCATCAGATTTTAACCATACAGAAACCGAAAAAATGAAAACGTTTACTAGTTTTGTGGGGACTGGAGATACAACTTACGAAGGTCCTGAACTAGATGAAGAAGATGTAGCGGTTATTCTATACACTTCGGGCACAACTGGAAAACCGAAAGGCGCTATGTTAACACATAAAAATTTATATAGTAATGCGAACGATGTGGCGTCGTATTTACAATATACGGCTGATGACCGCGTTGTTGCGGCACTGCCTATGTTCCATGTATTCTGTTTAACAGTTGCGGTAAATGCACCGATTGTGAACGGGGCAACGATTTTAATGTTACCGAAATTTAGTCCGAAAGAAGTATTCCGTATTTGTCGCACGTACGAACCAACGATCTTTGCTGGCGTACCGACGATGTACAATTATTTATATTTATTTGAAGAAGCAAGTGCAGAAGATGTGAAGACGCTTCGCCTTTGTATTTCCGGTGGTGCATCGATGCCTGTTGCTCTTCTGCAAAACTTTGAAAAACGTTTTAACGTTATTGTTTCAGAAGGATACGGTTTATCAGAAGCATCACCAGTTACTTGTTTCAATCCGCTAGATCGTCCTCGTAAACCAGGATCAATTGGCACAAATATTTGGCATGTAGAAAATAAAATTGTAAATGAACTTGGGGAAGAAGTACCTGTCGGCGCAGTCGGCGAATTAATCGTTCGCGGACCTAACGTTATGAAAGGATACTATAATGCACCAGAAGATACAGCTGCGACATTGAAAGACGGCTGGCTATATACAGGTGACTTAGCGAAAATGGATGAAGAAGGTTACTTCTATATCGTTGATCGTAAAAAAGATATCGTCCTAGTTGGCGGTTATAACGTATATCCTCGTGAAGTAGAAGAAGTATTATATACGCACCAATCAGTAGCTGAAGTTGTTGTAATCGGTGTTCCTGATGAAAACTTAGGAGAAGCTGTGCGAGCGTACGTCGTTTTGAAGCAAGCAAACGTAACAGAAGAAGAACTAATGCATTACTGTACGTTACATTTAGCGAAATATAAAGTGCCGAAAAGCATTGAGTTTTTAATAGAATTACCGAAGAATACGACTGGTAAGTTGTTAAGAAGAGCATTGAGAGAGAAAGCGATGCAAGTGTAATGAAGAAAAGGTCTCCTAAAAGATATTTTAGGAGACCTTTTCTTTGTTTATCGTAATAACTTTTTCTCATATGAAATGTAGTAGGAAGTTTGTATATATAATAGCGGAGCGTGTTCAACTATTTGATACGAGTAGTAATGAAGATATTTCTCTTACTTTCTTAAACACAGTTATTACAATTAGAAAACCCACATTTATGCTATTCCAATGAAACTCAATGTATTAGCTTCATTGGAATACTAGAACAAAAGTGAATGTAAAAGTTTAGTTGAATCATGTTCATATTCTGTTGTTAGTAAATAATAATAGATGTGATTATTGTAATCTTAAATTATATAACAGAATTAATTATCTGTAATGATATTTTAAAAATTGTTATTAAATTGTCGTATTTTGTGCACAAAATCTTCAAAACTTTAAAACTGCATTTACATTACTCTTTAGTTTATATAAATTGTGATATGTAACATTATATATGTTAAAAATATTTCAGTGAGGTGAGTTTATGGAAGGTAAGAAACAAAGGAAGTGGTATCAGTATTTAATACAACTTATCGTAGTTGCATTAATTGTTACTTCTATACCACTGAATGGGTTGGCAGAAACGGCACCACCGTTTACACCATCTCCAAATTCAGAACAAAGTCCAGAAGTGGAAAAGAAAGAGGAGCAGGAATTACCAGCTCCACATCCAGATCAATTAAAGAAGGATAAGGCTAAAGCACAGGCGAGTCCGACTGAGATTGTAGAAGAAAGAACGGAAACCGAAAAGGTTTTTGATAACAATGATGGTACTTTTACAAAGAGGGTATATACGGAACCGATTCATGCAGAGAAAGATGGAAAGCTAGAAGAGGTTTCACCAAAATTAGTAGAAGCACCAAATGAAAAAATTGTAACGGAAAATACAACATTAGAACCAGAGTTCGAGAAAGCGACACAAGATGGAAAGTACGTTCAATTTAAAGTAAAAGATCATACTATTCAGTATAAACTAATAAGTGCAAATGGTGAAAAAGGTGAAATGAAGCCATCACCAGTAACCGCAACACATGAAAATAATACAGTATGGTATAAAGGGGTCTTCCCAAATATTGATTTAAAGAGTACGACATTCAATGAAAATGTAAAAGAAGATTTTGTATTACGTGAGTATACAGGACACCACATTTTTACATTTTCATTAGAAACAGATTTAACACCTAGCTTACAGGAAGATGGTTCAATCGACTTCCAAGATGAGAAAAAAGAAAAAGTATTCACATTGCCGAAACCATATATGAATGATTCCAATGTGGATCAGCAATCAGGTGAGGCTGTAACGTCAGATGCGGTTCGCTACAATATTGAGAAGAAAGATGAAAAAACATATACATTAACTGTT
This sequence comes from Bacillus sp. SRB3LM, assembly GCF_015712745.1. Classification (NCBI taxonomy): domain Bacteria; kingdom Bacillati; phylum Bacillota; class Bacilli; order Caryophanales; family Bacillaceae; genus Bacillus; species Bacillus sp. SRB3LM. Next base: position 152,045 of record NZ_VWVQ01000021.1, read on the forward strand.
ACTGCAGACCCGCAGTGGTTACAAGCACCAGAGCGAAAATATCCGGTATATGTAGATCCTTCAATTGAATTGGATAATTTTGAAAATGCTTACGCTTCAAGTGCGTATCCAACTGTCAATTATTCAGGGGGAAAACTTTGGGATTCAGGTCAAAATGCTTATACGTTAAAAGTTGGATATTATGATGGAGCATCTGGAACTAATTTTTCATTTATTAAACCAGATGTTTCAAACTTAAAGGGTGCAAAGATTGAAAGTGCAACATTCCATGCCTATGCAGTTTGGCATTATTATGCGAATCAACCAAATGGTGTTTGGTTAGATGAAGTAACAAGTGGATGGAATGTTGGAAGTGTAAACTGGAATAACAAACCAGGTTCTAACAACATTGCACACGCTGATGTGGGCCGCGGAAAATGGGCCCAGTTCAATGTAACCAATACAGTGAAAGCATGGGTAGAAGGCGCGAGACCAAACAATGGCTTTAAGCTACATGCAAATGGTAATGGTCAAAACCATTGGAAGAAATTCATTGCAGCTGAAAATGGAACGAATGCACCATTCTTGGAAGTGAAATATTCCTACGCAAAACCGAATAAGCCAAGAGTACAAGCTTACTCAAATGGCAGTGGGAGTGGTTCAGGTCACTTCAATGTACAATGGGACGCAGTTCCAGGAGCAACAGGTTATAAAGTTGCCATTTTTAATGGATATGACTATGAATATATTCCTGTTGGGAATGTGACAAGCTGGACGACGAAAGATAAAAAAATATTCCCGACGCCAGAAGAAATTGCACAAGGGCGTTACTGGATACATGATGACGGAAAAGGTGCAGAAGCGCCTACTAACCCAGGACAAATATATAAAAATGCTTACGAGTCAGGAGGTCCGTACGGGGATTATAGCGGAAGAAGTAGCTACTGGATTCGTATTGTAGCAGAGTATCCGTTTGGGGATAGTCCACTTTCAGATGAAATAGTTCCATTTATTCCATTAGAACAAGTGAAAAAGCCAGATGGATCGGCCTACATTAATGCGACAGATAAAGAAACAGGATATGTCACATTAAAGTGGGATGCAGTTCCAGCGGCTGCAGGCTATAAAGTTTGGATTTATAACGGAAAAGATTACGAAGCGTTCGATGTAGGAAATAAAACAAATTGGACAACGCAAAATGAGAAAATTTGGCCAACGAAAGATGAAATTGCAAAAGGCCAATATTTACTTCATCATGATAAAAAAGGTGCAGAATTAGCAGTTGATCCATCACCTGTGTATAAGAATTCTGGCGGAATTTATGCTGGTTTTAAAAATTATTGGTTCCGTGTAACAGCGTATAGTAAAGCCGGACATGCTGAAAGTGAAATTTCGCATGAGTTTGTACCTAAATTTGCTCAAGACTTTGGGTTTATAGGGATGTTTGATTACTGGGCATCAGTTCCGGTACTAAATGGCACAGTGAATGCTACAAATGGTAACTTTATTATGAGTGAGAAAGATATTACGTTATCAGGGCGCGGACCGGATGTATCAGTAGAAAGAACGTATAATAGCCAAAGTAAAAAAGTAGGTTTATTTGGTACAGGTTGGTCTAGTGGATTAGAAGAAAGAATTTTGGCTGAAGGAAATGGAAACTTACTATTAATTTCTGCCGATGGCGCAAATATTACTTTTACTAGAACGGGAGATAATACGTATCAAGCCCCTACTGGTATATATTTAGAAATTAAACAAGTATCAGGCGGATATGAAATAAAAGATAAAGACCAAACGGTTACTTTCTATAAATCTGGAGATGCACAAGGTCGTATCCAGTATACAAAAGATAAATACGGAAATACGACGACATATGAGTATGATGGTGAATCACGCTTATCAAAAGTGAAAAATGCTTCTGGTAAAGAGTTAGTCGTACAATATGATGGAAATAATAAAAAAGCAGCAAGAGTAATCGGCCCAGATAGCAAAACGATTACATTTAAATATGATGGAGATTTACTCGTTTCTTCTACAACACCAGAAGGAAAAGTATATAAATACGGATATGATAATGGATTACTAACATCTATTTATGATCCGCAACATACAGATGCCAAACCATATAAAACATCGTATGCATACGAGAATAATAGATTAGTAAAAGTAACGGACCCATTAGGAAAAGCTACGACATTAGCATATAATACAGATGCGAAAGAAGTTACGTTAACGAATCCTAAAGGGCGTAAAACTGTTTATACGTATAACGATGCTGGAAACCCAGTCAAAACAGTTGAAGATTCTGGGCGTCTAAATTTAACAACAACGTATGAATATAATGCAAATAACCTAGTAAAAACAACAACTCCTAAAAATCAAACAGAAACAGCGACCTATGATGGTAATGGGAATGTAACTTCTGTTACTGATGAAATGGGAACAGAAAAGTTTGAGTACAATAAAGACAACGGGCTTATAAAAGCGACAGATAACGAGAATCGTGAAACAACAGTTGCTTATAAGGCTGCAAATACAGAAGTATCTGAAACAGACCAAGCAGCAAATACATCATCTTTCATGCAGTATGATCAGTTTGGAAATCCAATTGCGACAACTAGAGAGTTGGGAACAGGAGAAAACCTGATTCAAAATCCAAGCTTTGAAATGAATGGTACGGAAAAATGGGTACCAGTAAATGCGAATAATTCCGGATCTATTACAAAAGATGCAACACCGGCACCAGGTGGTCTGGGCGGAGAATCATCACTTAAAATTTCAACAAAAGCAACGAATAATGATTGGGGCTATATTGCTGCAATTCAAGAAGTAACGTTAGAACCAAATACAACGTATACGTTAAGTGGTATGATGAAAACGGATTTAGCCAATGGTGCCGCTTTCTTCAATGTACAGTTATTAAATGAAAACGGTGCTGGTGTAGATGGTGGATGGCATGATACTCGTCACAATAAAGTTCAAGGAACGAGGGATTGGGTTAACCGTCAAGTTACTTTTAAAACAACAGAACAAACGAGAAAAGTAAAAATCTATTTACAAGTAGAAAATGGCAGTTCTGCTACGAGTGGTTCAGTCTGGTTTGATAAGATTCAACTAGAAAAAGGTGAAGTTTCTTCTAGCTTTAACCCAATTGAAAATAGTAGTTTAGAAAATACGGCGGGAAATGGCTGTATGCCAGGTTGGATTAGAGGAGATGGAACAAGCTGTGATCCGAAAGATGTTTCTCAGCAAGAGAGCTTTACGGGACATTCATCTATTGTATTAGAGCGTAGCCAATATGGTGGTTCAGATGTAGGATATGGCAAGCATATCACTATAAATCAGAAAAAAGCAGAACCAATTACGCTAACAGGAATGTCTAAATCAGTAAATGTAGAAAATACTGCACCAGATAAACTCTCTCGAGATTACTCTATTTGGGCAGATGTACATTATCAAGATGGTAGTGGGGAAAATTTCCAAGCGAAATTCCCAAGTGGGACAAATGATTGGAATCGTAGTGCGGTTGTAATCCCTGCCACTAAACCAATTAAACGTATGGAAGTTTATATGCTCTTTAGAAGAGAGAATAAAGGAAAAGTTTGGTTTGATGATATACGTCTATTAGAAGGAAATGCTCTAATTAAAAATGAGTACGATAACGATGGAAATGTTGTTGCTGCTTATGATGAAGAAGGACAGAAAAACACCTTCACATATGATACATCAGGAAATAAAAAGAGCGAGACAGATGAAAAAGGAAATACAAAATTATATGATTATAACAAAGATAATCTATTAACGAAGGTTACTTTGAAAAATGGTACTTCTGTAAATTATCGTTATGATCATAATGGAAACACAACAGAGAAATCTGTTATGTTTGGTGGGAAAACGCAAACACACAAATATGAATATGATGTAGATAATAAAAATACAGTGTATATCGATGCGTTAAACCGTCGTATTGAAAACACGTACGATGAAAATGCAAACAAGATTAAAACGAAAATGCCAAACGGTTCTATTTTAGAATCTGTTTATGATACAGCAGACCGTGTCATTGGTGAAAAACGCAATGGAAAAGATTCATTTACATTTGAACGTGATCAAAATGGACAAGTTACGAAAGTGAAAGATCTTGTCAACGGCGTAGAACGCACGAAAACATACGACAAGGCAGACCGCGTCACAAGTGCAACAGATAGCCGAGGCGGAAAAATTGATTGGGCATATCACGATAAAGCAAACAGTAAGACAGAAAAACTAAAAGAACAAACAGTAACGCAAGGCGGATACACAAATAAAGTATCGTATGACTACAACACGTTAGATCAAAACATTCGTGTGACAGACGGTTCTCAAACGTATCGATTTGATTATGACGATCAAGGCAATGTTCGTACGTATACAGCTGGAAATGGTTCAGGCTCTACTTTCAACTATGATCATGCGAACAAAATTAAAGATTTAGTAGTAGGTACGTCAAATAGTATTCTACTTTCTGAACGATATGAATATGACCAAGCGGGTAACCGTACGAAGATTAAACATGAAGGTGCGGACGGAAAAGTAACGGAAACAAACTTTGTATATGACCCGATCAACCAACTATTAAATGAAGCATTACCAAACGGAACAACTAAATCATACACATATGATGGATTTGGGAACCGTACAAGTGTGAAAGTTATAGAGAATGGAAAAGAAACAAAATCTATAGCAGCAACATTCAATGAAGGAAATCAACTTGTAAAATTCGGGAACGAATCGTTAACGTATGATGCGAATGGAAATCGTACATCTGATGGAAAGTACAAGTATACATGGAATGAAGATGACCAAATTGTAGCTATTACAAAACAAGGTGAGAGCAATACATTCGCAACTTATAAGTATGATGAGGATAATCGTCGTATTGAAAAGAGTGTAAATGGTCAAGTAACACGTTATTTCTATGATGGAGACAGCATTAATCCGTTATATGAGACGGATGGTAGTGGAAATGTTCTTCGTCAATATGTATACTCAACAAGTGGCGCGCGTCTAGCGATGAAATCAAAAGGACAAACGTTATACTACCACTACAACCCTCGTGGTGATGTCATTGCGATGACAGATCAAAATAGAGAAGTTGTAGCAACGTATGAATATGATTCATGGGGTAACGTATTAAAGAGCGACGCAAAAGGTATCGCAGCAGATAATCCATTTGGATATGCGGGATACATGTATGATAAAGAGATCGGCATGTATTATCTAATTGCGCGTTATTATAATCCAGATCATGGTGTGTTCTTATCGGTGGATCCAGATCCGGGTGATAGTGATGATCCTGTTACGCAAAACGGATATACGTATGCAGATAATAATCCAGCGATGATGACGGATCCTGATGGGCATGCACCTTGGCTTATTCCTGTAGCGATAGGTGGCTATAGAGCTTATAAAGGATACAAAGCAATTAAAAAAGTTAATAATTATAATAAGCAAATTAAGAAAATAAATAAGCAGAAAAATAGGCATTCAAATAGTAAAAGAAACCCTCAATTATATCATGGATATGAAATATACAATAAACATACCCAACAAGTCGTTAAAGTTGGGATTAGTGGGAATAGAATTAAAAAAAATGGAAAATCATCGAGAGCAGAAACTCAGGTAAGAAACTTTAATAAAAATCATGGTAATCAATTTGCCTCACGTATAGTTAGAAAGAATTTAAGAGGAAGGTATAATGCTGAAACGTGGGAAAAGAGACATGTGAATTATATTAATATGAAACAAGGGAAGAAGTTGACTAAACCTTTTCATAGTAGACCTTAAAATAGAAATAAGATTAGATAAGGTGTGATGATATGGCAATAATAAAAGATATTCAATTATCGTTATTAAAAGAATACATTAATAATCCAATGGAAAAGAGAATGCATAATATTAGTAGATTATGTGAGGATGAAATCTTCTTCAAACAAACTAGATGTATTACGTCTTTATACAGTAGGTTACTTCCAAGATTAGTAACAAAATATGAAAAGGGTATCCTAATACATTGTGTAGAAAATATGGATTTATTAAATGAATCAGAGAGAGCATGTCATGTATTTCCAGAGTATATTAATATATTTTTGGGATTTGATAGCGAAAAGTATTTTTCACTTATTTCAGATAGAGAAAAAAAAGAATTAGTACTTAACCTGATACATGCTGAAATGAAAAAAATTGCAGAACAATATAATTGGGATTTAGAATCGTTGGAAGGCGTGTACAATAAAATAGTAGATTTAAATTATACTAATCATTTTAGTTATAAAAAAAAGAGTAGCACAAATAAAAAATATATGTGCAGTATAATTTGTGAGCATGAGGTATCATATGCTGATATTTATTTAGAAATAAAAACGTATAGAAGTAAAAAGTTAATAAAAAAAGAACTTCTGGTTAGAGAAAAAGAAACATATGAAGCAGAAATACTTAGGCATGTAGGGAAAATACTTTGGACATTGGATCATAAAGTTACAATTATGGATGAGAGAAATCAAACGGGATGGATACTCACATTTTTGGAAAAAGAACATATATCAGATTTGATTTGGAAGCTTGAGAGAATTGAAAATTAGACTAGATGATTTAGATATATGAAAGAATAATAGAATATTTAGTGGCAGAAATCGATATAAACGGGTAAAGAATTAGTATGTGAAAGTGAATAAGTAGAGTAATAATTAACAAAGGGAAAAGAGCTCATATAGGCTCTTTTCCCTTTGCATATATTAATCCTTAAAAATACACATAGAACTATGAAAACCCAAGGACAAATGTTCTATAATTTTCATAAAGATTTAGTTACAATGACAGATAGATAAAAGTAACGAAATTTATCGTTTTGATTAAGGAATTCTTTTCAGTTAAATTTAATTATAAAAATAGGGAGATGGTGTATAGTTGATTAAATTGATTAAACAAGAAAAGGGTAAAATCTTGTACTGGGAAGTATGGGAAGAAGATAAGAAAACTTTAATTGTACATTGCGGCTGTGTTGGTGATACAGGTGAAGTGTATGAAATAGAACTGTATCCATTTCAACGTGTTGAAAAAGAAATGAAAGAGTTAGCAGATGAACATTTGGCGGATGGCTATAAGGTACTCGATGAGGAAGAGCTAATAGAATTTGTTTTGCAATATGATTACACAGAAAATCAGTTGGAAGAAGCGTTGGAAAAACGAAACCAAGTTCAAGAGATAATGGATGAAGCGTTAGGGTGGTCTGGAAATGGCCATTGTGATGATGGAGATATTGGTAGCGGGACAATTAACATATTTAACTTTGTAATTGACGTTGATAAAGCGTTGAAAACAATTCTAGATGAATTAGAAAATAAGCAGTTGTTAGATGGTGTGAAGATTGCCTATGTAAACGATGAGGAAGATTATATACAGGTGTATCCTAGTGAAGGTGAATTTGATTTACTATAAATCTACTGAGTAGAGGTGCCAAATGTATGTATCAGGAGTAGGTATTTTTGAAGATAATCTATCTGAAGATATAAAGTTTGATTTCCAAGATTTGATTAGTGAAGGCTATAGCTCAGAAGAAGCTACTGAGATGATGGTGAATACATATATTTCATCTTTACGAAAACATGAGGAAAATATTTTTTGGCTAGCGTTGGCTGCAATTCAATGGGAACTAGGAAGATTGAATCCTCAAGTTAAGGAAAAAGCCATTTGTATTATTGAAAGTAAATCAGATTTAAAACGATGGTGGAGAGAACCAGAATTAAAGAAGAAAAGAGAGCTTGTTTTGGAGAAATTAAAAAAGAATTTAGTTTCACCTTTGCCAGAACCGAAAAAGGTAAAAAGAAGAGTGGTTCTAAAAACTGAGCTTGAAATTGGAGATGTCATTACGTATCGGTTATTAAGCGGGCAGTACATTATACTAAAAGTCGTGGGTGTGAATGAGTATGCTGGAAATGCATATCCAATATTGATGTTATGTGACTGGATTGGACGAAATATTCCTGATAAAGATGGAATTCTCACGATGGAAATGAAAGAAGGATTAAATCAATATTTTCAAAAAGGATTTCAGTACATAGAAGTGTTTCCATTAAAGAAAAAGAGTTATCCAAAAGAACGTATTCGCCTTGTATATAAAAATATAGAGGTACCGTCAAGGGATGCCTATCCAATTATGTCTATGGCATGGGATGAGTTTGATGATGATATTGAAGAATATTATGAATTAAAATAAAAAAAGATAAAACATGAAATATAAAATGCACCCAAAGTATTGAGTGCATTTTTTTACAATCTTTATATATTTGGCTGCATTAATTCCAAAATGTGCATCACAATATAACATGTGAAATTTTAAAATACCAGTTAATACCCGATTAATTTAACTAATAAAATAATGAGTGGAGGATGAAGCCCCTCACTCATTAAAGTTTCACTTTATTTTTTCTCTACCAATTTCTTATTCTTCCAATCTAGTGTGAACAATTTATTAAATGTTTTTTGATCAACGTCTTTTACGTTGTTTCCAACCCAGTTTGCAGTTCCGAATGTGTAGCCTAGACGAAGTTGGTAGTCGTCGGCGTGTTTTGTATAAGCGACCTGTAAGTTAGATTGATCTGTATTTTTTTCAGAGATAACAACAGCAATCATACCAGGAGAGAAACCACTATTTGTTAATGCTGGAAGTTGATCCATCGGTATTAAATTACCTTTTGCATCAGATTCATATAGGTATGTGCGAGAGTACATAAACAGTTGGTTTCCGTATAAAGAATGGTAGGAATCACGTGTGTAAATACCCCAGTTTTGATTGTTAAATCCGTTAAAGAATACGTTCCATTTTACGTTTTTGTTTGTTTGGTCAATTAAATTTGTTTTATAACTAGTTTGTTTATAGCTTACAGAGTCCGACCAAGTGACTTGACCAGTTGCACCCGCTTCAGCGCTAGGGCCATTAGGCGTTACAGAAGCTTTAACAGAGCCACCAAGTTGATAAGATACGCTAGATGTTACAGTCGTTTCTTCTACAGCATTTGTAGGTGCTACGTTAAAGAAACGAGCGCTGTTATCTTGAAGGTTAAATGCAACATCATATTGTGAAGGATAACGTAATGTTGCACTAGCGCCAGGGATTGGGTAGTTATCAATAGGTGCATCACTTATAGTAGAATTTGCTTTTAGAAAACTACCAGTTGTATTAATAACGGCAATCTGTTTATCAGCGCTTGGGTCATCGATAAAAGTCACCTTTAAAGACATTGTCATATTATCAGCTTGATCATTATTAAATGTATTATAGCTCGTATGTGTTTTTGCATTTTGCCCGATATCTGTTACAACTTGCGATGTTGTTTGAGCATAAGCAGCAGGTGGTGAAAGAGTTACAGCGCTACTAGCAAAAACAGCGGATAATGCTAAACATTTTAAGTATGTTTTAGAACGTTTCATACAATCACTTCCTTTTATCTTTGTCGATATATGTCGTATTACATTTATATCGTAACATGAAAATAAAACGGAATGGATGGTTATGCATAATTGCATAGATGAGTTTTAAAGGATAAAGATAATAGAATTTCATCCAACACTTAAGACTCAAAAATGTCCATTACAGCCGTTCTTAAAAATTTTAAGACAATATGTTTATCAATGTTCTTATTCTGAAGATTGAAGCGCTTAATATTTACGTTATAAGTGCATAACAAGTTATAATAGAAGAAATCAATAAGGAGGCTGGCTGTGAAGAATCTTCGTTATCTCAATATATTTACCATATTAATTATATACACACTACTTATGTTTTACATCGGCTGGAACGGATGGATTTGGCTTCATGCGGTATTTGGCTGGGAATCTTGGGGATATTATGCTTTCATAGTTGCATTTATTTCATATGCGTACATTCTCGTGCAAGTGTTTAAGTTTTTGCCATTTCTGCGAACGATAGGTTCGATTTGGTTTGCGGTTATACAATATGCGCTTATGCTGTTGCCATTAGCTAATATTATGGTCTTTCTTTTACAGTTTTCAGTAGAGAAAGAAGCGGCAATTATTTGGACAGGGGCGGCTGTGATAGCTGCATTTATCTTTATCTTTGCGTACGGAGTATTTAATGCGTATAGCCCGGTAGTAAGAAAGTACGAGGTGCACATACCGAAAAAGGTAGAGGGGCGTAAAAGTTTACGCATTGCGATGGCTTCTGATATGCATTTTGGTAAACTGTCTGGCGTTTCGCATTTAAAAAGACTTGTTCGTCATGTAAATGAGATGGAGCCCGATATTATTTTGCTACCAGGTGATATTATCGATGATCATCCAGGTGTGTTCATTCAAAAGAATATGGGACCAATCATGAAACAAATGAAAGCACCATTAGGCGTATATGGTGTTTTAGGGAACCATGAATACTACGGTAGAGCGGTTCCAGAGTTTTTACAAGAGATGGATAAGATTGATATTCGTATTCTTTTAGATGAAGTAATTACAATTGAAGATGACTTTTATCTCGTTGGAAGAAGAGATAAAACAGAGCGAGATCGTCAAAGCTTTGAACAATTAATGAGTACGGTAGATAAATCGATGCCTGTTATCGCAATGGATCACCAGCCATTTGAGTTGAAACAAGCAGCAGCGGCAGGTGTAGATTTATTATTATCCGGTCATACACACCGCGGACAAATGGCGCCCAATCATATTGTAACGAGAAGAATGTACGAGCTAGACTGGGGATACTCACAAAAAGGCGCGTTCCACGCAATTGTTTCTTCTGGATTTGGATTTTGGGGACCACCGCTTAGACTTGGAAGTAGGTCGGAGATTGTGCAGGTAGAAGTTACATTTGAATAGGGGTTATGAAATAGAGAGCTAATGGCTCTCTATTTTTTTAAATAAAAACAAATAACAATAAATATTTATGTTGGTGCTAATTTCATAAAAGAGATAAGATTATAAGACTCGATTAAAATAAAGGGGGATTGTAAGTGATCATATCAGATGTACTATACGGAGAATTTGAAGTGGATCAAGTAGTAGAAGAATTAATTTCAAGTAAGTCTATGCAAAGACTAAAGGGAATTCATCAAGCAGGCGCAAGTTACTTAATGAACGAGAAATGGAATGTAACGCGCTTTGATCATTCAGTTGGTGTTATGTTATTAGTGAAAAAACTAGGTGGTTCAGTAGAAGAACAGATTGCTGGTTTACTACATGACGTATCACATACTGCTTTTTCCCATGTGATTGATTACGTTTTTGATAATGAAGATGAAAGTTATCATGAAGAGATATTTAGTTCTGTTGTGAAAAACTCAGAAATTCCAGCGATTCTTGCGAAGTATGGTTATAACTATGAAGATATTTTGTTAGATGATTCGAAGTGGACGTTACTCGAAAGGTCAGCACCAGAATTATGCGCAGACAGAGTGGATTATACATTACGAGATATGTATACATATGGGTATGTTTCTTTAGAAGAAGTTCACAGTTTTTTAGAAGATGTCATCGCTGTAGATGGGAAAATGGTTGTTCAAAGTGTCGAAATGGCAGAATGGTTTACAGAAACGTATTACAAGGAAGTAATCGATTTCTTTATGGAACCAATGAATATTTACGGAAATGATATGTTAGCGAAAACGTTAAAGGTAGCTCTTCATAAAAGGATTATTCATGCAGATGATTTTCTTCTTGAAGATGAGGAGCTTATTTCGAAATTGCAGCAATGTAATGACCCCGAAGTAGAAGCTTTATTAAGCAAAGTTCATCGAAATGTAAAGGTAAAAGAAGATAGAAACGATTATGATTTACATCAGAAAAATAAAGTGCGTCTTATTGATCCGCCGTTACTTCGTGAAGGGAAAATCGTTCAGTCGTCTGTTGTGTCAGAAAACATAAGACAGATGAGTGATATTGCTTATGAAAAAGCGGTGAGAGGGATGTATGTGAAAGTGATTTCGAATTAAAAAAGAAGTAGCGCATCGTTTTTAGAGCGCTACTTCTTTTTTATTAATGATCAAACCAATTCCAAATCTCAATATCTCCAAGAGTCGCATAACGTACGTGCGGGGAGTTTTGTAATTTTAATAACTCTTTCGATGGGCCAGTAATAACAATTCCGTATACTTTTACACCGTTATCCTTTACATATTGATAACGTTTATCTAAGTTTAGTTCTTTCTCAGAAAGCGCTGCTATTTTGCTTACCGTTTTTTTATGGATAGAAAGGACGCGCATCATTTCGGTTACTTTGTCTTCTTGCGTTTTCTGCCCGTCAGTTTCATTATCGAGGAATCTTACATGTTCTGGAAACCCTATAGCTTCTCCGCCATGTAGGATATAGTCATCTACATTTTTTCTTTCTTGTCCTGTATCTAAAGCGTACCATACAGGAGTTGGAGGGAGTTCTTGTGCCTCGAATATGCTATATAAAAGCGGTTCTAATTCTTTTAAAGTGTAAGCTTTATCAAAAGAAATTGCTACTTCTGCAACGGTTCCATCATGTACTTTTGCAAGTGTATCCCATACTTTTTTTGATGAATCCTTTAAATAATCACCCTGCTCTGTTTTTGGATGAACAAAGAAGAGTTTTGGTTGATAGAACGGATTCATCCAAGTTTGCTTCGTGATATCTACAGATGATAAGAAGCTTTTTGTTTCTATTGTACCGAGGGGCATTTCTTTTTTACCGATGGTTCTTACTAAATCAAATTGGCTATTCGTACGGAAAAAAGCTTCTACACTTGTTCCGCCTCCCATAACGCGGCTATTTGGGATAGTTGCTTCAAGTGCAAGCGAAGGAACCTCTCTAATTTCTTTTAGCCTTTTATCATTATTAGCTTGAAAATAAAAGGCTGATAATACCCCGCCGATTATATAGATAACGATGCAAATTGATAATATAAAACCAAACGTTTGTAAACGATGTTTCCACTTAATTCTCCAAAACGGAATTTTAAGATCTTTTGGAGGTAACTTTTTCTTAATTGGTTCTGTTTTTGTTAACAGCTCATCTAAGTAAGCTTCACACTCTTCACATGACTCAATATGACTTTCTAACAGTTCTTGTTCATCATGCGTGAGCGTTCCATTTTCATACTTCTTCCATAGTTTTTTAAATTCTGCACAGCCCATCTGTATCACTCCTTTATGCTTTTTATTTCTTTTCGTCCCCTGTGTAATTCAATTTTCACTTTCGCTAATGAGAGACCAGTCATTTCTGCTATTTCCTTATAGGAGAATCCATAGTAATCTCGTAGTAGCAGGGCATTTCGTCTTTCGAGCGGAAGAGCGTATAAACTTTCTAACCAACTAGCAATCTCAAATTTTACGAAATATGCATGTTCTGTACTTGGAACGTTTGGTAAATGGAATTCTGCAACTTCTGTTGTTTTATATTTCTTTTCTTTTCGATACCAATCGATAAAGGCATTGTAGGCAATTGTAAATAACCACGGCCTAATTTCTTCGCCTTTATAATAATCAATATGGACGAGCATTCGGTAAAATGTTTCTTGCATGAGATCTTCCGCATAGTGGGAATCTCCGGTTAGGGAGAGAAGATAGCGAAATAAATCTTGCATATGCTCGGAGTAAATGTCTTCTAATGATTGTTTGCGTTTCACTACATTTCCCTCCCTTCATACATAACAACGAAATACATATAAAAAAGTTACAATTTTTTATGGAATTATAGTAAAAAACGTCAAGAATTGGATAGGATTCTCTTTTATCATAATACATATAAGGCGGGTGAACAGAGATGGAAAGCTATGAAACACAAATTCAAAGGTCAATTGATTATATTGAGGAAGATGTAATGGAAAAACAGACGCTGCGTAATTTAGCACGTATTGCAGGTTTTTCTGAGTCGCATTTTCATCGTGTATTTCAGGCATTAGTAGGTGATACAGTAATGGAGTATGTTCGAAAGAGGAGGTTAGCTCGGGCAGCTTATCAACTTTCTCATACGGATGAAAAAGTTATTGATATCGCATTTGAGCATGGCTTTCAATCTCACGAAACGTTCACGAGAGCCTTTAAGAAATTATTTCAAATGACACCGAGTGAATATCGAAAACAAGAAATTGAAACACCGATGTATTACAGCGTGAATGTAAAGCAAAGAAAATTAAATCCGTATTTAGGAGGCATACAAATGGAATATCGTATTGTAAATAAACCAGAATTTTTAATGGCAGGTTATGAACTGAAGACGACAAGTAAAGAAGGGAAAAACCATCAAGACATCCCAGCATTTTGGCAAGAATATTTACAAAAAGATCTTGGAACAACGATTCCGAATCGTAAAGATACGAGCCAATGGGTAGAGCTTGGATTATGTACTGATTTTAATTTAGAAACAGGGGACTTCACTTATATTATTGGAATGGAAGTTACAGACTTTGAAAATGTACCAAATGAAATTGCAAAGCGTACTTTCCCTGCAGCAACATATGTAGTATTTACAACGCCGAAAGTTCCTCATAAAGAAATGGTATCGTCTATTCACCAAACTTGGAATGCAGTATTCTCAGAATGGTTCCCGCATTCAGGATATGAACATTGCGGAGTTACAGAGTTTGAACTGTACGATGAGCGTTGCCACGAAGATAAGAGTGAGTTTGCACAAGTAGAGCTTTGGATACCGGTGAAGAAAAAATAATAGGGTAAGAGCGAATCATTGAGAGATGGTTCGCTTTTTTTATAAGTGGATTGTTAAATTTGTATTGTTTTATCTGTAATACATATGAAAATGGTAAAATAAAATAGCAATTAAATATTGTGGGTGGAAGGTTATGCCCTTTCTTCATTTGGTGAAGAAAGGAGGTGTAATCGTATGGAATTTCTTTTGCAAATTTTGTTGGAAATCACAAAAACTATAGCTAGAGAAGGTATAGTTTTGGGATTTAAGAAATTAACGGCAAAAAAGCGCAAAAAGAAGACCACCCGTCTGCCTGCGAAGCGTGGGAAGTCTTCTAAGCGCAAATAAGCTTTAGTTGCAACCTTCCACCTTACGGTAATTAGTTGCAGTGACGGGGTGTTGGAAGCACCTCGTCTACTTCATTTTATGCAAAACTTAGTTAGTTTATACTTCTATTTATAGTATAACAGTTTAGAAATGTATTTGTTAATAGTTTTATTTTTACTTTGTATAGTAGGGAGGTAGGTTAGTATTGTCGGTTTTTGTCGGTAAGTCGATATATCTAGAAAATCGCTGATATATTTTGAATTGCGCCGATATATTTCGAAAATCGCTGATATAATTCGAGTTGCGCTGATATATTCAAAAAATCGCTGATATAATTTCATATACCGCTAAAACACCTCAAAAAAACGATCTGCATAATTTCAATTACCGCAAAACTCTCCCAGAAAAGAAAAAAGACGCCACATAGCGTCTTTCCTACGAACGAAACGGAAATACAAGAATAATCGTCGTTCCTTTTCCGAGTGCACTATCAACGGAAATTGTCCCGTTATGAGCATGAACGAGCTGTTTTGTAATGGCTAGGCCAAGTCCAGTTCCGATGTTGCTTTCTTCTGTGTTTGTTCCGCGGTAATATCGTTCAAATAGAAGTTCTTTCGTTTTTTCATCCATTCCTTTTCCATCATCTGAAATGGAGAGTGTAAAGGAATTAGCGTTTTGTGATAGTTTTACGATGACATTAGTCGTTTCGTTATTATGTTTTACAGCATTTACGAGTAAGTTTTCGATAATACGCTGAAACCATTTTTCTTCAATGAAATATTGAATTTTATTTGAGCTCGGTACGAATTCAATATTTTGATTTTGGAGTGTTGGATTGTTAATAAATTGCAATAATACTTTTTGAACGAACTGATTGATTTCAACGTTTACGTGCTGTGCAGGAAGGCTATTATTTTTTAATTGATACGTTAAGCTTAAATCATCAATTAATGTCGTCATATATTGAGATTTCTCTTTCATAACACTACCAAATTGCTGAATATCACGATCAGTCCAGTTATATTGATTCGATTCAAGTAATAATGCGTAGCCATATATAGAGCTAAGTGGTGTTTTTAAATCATGCGTTAGACCAGTAATCCATTCTTCTCGTGTTTGCTGGAGTACTTGCCTCATCGCATCATTTTTTTTGAGTGTAATAGAAAGGTGTTCTAGTGAACTTGTCACATCTCTAAACAAACGGAATGACCATTTTTCTTTACCAGATCGCCGGAACCTGACAGGTTTTCCTTTTTTACTAATAGGTTCTTCATACTTTCCACCAGCGATATTTTTAAGCCAGCGCATCGCATGTAATAACGGTTTCCCGAATTTATTACCGTACCAAATAGAAAGAATGACTAAATAAACAAATACGATAAGAAGGATTAATCCGCATCCGATGAGAAACTTCTTAGTAAATACATCTTCCATTTCATCATCTGGATAGTAGTGCTCATTTTTTGCAGTTACAACGAGAAGGTTGCCACTATTTGCATCGTAAAAGCTAGACGTGTTTTCTTTATGATTCCACGGTTCTTTTTCATTAAGGGCAATTTGTATTGCTGAAAATGTTTTTTTCTTTCCAGTTGGATAGGAAAAAACCTCTTCGCCATTTTGATTAAATATTTGAAGTGCTGCTTTTTCTTTAGACAGTAACTGTTTTTCTTGATCTGTTAATGTGAACGAATCCATCGTTAAAGAGGAATGATCCTTTTGAATTGCTGTCAGTAACGCATTGCTTTTTAACATACCACCATAAATAACAAGTACTTTCTTTTCTTCTAATTCAATTTCCCAATATGTAAATTTATAATTACTTTCGATATGATGTTGTATGTATGCGACTAAAGATGTCTTCGTATAAGCATTCGGAACATCATTTGGTGTATTAAAGTGGTAGAGGATTTTTCCGTCTTCATCTACAACTTGGAGCCAATCATTTTTCTCTTTTATTAAATCTTGCACTTCAGATTGTAATGAAATATGCCCATCTTCTGAAGAGATGTATCTTGAAATTGTAAAACTATCAGAATCTGGAATATTAGGTTCGTATAAAGTACTAGTAAGAAGAAAAATTAAATAAGTAAAAGCAGCAACTACAGCGATAAGTAATGTAACTAAAACAAAAACGTGTTGCATGATAAATTGAATAATAAGTCGTTTATTAAAATTCATATCGTCACCCTACTTTGTAACGAACTTATAACCAAGCCCGCGAACGGTTTTTATATATTCTGGTTTACTTGGATCGTGTTCAATTTTTTCACGTAGTTTTCGAATGTGGACCATAACAGTGTTGTCATCGCCATTATAGGCAGGTGCTCCCCAAACTTTTTCATATATTTCCTCTTTCGAAAATACGTAGTTTGGATTCTCGCAAAAGAAGAGTAGTAGTTGAAAGAGTTGAGCGGAACATTCGACAATATGCCCATCTACTGTTAGTTCTGCAGAGTGCTGATCAATTTCAAATCTTCCAAATGAAATCGAGTGTGATTTTTGCTCGTGTGGAACGGTTTGTTTCATATGTCTCCGAAGCTGTGCTTTCATGCGTACTACTACTTCTAATGGATTAAAGGGCTTCGTAATATAATCATCCGCACCGTATGAAAATCCAGATATTTTATCTAAATCAGATGCTTTTGCTGATAGGAAGAAAATGGGACAATCTGTTTGTTGGCGAATGATTGGACAAATATCAAAACCAGATTGTCCAGGAAGCATTACATCTAAAATAATTAAATCGTAATTGTTTTCCTTAGTTAGAGATAAAGCTATTTCAGCTGATGTTGCAGTTGTAATATGAGAAAAACCTTCTTTTTCAAGAATGGTAGTTAGTAATTGTAAAATTGCAGTTTCATCATCAACGAGTAAAATATTTGCTTGGTACATAAACATCCCTCCTAATTTTCTCGAATATCATATCATCCTTTTGTAACTTATGGAATTTTTAAGGAAATTTTAAGGTTTTCTTTCGCAAAAAATTAAGAATCAAATGATATGATAAAAGTAACATAGGGGAGGAGATGAGTGTGAATCCGTTTCAAGTGATGCGAGCTAGATATTTTTTAATTGTATTTGCACTATTAATTTTAATAGCGAGAAGTAGTGGCGATTTGCTAACAAGTATATTTCATATACAAAATTCTTCTTTTATAAATACCCTTATATTCTATATCCTTCCGATGGTATGGATTTTTTATGAGTATAGAAAGCATCACATTTCATTTTCATTGTTTATTAATAAAAATGAAACATTTAACTTGGTGCAAGTTTTATACATTACGGTTATGTTATGCATGTTTAGTTACGGGTATCTTATTTTGTATATGTATAGTTTTGCATGGATTACACCGGACTTTATTATGAATGCCCTGCATGAACCGATTGTAGATAGTACTGGGGGATATGTATCTCAAGTCATTAGGGTCGTATTCATCGCACCAGTTATTGGGGAATTTGTTTTTCGCGGATTTTTACTTCAACGTTTTGCCACAAAATGGGGAACGAGCATAGCGACCATCGTTGTAGCAATATTGTTTGCGTTGTTACATGTTGATTTCCTCGGTGCAGCCATATTCAGCATCGTATTGTCGATTGTATATATTCGTACGAAAAGTTTACTCATGCCAATTGCAATACATATGTTAAACAATGCATTTGTAATAGGTGCGTCTTTTCTAATAAGTAGAGAAAAAATTATGAGTTTTGCCGATTTCTCAAATTATACGACATTCTTTCCTGGACTTATTATTTTTATAACAGGATTAAACTTAGTACTTATCTTTTTATTTGTTAATCGCAAGTATTGGAGTAAAGAAGTGCCAGTTATATATGCAGAGCAGGAAAAGAGCTTTTCAGATGTAGTCGGGAGTAAATAAGATGAAGAAGACGGTTGAAAAAATATTAAAAGATATTATAGATGCTACGTCTATCACAGATATGTGTGATAAAAGCTTTTGTCATTGGCTTCAACCTGTAGTAGATACGATTGTGTTTCCAGAGTATTACTTATTTTCTAGTACTCATTTAAAAGAAAATATTATTTCTCTTCTTATTGTGTTCGGGGTTTTACTAATATTTGGTCTAATTGTAGAAGAAATGATGAAGCGCATCTTCAGAAAGAATGAAGAGAAGTATATGTGGATTCATAAAGTATTCGAGAAAGTAATGGTGGCTTTCCTTTTGTTTTATGGTATAAAAACAATCATTTACTTTATAGCTTTGAAACATCATTAATTCGAAATTTGAAAGGGATGTATAAAATCATATGAATGAAACGATATCATCAAATAAGTTTTTTTATTTGATTTTGCTTAGTCTAGTGTTAATAACGACAGTGAATGTTATTTTGCGCTGGGAGGAAGCTTACTTTTTCATGTATTTAGCGCTCCATTTGTTGGGGATTTTATGTATAAGTGGTGGAGTCGTTACTGAAAAAAAGAGTGAAGAAAGCGTTAACTATATGTGTGTGATCGGTCTTGTTTTACTTTTAGCTGTACAGGGTATTATGAAATATAGTTCTTTCTCTTTACAAGATTTTAGTTTATTAATAGATGTACTTCCTTAAAGAGGCTCTTTATGTTATCTAAACAGTAAGTAGGATACGTGTTGGTTTGTAAGTGCGATCCTTATTCCGGATTATGAACCGAAGAAAGTGTTTAAAAATAGGTAAAACTCTTCTTATGTAGAAGAGTTTTTTTATGTAAATAAAAAGATTCAGCGCAATTCACATAATAAGCTTGTTCTATTTTAGCGTGTACGAACTTACAATAATAATAGACAGGCAGCATAGAGGAGGGAATAGCGTGAGGAAGGTTATCGGTTGGTCGCTTTTTTTGTACGTTGGATTTGCGTTACTTATATATTGGTATTTATTTGGATGGAATCATGAACTTATTCCGGACATGTATAAAGGAACGAGTGCAGATCCAGAAACGTTTATGAGTGCGAGAGAGCTTACGCTAAGCCAAGATTATTCGCGCGTGAAAAATTTACTATACTTTTTAGCGACGCCTCTTGAATGGATTATTTTATTATTTGTACTTGTGTTAGGTATTTCAAGAAAGTTTGAGAAATGGTCGAAGGAAACGACTAAAATAAGTGTCTTGCAAGTTGCGATTTATTTCTTTTATTTATCATTACTGACAACAGTGCTTGCCTTACCGATGCAATGGATTGGCCGGAAAGTGTCCGTTGATTACGGCATTTCAACACAAAGTACACAAAGCTGGATAAAAGATCATGTTATCGGTTTTTGGGAAAGTTATGCGACTATGTTAATCGTAGTTATCGTTCTATTATGGCTTATCCGTAAATTTCCGAAGAGATGGTGGCTAGCAGGGTGGGCACTCTCTGTTCCATTTACAATCTTTTTAACATTCATACAGCCTGTCGTTATTGATCCGCTGTATAATGACTTCTCAACGCTGAAAAATAAAGAATTAGAAACGAAAATTTTAGCGATAGCAGATAAAGCGGACATTCCTGCTAAACACGTATATGAAGTAAATATGTCAGAAAAAACGAATGCATTAAATGCTTACGTAACAGGAATTGGCCCTAACGCCCGTATTGTAATGTGGGATACAACGCTTAAGCAGTTAAAAGATAAAGAGATTTTATTTATCATGGCTCATGAAATGGGACATTATGTTATGAAGCATATATATTTTGGCGTTGCAAGTTATGTGTTGCTATCGTTTATAGGTATGTTTTTAATTAGTCGTATTATAAATATGTGTATTCGCAAATGGGGAGATACATTGCAAATTTCAAAAGTGGCATGTTTCTCCATTTTACCTTTATTTTTCTTAATTTCTTCTATACTCTCTTTTGCAGCACAACCAGCAACAAACTACGTTTCACGTATAGAAGAAAGAGCCGCAGATCAATATGCTTTAAATATGACGAAGGACGGGAAATCTGGTGTGAAAACTTTTCAATATTTATCAAAAACAAGTTTAAGCCAAGTAAATCCGCCTGCGTTAGTGAAATTTTTCTTATACACGCACCCACCAATTTTTGAAAGAATTCATACGTTTGAACAATATGAGAAACAAAGCAAAAAGGAGTAGCATGATAGCTACTTCTTTTTTTATAGAGATATAAGTTTCATATTGGGAATATTTATCATTGCTTTTTATTGTGATTTTGTAAATAATAAGCTATAAAATTCTAAAAATCTATATATAAAGGAATAAAGGTGAAAAAATGTATTTTTTACAAAATTTAAAAGTGAAATATAAATTATTGTCGCTTATTTCATTAGCAGTTTTAGGTATGATAATTATAAGCAGTGTAGCAATTAGTTCTATTAATAAGATTAAGCATGATACAGAGGTTGTAGTAGATGATTATCAATATTCTGCAATTTTATTAGAAGGAATGCTTCGCACACAAAATTCACTAGAATATAATTTATTAGAATTAATTACGGCATCACAAAATGAAGTAGCAAATAAAGAGGGAATAATTGATAATATTGAAAAGGATCTTAAAAAATATGATTCTTTATTAAAAGAATATGATGATGGTTTTAATTTAAGTAAGCAAGAGGATGAACTGTTTCAGAAGATGAAGAAATCTTTACCAAGTTATAAAGATACATATAAAAAAATATTTGAAAAGGCGAAGGCAACAAACGAGCCACAAATGGTACATGAATTTCAGAAGGAATTAAAACCGAAGGGAATAGAGTTAGCTGGTTATGCAGTGGATCTAGAATCGTATGTTTCAAACTTAGCTGATCAAGTGTTTAAAGATTCTCAAAAAATGATTGATCGATCCGTTATTACCTTTATCATTCTTGTAGTAGTTACTACAATCGTTATATGTATAGTAAGTTATATTATTAGCAAGCTTATAGTTGCTCCTTTACAAACGGTTAGTCGTATGATGGAAAGAGCGAAAGAAGGAGATTTAACCGTACATGGTGATTATACTGCTAAGGATGAATTAGGTGTATTAGTAAGTAATTTTAACGAGATGATTGCAGGGCTAAGAACAAATATGCAAGAAGTAGAGAATAATATTCAGCTTTTATTCCAACATGCAGACGGAGTAGTATCTGCATCAGAAGTATCTAGTAGTGCAGCGAAGAAAATCACTATGGATATTGAAGAAGTTGCAAATGGTGCAGAAAGTCAAATGCAAGCAATGGAACAAACTGCGGGTGCGATGGAAGAGTTGACACAAGGAATGCAGAGTATAGTCAATACATCATCCTCTGTAAATGAATTATCTGCTCAATCAGCATTAGATGCAGAGAATGGTAACAAATTAATGAAACAAATGATTCAACAGATGGATACAATCCAAAATTCGGTACATAGCGGTGTGAAACAAGTAGAGACTATGAAAGAACAATCAGAAGAAATTGTTAAAATCATTGATGTGATGCAAGGTATTACCTCCCAGATTAATTTATTAGCATTAAACGCTGCAATTGAGGCTGCACGTGCTGGTGAAAGTGGTAGAGGATTTGCAATTGTGGCAGATGAAGTGAGGAAATTAGCAGAACAATCTAGTGATTCTGCAAAACAAATTGAGAATCTTATTACTCAAGTTATGGGAACAACGAACCATACGGTACATATGATGGGGAAAGTAGATAATGAGGTACAGGCAGGCACACAAGTAGTAATGCATACAGAAAAAGTATTTGGAACAATTACAGAAAAAGTACAGCAAGTATCTGAGCAAATTCAAACGGTATCTATGTCAACAGATGAAATTGCAGCGAGTAGTGAGGAAATCTCGGCTTCTGCAGAAGACATGGCTCAAATTTCCCAAAGATCATCTGACCGAACTGATAGGGTAAAAGAGTCTATTCAACAGCAAGAAAAATCTGTTCAAGAGATTTCGGTTTCAATTGAACATATGCATAACGCAGCAGGAAAACTAAAACAAATAGTTGCCCAATTTACTCTTCAAAAGTAGTAGCATATTTGAGTGTTAATAAAGATAAAAAAATCATCCTCTTTTAAGAAAAAAGGATGATTTTTTTATCCCGTTATTTGCTGGGCAGTAAGACCCCCACCTCAAAATTCAGCGAAAAATGCTACCCTTGAAATATAAACTATCAATATAGTAGCCTCCATTAGGTATCTCCTTTAGGTGCCAATAAAGGGAAGTTATAAAGTGAAAAGGAGTTTATAAAGAAATTGTAGAATGTTTTAGTATATAACACCTTAGATGTAACAACTTCCTTTTTGAAAAAGAAAGAAGGAGGCATAAAGCAGAAAGGTAGTGGAAATATTTCTTCTAGAAGATTTGCATTTTATCTTACATTCACCAAAAAATAGTACTCCTGAAACAATGAAGTTCATTTTATTTGAATGAAATAGGGAGAGAGGATAATGAAGAAAAAAATATTGGGTGTAATGATGATTGCGACAATGGCAGGAGGTATATTTGCAGGGACGAATGTGATGCCTGTAAAAGCGGAAGAGTATCCACAAATGATTGTGTTTGAAGATGTTCCATACGGATTTTGGGCATATGATGCTATTATGGATTTAGCGTATCATAAAATTATATTAGGGTATGGAAACGGGAAGTATGGTGTTGGCGATCTTATAACACGTGAACAAGTAGCTGGGACTATTTACAGAACACTTGAGATAAAAGAAGAAGGGCCAGTAGCGAATCCATATAAAGATGTTTCTGATAGTACAACCACTTTTAAAAAGGAAATTTTAGCGTTAACAAAACGTGGGGTTTTTACAGGGGATGGCCAAGGGGATTTTAGGCCGAAAGCACCAATCTCTAGAGCGGAAATGGCTGTCATTTTAAAACGAGCATTTAATTTTGAAACGAAACAAAAACATACATTTAAAGATATTCCAAAAGGTCACTGGGCAGAAGATGCAATTAGTGCGTTACAATCTAATAATGTTGTGAGAGGAACTGGGAATGGCATGTATGAATTAAATCGCCCTGTACCTAGAGAACAATATGCTCAGTTTATTAATAATGCGATTATTAATTATCATTTGAAAGAGGATTGGAAGTAGAGTGAACTATGAAAGCACAAATAGAAATAGTTGTGCTTTTTTGTTTGTTTAAAAAGAATTATTATTCGTATTTATGTATTTTTATGGTTATACACAAGCTTTATAATCAACCCGATGAAAAAGACATGATGTGTAATATGATTCACAAAACCGTCACGAAATGTGTCGAAAAATATATTGTCTCTATACCATTTATTCTGTATATTTTTAAAAAAACATATGCATATTGGGGAGATAATTGGATGAGCAAAAAATTATTAAAAACAGCTACAGCATTAACAATTATGGGTGGGGTGTTATTCTCAGCAGAGAGTGATAGTGTAAAAGCGGAAAGTGCACCGTTGCAAAAAACAAATACAATTGTATTTCAAGATGTACCAAAAGGACATTGGGCATATGAGGCAATTCATGAATTAGCGGAGCAAGAAATCATTTTGGGATATGGTGATGGAATATTCGGTTTTGGGGATAATGTAACACGTGAGCAAGTTGCAGCTTTAATTTACCGTGTGTTTGATATGGAAGAACAAGATGAATATGAAAACCCATATGGAGATATCGATGAAAATTCAACAAGCTTTATCGAGGAGATATTGGCTTTAACGGAAATCGGAATTTTCCAGGGAGACGAGAATGGAAACTTTAGACCGAAGGCAACGTTATCGCGTGCGGAAATGGCACAAGTTCTTACGAATGCTTTTGACTTACAGGCAAAAGGATCTCATAACTTTAATGATGTTTCAGCAAATTCATGGGCAACGAATGCAATTAGTGCAGTACAAACAAATGGTATTACAATGGGAATCGGAGAAGGTAAATTCGGTCCGTCTATGAAGGTAACGAGAGAACAATACGCACAGTTTTTACATAGAGCAATATTGCATGATATGGAACAAGGGCAGTAATAAAGTTTAACTAGTCAAAGTGAAATTTAAAAATAATACAAAAAGGTCGTTGTTGTATAACAGCGGCCTTTTTTTTATAAAATAAAGCGCGAAAGAATGACGTTTTGAAAAAAATGAAATGAATTTTCAAAAAAAACTTCCTTTTCTGAAGATTTGTTATATAATATAAAACATGAAATCAAATCTGTTATAAAACAGTTTAAGAAGGGGATGCTAATATGTCGACGCAAACTTCACGGGTTACACTCGTTGGAGAAATGTTACCAGCGTACAACGAAATATTGACACCTGAGGTGCTTAGTTTTTTGAAGGAACTACATGAGAATTTTAATGAGCGCCGCATAGAACTTTTACAAAAACGTGTAGAAAAACAAAAGAGAATTGATGCAGGGGAGTTTCCGAAGTTTCTAGAAGAAACAAAACACATACGTGAAGCGGATTGGACAATTGCCAAGCTGCCAAAAGACTTAGAGGATCGTCGCGTAGAGATTACTGGACCGGTAGATAGAAAGATGGTCATTAACGCTTTAAATTCAGGAGCGCATCTTTTTATGGCGGATTTTGAAGATTCGAATGCACCAACTTGGGAAAACGCAGTTGAAGGTCAAATCAATTTACGAGATGCAGTAAAGGGAACGATTTCACATGAAAATGATAAAGGGAAAGAATATAGATTAAATGAGAAAACAGCTGTACTCATTGTACGTCCAAGAGGATGGCATTTAGAGGAAAAGCATATGCAAGTTGATGGGAAAAATATGTCGGGTAGTTTAGTAGATTTCGGCTTGTACTTTTTCCATAATGCGAAAGCTCTTTTAGCGAAAGGGAGCGGCCCATACTTTTACTTACCGAAAATGGAAAGTTATTTAGAAGCGAGATTATGGAATGATGTATTCGTATTTGCTCAAAAATATATCGGCATTCCAAATGGAACGATTAAAGCAACTGTGTTACTGGAAACGATTCATGCTTCGTTTGAAATGGATGAAATTTTGTATGAGCTAAAAGATCATTCTGCTGGCTTAAACTGCGGAAGATGGGATTATATTTTTAGCTTTTTAAAGAGTTTCCGTAATCATAATAAATTCTTACTACCAGATAGAGCACAAGTCACGATGACGGCGCCATTTATGCGTTCGTATTCTTTGAAAGTAATTCAAACATGTCACCGCCGTAATGCACCAGCAATTGGAGGAATGGCGGCACAAATTCCGATTAAAAATAATCCAGAAGCAAATGAAGCAGCTTTTGAAAAAGTGCGTGCTGATAAGGAACGCGAAGCTTTAGACGGTCATGACGGGACTTGGGTTGCCCACCCTGGACTTGTACCGGTTGCAATGGAAGTGTTTAATCACATTATGAAAACACCAAATCAAATTTTTAGAAAACGTGAAGAAATATGTGTAACAGAAAACGATTTACTAGAGGTACCGGTGGGAACGATTACAGAAGAGGGCCTTCGCATGAATATTAGCGTAGGTATTCAATATATTGCATCTTGGTTAAGCGGACGGGGAGCAGCACCCATTTATAACTTAATGGAAGATGCGGCAACAGCTGAAATTTCAAGAGCACAAGTATGGCAATGGATTCGTCATGAAGGTGGAAAACTAAATGATGGTCGTAATATTACGCTTGAATTAATGGAAGAGTTAAAAGAAGAAGAATTAGCAAAAATAGAAAGAGAGATTGGTAAGGAAGCCTTTAAGAAAGGGAGATTCCAAGAGGCGACAACGTTGTTTACAAATCTCGTTCGGAATGATGAATTCGTACCATTTTTAACATTACCGGGTTATGAAATTTTATAAAAAATGAAAAGGGGATGGAACAAATGAAAAACGAAAGAATCGAGAAGTTACAAGAAAGCTGGGAATTAGATGAGCGTTGGAAAGGGATCACACGTCCATATTCGGCAGAAGATGTAATTCGCCTGCGCGGGTCAATTGATATTGAACATACGTTAGCGCGTCGTGGTGCTGAGAAGCTTTGGACATCGCTTCATACAGAAGACTATATTAACGCACTTGGCGCATTAACAGGAAACCAAGCGATGCAACAAGTAAAAGCTGGGTTAAAAGCGATTTACTTAAGTGGTTGGCAAGTAGCAGCTGATGCAAACCTTTCTGGGCATATGTATCCAGACCAAAGTTTATATCCAGCGAACAGCGTACCTGCTGTAGTAAAACGAATTAATCAAACGCTTCAACGTGCGGATCAAATTCAGCATATGGAAGGAAGCGGTGATACAGACTATTTCGTACCGATTGTAGCAGATGCAGAAGCTGGATTTGGTGGGCAATTAAATGTATTCGAACTGATGAAAGGTATGATTGAAGCAGGTGCATCAGGTGTGCATTTTGAAGATCAATTATCTTCAGAGAAAAAATGTGGCCATTTAGGCGGAAAAGTACTACTACCAACGCAAACAGCAGTACGCAATTTAATTTCTGCACGCCTTGCAGCAGATGTAATGGGAGTGCCGACAATTATCGTTGCAAGAACAGATGCGGATGCAGCTGATTTAATTACGAGCGATATCGATCCTGTTGATAAAGCATTTATTACAGGAGAAAGAACACCAGAAGGGTTTTACCGTACGAATGCAGGTCTTGATCAAGCAATTGCGCGCGGTTTAGCGTATGCACCGTATGCAGACCTCGTTTGGTGTGAAACGTCAGAACCAAATTTAGAAGATGCAAAACGATTTGCGGACGCAATTCATAAGGAGCATCCAGGGAAGCTACTTGCATATAACTGCTCACCTTCATTCAACTGGAAACAAAAACTAGATGAAAAAACAATCGCAAGCTTCCAAAAGGAAATCGCATCTTACGGTTACAAGTTCCAATTCGTAACACTTGCTGGATTCCATTCATTAAATTACGGTATGTTTGAACTAGCACGTGGCTATAAAGAGCGCGGCATGGCAGCATACTCTGAACTACAACAAGCAGAATTCGCAGCTGAAAAACACGGCTACTCTGCAACACGTCATCAACGCGAAGTGGGAACAGGTTACTTTGATGAAGTGGCACAAGTGATTACGGGCGGAACTTCATCAACGACAGCGTTAAAAGGATCTACAGAAGAAGCACAGTTTACGAAATAAAAGGAAGGGGCACCTTTTTGAAGGGTGCCCCTTATTATTTTCTAAAAGATTCGAAAAGAGAGATTGAGTTGTCGGCAAAAAACAATACTAACTTTTCTTTATTACTAAATCAACTCCACTCAGCCCTATGATCACGAATAAACTTCATATCTTTCTCATAATGCTCTAGA
The DNA here is from genome assembly GCF_015712745.1 of Bacillus sp. SRB3LM. Classification (NCBI taxonomy): domain Bacteria; kingdom Bacillati; phylum Bacillota; class Bacilli; order Caryophanales; family Bacillaceae; genus Bacillus; species Bacillus sp. SRB3LM. Next base: position 180,208 of record NZ_VWVQ01000021.1, read on the forward strand.
TGTCCTTCATCGATCATTCTTTGGAAATTCAAGTCGCCTTCTTGCGCTTTTCGTTTCATATATGTACATAACCCTTCTAATCGAAGTAACACCATTCCTAAGTAATCTTCATCCATATTTTTATCATAGGACTGAACGAACAAATTCACTCTCTCTTTAATACGATCTGCATGTTGCGATGAGTCATAATGAACGGCTTCACCAGATTCTGTATAATACACTCTACTTAAAGGCACACAAGTATAGAGTGTATAAGCGATATCCCATAGTCTTGGACCAGGAGCAGCAACATCGAAATCAATAATCCCTACTGGCTTCTCATTATTAAAAATAATGTTATATATGGCAAAATCATTGTGACATAAAACCTCAATGTTATTTGGAGTGTGATCCATCGGTTTCCAATCATCTAATAACGGAAAATCACTTACGGCATCATGGTAAAGGCGGAGCATCTTTGCGATTTCTTTTAATACATCATTAGATCGCATATATTCTTTTAAAGGATAATTGCCAGCTTCTCCTTCAATAAAGGATAAAATCTCTCTATCTTTTTCATCTACACCTAAAAACTTTGGAGCATAATGAAATCCTTTGTTTTCTAAGTGTTGCAATAGCTTATGAATCTTTTCACTGCCTAGCTTTAACTCTCGCCGAACAGTATTTTCAGAACGATATACGTTTGAGACGTTTCCCCCTGTTAGTCTTTCTTCTTTAGCGTAGTTTGACATGTGAAAATTCCCCCCTGTGATTAAAAAATCCAATTCCAAATAGTGAATAGACCAACAATGGCAGAAAAGAGAAGGGAAGCAAGCAATGCTAGACAGCCAAAAGGAACTAGCTTATCTTGCCATGTTTCTTTATACTCATAAACTAAATTCTCTACTACTTCTTTCTGCATTGAAGATAAGGGCTTATCTTTATCCAAACCCTTTATATGGATAGAATCGCCTTTAAACTTTAAAGCACGTGCAATATGATGAGGACTATTTCCCATTGATTTTTCAAATAATAAACATGATTCATGCATAATATCTGTTTTATGCTCTTCTAGATACCAGTAACGTCCAGCCATTTCCGGATATTGTAATTTATAATAAATATCTCCGAGTTGTTTTCGAAGATGTAATTCATTTGGGTATGTAAAGATGAGGCCATGCAATCTATCTCTTGCTTTTCCAAGATTATTATTTTCAATATCCTCTTCAATTCTTTTTAATGTTTTTTTAGGAATTTTATTGGTCATAAACTCCTCCTTATTTAGAATAGAGATAATTATATTTTATAAGAAATACTAAAAATTAGAAATTCTATTTTCGAAAAAGATTGTACATTTTATTTTAATGTGCTATGATAATGTCAGTTGAATAGTTAAATTAAGCAATCCATATGTTATCAAGTGCTGAAAACGAACGAGAAAAAGTATGTGAGAACTAGTTTATGTTTCGTATTTGATAATGTGTGGATTCTTTTTTTAGACAGGAAGACTAAAAAATTTAAAATTTGTATTTTCTTAGGAGGAAATAATTATGGCAGTAACAGGACAAGTAAAATGGTTTAACAACGAAAAAGGCTTCGGTTTCATCGAAGTTCCAGGTGGAAACGACGTATTCGTACATTTCTCTGCAATCGAAACTGACGGTTTCAAATCTCTAGAAGAAGGTCAAAAAGTTAGCTTCGAAATCGAAGACGGTAACCGTGGACCTCAAGCTAAAAACGTAATCAAACTATAATTTTATAGTTGATGATGGAAAAAAGGATGGCTAATGCCATCCTTTTTTTAGGTTGTGGAGAAAATTTTTCCAGAGCCTGTTTTTATATGTAACTCTCTTTTTTTTATGTTAAAACTGGTAAAAAATTATCGGGAATGCGTATTAGTTTCTGTAGAAGAGTTAGTTCAGCAAGAGCATTTGCTGCGTATGATAGTAAATAACTATAAATTTGTTTTCTCTGTTGAAATGGGGAAATCTTTTCTAGATAGACCTTGAGTAACATCTTTTTTGTTAGCATTGTTGTTGGAATTTTGTACGTTTTGAGATGATGTTTCTAACAGTTGTTCTTGTTCCTTACTAGGGGTATTCAGAGCATCTGAGGGGATGCTATTAACCTGCTGGCTTAATAGATCTTCTTTATCCATAAGTATACAGCTACTTTTTGGAATTCGATAAAAAGTAATGTAATTATAACTAGCTACTTATATATTGTGTTTTTGAATGAAATTATATACAAAACTTATATTACAAAGTTAACTAATTAACGAATTGTTAGTGATGGATAAAGATGTACAAATTTTAATTTTTTAACAAAAATTAAAAGCGGGTAACAAGTACAAATACTCTTTCTCATGTTTTATATAAGGAGCATATTACAAATCAAAAAAGATGTAGAGAACCTTGGAAGAAAATATAGTTGTTTTTTTAAGGGTTAAGAAGAATAAATAAAATGATACTACAAATGTAAAAAGGCATTCCATAAAGGAAGGCCTTTTATTGTTCTTGCCCTGATTTTTTCTTCTCACGTTTTTTACATTCTGTACATTTTGATTTACGAAACGGTTTGGCAAAGAATAGCAGAATGAAAAATAAACCGAATATAATACTAGCTGAGTTTTTCACGATAATGATGCTACTATTTTTCATTTGAATCGATGGTTGGATTTCTTTTTCTTCCATAGTGGCCCTCTATATATTGGATTTACATTTTAATTATAGCAAAGTTAATTGTTTTAATGATGTGAAAATAGGAAGGGATAATAAATATTTATAGGTAGTATAAATGTTGTTTTTATAACTTTAAAATTAAAAATCACTATATTGTGATTTTATTATTTAACAAATGTTTGATAAATGATAAAAAACTGTAAAAAAGCGGAACTTGTAAGCCATTTCCTTTTCATAGATGCTAAAATTATATATGCAGCTGCTAATATAAATGGAAAAAAGGAGATAATGGAGTATGGAAAGTAAAGTGGAACGCTATGTCGAAAATTATGTTGTAACGAAAAATACGATGGCCTTACTTCCTGTTATTCTAAGTGAAAAGAAAATTGTTACGCGAGTCGTTGAAATGAATGATTCTTTTTTCGTATTTCAAAAACCTCTAGATATTATAGAAAGAAGTTGCCGCAAGCATGGCTCTAGTTTCTTAGGCAGAAAAGAAGGAACGAAAGAGTTAACTCATATTACACATAAAGCACCGATTGCGATTAGTCCAGCAGATCAACTTTATTTTTTCCCTACCTATTCTTACTCTAGAAAAGAGTGCGCTTGGTTGTCTCATTTTTATATTGAAAGTAACAAAGAATTAAAAGATGGAAATCTTATTATTAGATTTATAAATGGTTTTGCTGTGAAATTAGAAATATCAAAAACTAGTTTTGAAAATCAACAAAATCGTACAGCGAAATTACGTACTGAATATGAAGATCGTAGGAAAAAACAAGGGAATCCTTGTTTTAAAGAGGTCGATAAAAAAGAGGAATCAACATTAAGACCCGCTTATGAGAAAGTGTATGTTGTTAGAGAAGAAGAAGTGTAATATAGAAAAAGCTGCCTCTAGAATGTTGCTTTAAGCGGCATTCTAGGACAGCTTTTTTGCTATTTAAATATTAATAAGTTTCTTCCTTACGGGCAGCATCCATCATAATGAAGATAGCTGATAAAATATGCAAAATCATTCCTACAAACGGAATCCATGCAAGGCAAGAAGTTACAATTCCTAGCACATTACCGTTAGCACTCATATTAGCTTTTTTAGCCAATACTAAAGTGACGATATGTAATACTAGCATGAAAAGAAGTGGTAACCAAAGTAAAGAAACAACAATAGTTCCTCCGAGTACAGGTATTCCCAGTAAAGCCTCTAAGGCACCAGTAACCCATTTTAATAATTTTACTGTGTCTTTCAAAGTATTTCCTCCTAGAAACATAAAATAAATATATTGCGATATTTAGTATAACAGATTTATGTTGTTATTTTAATAAAAAATGTAAAAAATACTATTTTTTTATATTTAAATAAATTATTTGTAATATACTATTTTTGAAGGGATATAAGGATATTGTTGGATGTGGTGTTATTAATATGTAATATCTTGTCAAATATTGATAGATTATCATAGCTAAATAATGAAGGAATTCTTATGAAAGATATGGAAACTTTAATAAATACATCTCCATATGTCGTATCTACCATTTCCTCTTTCATATAAGCAATGATACAGTAGGGATAGTATTTAGAGTAAAGGGGTAAAGTGTAGAATGGATTTTCAGACAATCAAAGAGTATTTTTCACCAGAAAATATGGATCATATTGTTGAGAGTTATAAAGCGTTCGGACCACTTCTTGGTATTGGTTTACCGATGATAGAGGCGTTGATTCCAGCATTACCGCTTATTGTATTTGTACTGGCAAATGCTGTTGCATTTGGCTTTTGGCTCGGTTTTCTTTATTCATGGCTTGGATCAGTAATGGGTGCATTACTTGTCTTTTTCATCATCCGCCATTTTGGTCGCAGTCGTTTCTTTTCGTTTGTAAATAAGCATGAGAGAGTACGAAAAGCAATGGGATGGATTGAAAGAAAAGGATTTGCACCGATTTTTGTTATATTTTGTTTTCCATTTACACCGTCAGCATTAATAAATGTTGTCGCTGGTTTATCCCGAATTAGTGTAAAACAGTTTGGGCTAGCGTTAGCATTCGGAAAACTTGTGATGATTTTTATTTTAACGTATATCGGTCATGATTTAATGTCATTTATTCATAATCCAGTGAAATCAGTCATTGTAGCGATTGGTATTTTTATTTTATGGTATGTCGGTCAGAAAATCGAAGTAAAGTTAGAACTGCATTAAGAATAGTCTTCTTTGTAAAGGAAAGCTTCAGTATTAAAGGATAAGGGGAGAAGCAGATGAAGAAAACTTTGAAAAAAGAAGGCATAGAGTGGATACGAACAATTTTAATTGGTGTATTATTAGCTGTATTTTTTCGAACGTTTTTCTTTTCGACGTACGTTGTAGAGGGGAAGTCAATGATGCCGACATTACAAGATGGCAATATGCTCGTTGTAAATAAGGTGAGTTATCAAGTTGGGGACTTGAACAGATTTGACGTTGTGGTGTTTCATGCGAATAAAAAAGAGGACTATGTAAAGCGGATTATCGGTTTACCTGGAGATCATATTGAATATAAGCATGATAAATTATATATAAACGGACAATTCGTGGATGAACCTTATTTAGAGAAATATAAGAAGGAGATAAATGGACGACAACTAACAGGTGACTTTACGCTAGAAGAGTTAACGAAGGAAAAAACGGTGCCACCTGGATATATTTTTGTAGTAGGTGATAACCGCCTCGGGAGCTGGGATAGTAGACACTTTGGATTTGTAAAAGCTGATACAGTTGTCGGTAAAGTTGATTTACGATATTGGCCAATTCAAGAGGTGCAAACGAATTTTTCAAAAGGTTGATATAATAGATAGAAGTATAAAAAAAGGCAAACTACTCCGTTTGTCTTTTTTCGTGTCCTATAATACAATTATAGTAGCAAACTAACGTTCGTTATGTAAGTGAAAGGTGGGGTTACATGTCACTTCGATTTGTGATTGGTAGAGCGGGAAGTGGAAAAAGTACACTTTGTTTACACGAAGTGCAAGAAGAGTTAAAACAGCGCCCGAGAGGGGAAACAATATTATATCTTGTGCCAGAACAGATGACATTCCAGACGCAGCAGGCGTTAATTGGAAGTGAGGATGTAAGAGGTTCTATTCGGGCACAAGTTTTTAGTTTTTCACGATTAGCGTGGAAGGTACTACAAGAAGTTGGCGGAGCGAGTCGTCTTCATATTGATGAAGCGGGAGTACATATGTTACTTCGTAAAATTGTAGAGTCTCGTAAAGATGGGTTATCGGTGTTCCAAAAAGCAGCGGAGCAAAACGGTTTCTTTGAACATCTGGGCAGTATGATTGCAGAGTTTAAACGTTACAATGTAACGCCATCTAACGTATATGAAATGTGGCAACAATTAGATGCGCATAGTAGCAGTGCCGAGCAAAAGCTATTAGCGAATAAAGTGTATGATTTACAACTACTATATGATGATTTTGAACGTGCTTTAATCGGAAAATATTTAGATTCAGAAGACTACTTGCAATTGCTAGTGGAAAAGCTTCCGCAGTCTGAATATGTAAATGGTGCGGAAATTTATATAGATGGATTTCATTCATTCTCCCCGCAAGAGTTAGAGATTGTAAGACAGCTTATGATTTGCGGAGCGAGAGTTACGATCACGTTAACGATAGATGAAAAAACGTTAGCGCAGCCAGTAAATGAACTCGATTTATTTTATGAAACGACGGTAACGTATGAAAAAATAAAACAAGTAGCGCGTGAAGAAAAAATAGAAATTGAAAAAACAATTCCACTTATGGAACAGCCGCGTTTTCATTCTCCAGCATTAGCGCATTTAGAAGCTCATTATGAAGCGCGTCCGAATGAAAAATTTAACGATGAAGCGAGTGTAACGATTAGTACAGCTGCGAATTTACGAGCGGAGGTAGAAGGTGTTGCTCGTGAAATTCGTAAACTTGTTGCGGATGAAAAATATCGTTACCGAGATATTGCAGTACTTCTTCGTAATGGGGAAAGTTATTACGATGTGATGCGAACGTTATTTACAGATTACAATATCCCGCACTTCATCGATGAAAAGCGCCCGATGTCACACCATCCATTAGTAGAATGTATTCGTTCTGCACTCGAGATTATTAGTGGGAATTGGCGTTATGATGCGGTGTTCCGCTGCGTGAAAACAGAGCTTTTATATCCATTAGACGTAAGAAAAGAAACGATGCGTGAAGAAATGGATGAATTTGAAAATTACTGTTTAGCGTACGGTGTACAAGGAAAGAGATGGACTTCAGAGGATCCATGGATGTATCGCCGTTATCGTTCTCTTGATGATACGAACGGGATGATCACAGACAGTGAACGTGAAATGGAAGAGAAAATAAATAGGCTACGTGACGTTGTAAGAACACCTGTTATTCGCATGCAAAAAAGGTTAAAGCGTGCAGGAACAGTTATGCAAATGTGTGAAGCAGTTTACTTATTTTTAGAAGAGCTGGATGTTCCAAAGAAACTAGAAGAATTACGTATACGTGCAGAAGAAAGTGGAGATTTCTTATTTGCGACAGATCATGAACAAGTATGGGAAGAGGTAATGAGCCTTCTTGATACGTTTGTAGAGATGCTTGGTGATGAGAAAATGTCTCTTTCTATGTTTACGGACGTTATGTCGACAGGTCTTGAGGCACTTCAATTTGCTAATATTCCGCCTTCATTAGACCAAGTATTAATTGCTAATATTGATCACTCCAGGTTATCTGACGTGAAAGCAACGTTTATTATAGGTGTAAATGAGGGGGTTATTCCAGCAGCACCTATGGATGAAGGTATGCTTTCTGATGAGGAAAGAGAAGTTCTTGGTGCGGCAGGAATTGAATTAGCGCCAACGACGAGACAAACTTTGTTAGAAGAACAGTTCGTTATGTATCAAATGGTAACGAGAGCATCTGAGAAGTTATACATTTCATGCCCGCTTGCAGATGAAGAAGGAAAGACGTTACTTGCGTCTAGCTTTATTAAGAAAATAAAAAGAATGTTCCCTAATGTGAAAGATTCATTTATTACGAATGACGTAAATGATTTATCACGTTCAGAACAAATTTCATACGTAGCAACGCCAGAAGTAACGTTATCTTACGTTATGCAGCAACTACAAACGTGGAAGCGATACGGATTTGAAGGGAATTTAGACTTTTGGTGGGACGTATACAACTTCTACGTAACTTCAGATGAATGGAAACAAAAAAGTAGCCGCGTCTTATCAAGTTTATTCTATCGAAATCGTGCGAAGAAACTAAGTACAGCAGTAAGTAGAGATTTATATGGAGATATAATTAAAGGAAGCGTCTCTCGTATGGAACTATTTAACCGTTGTGCATACGCTCATTTTGCGCAGCACGGTTTATCGCTTAGAGAGCGTGATATTTTCAAGCTTGATGCGCCAGATATCGGCGAATTATTCCATGCGGCATTAAAGAAAATTGCGGACAAGTTATTGCGTGAAAACCGTACTTGGGCGGATTTATCCATAAAAGAGTGTGAGCATCTTTCTGTTTTAGTAATAGAAGAAATCGCACCGTTATTACAACGACAAATTTTATTAAGTTCAAACCGTCATTTCTATTTAAAACAAAAACTACAACAAATCATTTTCCGTACGTCAATCATTCTTCGTGAACATGCGAAGTCGAGCGGATTCGTACCAGTTGATTTAGAAGTGCCGTTCGGTATGGGCGGTACAGGATCACTTCCGCCGATGGAATTCTCACTACCAAATGGTGTGAAGATGGAAGTAGTCGGCCGTATTGACCGTGTTGATAAGGCAGAAGATGAAAACGGGACGTTCTTACGTATTATTGATTATAAATCAAGTTCAAAAGCGTTAGATTTAACGGAAGTGTATTACGGATTAGCGCTTCAAATGTTAACGTATTTAGATGTTGTTACTTCGAATGCACAGACCTGGATGAAAAAAGGTCACACAGCATCACCAGCTGGTGTATTGTATTTTCATATTCATAACCCAATCGTTGAGATGAAAGGTGACGCATCTGAAGCTGAAATTGAAAAAGAAATTTTAAAGAAATTTAAAATGAAAGGACTCGTATTAGGAGATGCTGACGTTGTTCGTTTAATGGATAACAAACTTTCAACAGGAAGTTCAGATATTATTTCTGCTGGCCTGAAAAAAGACGGTAGCTTTAGTGCGCGTTCAAGTATTGCAAGTGAGCAAGAGTTTAACGTACTGCAAAAATATGTACACCATACGTTTGAAAATATCGGAAAAGATATTACAGAAGGTGTTATCGATATTGCTCCTTATAAAATGGGAAATAAAGCAGCATGTACGTTCTGTAACTTCAAATCTGTTTGTCAATTTGATGAGTCACTTGAAGATAATCAGTTCCGATCGTTAAAAGATATGAAAGATAGCGAAGCGATGGAGAAAATAAGAGAGGAGGTTGGCGGAGAATGATAGAAAATTGGCCTAAAAAACCAGAAGGTAGTCAATGGACAGATGACCAGTGGAAAGCTGTTGTAGCGAACGGACGTGATATTTTAGTTGCGGCTGCAGCTGGATCAGGTAAAACAGCAGTATTAGTTGAACGTATTATTAAAAAGATTATTAATGAAGAGAATCCAGTCGATGTCGACCGCCTGCTCGTTGTAACATTTACGAATGCAGCGGCGCAAGAGATGAAAAACAGAATTGGGGAAGCGTTAGAAAAAGTATTAATTGATGAGCCAGGCTCTCAGCACATTAGAAAGCAGCTGAGCTTATTAAATAAAGCTTCTATTTCGACGATTCATTCCTTTTGTTTACAAGTAATTAGAGGATACTATTACATGCTTGATGTGGATCCTCGTTTCCGTATTGCGAATCAAACAGAAAATGAATTGTTAAAAGAAGAAGTGCTAGATGACATATTAGAAGAAGAGTACGGAATCGAAGATAATACAATCTTCTTTGAACTTGTTGATCGTTATACGAGTGACCGTAGTGATGATGACTTACAACGTATGATTTTAGCGCTTCATACAGAGTCAAGAGCGCATCCAAATCCGGAAAAATGGCTCGATAAATTAGTAGAAGCATATGACGTAGAAGGAAAGACAATTGAAGATTTAGTGTACGCTTCTTACTTATTAGAAGATGTGAAATTCCAGCTTGAAACAGCGGAACAGCATATTCGTAAAGCGACGGAGCTCGCGATGCTTCCTGACGGTCCAGCGCCTCGCGTTGAAACGTTGCAAGCAGATGCAGCTTTACTTGGAACGTTATCATCAGCTGCTCGTGAATCGTGGACAAGTTTGTATGAAGCGATGCAAAACGTATCGTGGCAAACGTTAAAGCGCATTAAGAAAAGTGATTATAACGAGGATATTGTAAAACAAGTAGACTCTCTTCGTAATAAAGCGAAAGATGAAGTGAAGAAATTACAAGAAGAGCTATTTAGCCGCAAACCTGAAAGTTTCTTACGAGATTTTCAAGATATGCACCCAGTATTAGAAAAGCTCGTTCAACTTGTAAAAGTATTTACAGAGCGTTTCCAAGCGATGAAGCGAGATAAAGGAATGGTCGATTTCACAGATTTAGAGCATTTCTGTTTACAAATTTTAAGTGAACCAAGTGAAAATGGTGAAATGAATCCGTCAGCAGTGGCGCTCCAATATCGTAATAAATTTGCTGAAGTATTAGTCGATGAATATCAAGATACGAACTTTGTACAGGAATCCATTATTAAATTCGTAACGAAAGATTCTGAGAGTGAAGGGAACTTGTTCATGGTTGGTGACGTAAAGCAGTCGATTTATCGTTTCCGACTAGCCGAACCAGGACTATTCCTAGGAAAATATAAACGCTTCACACAAGAAGGATTAGGCGGCGGAATGAAGATTGACTTAGCGAAAAACTTCCGTAGTCGTCATGAAGTACTAGCAGGTACGAATTTTATTTTCAAACAAATTATGGGCGAAGAAGTTGGGGAAATTGACTACGATGTTGACGCTGAACTAAAGCTAGGTGCTACCTATCCAGAAGGTGAAGATGTAGCGGCTGAACTACTATGCATTCAGCAAACAGAAGAAGAAGTAATAGACGGTGAAGAAGGTTCGGAAGTAGAAAAGGCACAGCTTGAAGCTCGCCTTATGGCGCAGCGCATTAAAGCGATGGTCGATTCAGGTTATGAAGTATATGATCGTAAAACGGATAGTATGCGTCCGGTACAATACCGCGACTTCGTTATTTTACTTCGCTCCATGCCGTGGGCCCCGCAAATTATGGAAGAGTTAAAATTACAAGGAATTCCAGTATATGCTGACCTCGCGACTGGTTACTTTGAAGCGACGGAAGTAAATATTATGATGAACGTATTCCGCGTTATTGATAATCCGATGCAAGATATCCCGCTTGCAGCTGTACTTCGTTCTCCGATCGTTGGATTAAACGATGAAGAACTTGCAACGCTTCGTGCTCATGGAAAGAAAGGCTCGTTTTATGAAGTAATGAGCTCATTCTTAAAAGGGGCACCGCTTGAAGAGGAGCAAGAACTTCATGATAAATTAGAGTGGTTTTATAACTTACTACAAGGATGGCGTGAATTTGCACGTCAACAATCACTTTCTGATTTAATTTGGAAAGTGTACGGTGAGACAGGTTATTACGACTTCGTTGGCGGTTTACCAGCTGGAAAGCAAAGGCAGGCAAACTTACGCGTACTATATGACCGCGCAAGACAATATGAAGCAACATCATTTAGAGGATTATTCCGCTTCTTACGTTTTATTGAACGTATTTTAGAACGCGGTGATGATATGGGGACGGCGAGGGCCCTCGGTGAACAAGAAGACGTTGTTCGCATTATGACGATTCATAAAAGTAAAGGGCTAGAGTTCCCAGTTGTATTTGTAGCTGGACTCGGTCGTCGTTTTAATACACAAGACTTAATGAAACGTTTCTTATTGCATAAAGATTTCGGTTTCGGTTCGCAATTTATCGATCCGCGCAAACGAATTAAATATACAACATTATCACAGCTTGCGATTAAGCGTAAAATGAAAATGGAATTAATTGCGGAAGAAATGCGCGTACTATACGTAGCATTGACGCGTGCGAAAGAGAAGTTAATTTTAATTGGAACAGTTAAGGATGCAAATAAGGAAATGGAAAAATGGCTTGATGCGAGGGAGCATAGTGAATGGTTATTACCAGATCATATACGTGCCGGAGCGTCTTGTTATTTAGACTGGATTGCACCTTCATTATATAGACACCGTGATAGTGAAATGCTTCTTGAATTAGGACAAGGAAGTATTCCAGATGAAATTTACGGGTATGACACTAGCTGGAAAGTAGAAGTTGTGGACGGTAATACGCTACTTGCACCAGAGCCAGTTCAAGAAGAGAAACAAGAATTGTTAGAAGCGCTTCGTGAGAAAAAGGCTGTTCCCCTGCAAAGTGAGCGGAAAGAAGAAGTGTACGACAGATTAATGTGGAAGTACGGATATGAGGATGCGACATCTCATCGCGCGAAGCAATCTGTTACAGAAATAAAGAGAAATTATCAATCTGAAGAAGGTAGCGATAACGCCTTTATTAAAAAACTACGTGCACCAATTAAAACACGCCCGCGCTTTATGGAGAAAAAAGGGTTAACGTACGCAGAGCGCGGAACAGCAGTCCATGCCGTTATGCAGCATGTTGATTTGAAGAAGCCGATTACGGTTGAAGTTCTTCAAGAACAAATTGCTGGAATGGTAAATAAGGAATTATTAACATTCGAGCAGGCGGAAGAAATAGCCATTGAAAAAGTAATTTCATTCTTCGACAGTGACTTAGGTAAAAGGGTATTAGCGGCGAAAAGTGTTGAGCGTGAAGTACCATTTACGATGATGCTTGCAGCAGAAGAAGCATATCAAGATTGGCAAGGGAAGAGTGAAGAAACGATTCTTGTCCAAGGGGTTATCGACTGCATGATTGAAGAGGAAGACGGCATTACGTTAATCGACTTCAAAACAGATACGATTGAAGGAAAATTCCCAGGCGGATTTGAACAAGCAAAACCAATTTTAGAAGATCGATATAAAGTACAGCTTTCGTTATATGCAAAAGCACTGGAGAAAAGCTTACAACATCCTGTGAAAGAGAAATGCTTATACTTCTTTGATGGCAATCATATTGTAAAAATTGAAGAATAGAGGGACTTGAAAATGGCAACGGAAAAAACGTTAAGAACGTGTGAAAAAGGACATGAATACTACAAAAGTAGCGACTGTCCAACTTGCCCAACTTGCGAGAAAGAAAAGAAGCCGAAAACAGGATTTCTTTCACTTCTTTCATCACCAGCACGAAATGCGCTGCAACATCACGGAATTCAAACGATAGAAGAACTCTCAAAATATAGTGAAAAAGAAATTTTAAAAATGCATGGTATGGGACCAGCGTCTTTGCCGAAGCTTAGGAAGGCTTTGGAGGAGAGCGGGTTATCATTTAAATAAAATGAAATAGTGCTTCTTCACTACTTACTTGTTTATACCACTATTTGTGGACAGTAAAGCTCTTGCTTATTAAAATTTCATTTTAATAATTTTGAATTAGATAAAAGAAAAAAGTAGGAGAATATCTCCTACTTTTTTTACGCTGTTCCAATCTGATCTTGATCTGCCACATCAGAATCAAACGTATTTGTTGCACTAACACCGTTAAACGTATTCACGACAAACCCAACATTAGAAGCTCCAGATCCGTTATAGGCTTTCGTGTTTTCTTTCGGAGATACGTTATAAAAATCTCCTAAGTTGAAAGAGCCGTTACTGTTTTGCACGACGAGATTTCCTACAACCGAAGGCATACCATCCACCTACTTTACTAAGCTTTTTAATTACTATATGAATTATTGTGCGGAAGGTTCATCCGTAATATATTGGCGGATTTGCATAATACGAGAGTTATTAAAAGCATAATCAACATTTCCAATTTGAAAGCAACCAGAATTTAAAAGTGTCCGCAATTCAACGTTATTCACTTCAATAAAAGGACATTCATTTACAATATTTAATTTTACATCTGTCGTTCGTTTTGGAATTGTAATGTGTTCATCTGTAAAGATTTCAAAAGCATCAAAGCGACCTTCTCCCCGTATATAACAAGGAATTTCACGGTGGACGGCAATAGCTCTACTTTTTAATTCCATTTGGTTTGCATCTCCAACTTGAAATACGGCAGTAATCCCTAAAGAAATAATAGAAACATTTTGGACAATGGACACATGATGCAACATAATTTCTCAGTCTCCTTAACCTGGAGTAGGAGCGACATCTGTTACTAATGGTACAAATGGACCCTCTGTAACTGTTTCAAATGGTGTATCGAGAATAGAAGATAGAATGAGGAGATTTGCATCTCCAATTAAAAAGAGTGCGGACGACGATACACCGTTCATTTTAATCTGTCCGACTTTTAACTCACGGTTTACAACGTTAAGGTTCATACATAATTACTCCTTTCGGAAATTTCCTGGTATGTGCTGAATAAAGGAGAGAAAGGCTTTGTCAATATCTTGTTTCATTGCCTGAATAATGATATCTCGTAAATAATCTGGATCTGTTGAAATACCTTCATATGATTGCGCTTGTGATAAATAATAAGGGAGTCGATGCTCCATCTGTTTTTTTATGTCATCCACCATCATTTGTCGATACATTTCATCAAGCGGTGTTCTCTCTTCTTGTTCAAAATGGAGAATACGATTATATGCTTCTTCATCTAAGTATCGATGCATTTCTTGGAGGATACCTTGATAAAAGTCTGGGTTTGTTTCGGTTTCAGGGTTTACCTTTAATGTTTCTGTATCCACTTGAAAATCTTCAATTTGTTGTCCTTTTGCTGAAAATGGGTTTAAACCAATATTTAAAGTACCATTTAAATTTTCGACTTTTAATTGATCGAATTTGTATTCCACTTTTCCTACAGAAGAGGAGGGGCGATTTTTTAATTCGTTAAGCTCTTCTTGGAGTTGGCGCACTTGATCTTCTAAATTCAAGATGGCTGCTTGTTGTGTTTGAAGAGCTTGTTGAAGTTGGTGTAAGTAAGTATATATATCTTGATTCATTTGTGAAACCTCCTTTTCAATAGGGAGGGTAAAAATATTCCTACTATATATTTATGACAAGGATGTCTTAAGAAGAACTAGTTGATGGTTTGATAGAAATAATTTGTCCTTTCGCCTGTAATGGGCGAAGCGGCTCCGTAAATCCGCCTGTATTTGAAAATTTAGATAGGGCTTTAATACTTCCGGCAGTACCAATTTGGAACACAGAAGAGGTTGTAATGCTATCAATTTTAATACTGTTGATGACGATACTTTGGTTTACATAAAAGTTCAATATAATCGCCCCCTTTAAGTTGAACCAATTATCGCTTGATCGACGACATCTGAATCGTTGACAGTCGTTGCACTTTGATAATTGTAGACAGAAACGTTATCTCCAACGTTAAAAGAGCCGGCCCCGGCAAAAGCACGTGAGTAACTAATAGGCCTAATCGCAAATACATCTCCAATATGAAAAATACCACTTGATCCAATATTGACGATACGAATATGTCCGACCATAGCTGGCATACAAAACACCCTTCGTTTTTAAAATTTTCTTTTCTACTATTGTATGGGCGTTTCCAATAAAATGTGTATTTTTTTGAAATAAAAGAAACACACGCATTATTGCGTGTGTGTTTTGAACGTTTGATTAGGGTGTAAATCCGTATGTACATGACAAATTACATTTAAGAGCCTGTCCAGTTCTTGGCTACAATCCACTGTTTTTTGAGAAGTCATTCCATAGCGTTCAGCAAAATAAATCATTTTTTCACGTTTTTTTTCAATCGCTTGCTCAAACATTGAAATCGGCTCCATCTCTAAATGAAATTTTTAGTATATATGTAGTACATATTATACAAAAACTTCATAAAAAAGAAATGCATTCGCTAAAAAAAGTAAAATTTCTACATTTTATGCCAAATGATAAAGGAGTAACGAATCGGATATGAGAAGAATATTGTAAAAATTAGCGTGCATGAGAAGGTTTTTTTCTTGCGGATGCGAATACAATTAAAGTGTATGAGTTGTAGGATGGAGAGTGGAAATATTGCGTTTTGTAACGGCGAAAAAAGAAGAAAAGGTATTTGTAGGTATTGTGGATGAAGAAGAAGAAAAGGTATTACACTTAAGAGAAGCGCAAAGACAAAAAGGGGAAAAGGTTACAATCCCTATTACAATGCTAGAGTGTATTGAAAGAGGGACTGAATGCTTTGAGAAAGTATGTGAAATTGTAAATTGGGCAAAAGAGAACGGGGAAGCGGCGTATTATCCGTTAACAGAGGTGAAAATATTAGCACCGATTCCAAGGCCAAGAAAGAATATTTTGTGCGTTGGAAAAAACTATCGTGAGCATGCGGTAGAAATGGGCGGAGTAGAGTCTATTCCAGAAAATATAATGATCTTTACGAAAGCACCAACAACAGTTATTGGCATAAATGAGCAAATTAATGGTCACCCTCATGCAACGGACGAACTAGATTACGAAGGAGAATTAGCTATCATTATTGGTAAGCGAGGGAAACAAATTAAAAAAGAAAAAGCGCTTGAGCATGTTTTTGGTTATACGATTATCAATGATGTAACAGCTCGAGACATTCAAAGAAAACATAAACAGTTTTTCCTTGGGAAAAGCTTCGATACATTTTGTCCGATGGGACCGTATTTAATTCATAAATCGGTGGTTAATGCGCCGAATTCATTACACATTGAAACGGTAGTAAATGGAGAAGTAAGGCAAACTTCCAACACAAATAAAATGATTTTTCCAATAGAAGAAATTATTTCAACGATAAGTAAAGGAATGACTTTAGAACCAGGCGATATTATCGCAACAGGAACCCCGGCTGGTGTCGGAAAAGGTTTCACGCCACCAAAGTTTTTACATGCTGGTGATGAAGTGGTTATTACAGTAGAAGGAATTGGTACTTTGCGAAATGTAGTGAAGTGAAGAAAAGAGCTATCTTGTTAAAAGATAGCTCTTTTTTATGGCCTTGGGTTATAGAGGTAATCGATAACGGAAAAAGTGTAAAGACCAATGAATGCAAGTGTACAAATGCCAAATAGTATAACCGTAAGTGCGCTTTTTTCTCGTCCAAAACCAATGATAGTAAGAATAACAGCAGTCCAAAATGATGCTTTCAGTAGTGTGAATGTAGTAGAAGTTGAGTAGTGAGTAAGCCATGTTGTGGAAAGTAGGAAGCCAAAGAATGTAACTAAAATAAAAGATGTAGCTAAATAGTTAATATGTTTACCATATCTTAATAGCATATCGCACCTCCTTTACGATTTTAAAATACAGAAAATTACAATTTTATCTTAATATAAATGAATATAAAAAGAAAGAGGTTGTCCCAATATGTCGGACAACCTCTCTATCATTACGATAATACAGCTTTAATTTTTTGGAATGCCCACTCTAAATCTTCTTCAGAGATTACTAGAGGTGGTGCGATACGAATTACGTTTTCATGTGTTTCTTTACATAGTAGACCAGCTGCTTTTAGTTGTTCACAGTAAGGACGAGCTGGTTCGTTTAATTCGATACCGATGAATAAACCTTTACCGCGAACTTCAGTGATCATTGGGTTATCAATTTCTTTTAACTGCCCAACTAATTTTTCTCCTAATTGAAGAGAACGCTCTGTTAATTTTTCTTCTTCTAACACTTCAAGAGCTGCGATAGACACAGCACATGCAAGTGGATTACCACCGAATGTAGAACCGTGAGAACCTGGCTCAAATACACCTAAAATGTCACGGTTTGCTGCAACGCAAGAGATCGGGAACACGCCGCCGCCAAGCGCTTTACCAAGTATGTACATGTCAGGAGTTACATCGTCCCAGTCACAAGCGAATACTTTACCAGTACGGCCTAAGCCAGTTTGGATTTCATCTGCTACGAATAAAACGTTTTCTTTTTTACATACTTCAAAAGCTTCTTTTAAGTAACCAGCTGGTGGGATGTTAATTCCTGCTTCACCTTGAATTGGCTCTAAAATGAATGCTGCTGTGTTTGGTGTAATTGCAGCTTTTAACGCTTCTAAATCACCGTAAGGAATTACAACGATGCCAGGAAGCATTGGACCGAATCCACGCTTGTATTCTTCATTTGAAGACATAGAAACAGAACCCATTGTACGTCCGTGGAAGTTATCTTCACAAACGATGATTTCAGCACGGTTTGCTTCTACTTTCTTCACATCATAAGCCCAGCGACGAACTGTTTTAATTGCAGTTTCAACAGCTTCAGCACCTGTATTCATTGGAAGTACCATTTCTTTATTAGTTAGTTTCGCAACTTTTTCGTACCAAGGACCTAATTGATCGCTATGGAAAGCACGAGAAGTTAACGTAACACGATTAGCTTGGTCAATTAAAGCGTTAATAATTTTCGGGTGACGATGACCTTGGTTTACTGCAGAATATGCACTTAATAAGTCCATATAGCGGTTTCCTTCAGGATCTTCTACCCAAACACCTTCTGCTTTAGAAATAACGATTGGAAGTGGGTGATAGTTATTTGCTCCGTATGTGTCTGTAAGTTCGATAATATCCTTAGTTTGAATCATGATTGTTCCCCCTTTTGTTATTACAAGAAGTTTGTAAATACTCTAAATATTATATCATTTAAATGTAAAAAAGCGAAACATTTCCTGAAAATAAATGAACATGTTATCATATAGAGTGAAAAAGTGTGAAAAGAGGAGGTAAGGGATACGATGGTACATATGCATATTACAGCATGGGCGTTAGGTTTAATTTTATTCTTCGTTGCGTATTCACTTTATTCAGCAGGAAGAAAAGGTAAAGGTGTACATATGGGGCTTCGCCTAATGTATATTATCATTATTGTGACAGGTTTCATGTTGTACATGGGTATTATGAAGACTGCAACAAGTAACATGCACATGTGGTATGGTTTAAAAATGATAGCTGGTATTTTAGTTATCGGTGGAATGGAAATGGTTCTTGTGAAAATGAGCAAGAACAAAGCAACAGGGGCAGTTTGGGGGCTATTTATTGTTGCACTAGTAGCAGTATTTTACCTTGGACTGAAATTACCGATTGGCTGGCAAGTATTCTAATAAAAAATAAAACCACCTTATAATCTCAAAGACTTGGGAGATAAGGTGGTTTTTTACGTTATCCCGTAAACACCAGATTGGTGAAGGTTAATAATTAGTGGGGGTTGCCCCACTAATTAAAGTTTTACTTTATGTCGCATCAATATGCAACTCTTCTCCGTTTACTTTTGTAAAACGGAACATATTTTTATTTGATGTAGTGTGACGAACGAAATGATGCTGCAGTGTACAAATCATTTCTTCGTTATCAAACAAAAGAATATTTACTCCTTCGCGTGACTCCTCTTTCGGTAAGAAAGATAAATAATTATGACAATACATGCAATCATATAAAGAGTAGTGAAGTGATTGCAATGATTCCGTTAATAATGTGAAGACAGAGTCAGGTAATTCCTCCAGCCATTCATTATAGCTAAGAAGTAACTTTTTTCGAATACGTATCATTTCACCGTTTTGCAAATGGTGTTGCTCGTTGGCGATTTGTAATACATCTTGTTCATAGAAACGGGCTGGTAGCCAATTGTTATTATACAAAATTTCAAACCCATCTTCGGCAATATCTTCTAATAAAAACGCTTCATCATTTTCATCATCAAAGAATACCCACTCGTTGTTTATATATTCTACATTACCGACTGTATGAGCACGGGGTTGATTATATAAAATATGTTTACGTTGTATCATACACGATTTCTCCTTTATGAAAAGTAGTTATTTCTGTTATAGACAGTTCGTGCATTCTTTATAACTAGACACATCTAGACATAGGTGGGCATACAATAAAACACGTTTTACTGAGTGAAAATGCTATTCCATATGTGGATAGTAGGTTATCGTCAAGTTTTTCATTTTTTAATCCGCACTCTTAGGGTGGGGATTACTGCACGTTCAAGAAAAGAAATAAGATGGAAGGATGATTTATATGTGCGGGATTACAGGATGGGTGGATTATAAACGCTCATTAGAAGGAGAGCGGGACGTCGTTACGAAAATGGCTGAGACGTTAGCGAAGCGGGGGCCGGATGATAATAAAGTTTGGATTAAAGGCAATGTCGCATTTGGGCATAAACGTTTAATCGTTGTGGACCCTGAGGGCGGTAAACAACCGATGACTTGTTTAAAAGATGAAACGAATTACGCCATTTGCTATAACGGTGAACTTTATAACACAGAAGACATTCGAAAGGAATTATTAAGAAGAGGATATACGTTCAAAGGTCATTCTGATACAGAAGTATTATTAGCTTCTTATATTGAATGGAAAGAAGAATGTGTCAGTCATTTAAACGGTATATATGCGTTTGCAGTATGGGACGAACAGAAAGAACAAGTATTTATTGCGAGAGATCGATTAGGTGTAAAGCCACTTTTTTATAAATATGATAGCGGACGCTTACTATTTGGTTCGGAGTTAAAAGCGATATTGTCGCATCCAGATGTGAAGGCGGAAGTAACATTAGAAGGGTTATCAGAAATATTCGGACTCGGACCGTCAAGAACGCCTGGCCACGGTATTTATGCTGGTATAAAAGAATTACGTCCAGGTCATGCGATGACATTTTCAAAGAACGGTTTGTGTATATGGAGATATTGGAATGTAGAAAGTAAAAAACATGAAGACTCCTTTGAAGAAACAGTAGAGAAAACGCGCTTTTTACTACAAGATGCCATTACAAGACAGCTTGTTTCTGATGTACCACTATGTACCTTTTTATCAGGTGGTGTAGATTCGAGCGCTATTACAGCTATTGCGGCGAAAGAATACGAGAGATCAGGAAAAGGACAATTACACACGTATTCAATTGATTACGAAGATAATGACAAATATTTTAAAGCGAATGCGTTTCAGCCAAATTCAGATGCTCCGTTTATTAATTTGATGACAGAGACGTTTCAAACAACCCATCATCGTTGCGTCATTTCGAATGAAAAACTAGCAGAGTATTTAACGGAGGCGGTACTCGTTCGTGATTTGCCTGGTATGGCAGATATCGATTCGTCATTATTATGGTTTTGCCGCGAAATTAAACAAGATTTTGTCGTCGGCTTATCTGGAGAATGTGCGGATGAAATATTTGGTGGATATCCGTGGTTTTATAGAGAAGATGATCTACAATCGAGTGCATTTCCGTGGATGCGCTCTACAGAAGCGCGTGAACAACTTCTAAAAAAAGAATGGAGAAATAAATTAAATTTACAACAATATGTACAAAGGCGCTATGAAGAGTCGATTCAAGAAGTTCCTATTTTAGAGGGAGAAAGTCCGCTAGAAGCAAAAAGACGCCAATTATTTTATTTAAATATGGTATGGTTTATGACAACATTATTAGACAGAAAAGACCGCATGAGTATGGGGGCAAGCTTAGAAGTACGTGTTCCATTTGCGGATCATCGTCTTGTCGAATATGCGTGGAATATTCCTTGGGAAATGAAAATGTATAAAAACCGCGAAAAAGGTCTATTACGTAAAGCGTTAGAAGATGTGCTTCCACATGACATCTTATATAGAAAGAAGAGTCCTTATCCGAAAACGCATAATCCGCACTATACGAAAGCAGTCACAGTATGGCTGCAAGATTTATTAACAGATAAAGGTTCAATTTTACACGAACTATTTGATAAAGAGCAGTTGAGCGGATTGATTCAGTCTGGCGGCAGTGCATTTCAATCACCTTGGTTCGGGCAATTAATGACAGGTCCTCAACTTTTAGCTCATTTAGCACAAATTCACGTTTGGTTTAAAGAGTATGGGGTAAATATTAGGGAATAAGGGAAAAGCGACTTACTTTTATGTAAGTCGCTTTTTATTAAAGGAATTATCAAATGGAATTTAAAATCATATTAGAAGAAATACTTATTTAGAATAATTATCTTTACGTACTTATTGTTGTTTGTTATAATTGGAAACAAACGTTCTTGAAAAAGATTCTCATTTATAAAATTGAGGTGTTATATAGATGACAAAGAAAAAAATAGGTTTACTCGTAATGGCGTATGGAACACCGGAATCATTAGACGATGTAGAGGGATATTATACACATATCCGTCACGGGCGTAAGCCATCAGAAGAAGCGCTTGAAGATTTAATTGGGCGCTATAAAGCGATTGGTGGAATTTCGCCACTTGCAAAAATTACGAAAGAACAGGCGCATAAATTAACAGATTCAATGAATAACATATTTATAGAGTATGAATTTACTTGTTACTTAGGTTTAAAACATATAGCTCCATTTATAGAAGATGCAGTAGAAGAGATGAAGCGTGATAAGATTGGGCAAGCGATTAGTATCGTATTAGCGCCGCATTATTCTACATTTAGCATTAAAGCGTATAATGACCGTGCTATTCGTCTTTCAAAAGAAATCGGTGGTCCTGTTATTGAACCAATTGAACAATGGTATGATGAACCGAAATTTATTTCGTATTGGGCAGACCAAATAAAAGAAACGTTTAAAGAAATTGATGATAAAGAGAAAGTGGTCGTAATTTTTTCAGCACATAGTTTGCCAGAAAAAATTATTGCAGCAGGAGACCCATATGTAGAACAACTAAAGCATACGGCAGATTTAATTGCAGAAGCTGCAAATATTCAAAACTATACAATCGGTTGGCAAAGTGCTGGGAATACTCCAGATCCGTGGATTGGTCCAGATGTGCAAGATTTAACGAAAGATTTATATGAAGAGCATGGGTACGAATATTTCATATATTGCCCAGTTGGTTTTGTAGCGGAGCATTTAGAAGTTTTATATGACAACGATTATGAATGTAAAGTTGTAACGGATGAATTAAATGCCAAATATTTTAGACCAAATATGCCGAATGCGCAATCGGCATTTATCGACTGTTTGGCTGAAATTGTTTCCAAAAAAGTGAAGGAAATAGTTGACAAAGATTTAGTTTTGAATAATAATTAATTTATAATAATTTTAAATAAATAATAATTACTATGAAAGAAAGAGGAGGATCCCCCTAGATGAATCCAAATAATCGCTTAACAACAAACCAAGGTGCTCCAGTTGGAGACAACCAAAATTCTCGTACAGCTGGTCGTCGTGGACCGGTATTATTAGAAGACTATCATTTAGTAGAAAAACTTGCACACTTTGATCGTGAACGTATTCCGGAGCGTGTTGTACATGCACGTGGTGCAGGTGCTCACGGTGTATTCGTAACGAAAAATAGTATGAAGCCATATACGAAAGCTGCATTTTTACAAAATGAAGGAACTGAAACACCTGTATTTGTTCGTTTTTCAACGGTTATTCATGGTCAAGGTTCTCCTGAAACAGCACGTGACCCACGTGGGTTCGCTGTTAAATTTTATACAGAAGAAGGAAACTACGATATCGTAGGTAATCATTTACCAGTTTTCTTCATTCGTGATGCAATTAAATTCCCTGATATGGTACATTCTTTAAAACCAGCACCTGATACGAATATTCAAACGCCAGATCGTTACTGGGATTTCATGACGTTAAGTCCGGAATCTACACATATGATGACATGGGTATTTTCTGATTACGGTACACCAGCAAGTTATCGTGAAATGGAAGGTTTCGGCGTCCATTCATTTAAATGGATTAATGAAGAAGGTAAAATTGTTTATATTAAATACCACTGGAAACCACAGCAAGGTATACGTAACTTAAATGCGAAAGAAGTGCAAGAGGTACAAGGGAAAGACTTCAATCATGCTACTCGTGACTTGTTCGACGCGATCGAAAAAGGAAATCACCCGAAATGGGATTTACACGTACAAGTTATGCAATTAGATGAAATGGATTCTTTAGACTTTGATCCACTAGATCCAACGAAAGTATGGCCAGAAGATCGCTTCCCGTTAATTGAAGTAGGGACAATGACATTAAATCGTAATCCGAAAAACTTCTTTGCAGAAGTAGAACAAGTAGCGTTCTCTCCAAGTGCAACTGTAAATGGTATTGAGCCATCGGAAGATAAATTATTACAAGGTCGTTTATTCTCTTACCCAGATACACAACGTTATCGTCTTGGTGCAAATTACTTGCAAATTCCTGTAAACTGCCCATACGCAGCTGTTCATAATCAACAACGTGATGGTGCGATGCAAGTGAATCAAAACCCATCTACAATCAACTATGAACCTAGTCGTCATGCTGAAAATCCAGTTGAAGACAAAGCTTATCGCGATTCAACTATGAAAGTAGAAGGCTATGTATCTCGTGAAAAAATTGAGAAACCAAATGACTTCAAACAAGCAGGTGAGCGTTACCGTTCATTCTCTAAAGAAGAGCAAGATAACTTAATTGCAAACTTAACAAATGATCTAAAAGACGTAAATGAACGCACAAAATTATTAGCTGTTTGTAACTTCTTCCGTGCAGATCAAGAATACGGTATGCGTTTAGCGCAGGCATTAAATGTTGATATTACGCAATATGTAGGAAATGCTCCGAAATAAATAGGAAAAGACGACCGGGCTTCGGTCGTCTTTTTTGTGTGTAAATTTATGCCGGGGTATTTTTCATCTTCTTCATGTCAGAATTTGTTGGTAAATTGATATGTTGTGTCGAACCGTTGATATATTGAAAGAAACAATCGATATATTTGAAAAATCGTTGATATATCCAAAAAAACGTTGATATATTTACAGTTATACTAGGTGGGGTATGTTGCCTCGTGCGCAAAAAAAGGGATGCAATCTATTAGTAATAGATTGCATCCCTTTTTAGTTTGCTCGCTCTGCATGTTCATAAGCCTTCTCACCATGCATTGAAATATCAAGACCCATGTGTTCTTCGTGTTCATCTACTCGAACAGGGAGGAAGAAGTTGATCGCTTTAATAATGGCATACGTCATGATGATTGTGAATGCATATGTTGCGCCAATCGCTATAAGTTGTTTAAACAGTAACGCGGCGTTTCCGTAAAACAATCCGTTCGCACCATCCCCGTTTACGGTAGTAGTTGCAAATAGTCCTGTTGCAATACCGCCCCAAGTTCCTCCGATGCCGTGGCATCCAAAGGCATCAAGTGTATCGTCATACCCAAATTTTGTTTTTAAGAAGAAAACGGCGCCAAAGCATAATATGCCACCAATTGCTCCGATAAGAAGGGCGGAGAAAGGTGTAACGAATCCGCAAGCTGGTGTAATAGCGACTAGACCAGAAACAACTCCGCAAGCAGCTCCCATCGCAGTCGGTTTTGATTGGAAGAACCACTCTGAAAGCATCCAAGTTAATGCTGAGGCAGCAGCAGCTATATTTGTATTAATAAATGCAGTTAAAGCTACATCATTTAAGGATAATGCGCTGCCGACGTTAAAACCGAACCAGCCAAACCATAATAAGCCTGCGCCTAACATTGTAAATGGCAAATGGTGGGGAGAAGAACCATTTATGTTTTTTCGTTTTCCAAGGAAAATAGCTAATACAAGACCAGCAACTCCGGAAGTGATGTGAACGACGTTTCCGCCAGCGAAGTCTAGTGCACCAAGTTCCCTTAGCCACCCGCCGACGCCCCATACCCAATGAGCGACAGGATTGTAAACGATCGTTGTCCATAGAAGGATAAAAATAAGAAAGGCAGAAAATCGCATTCTTTCAGCAAATGCACCTGAAATTAAAGCTGGAGTTAAAATGGCGAACATGAGTTGAAACATCATGAATAAATTGTGAGGAATAGTAGATGAGTAGTCTGGATTTGGTGCGTAGGTAACTCCGTTTAGACCGAACCAATCAAGTGTACCGATAAGCCCGTGCCAATCTGGTCCGAATGATAAAGAATAGCCGATAACAATCCATTGAATCGAAACGATAGCCATTGCGCTATAACTATGCATCGTTGTGCTGAGTACATTTTTGCTGCGGACCATACCTCCATAAAAAAGTGCCAATCCTGGTGTCATCAACATGACCATTACTGTCGTCACAAACATAAAAACTGTATCTCCCATATTCATGATCTCTCCTCCTGAAATGTTAGAAAAAATAACATCTATTTGTTATGTTTCATATCATATTCGAAATAAAACTAAAAATCAACTAAATATTCAGAAAAGTATATAAAATATGTTAGAAAATCTAACATAGATTATTTTGAGAGGATTGAAATCGACATATGCGTTTCACTTGAATAATTGGTATAATATTCTTACAATTAAAAAAATTGGGGGATGCGTGTGGGGAAAATATGGACTAGGAAACTATTCATTTGTTTTTGCTTAGCTGTTGTTTTGTTTGTACCAATACATACTTTTGCAGACGAAAAAAGAGAGTGGCGAGATGAAGTTATATACTCCATTATGATTGACCGCTTTAATAATGGAGAACCGAAAAATGACAAGCAGTTAGAAGTTGGTAATTTAGAAGGGTATCAAGGAGGGGATATAAGAGGAATTATAAAAAGGTTGGATTACATAAAAGAAATGGGTTTTACTACCGTTATGCTTTCGCCGCTTTTTGAAAGTGGAAAGTACGATGGATTAGACGTGCGAAATTTTAAAAAGGTAAATGAACATTTCGGGACAGACAATGATGTGAAAGAACTTGTAAAAGAAGTTCATGCAAAAGGAATGAAAGTTGTATTTCAATTTCCGCTTGGAGAAAACGAACAACAGGTAATTGACGCAATGAAATGGTGGATAAAAGAAGTTGATTTAGACGGAAGTTATGTTATACAGAGTGAAAAAAAGCCGCGTTCCTTTTGGGATAACGCGCAAAAAGATATGCAAGTGATAAAGAAAGATTTTCGTATTATGACAAAGGAGGATAGCGAATACAACGAAAAAATAGTAGAGTCGTTTTCTAAAGCAGATGTATCGGTGAAATCGTTATACGATGTGAGTAAAAAAGAAGGAGAATTTGTTACGTTCTTAGATAATCAAGAAACAAAAAGATATGCGCGTATTGCAAAAGAACATATGTATTATCCGCCATCACGTTTAAAACTGGCGCTTACTTATTTGTTAACATCACCTGGAATTCCGAATTTTTATTACGGAACTGAAATTGCATTAGATGGAGGAAGTGTACCCGATAATAGACGATTAATGGATTTTAAGTCAGACGAAAAGTTTATGCAACACATAACAAAACTAGGTGAACTTAGGCAGGCGAGACCGTCTTTACGACGCGGTACGTTTGAGCTTCTGTATGATAAGAGCGGGATGAGCATACTAAAACGAAAATATAAAGATGAAGTAACTTTAGTAGCAATTAATAATACGAAAGAAACACAAAAAGTCTCCTTACCTGCAAGTGCAATTGGTGAAAAACAAGAGTTAAGAGGATTGTTGCAGGATGAAATTATAAGAGAGGAAAACGGGGAATTTTATCTCGTTTTAAAGCGTGAAGAATCAAACGTGTATAAAGTTAACGGAGAAACAGGTGTGAATTGGTTATTTATCTCCTTAATCGTTGGGGTGAATGTATTATTTATTGCGTTTTTAATTGCAGTTAAAAGGAAGCGTAGATAAGATGAGAAGTTGCTGGCTCTATGTTCATGTCTTCTTATTGTATATGTAAGTTTGTTCGGTGGCGCGATAGTGTTTATTCTGTTGATATGAAATTTCTTAAGAGAAACGATGTGAGAATGAAAACGTTCCTAGTGAGAGGAGGGCCAGGTTAGGAAGAGGATTTTCTTCCTAACCTGTTTTTTGTGTTAGCACCGATAGGGAAGAATCTTTGAAAAATCAATAATTGCAACTATATTAATTTTACATTACATTAAAAGTTAGAGAATACTCTTATACTAATACAGTGCTAAATAGTAGGTGGGAAAATGGAGTTTTACGATTTGGGTATTACCATTAAAGAGCTTAGAATTAAAAAAAATATATCACAATCCCAATTATGTCATGGAATATGTTCGCAAAGTCAAATTAGCAAAATAGAAAAAGGTGTGATTTATCCATCTAGTATATTGTTATATCAATTATCAGAAAGACTTGGTATTGACCCAAATAATATATTTGCATTAACTCAAAACAAAAAACTAAAATATGTAGAAAATGTAAAATGCGTAATAAAAGATTGCTTAAAGCAAAAACAATATAATGAACTTTATGAAATCGTGAAAAAAGAGAAAGATGAAAGGAATTTCCAGGCAAAAGAAGATAAACAATTTCTCCTATGGCATGAAGCAATTGCTATATTTGAGGCGAACAGATCCATAAAAACTGCTTTAAAGCTTTTAAATAATGCATTAAAACTAACTTTAACCAATGTTGATTTTTTATCAGAAAGAGAAATAGATATTATGCAGACAATGTCTATATTTTATGCGGAAAATAAAGAATATGATAAAAGTATTACTATATTAAGAAGGTGTTTAACTAATTTTAATAAGTTAGATTTTCCGAGAGATAAAGCGATTAAATTAAAAATCATTTTTAATTTAGCGAAATGTTTAGGTATGACCTATCAATATGAAGAGGCGGTAAAATACATTGATAAAGGAATCAAATTAGCTATTAATCTAAATACTTTATACTTATTAGGTGAACTTTACTATTTAAAGGGATGGAATTTATTAAGATTTAAACAACAGAATGAAGAAGATATTGCAAATAACATGAAAAAAGCATTATTTATATTTGAACTAACAGAAAAAGAAAATCTGATAAAAATGGTTAAAGAAAAATATTTTGAAAACCAAAATGAAAAAAGCCACTCATAATTCATTTGGGGATTACTTGAAATATAATAGAACCTACAGGGAAAATCCCTGTAGGTTCTAAACTTATAAACTTTCTTCTAAAATATTAGTGTTTAATATAAATTTTTGAATAAGAGTTTACTTAGTGTACTTTTTATTTTGAAGTCTGCATCTTTATTAACCATTTATGCTTCTTTTTAACTCCATCCAAATATAATTAAAATTAAGATGGTTCAAGTCGGAGGAAGGCGCTTTGAGGTGTCTTTTTTTATGACTTTTATCATTAACTATTTAATGTTTTTTTAAATGATTACATGACATAGTTTTTTTGTACCAAGCTTTGTTGATACAGTTAGACTTATCCGTTAGTGAATTCGCATTATTAGAACATCCTACAGTATTTAGGGAGAATGTGGCCAATAAAAACCATAATATTAATTTCTTCATATAACCACTTCTAACTCTTTTTTAATTAACATTTTTTAAGTTCCTTATTAATTTTACATTACATTAAAGGTTGGGAAATATTCTTATACTCATAAATTGTTACGTTTTGACGGGGAGAGGAATTATGAGTTACAGCGATTTTTAAGATGACTTTGGCCTAGGATGTAATTACTAAGAAAAGTAATTCAAATCGAAGGGAAAACGTCTTAAGTTGTCTTTTTCTTATTTTCCATAAGGTCTGCTAAATACATGTATGAAACAAATTCTACAATAAGGCCTAGTTTGATCATGCGGTCATTTGTAAAGTGCTCGTATGGTTAGACTTTGTTCACTTAGCAAATTTCACCGCATATACCATTTTTCTATGGTTTGTTCTCGTAATATTGTCTCTACAAGACAAAAAAGAAAACTCCTCTAATTAAGAGGAGTTTTCTTTTTAGCGGTAGTTAATGAACTGTACGTCGATTGGTAAATCAGCGCTACGAACAGCTGCGATTACTGCTTGTAAGTCATCACGGCTTTTTGCTGTAACACGTACTTGATCATCTTGTACTTGTGTTTTTACTTTTAATTTCATTTCTTTAATGATGTTGTTAATTTTTTTCGCGTTATCTTTATCGATACCTTGTTGAAGTGTTGCGCGTTGGCGAACAGTGTTGCCAGTTGCAGCTTCAACTTTTCCGTAATCTAAGTTCTTAATTGGAACGTTACGTTTTACAAGTTTAGAGATAAGAACGTCTTTTACTTGCTCTAATTTAAACTCGTCATCAGAAGTTAAAACAAGTACTTCTTTTTCTAATTTAATATCACTTTTACTTCCTTTAAAGTCATATCGGTTTTGGATTTCTTTTAATGCGATATTAATTGCGTTTGTTACTTCAGGTAATTCTACTTTCGAAACGATGTCAAAAGAACTATCTTTTGCCATAGTTAGCACCTCCAAATAAATTTCTAATCTTGTTATGTACTGTACATACTAAAGTATAGCTGAAAACGAGTCTAGACTTAAGTGTTTTCGTACTTATATTCATGTAACCTCATTTTATTATAGTGAATTTTGGGCAGTTGGACAAATATAGGAAAAATCATGTTATAATTAACTTTTGTTTGGAATGATAAAAAAGATAATTTTATATATATAGAAGGGAATTAAAAAATATGTATTTGCAAATAGGATCGATTGAACAGGTAACTGTTTTACGCGAAACGGAAATCGGATATATGGTTGGGAATGAAGAAGAAGAAATTTTCCTACATAAAAACGAAGTAGCTGGAGAAATTGAAGAAGGCGATGCGATTGATGTATTCTTATACCTTGATCACCAAAATCGTATTTCAGCAACAATGAAGGAACCAATTATTACAACTTATGATTGGAACTGGGTAAAGGTTGTAGAAGTTATTCCTAGTTTAGGTGTGTTTGTTGATATTGGTGTGTCAAAAGATATACTAATTCCAGCTGATGAGTTCCCGATTTATATGCCAGTATGGCCAGAAGTAGGCGACGAATTATATTGTACGTTAAAATTAACGAATCGTGATCGTTTAATTGCTCTTCCGGCAAGAGACAGTGATATGCAAGAAATTATCGTAGATGCAACGCCATCTATGCGTAATAAAAACGTAAATGGACGTGTATATCGTTCACTTCAAGTTGGTTCATTCATACTAACGGATGAGCATTTCCGTGCCTTCTTACACCATACAGAAAGAAAAGAACAAGTCCGCATCGGTCAGCGTGTAACAGGACGTATTATTGACGTAAAAGATGACGGTACAATTAACATTTCACTTCTTCCTCGTAAAGAAGAAGGAATGGAAGATGATGCTGCAGTAATTTATGCATATATGGAAGAACGAGGCGGAGCAATGCCGTTTTGGGATAAGAGCCATCCAGAAGATATTAAAGAACGCTTTAACATGAGTAAAGCTGCATTTAAGCGCGCACTTGGTAAGTTGATGAAAGAAGAAAAGGTTTACCAAGAAGAAGGTTGGACTTACTTTAAGAAATAAGATGAAAGATTAAAAAGCACACCCTTATCTAAAAAGATAAGGGTGTGCTTTTTTTAATTTCCTTGCGGAGAAACAAGAGTAAATGTATCTTTCAAATCACTATCATTTATTTTAATATTTGCCTTTTTTAATTCCTCTTGTAACAATTTTTTGCTGAATATAGGGTCAGCGATACGTTCTTCTTCTAAGTTTTTGCGAATAGATTTTTTTACTTCATCGTAAGGTTTTAAATCTTTTTTATCAGTTAATTTAATAACGTGATAACCGTTTGATGATTTTACGGGGTTGCTAATTTGTCCAACATTTAGTTTGTAGGCAGCCGTTTCAAATTCAGGAGCCATTGTACCTGAATTGAAGTATCCAAGGTCTCCACCTTTATCTTTTGATAGTAGATCTTGTGATTCTTGTTTTGCTAATTCTTCAAATGAAGCACCAGCATCTAGTTTACTCTTTATTTCTTTCGCTTCATTTTCGTCACTTACTAAAATGTGACTCGCTTTAATTTCTGGCTTATAGTGGTCTTTTACGTCTTTCTCTGTAATGCTTTTCTTAATTGCTTCATTCATAGCAAGTTTGAACTTAATTTGATTTTTGAAATCCTCTTCATCTTTTAAACCATTATTTTCTAATACTTTTTTGAATTGATCTCCATATTGTTTTTTTACTTTTTCTACTTCTTTATTTACCTCTTCATCAGATACTTTATATTTTTTTGTGATGACGTCTTGTGCCATCATTTCGTATAGCATGTCTTTTCCGTAACGATCTTTCAATTGTTTTTCGAAGTTATCCTTTGTAATGGTCGAGTCTGTTGCTGTAGCGACTGTAGCTGAGCCATTTTTTTGTTCGCAAGCAGATAGCATCAATATACTTATTAGTGCAGTAATAATGAAAATATGTTTCCCTCTCATGCCAACACCTCATCCGAATATGTTATCGCTATTGTAGAATATAGAAGTGAACATGAAGTGAATTTTTAATGTTTTTTTCCTTTAAAATGTAAAAAAGTACATCAACATAATTGTTGATGTACGATGGAATCAAAGGTGATCGGTCTTTTTAGAGTATGCACGTTTACCTTGCTGAATATTTTTTTGCTCTTGCTCATTTTTTTGTGTGCGTTTTGCGTTATTATCGCGTGCTTTTTTGTCGTTATCACTCGTATGTGGCATATGTATCAACTCCATTTCTAAACGTTGTACGTTTATCATTTCCTTTTTCGTAAAGACTATGTATAGCGGTGCATTTATGAAGGGTAAAGGTGGATTCCAAATGGATTTGAAGTTGAATTATACTGAACTTATAAAGAAGTTAATCGTTGTAATCATCGCAGGTTTATTAAACGCGATTGGGATGAATTTATTTTTAACGCCAGCAAAAGTGTATGCGAGCGGCTTTGCTGGATTGTCTCAATTATTATCACAAATATTAGGTGATTTTTTATCGATTCACATATCTACGGGAGTATTGTTTAGCTTATTTAATATTCCTGTCGTTATTTTAGCGTGGAAAAAGGTTGGAAAGGCCTTCACCTTTTTTAGTTTTCTTTGTGTTATATTTATGACTCTGTTTCTAGAAATTATCCCTGTTAGAGCGGTTTCGAATGATATCATATTAAATGCGATTTTTGGCGGAATTATTTCGGCAATTGGAGTAGGGATTGCTTTAAAGTGGGGTGCTTCTACAGGCGGATTAGATATTATTGCCATGATTTTATCAAAAATAAAAGATAAGCCTGTCGGTACATACTTTTTCTTTTTTAATGCAATTATCATTATCGCTGCTGGCTATGTATATGGATGGGAAAAAGCGTTGTATACGCTAGTGACTTTATATGTGTCAACGAGAATTATTGATGCAATTCATACTCGTCATGTAAAGATTACAGCATTAATTGTTACGAAGAATGGGGCAGACGTAAGAAAGGCGATTCACTCGCGATTAGTAAGAGGGATTACAACGATACCAGCAACAGGTGCTTATACGAATGAAAATAAAGAAATGTTAATGATGGTTATTACCCGTTACGAGTTATACGAATTAGAGAGGATTATTAAACAAGTGGACCCAGGTGCATTTACAAATATACTGCAAACAGTTGGGGTGTTCGGATTGTTTCGGAAAGATTAAAGAGGACCAAAGTTGGTCCTCTTTTTTAATGTAAATTCGTAATGTTTTGCAATTGCTCTTGCATTTCACGGAGCTGAACTTTTTCAGCAGTTGAAGAGTTTGCGTAAGCGGATTGCAAAGCATTTTTTGCTCTATACACGAGATCTTGTTGCTCAGTACCGCTTGAACAAGATACGGCATTTTCAACAGCATCTCTAGCTTGTTGGAATAGTAAGTTCCCCATTTAAACCCCTCCAAAAGAAGAGTTACTTCTTGCTTTTTCTGCCTCAGCTAATGTACCTCTGTACGGGAATCTTGCATCATGCTTCATAACAGCATCGGCTCCTTGTTGGATAAAACGTTTTGATTTGTTCTTTTTACCCATTCGAAAAACCCCCTTTATTTAGCTGAAAACAATCGACGCGATGTCTCATGCGTCTACTTATAGTATGGACATTTGGCAGGAAACTATAAGTAGGGAATTTTTAGATTACAACCCAAGAACCTCTTCTAAATATAAAGCAATACCATCTTCTTCGTTCGTTAACGTCGTATGGTTTGCGAGTGATTTTAATTCAGGGATGGCATTTCCCATTGCAATGCCGTGACCAGCAAATTCAATCATTTCAAAATCATTATCTTCATCACCGAAAGCGATAATTCGCTCTTGTGGAATGTTGTAATGACTAGAGATTTTTTGTAATCCAACTGCTTTATTTAATCCACTTTTCACAATTTCAATAATCGGCCAAGGTGCGCCCCATTTTCTATGGTCGATTACTTCCGCATGCATATCCGTTAAATGTTGACGAATTGCAGTGGAATGCTCGTCATGTGCATCAATTAATAAGCAAGTTGGATGATCGTTTAAAATATTTAATAAGTCTCCCGTAAAAATCTTAGGAGAGCCGAATTCGAAAATATGTTTTTTATCTTCATCAATTTCACGAACATACACATCGTCCATTACTTCCGCGTATATATTTTTTACGCCGAAATCAAAGCAAGCTCGTACAATTTCTTGCGCTGTTGCTAGCTCAAGAGGAGAGTGGTGTGTTCCCCAGCTTGAATCAAGAGGATGATGTACGTAAGCACCGTTAAAGTTTACGATAGGTGTGTTAAGAGCAAGTTCTTTATAGTAATCATAACTAGCACGGAATGGACGTCCTGTTGAAATAACAACAATATGTCCCTGTTCCTTTGCTTTTGCAATTGTATGTTTCGTTCGAGTGGAAATTATTTTGTTGTCTGTTAATAGAGTACCGTCTAAGTCTAATGCGATTAAATGTTGTTTGTTCATAATTTCACCTCTTATAATAATTTTTTTGTATCTATCTGTATTTCCGTTTTTAATATGCAGAAATAAGAGGTTAGACTTGGTGAAATCACCATAGATGGAAATTTCACTATATATCCATCTTACGTCTCAAAGTGCTGTGGTGTCTACTATTTATCGTTGGAAATTAAGAAAAGTCAACATCTTTTTAGAAAGTTCAAACAATGTTTCTTTCATTATGTACAAATTGTGAAAAGGGTTACATTGCTCGTATAATGAGGCATATAATGAATATGTAATCTTCTCGTATATGTTTGACTCTCCTTTGAAACTAGCCTAGAGTAGGTTGGTTTCTTTTTTTCTACAAGTAGGAAAGAAATCCCTGCTTACGCTCGTGTCATTCATATATATGTACAAGAATGAGATGTAGTACTGTTTCCTAAACATGACAGAAAAGCTTTCTTTTAAAATGGATATACTAATGAGGCAAGACGTCATGGAAGGAGAATGAAGATGGGACAAAATCGCAGGTTTCGTTCTGGACAAAAAGCGCCGAATGATGGCATTTACGTAGAAATTGGTGAAACGGGAAGTATGGTGAAAGATCCGCAAATGGTGAAATTAACTGCCGGTGAAAAGTTTCCGGATAACACGAATCATAACCGCCAGTGGACATATAAAAGAAAACCGTAACAGGAGCCGCAATCGTTATTGCGGCTTTTTTGTCGTCACACATTGTAATTTCATTTACCGTATTTTTAGCAGTATAATGAATGCTCTCTTTTTCTTTTTCAAATAATAAGTTTGAAAATACATAGGCAAAATTATTGTATAAAAAAGTCAGTTGGCGTATAATCAAATCAAAGGTCAAAGAAAGTCAAACTTTTGGAGGGCTGTAAAGATGGACTTAAATCAAATGACAACAAAAACACAAGAGGCGATTATGAGTGCCCAATCTTTAGCGGTATCTCATCATCACCAAGAGGTGGATACTGTTCATCTATTACTTGCATTATTAGAAGAGCAAGATGGATTAGCAGTACGTATATTTCAAAAAATGAATGTTGATATAGAAGCATTAAAGCAAGGTGCTGAAAGTTTAATTAAAAAGAAACCTTCTGTAACGGGGAGCGGTGCAGAAGTTGGAAAATTGTATGTAACGAGCGCTCTGCAACAACTGCTTGTAAGAGCAGGGAAAGAAGCAGAAAAACTGCAGGATGATTACATTTCAGTAGAACATGTATTGCTTGCTTTTTCTGAAGAAAAAGGCGATATAAATCAATTATTTACAAGATTGCATATTACGAAAGATAACTTATTACAGTCTTTAATGACAGTTCGGGGGAATCAAAGAGTGACTAGTCAAAATCCAGAAGCAACTTATGAAGCGTTAGAAAAATATGGTCGTGATTTAGTAGCGGAAGTGAGAGCAGGGAAAATTGATCCTGTAATCGGACGGGATAGTGAAATTCGACGTGTAATCCGTATTCTTTCACGTAAAACGAAAAACAATCCTGTTTTAATTGGGGAGCCAGGTGTTGGTAAAACAGCAATCGTTGAAGGGCTAGCACAGCGTATTGTGAAAAAGGATGTACCTGAAGGATTGAAAGATAGAACGATTTTTGCGTTAGATATGAGTGCGCTCGTAGCTGGTGCGAAATTCCGTGGTGAGTTCGAAGAGCGTTTGCAGGCTGTATTAAATGAAATAAAAAAGAGTGAAGGACGCATTTTATTATTCATTGATGAACTTCATACAATAGTTGGAGCTGGTAAAACAGAAGGTGCGATGGATGCAGGAAATATGTTAAAACCGATGCTTGCGCGTGGTGAACTGCATTGTATTGGAGCGACGACGCTCGATGAATATCGCAAATATATTGAAAAAGATCCAGCGTTAGAAAGACGTTTCCAACAAGTATTAGCAGAAGAACCAACTGTTGAAGATACAATCTCAATTTTACGTGGATTAAAAGAACGCTTTGAAATTTATCACGGTGTAAATATTCATGACCGTGCGATTGTAGCAGCATCAGTTTTATCAGATCGATATATTTCAGATCGCTTCTTACCTGATAAAGCGATTGACCTTGTTGACGAAGCGTGTGCAACAATTCGTACAGAAATCGATTCTATGCCAACAGAATTAGATGAAGTAACGCGCCGCATTATGCAGCTGGAAATTGAAGAAGCGGCTCTTGGAAAAGAAACGGATCGTGGTAGCCAAGATCGTCTAAAAACATTGCAACATGAATTATCGGATTTAAAAGAAGTTGCAAGTGGTATGAGAGCGAAATGGGAGAAAGAAAAAGAAGACATTCACAAAGTTCGTGACTTACGTGAACATTTAGAACGTCTGCGCCGTGAATTAGAAGAAGCAGAAGGTAATTACGATTTAAATAAAGCAGCCGAACTTCGTCACGGGAAAATTCCAGCAATTGAAAAAGAGTTAAAAGAAGCGGAAGAAATGGGTGCGCATAATAAACAAGAAAATCGTTTATTACGTGAGGAAGTAAGTGAAGAAGAAATTGCAGATATTGTTTCACGCTGGACTGGTATTCCTGTTGCTAAACTTGTTGAAGGCGAACGCGAGAAATTATTACGCTTAGAGCAAATCTTATCAGAGCGTGTCATTGGACAAGAGGAAGCAGTAAGCTTAGTGTCAGACGCGGTTCTTCGTGCTCGCGCTGGTATTAAAGATCCGAACCGCCCGATTGGTTCTTTCATCTTCTTAGGACCAACAGGTGTTGGTAAAACAGAACTTGCAAAAACGTTAGCACAGTCTTTATTCGATAGTGAAGAGCAAATGATT
This sequence comes from Bacillus sp. SRB3LM, assembly GCF_015712745.1. Lineage (NCBI taxonomy): Bacteria > Bacillati > Bacillota > Bacilli > Caryophanales > Bacillaceae > Bacillus > Bacillus sp. SRB3LM. The sequence continues at coordinate 217,311 of NZ_VWVQ01000021.1, forward strand.
CGCATTGACATGTCTGAGTATATGGAGAAACACGCAGTGTCACGCTTAATTGGTGCGCCTCCTGGATATGTAGGATATGAAGAAGGTGGTCAATTAACAGAAGCGGTAAGACGTAAACCATATTCCGTTGTTTTATTAGATGAAATTGAAAAAGCACATCCAGAAGTATTCAACATTTTATTACAAATGTTAGATGATGGACGCATTACAGATTCGCAAGGTCGTACAGTGGACTTTAAAAATACAGTTATTATTATGACTTCAAATATTGGATCTGCTCATTTACTAGATGGATTAGAAGAAAATGGTTCGATTAAAGAGGAATCAAGAGACCTTGTAATGGGGCAATTAAGAGGACATTTCCGCCCTGAATTTTTAAACCGTGTTGATGAAATTATTTTATTCAAACCTCTTACAACGAATGAAATTAAAGGCATTGTTGATAAAATTGTAAAAGAACTACAAGGTCGTCTAGCTGACCGTCACATTACAGTAGAATTAACAGATGCAGCAAATGAATTTGTTGTAGAAGCTGGTTTCGACCCAATGTACGGAGCTCGTCCATTAAAACGATACGTACAACGTCAAGTGGAAACGAAATTAGCACGAGAATTAATTGCAGGAACAATTACTGACAATAGTCACGTAGTTGTTGATGTAGAAAATAACGAACTAGTCGTTCATGTGAAATAAAAATAAAAAAGAGTTCGGATAAAATCCGGACTCTTTTTTTAGTGTTGTTCTACTGGCTCGTTTGGAATTGCAGCTGAAATTGCTAGTACTAACACAGCAAGAACAACTGAGAAAATAGACGCTTGGTTAAAGTCGTATGTACCGCCAGTCATAGAGCCGATTACATAGCTCATCATATGTACAAGTAAGAACGACCAAATTAATGCCCAAATGAAACGCATATTTTACACCTCTATTCGTTCAATCTGTCCTTATTGTAACACAATTGAAAAAAGAATATAGAAAAATATTTGTAGATTTTTCAACGCAAATTTGCATTCCGTTCATACATTATAAAAGAGTGGTTTTATATGTTTAGAAAATAAGGCGGGGGAAAAATGAGTATTACGGAACGTTTTTTTTACTTAGAAAAAGAACCATGTGTCATTTATTTACCGGAGAAGCCAAATGGATTTTCTGTTATGCTCCTCGGTGATTATAACTACTTTATTGAGAATGGTACAAGTTTATGGACACAGCATGCGGGTAGATCTTATTTTTTACATGGCCTTATTGAGCAAGGCTACACGGTCTTTTCTTCTAATTTATACGGAAGACATTGGGGAAACGACCAATCTGTTCGTCTAGCAAAACGTTTATATGACGTTGTGTTGAGAAAAGAGACATTGAATGCGAAAATGCACATTATGGCAGATGGTATGGGAGCACTTGTAGCACTCGAAATGATGAACAAATACCCTGAGTGTATACGCTCTGTCATTATGTTAAATCCGTGTTTAGATTTACCAGAATATGTGGAGTTTGAAAAAGAGCATAAGTTTTTTTACAAGAGACTCGTGAAGGAATTAAGTTTGGCGTATGATGCCAAAGAAGAAGAATTAGAATCAAAAATAAATAAGAAATCATTTACGCTTCTTCCATCTTGTGTACCGGTCAAAGTTTTCGTATCAACCCAAGAAAAAAGAGGAAGAAAACAGCACTTGCGTAAATATGAGAAAATGAGGCAATTCAATCAATGTGATACTTCTGTCTTGTTCCATCTGCAAGATGTGAAATATAAAATGGTTAGGCAAACGACCGATTTCTTTAAAAAATATGAAGAAGAATTGTGAAGCTCCCATATACATAAATGAGGAGCTATTTGTTTCAGAGGGAAAGGGTTGGTGGTATGGAACGCGTGCTGATAATAGGTGCACTTACGTTTGTAGGTTATCACCTTGTAAATAAAATGATTGAAGAAGAAGTGGAAGTATATGGTCTTGATTTTGATGAATTCGATAGTATGACCAAAATTAATGAAGAGAAGTTATTATTAATTGGGCGAAATGCATTATTTACGTATTATTCGATAAGAGATGAAGATGGATGGAGATCAGTAGAGGAAGAGAGCTTCGATACTGTTTACTTTTGCTTATATGAGCCAAATCAGCAAAGTGGATTTCGGAATGAAAGAGTCATATTACAATATTTAAAGCGAATCATAAGAATGTGTGAAGAACAAAAAGTGAAGTTAAATTTAATTTCTTCTATTGAAGTAGGTAGTACAGATGAATCAGAAAATAAGCGCCTATTTTTGAAAGTAGAAGAAGGATTGAAGAAAGGGAATTTACAATATAGTGTATTTCGAGTTCCTACATTATATGGACCGTGGCAACCATCTTTTATGATGTATCATCAGCTCATTTTATCAGAATTAGACGAGAAAGAGTGCCGTTGTACGAGTGAGGAAAAAGGAAGTGATTTACTTTACATTGAAGATGTATGTGAATACTTATGGGAACATGGAACGAGCGGGGCGCATCTTGGTATATACAATTTACTTAGTGGCAAACAGTCATTATGGGAAAAAGGTATGAATCTTTTACGCGCGGATGATAAAGTAAATCAAAATAATAACGAAGTAAGAGATGAGGCTATCGAAGTAATTTCGATAAAAAGAAATACTCCGTTAGAATATGGTTTAAATAAGCAACTGGCACACATGAAAAAATATAAAGAGTTATACGAAGAGTAGCACGCGTGTTACACTATTGTATGTGAAAGTTTTAATGGAGAGGAAGAGCATAATATGAACGAAAAAAGCATGCAGTTTTTACAAATCGCAATGAAGCATTTACCGGAAGCAAAGGCAATTTTAGATGATAATGGAATTGCACTTGATATGGAGAAAGCACAGCCGGTGTTAGAGTTGTTAATGAAAGTTATGAATGAAGCTTATGAGCTTGGGAAAGCAGATAAAGAATAAAAAGCATCTTTTTAAGATGGAAGAGAGGCCCGAACCGTGGGTAGAAGCGGTCAGGGCCTTTTTTATTCTCGCCTGGGGGAAAATCAGAGATATGAAGAGTATAAAGGAAAAGTGGTGAGGAGAACTCTTTAGTTTAGAAGGAAAGCAGATAAAGAATAAAAAGCATCTTTTTAAGATGGAGGAGAGGCCCGAACCGTGGGTAGAAGCGGTCAGGGCCTTTTTTATTCTCGCCTGGGGGAAAATCAGAGATATGAAGAGTATAAAGGAAAAGTAGTGAGTAGAACTCTTTAGTTTAGAAGGAAAGCAGATAAAGAATAAAAAGCATCTTTTTAAGATGGAAGAGAGGCCCGAACCGTGAATAGAAGCGGTTTGAGTCTTTTTATATTTGAGAGGTATGTTTCTGTTTCTTTTAATGAAAAATAACGTGAATAATGCGTTAGCTTTCTGTTTTATGCGAAATATATTCTAGACAAAAATACATTTATGTTTTAAAATTAGTACCAAGTCATAATAATTGATATAAAACGGAGGGCTGCGATGTGAACGTGGGCATTTTAGGGATCGGAAGATATGTGCCAGAAAAAGTAGTCACAAATCACGATTTAGAGAAAATAATGGAAACATCCGATGAATGGATTCGTACGAGAACGGGAATTGCAGAAAGACGCATTGCCGATGATACAATAGATACTTCATATATGGCCGTAGAGGCTTCTAAAAAAGCACTTGAAGATGCAGGAATTAACGGAGAGGATATCGACCTTATTTTAGTAGCAACAGTAACACCAGATCGTGCTTTTCCAGCAGTTGCTTGTGTAATTCAAGAAGCGATTGGAGCGAAACAGGCAGCTGCAATGGATGTAGGTGCAGCATGTGCTGGTTTTATGTACGGAATGATTACAGCGCAGCAATTTATTCAAACGGGAACTTATAAAAATGTATTAGTAGTTGGTAGTGATAAACTATCTAAAATTGTAGACTGGAACGATCGAAATACAGCAGTATTATTTGGAGACGGAGCCGGTGCTATCGTAATGGGAGCTGTTTCAGAAGGTAAAGGTGTTCTATCTTTTGAATTAGGAGCAGACGGAAGTGGCGGCAAGCATCTTTATCAAGACGAGTATGTTATGATGAATGGCAGAGAAGTGTTTAAATTTGCCGTTCGTCAACTTGGTGATTCTTGTCTTCGCGTTTTAGATAAAGCTGGTCTTACGAAAGAAGATGTGGATTTCTTAGTACCGCATCAAGCAAACATTCGTATTATGGAATCTGCAAGAGAGAGGTTAAATTTACCACAAGAAAAAATGAGTATGACAATTGAGAAGTTCGGTAATACATCAGCTTCTTCAATTCCGATTGCAATGGTAGAGGAATTGCAAAACGGACGTATTCAAGACGGTGATTTAATTATACTTGTTGGTTTTGGTGGCGGATTAACATGGGGAGCAGTTGCTCTTCGTTGGGGTAAATAAGGACTGAGAGAAAAAAGGAGTGTATTTTGTATGGAAAAAAAGAGGGTCGTAATTACAGGACTAGGGGCTGTTACACCGGTCGGAACAGATGTTGAAACAGCATGGGAAAACATTAAAAAGGGTGTATCTGGAATTGGGCGACTTACAAGAATTGATCCAGAACTATTTCCAGCAAAAGTAGCAGCGGAAATTAACGACTTTGAAGTCGAGAAATATATTGATAAAAAAGAAGCGCGCCGTATGGATCGCTTTACACAATATGCAGTGGCAGCAGCGAAAATGGCAGTTGCAGACGCAAAGCTTGAAATTACAGAAGAAAACGGACCTCGAATTGGTGTATGGATTGGATCTGGTATTGGCGGTATGGAAACATACGAAGAACAATTTAAGATTTTTACTGAGAAAGGCCCACGCCGCGTGAGCCCATTCTTCGTGCCGATGATGATTCCAGATATGGCAGCAGGTCAAGTATCAATCGCAACAGGAGCAAAAGGAATTAACACTTGTTCTGTAACGGCTTGTGCATCTGGTGCAAACTCAATTGGTGATGCATTTAAAGCAATTCAGCGTGGTGATGCTGATGCAATGATTACAGGCGGAGCAGAAGCGCCGTTAACAAGTATGGCATTCGCAGGATTTAGCTCAGCGAAAGCATTAACATTTAATGAAGATCCAGCAACGGCTTGCCGTCCATTTGATAAAAACCGTAGCGGTTTCGTAATGGGTGAAGGTTCAGGTATTCTAATTCTTGAAGAATTAGAGCACGCATTAGCGCGCGGTGCTCACATTTACGCGGAAATTGCTGGTTATGGTGCAACTGGAGATGCGTTCCATATTACAATGCCTGCTCCTGGTGGTGAAGGCGGAGTGCGTGCAATGCGTCAAGCTTTAGCTGATGCAGGCCTACAGCCAGAAGATATTGATTACATTAATGCGCATGGTACAAGTACGGATGCGAATGAAAAATATGAAACGATGGCAATTAAAGAAACTTTCGGTGAGCACGCGTATAAAGTAGCGATTAGCTCAACGAAATCAATGACAGGTCACTTATTAGGAGCAGCTGGTGCTGTTGAAGCGATTTTCTCTATTAAATCAATTACAGACGGAGTAATTCCTCCAACAATTAACTATGAGACACCAGATCCAGAATGTGACTTAGATTATGTACCGAATCAAGCGAGACACCAAGAAGTAAATGCAGTATTAAGTAACTCATTAGGATTCGGTGGTCATAACGCAGTGTTAGTATTTAAATCGTATAAATAATAGATGAAATAAGGAGTTTTTTCGTAATATATTGCGAAAAAACTCCTTATTTATTTTTACGTCTTTTTCTTCTGTAGCATATACATAAGAAAAAAGGAGGGATAAAGATGGGGATTGTTGAAACAGCTGAATGGCTACATTTATATTATGGGCGGCCAGAAAAACTTTGTGAGAAATTTACGAAGTATATTCCGTTGCCAAAAGAAAGATTGTATCGCTTTTTAATTTCAAAAGGGATGTATCGCCCAATCATGCGTGGAGAAAAGGAAATTAAAGAATTAGAGGAAAAGGAAATTTGGAAAGAATTGAGCCTGGAGTATGATAAACTGAAAAATTGGTTAAAAGGTCCAGATGTCCCTGTCTTTATTTTATTATCAGATTCCTATAATCGAACTGTACAAGAAGAGTATAACGGTAGGGCTGGATTATCTATGCGTCATGTTATTTTCTTATTCGTATGTGGGCGGAATTCGGTAGAAGAATTAAAAGTGTTATTGGCGCATGAATATCATCACATATGCAGGTTACATCAAATTGAGATGAAAGAAACAGAATATACATTACTTGATACGATGATTATGGAAGGGCTAGCTGAGCAGGCAGTAACAGAAAGGTATACAGAAAAAAACAATGCACCGTGGACGGCGTATCTTTCAAAAGAAGAAGCTATTTATTATTGGAAAAATGTTGTACATGAAAGAATAAGTATAAAACGAGGAACAAGGGAACATGACATCGTATTAAATGGCTTTCACTCTTATCCGAAGATGCTTGGCTATGCGCTTGGATTTCATATTGTCAAAGATTGTGTAACTTTGGAAGGAGAAGATACACTTTCTTTATTATCTATAGATGCAAAAGAAATATTGAATAAAGCAAGTGCATTTCATATATAAAAAACAGGAGTTCTATTTCCTGTTTTTTTATTATTAATAGAAGAAAAAATAATAATTAGAATATATTTCCTCAAGTGGAATAAAGTTAAGCAAAAATGAACATAATGATTGGTACAAACAGTAGTGAAGTGAGGGGTAGTGAATGTTATATCTACATGATGTATGGGTAAATTGGTTTGAAGGTGAAGAAAATGGGTATAACGTTTGTCATTTTTACGAATGGCGGAAAGATGATACGATTGAGCTATTAGATCAAGTGCCATTATTAAAAGTAGATGCCACATTATATCATTACATCGAGAACGAATTGTTAGAGCTTCCGCAAAAAATGCTGGAAGACGTACATCATAAGGCTTATATTCGTAAAAATCATGAACGTTTGCAGCAAGAGTATTGCTTTGTTGTTACAGATGGAAAAGGAATTATTGCGATTGACACAATTGGTTACAATGTACCAATTCGTAAAAGCAGACTTATACCACGCCAAGAGCAGATGGTATATGAGATGGTAGAAAACGTAAAAGCAGAAAAGTATGAGTTCCAAGTAGAAGAAACAGAAAAAGAACATCACATTTTATCACCATCGCCTTTCATTATGAATGGCTTGACTCGTAAAGAAAGACAGCTAAAACAATTATTATTTATGGCGTTAGATCAATTACATACAACGAAAAATACAGCAGAGATTCGCTATTGGTACACAGAGTGGGATCCATCAGCATATGGAACGGTTCAACATATGGAGTTCGAGGATATTTGGGCTAGACTGTATGATGAAGCGAAAGCTGGCTGGTCTGAGAAACATGAACAATTATGTGAGCGTCTTGTAAAAGGACAGCCATTTTTTGAAAAGTTATGGGAAATGGAAAATGAGCAAAAGGTAAATTAAAAAACCGCCGATTGGCGGTTTTTTTAATTTGTTGTAATCTAGCTCCGGCTCCTAGCCCTTCGCGTCTAAGAACCTTCCCCACGAGAAGGTAAAAAGCACCTTCTGTGGGAAAGAGCCTTAGCCGTCAGGGCTAAGCAGTCGCCTCCGCTTTTTATAGAAATCCAGCTCCAGCGGCAAGAATGTTCGGTGGCTTCGCGCCTTCCTGCGAGGCAAAAAGCGCCTCTACGTCAGGAGCTCCATCCCCCTCACATTCTAAGCGAGCCGCTTCCGCTTTATATGAAATCCAGCTCTGGCAGCAAGCTCTTCGTGTCTAAGAACCTTCCGCATAAGAAGACAAAAAGCGTCTTCTATGCGAAAGAACCTTAGCCAGTCAGAGCTGAACGAGCTGCCTCCGCTTTATATGTTACCTACGTTTTCTGCTTAGTCCCATTGCGTTTTCTACTTTGCGTAGTTGTTTGAATGCAACGCGGTTTGCTTTTTCTGCACCTTTGTCTAGAATTTCGTCTAGTTCTGGTGAATTGATTAGTTCGTTATATTTGTCTTGGATTGGACGAATTGCTTCTACGACTACTTGCGCTAGGTCGCCTTTGAAGTCGCCGTATCCTTTTCCTTCGTACATTGCTTCAATTTCTTCAACTGTTTTTCCGGAGAATGAAGAGTAGATTGTTAATAAATTAGAGATACCAGGTTTGTTTTCCTTATCAAATTTCACGATACCTTCAGAGTCAGTTACAGCACTCTTAATTTTCTTTTCAATTGTTTTTGGCTCATCAAGCATACTGATCATTGATTTTGGATTTGGATCAGATTTACTCATTTTTTTCGTAGGTTCTGTTAATGACATAACGCGAGCTCCTACTTTTGGAATACGAATTTCAGGCATTGTGAAGATTTCGCGGTAACGTTTGTTGAAACGCTCTGCTAAGTCACGTGTTAATTCGATATGTTGCTTTTGGTCATCACCAACCGGCACGATTTCAGTGTTGTAAAGTAAAATATCAGCAGCCATTAATGGTGGATACGTAAGTAATCCAGCTGGAACTGAATCTCTACCAGAAGCTTTATCTTTATATTGCGTCATACGCTCTAATTCTCCAACGTAAGCAACAGATTGCATAATCCATCCTAGTTGAGCGTGTGCTGGTACTTCTGACTGTACAAATAAAGTAGCTTTTTCAGGATCGATGCCGCATGCTACATAAAGTGCAGCAAGACTGCGGATGTTTTTACGAAGTCCAACGGGATCTTGAGGTACTGTAATCGCATGTTGGTTTACAATACAGAAATAACAGTCGTGTTCATTTTGAAGCTCTGTAAACTGCTTCATAGCCCCTAAATAGTTTCCAAGTGTAATCGTTCCACTTGGCTGAATACCAGAAAAGATAACTGACATAAGTAATTCCTCCTAAAATTGAATGCGTGATGGGGGGGAAGAGAAGGCAAACAAAAAAGCCCATTCATCCCAAAAACTATAGGGACGAATGGACCGCGGTACCACCCTAATTATTTCACTACTGTGAAATCTCTCTAATCCATAATAACGTTAGGATATAACGCCAAAGCCTACTACTTTCGGTTCGGTTTGGTGCTCAAAAGCCCATTCCATACTGTACAATTACTTGTTCACACCAACCACAAGCTCTCTGAAATTGCCTCAATATGTACTCTTCTTTATCATCGCATACATATAAATTTATTTATTGTTACTTGAGCTCTTTTAATATGAAAGAACTAAAGTTTTATAACAAAATGTTTTGCTGATTATTATATCATATGGGATAGTGTTTGCAAACTACATCAAAATAGTAAAGCTAATGAGGGTCGAGAACAACCCAAGGAAGATACCTGTAATACAAATTGGATATGTCCATTTGAATGAATATGTTTTATAAATACGTTCTTTCTTATCTGTAGGTTCCTCGACTTCTTCAATTAAAGAGTCAATCTTTTTGTTCGTACCAAATACTCTTTGGAATGCGTAAATGGTTACATTGAAAAAACCATTTTGAAATATGTATAAAAAACCGCCGATAAGAATAAAAAACAGTGCAATATAAAACAAAATGTTGACAAAGTTCAACAAAAATTGAGATGAAATGAGGAATGCACCAATACTAGAAGCAATCATCGCTATAAAAATTAGTATACAAGTATGAAAAAAAACTTTATTCAAAATATTCCCCTCCGTCAAAATATTACTAGAATTATTATACTATAAAAGCTATAATAAGTACTAGGATTAATTTTTTGAAAATTATACACAATTAAAGGTCTGATTTTAAGATGATGGTAGCAATGTTAATGTATCCCTTTACGAAAAATTAAAAATATAAATATTTTATTAAAAATTTTAACAAAAAAACAAAAAACTATATTCACAATCGTCTTATTATATGTATAATGAAAATTGTAGAAACTTGGAGATTATTCTTTCAATTCTACTTTTTAACAAGTGAGGGTACAGGAAGTGCAATTAGGGGAGGCAACACAACATGAAGAAAAAGATACCGTTATTACTTGCATCAACTTTAACTGCAAGTATGTTGCTTAGCGCGTGTAGCTACCAAAAAGATGACGCAAAAGCAAAAGGGAAAGAGAACGCTACGAGTAGTAGTAACGGAAAACAGATTCTTAATTTAACAGAGTTATCTGAAATTCCGTCAATGGATGCATCATTAGCATCTGATTCTTCATCTTCTACAGCATTAAATAATACGATGGAAGGTTTATATCGTATTGGCAAAGATCAAAAGAGAATGCCTGGAGTTGCAGAAGATGTCGAAAAGCTAGATGATGGGAAGAAATACATATTTAAATTAAGAAGAGATGCGAAATGGTCGAATGGGGAACCTGTAACAGCTAAAGACTTTGTGTATTCATGGAAAAGAGCAGTAAATCCAGATACAAAAGCAACGTATTCGTACATTATGTTCGATATTAAAAATGCAGAGAAAATTCATAAAAAAGAATTACCTGCTGACCAATTAGGTGTAAAAGCTATTGATGATTATACATTAGAAGTAGAATTAGACAATCCCGTTCCTTACTTTATCGATTTAACAGTTTATCCAGTATTTTACCCACTAAATGAAAACTTTGTAAAAGTACAAGGTGATAAATTTGGTTTAGAGGCAAATACAACATTATATAACGGTCCATTCGTTATGAGTGATTGGAAACATGAACAAAGTTTCCAATTCAAGAAGAATCCTTCATATTGGGATAATAAAACGGTTAAAATCGAAGAAATCAACTTTTGTAAAAAATACAGCAACTGATGTAAATTTATATGAGACAAACGCGATTGATCGAGCGGCTTTAACGTCTGAATTTGTTGATAAGTTTAGAAAAAGCCCAGAGTTCCAAACAAGAAAAGAGGCAGGGGTTGCTTACTTAAGATTTAATCAAAGTAATCAGTACTTAAGTAATAAAAACTTAAGAAAAGCAATTTCAATGTCCTTTGACCGTGATAACATTGCAAAAGTTATTTTAAATAACGGCGCAATTGGAGCTTACGGATTTGTTGGAAAAGATTTCGCTGAAGGTCCAAATAAAAAAGATTTCCGAGCTGAAAATGGAAAGCTAGTTGAAACAAATCCAAAAGAAGCAAAAAAGCTTTGGGAAACAGCGAAGAAAGAGCTTGGAACTGATAAAATCGAACTAGAATTCTTAAACTTTGATAATGAAGATGCTAAAAAAGTTGGGGAATTCTTAAAAGGTGAGATGGAAAAGAACTTACCAGGTTTATCAATTAAAATTAAACAGCAACCATTCGCACAAAAAAATAAATTAGAAGATTCTCAGCAATATGATATTGCGTTTGGTATTTGGGGACCAGATTTCCCAGATCCAATCTCATATTTAGATATGTTTGTTACGAATGGTTCTCAAAATAAAACAGGGTATTCTAATCAGAAATATGATGAGTTAATCCAAAAAGCTAAAACAGATACAAAAGATTTACAAGCTCGCTGGGACAACCTTCTAGAAGTAGAGAAGATGTTAATTAAAGAGGATGCAGTTATCACTCCAATCTTCCAAAAAGGTTCAGCGTATGTAGTAAAAGGTGCCGTAAAAGATATTATCCCAATTAACTATGGTGGTAAATTAACTTACAAATGGGCATCTGTTGAACAAAAATAATCTTTTTTTCCATCGTTTACAAGGGTATATGCCTATGATGGGCATATGCTCTTATTTTAAAAAAATAAAAGTAAGAATATTTTAAACTATCTTATTGCTTTTGAGAAAAACGGGGAGGTGCTTGACTATGGGACGTTATGTATTAAAACGTTTCGTGTACATGGCTTTGACATTATTTTTAATTACTACAATGACTTTCTTTTTGATGAAATTACTTCCGGGTTCTCCGCTTAAAAACCAGGAGAAGCTATCACCGGCACAAAAAGAAATCATTCTTGAAAAATACGGATTGAATGATCCGGTACCAGTTCAATATGCACGTTACTTAGGTAACTTAGCAAAAGGTGATTTAGGGGTATCATTCCAATATGATAACCGCCCAGTAACAGACATGATTGTGGATCGTATTGGACCATCAGCCCAATTAGGTTTACAAGCGATTATATTAGGAACATTTATCGGTTTAATTTTAGGTATTGTTGCCGCACTTCGTAATAATACGTGGGTAGATTATAGTGCAACAGTTATTTCGGTACTCGGAATGTCGGTACCATCATTCGTATTCGCCGCATTACTGCAATATTTCGTAGGGGTAAAACTTGGCTGGTTCCCAGTAGCATTCTGGAAAGGGCCAGAGTTTACTGTAATGCCTACAATTGCATTATCGATGGGAGTTATCGCAACAATCGCACGTTTCTCTCGTGCAGAATTAATTGAAGTTATGCAAGCCGATTACATTTTAACAGCGAAAGCGAAAGGAATTAGCCAAGGCGTTATCATTGTCAAACATGCACTTCGTAACGCGTTAATTCCAGTTGTAACAATTTTAGGACCAATGGTTGCGGCATTAATTACAGGAACACTTGTTATCGAGCAAATTTATGCTGTACCAGGACTTGGGGAACAATTCGTTAAATCGATTACTTTAAATGACTATACAGTTATTATGGGAACTACGATTTTCTATAGTGCGATCTTCATTTTAGTTATTTTCATTGTCGATATTTTATACGGAATTATTGATCCTCGTATTCGTTTAGCGGGAGGGAAAAAATGATGAAAGATGTACAAAAATTATCTCCAGATTTATTTCAACAAGCCAATCAAAATAATGTTGATAATGAAGTCATTGCCCGTCCAAGCTTAACGTTTTGGCAAGATGTAAGAAGACGTTTATTCCAACATAAAGGTGCGATGCTTGGCCTTGTATTGTTAGTTATCATTGCGCTATTAGCGATTTTTGGACCGATGGTAAGTAAACACTCGTATAAAGAGCAAGATTTAGGTCGTGCGAAATTACCACCAAAAATTCCAGTTATTGAAAATGTTCATTGGTTACCATTTGACGGTACAGATCAATATGGTGTTGACCAGTATGAAAAACGTGATATTAAAGAGTACTTCTGGTTTGGTACAGATGATCTTGGCCGTGACTTATGGACAAGAACATGGGAAGGTACACGCGTATCATTATATATCGCTCTTTTAGCGGCAGCAATTGACTTAGTAATTGGGGTTGCATACGGAGGTATTTCAGCATTCTACGGCGGTAGAGTAGATAATATTATGCAACGTATTATGGAGATTATTAACGGTATTCCATACTTAATCATCGTTATTTTAATGGTAATCATTATGGGATCTGGTATTTGGTCAATTACACTCGCGATGGCGATTACAGGTTGGATAGGGATGTCGCGAATTGTTCGTGGACAAATCTTAAAGTTAAAAAACCAAGAATATGTATTAGCATCTCGTACATTAGGTGCAACAAATACACAATTAATTGTGAAACATTTAATTCCAAACGTAATGGGACCTATTATCGTAATGACAATGTTTACAATTCCATCAGCGGTGTTTGGTGAAGCGTTCTTAAGTTTCATCGGTTTAGGGATTCAGCCACCATTTGCGTCACTAGGTTCTCTTGTAAATGATGGTTATAAATCTATTCAAACGTATCCGCATATGATGTTCATCCCTGCGGTTGTCATCAGTATATTAATTTTAGCGTTTAACTTAATGGCAGACGGATTACGCGACGCGTTAGATCCAAAAATGCGTAAGTAAAAGAGGGGAGAGGCAAAGATGAAAACATTGTTAGAGGTAAAAGATTTACAAGTCTCCTTTGATACACATGCAGGTGAAGTACAAGCTGTACGCGGCGTTACTTTTGATTTGAAAAAAGGAGAAACATTGGCGATTGTAGGAGAATCTGGTTCAGGGAAATCAGTTACTTCTAAAGCGTTAATGGGATTAATTCCGAATCCTCCTGGACGCATTAAAAATGGTGAAATCGTATTTGAAGGTCGTGACTTAACAAAATTAACAGAAAAAGAAATGCAGCAAGTACGCGGTAAAGATATTGCGATGATTTTCCAAGATCCAATGACATCATTAAATCCAACGATGACAATTGGAAATCAAATTATGGAAGGTCTAATTAAACACCAAGGGATGAGTAAAGCAGATGCACGTAAAGTTGCTTTAGAATTAATTGACCTTGTAGGTATTCCAAATCCAGAAGCTCGTTTAAAACAATATCCTCACCAATTCTCAGGTGGTATGAGACAGCGTGTAGTTATTGCGATGGCGTTAGCTTGTAACCCGAAATTATTAATTGCCGATGAGCCGACAACAGCGCTAGACGTTACGATTCAGGCGCAAATTTTAGAACTTATGAAAGACATTCAGCAAAAAACAGAAGCAGCAATCATTTTTATTACGCATGACTTAGGTGTAGTAGCAAACGTTGCGGACCGAGTGGCAGTTATGTACGCTGGTAAAGTTGTTGAAATTGGAACTGTAGATGAAATTTTCTACAATCCGAAACATCCATATACTTGGGGTTTAATCGCATCTATGCCAAGTTTAGATGGTTCAGAAGAAGAGTTATATGCAATCCCTGGAACGCCTCCAGATTTATTGAAGCCGCCGAAGGGAGATGCTTTTGCACCACGTAACCCACAGGCACTGAAAATTGACTTTGAAATGGACCCACCTTTATTTAAAGTAAGTGATACACACTATGCGGCAACTTGGTTACTTCACGAGCAAGCTCCAGAAGTAAAACCGCCGGCAGTCGTTGAAAGACGCATTCTTCAAATGAAAGCAGGTGAACAACATGACTAAACAACGTGAGAAATTAATTGAAGTAAAAAATGTAAAGCAGCACTTCGACGTGAGTGGTGGTGTTGTCAAAGCGGTTAATGATATTTCATTTGATATTTACCGCGGAGAAACATTTGGTCTTGTAGGAGAATCGGGTTGTGGTAAATCGACAACTGGAAGAACAATTATTCGTTTATATGATGCAACTGCTGGTGAAGTATTGTTCGATGGTGAAAATGTACATGGTAAGAAATCACGCGCAGAACTGAAGAAATTCAACCGTAAAATGCAAATGATTTTCCAAGATCCATACGCATCATTAAATCCTCGTATGACAGTAGGGGATATTATCGCAGAAGGTATTGATATTCACGGATTAGCGAAAAGTAAAAAAGAGCGCATGGACCGTGTTCATGAACTATTAAACACAGTTGGTTTAAATAAAGAGCACGCAAACCGTTTCCCACACGAATTCTCAGGTGGACAACGTCAGCGTATCGGTATTGCTCGAGCGCTTGCTGTAGACCCAGAATTTATCATTGCCGATGAGCCGATCTCAGCACTGGACGTATCGATTCAGGCGCAAGTTGTAAACTTACTGAAAAAGCTACAAAAAGAAAAAGGTTTAACATACTTATTCATCGCCCATGATTTATCAATGGTAAAATACATTAGTGACCGTATTGGTGTAATGTATCGTGGCCAAATCGTTGAGTTAACAACAAGTGATGAATTATATGCGAATCCAATTCATCCATATACGAAATCACTATTATCAGCGATTCCACTTCCAGATCCAGATTATGAGCGCAATCGTAAACGTATCGTATATGATCCATCGCAGCATGATTACGGTAGCGAAGTGCCAACAATGCGTGAAATTCGCCCAGGACACTTCGTACTATGTTCTGAAGCAGAGTATAAGAAATATAAAGAGATTTATCAATAAGAAAAAGAGCCATTCTTCTGTTATGGAAGGATGGCTCTTTTTCTACTATATAAAAGAATTGTATACATTTGTCGGTCAGTTGATATATTTAAAGAATCGCTAGGATAAATCTCATGTACCATTAGTGATATCCATATGCAAAATTACTGAACTTGAACAGAAATATTCTCTTCTTGCTCCTCGGGTTTAACAAGTGCATAACGTTCCCACGCTCTACTTTTCCAGCGGAAGAACATAATTATGGCACGTGTCCATTCGTCGATGGCGATCGCTAGCCAAATACCAACGAGCCCCATATCTAAATGAAAGGCGAAAAAGTAACCTAGTGGTAAACTCATTAACACCATAGAAAATGCACCGATTAAAACAGGATATTTTGCATCACCAGCTGCACGAAGCGAATTAATGATGACGATGTTCATCGTGCGTCCCGTTTCAAGTAGTACACTTAGTAAAAGAACACTTGCGCCTAACCCGATAATGTGCGGATTATCTGTAAACAGTCCCATTAATTGTGTACGGAATGTAATAACGAGAGCGACCATACATAAAGTTACACCAATCGCCCATTTTACACTTTTCCACAAGCGTTCGTATGCTTCATCTTTTTCGCCACCACCAACGAGGCGGCCAATAATAATGGCTGTTCCCATACCAATTGCAATTGCAAATAAATAAGTGAACATGGAAATGTTAGTAGCGTATTGTCTAGCAGCTAATGATTCCGTTCCTAAGTACGTTGCGTAATAAAGGAAGACGATTTGACAAGCTTGATACATCACTTGTTCAAATGCAGATGGAATGCCAATTTTTAAAATTTTCCCAATGTATTCTTTGGATAAAGTGAAGTAATATTGTAATTTCACACGATATTCCATAACGCGGTATAGTAACCAGAAGAAAACAATAAGTGCGATCAATCGACTGATAGCGGAAGAAATTGCAGCCCCTTGTACACCGAGCTCAGGGAAACCAAATTTCCCGAAAATGAGTACGTAGTTTCCAGCGATATGAATCATATTCATTCCGAGTGAAATAAACATCGCTTGCTTTGTAAAACCGTGTACACGGATAATTGCGGCTAATGAGTTAATAATAGCTTGTAGGAAGATGGCTCCTCCGACGATAGATAAGTAGTTTTGCGCATACGTTAGTACATCGCCTTGTAAGTTCATTGCGAGCATCATATGTTTCGAAAATAAAAGAAAACCAGCGCTTATAACGAGCCCAACTATTAAATTTAATGTGACGGCTAATGCTGATATTTTAGATGCTTCCATAAAGCGTTTGGAACCGAGGTATTGAGATACAACGATAGCAGCGCCGTTCCCGATGACTTCTAATACCAAAATCGCAATATGAAGATATTGATTCGCTGCACCAACCCCAGATACAGCATCGTCTGATAATGCACTTAACATGAAAGTATCAGCGATCCCCATTAACATAAAAAGAAAAACTTCTAGAAAAATAGGCCATGTTAATAAGAATAAACTTAATTTCTCTGTCGGTCCATTTTTTGCCTGAATTGCTGTCATGTCCGTCCCCTCTTTACCGATATCTATTTTTAATATGAAGGGTCTGCTATTTTATGTTAAAAAGGGTGGGATAATTATGCATAAAGTATTATAAAATATAAAATTTATTTTTCTCTGATAATTTAGAAAAATATAAAAATAATTATTTTCAGTACTTTAGTAAGGAGTATCGGTAATATAAAACGTTTACAAAGATATATTTTAAAACGGAAAATTTTAATAAAATAGAAATATAAATATACAAAAAATATATTTGTGTGTATAATATGAATTATTAGAACATATATATATTTCTTTCTGTTTGAAAATGAAAGGGTTAACATTTTTTTTGGAGGGTGGAAGTATGAAAAAAAAGATACCAGTTTTTGTAGCATCAACAGTAGCGATGAGCATGATGTTAGGGGCATGTAGCTATCAAAAAGATGAACCGCAAGCGAACGCAAAAGGGGATAGCGGGAAAAGCGGCGCAAAGCAAGTTATTAACTTAATTGAAACGCAAGAAATACCAACGATGGATCCAGCATTATCAGCTGATGCAGTTTCTTCAAGAGTAATGACTAATACGATGGAAGGCTTATACAGTTTAGGAAAAGATGATAAGCTAGTTCCTGGTGTAGCGAAGGAATTCAAAAAATCAGAAGATGGTAAAAAATATACATTTAAATTACGTGAAGACGCAAAATGGTCAAATGGTGAGCCTGTGACGGCAAAAGATTTCGTATACGCATGGCAAAGAGCGATTAACCCAGATACAGCTGCGAAATCAGCGTACATTATGTATGATATAAAAAATGCAGAGAAAATTAATAAAAAAGAGATGAGTCCGGATCAATTAGGGGTAAAGGCGATTGATGATTATACATTAGAAGTGGAATTAGATAATACCATTCCATACCTTGTAGATTTAATGGTATATCCAATCTTCTATCCTGTGAATGAAAAGTTTGTGAAAGAGCAAGGTACGAAGTTTGGTTTGGAAGCGAATACAACGCTTTATAACGGACCATTTACATTAAGTGATTGGCAACATGAACGTAGCTTTAAAATGACAAAGAGCGCGTCATATTGGGACAATAAAGAAGTGAAGATTGAGGAAGTAAACTTTAATATTGTAAAAGATACATCTACGCCAATTAACTTATATGAAACAAATGCAATTGATCGAGCGTCGTTATTAGCGGAGTTTATTGATAAATATAAAGGAAAACCAGATTTCCAAACAGTAGAAGATACATCTGTGTTCTTCCTTCGTTTAAATCAAAAAGATCCAGCTTTAGCAAATAAAAATATTCGTAAAGCAATTTCACTTGCTTTTGACCGTAAGCCATTCGTGGATACATTATTAAATAACGGTTCTAAGCCAGCGACAGGATTAATTCCTGATAACTTTATTAAAGGACCAGATAAAAAAGATTTCCGTGCTGTAAACGGGGATATTGTAAAACCAAACGCGAAAGAAGCGAAAAAATATTGGGAAGCTGGTAAAAAAGAACTTGGTAAAAATGAAATCGAATTAGAATTATTAAATGAAGATGTAGAGTTATCAAAGAAAACTGGTGAATATTTAAAAGGTGAATTAGAAAAGAATTTACCAGGTTTAACAGTAAAGATTAAACAACAACCATTCGCACAAAAACTAAAATTAGAAGATGCGGGCGATTATGTCATGTCATTCTCTGGATGGAGTGCGGACTTCCCAGATCCAATTACATATCTTGATATGTTTGTAACAGATGGGTCACAAAATAAGATGAAGTACTCTAATCCAAAATACGATGAAATCATTATGAAGGCGAAAAAAGATGGAAGCGATGTAAATGCTCGTTGGAAAAACTTATTAGAAGCAGAAAAAATGTTACTTGATGATGCTGCAATCGTTCCAGTATATCAACGTGGTAGAGCATACTTACAAAGAGAAACAATTAAAGATATGTACAACCATAAATATGGCGGAGATTTAAGCTTTAAGTGGGCGTCCGTAGGAAAATAAAAAAAGCAGGCTAACCACCTGCTTTTTTTAATACGTTTGTTTCTTATAAATGCCTTTTCCGCCAACTTCGTTCCAGCCGGATTGTACATCCGAACTTTTGTTAACAAACTTCATTTTTTCTTTTCCACCAAAGAGTTTTTCACCAATGCTATTTGTAATGACACCAATCAATGCTGTTATTCCGATGATGAGGGCAGCAACCGTAATAAAATCAATGAAAAAAGCAATCATTTGCAAACTCCCCCTTTGCCTGTCTGTATGTTTATTGTATGAGATAAAAAATAAAAAAGAAAGAAATGTCAGAAAAATTTTCGGTTTACTTTAGAAATCTTGTAGACAGGAGGGGGAATGTTTGTTAAAATGAGAACAAACGTTCCTTTTCGTTCTCATTTGTATAGTCTTACATTTCTTAATTGATTTATCACGAAAAAGTAAGAAAACGTTCTCTTTTTCATAGGAAAGATTATAGATAAATAACTATATATTATATGAAAAATCTATGGGAAGTGAGTAGTAAAAGGGTTGAAAGTTATTGTTCAAGTACAGCTGAAGTGAGCGTAATCATGTTACATAGCAGTGGAATACACGGAAGAGTTTTCTCAACTAGCAGGAAATTTACTGTATATTTCTTGCAAAATCTATTGTATAATGATTATAGAAGTTACTTATTAAAAGTAATTGTTGTTTATTATAAGTTGTTGCTTACATGAAATGCGATTTTTGTACTTTTTAATAAGACAAGTTATCGCGAAAAATTGCTGAAGTTAGAAATTAAAACTGTATTTAGTACAGAATTTGTACTCTTTAAGGAGAGTGAGCTTTGTATGGTAACATTATATAGTTCTCCAAGCTGTACGTCTTGTAGAAAGGCGAAATTATGGCTAGAGGAAAATCATATTCCTTATACAGAACGTAATATTTTCTCAGATCCATTAACGATTGAGGAAATTAAAGAGATTTTACGTATGACAGAAAGCGGAACGGATGAGATTATTTCTACTCGTTCGAAAGTTTTCCAAGAATTGAATGTAAACTTAGAGTCTTTACCACTTCAAGATTTATATAAGATGATTCGTGACTATCCAGGGATTTTACGTCGTCCAATTATGATTGACGAGAAACGCCTTCAAGTTGGTTACAACGAAGACGAAATTCGCCGTTTCTTACCACGTACAGTAAGAACGTTCCAATTACGTGAAGCACAACGTCTTGTAAATTAATTATAATAATATGAAAACCTTCTACCTATGATATAGTAGAAGGTTTTTTTTAATGTTTCACATTGCGTAATCGAACTTGTTGTACGATAAAGCCGATGCATAAAATAGTGAAAATGAACAAATAAGGAATGCTTGCAGTGAAACTTGGGTTGTTATGAAAAAAGGTTGCAAGTCTGTCTTCATGTGTAACCATTTTTCCTGCAGTATAGGAAAGAATCGCTGCACCACAATAAATGAGGAATGGAAATCGTTCCATAAGTATTAAAATAAGTTTGCTACCCCAAATAATAATCGGGATAGAAATGAGTAAGCCGATTATGACGAGTAAAAATCTCCCGTGAGCTGCACCTGCAATGGCAATAACATTATCAAACCCCATAACAAGGTCCGCGAATACAATTGTACGCACCGCTTGAAATAAAGTTGTTTTTCCTTGAATAGAAGAAAGATCGTTGCTATTATCAGTTAATAAATTTACTGCGATTAATGTAAGTAAAACGCCCCCGATAAGTTGCAGAAATGGAATGTCGAGTAAATAGACAGCTAGTATAGTAAGGACAATTCTTAGTACGATTGCTAAAAGAGTACCGATCAAAATGGCTTTATTTCGTTTCGATTCAGGTAAGTTTCGGCTAGCTAGTGCGATGACGATTGCATTGTCACCACCTAATACAACATCGATACCGACAATCATTAGTACTGATGTTAAAAACTCTAAGTCCATTCGTCTGCCTCCATTTATGATGTTTTAATAAGCGAACTATATGTATGTGATGAAGAAAGTTGTTGTTAAGTAATCTCTTCCAATAGAAGTTTCACTTTATTACAGTGTACGGGGGAATGTGGAAATGTATGTCCAAATTTTTTGTAAGTAAGAAATCGCTATAATAATATATTTATGTAGTTGATCGAGTAAAGATAGGCATATAACTATTTTTGTAAAATAAATCGATTTTATTTCCATTCTGGAGAATCTTATCATAAAATGAGAGTACAAGAATCTATTGATTTGTCATATGAGTGGGGAATCCCTTCATAACAATTCTAAGCAGGAAGGGAGAGTTGTATTTTGGATATTGAAAGAATTAATGATCATACGATGAAATTTTTTATTACGTACATTGATATAGAGGATAGAGGATTTAATCGTGAAGAAATTTGGTATGATCGCGAACGAAGTGAAGAGCTCTTTTGGGAGATGATGGACGAAGCTCGTGATCATGACGATTTCTTTATTGATGGACCGTTATGGATTCAAGTGCAAGCAGTCGATAAAGGGATTGAAGTACTTGTCACGAAAGCAGAGCTTTCAAAGGACGGGCAAAAGCTGGAACTACCGATAGGGGTAGACAAAATTATAGATATTCCTCTAGATGAAGGCATCGAATCATTATTCCAGCAAGAGTTAGTCGAAGAGGTAGAAGAACAAACAGGAACAACCTTTAATGAAGATGGTACGTTTGGCTTTTTAATTAAATTTAATGATTTTGAAGATGTCATTTCATTAAGTCATCGTCTTATCTTTGAAGATATAAAAGATGAGCTGTATTCATTTGAGAACCGCTATTATGTATATGTGGAATTCGATGAAGTGCTACATGATGAAGAAGAAATTGATCGTATTTTAAGTATTATTTTAGAATATGGAGAAGAATCAACTTTAACAATTCATCGTGTAAGTGAGTATGGAAAACAAATTGTGAAAGAGCATGCGCTTGAAACGATTCGCAATAATTTTCCTGCTAAAACGTAGGCCGATTTCTGTAGTATGAAATCGGCTTTTTATATGAAGAATAGGAAAGCTTTCTTAGTTAGGAGGTAAGAGATGAAAAATACGTTAAAGTTGATTTTCTTTGTTTTTCTATTGTTCGCATTATTTGTTTCACTACGTATGTTTATTGATGTAGCATTTTATTCGGATGTGATTGGGATAAAAGATGTTTCGATTTTAGGTATTATTAGTATTTTATTTACAGTATCTGCGTTTTTAATTGGCTGCGTTATTTTCTTAGAGAACCGTCATCCGTCAAAAACACTTACATGGTTAATTGTGTTAGGTATTTTTCCGGTATTTGGCTTCTTTGCTTATTTATTATTTGGACAAAATTTTCGGAGAAAAAGAATGTTCCAAAAGAAGGCTTTACTTGATGAACAGGCGTTTTTACAATATAAAGGGCATGAAGATTACGAAGAACGGATTTTGCGCAATCATAAGCATCAAGAGCTATTATTTCGTTTAGCGGATCGCTTAGGCGCTTTAAATATTTCATTTCAAACTGAAACGAGAACATTAACAAATGGAGATGAAACGTTTCAGGCCATTTTAGATGGATTAAAACGAGCGAAACATCACATTCATATGGAATATTACATTGTGCGTGATGATAAGCTTGGAACAGAAATTAAAGATATTTTAATACAAAAATCAAAAGAGGGCGTAGTCGTTCGTTTTTTATATGATGCGGTTGGAAGTTTTAAATTATCAAAATCGTATATTGAAGAATTAAACGATGCAGGTGTCGAAATGATTCCGTTCTTCCCTGTGCGCTTTCCGATTTTAAACGATAAGATTAATTATCGAAACCACCGAAAAATCGTTATTATTGATGGAAATGAAGGATTTGTAGGTGGATTAAATATTGGTGATGAATATTTAGGCAAGGATAAGTACTTCGGCTTTTGGCGAGACACACATTTATATTTGCGTGGTGAAGCTGTACAAAGTTTGCAGCTTATTTTCCTTCAAGATTGGTTTTATATGACTGGTGAGGCTGTGCTAGCCCCTGAATATTTACAAGCGAAAGCAGTTGAGGGGGAACATTGGGGAGGCGTGCAGCTCGTTGCAGGTGGACCGGATAATAAGTGGGAAACAATTAAGCATTTATATTTCGCAATGATTGCTTCTGCGCGGAAATCCATTTGGATTGCAACGCCGTATTTCATTCCGGATGATGATATTTTATCCGCATTAAAGGTTGCTGCACTTGCTGGTATCGATGTTCGTTTGTTAATGCCGAGTAAGCCTGATAAGCGTACTGTCTTTTACGCATCGAGATCGTATTTCCCAGAGCTTTTAGATGCAGGGGTAAAGATATATGAGTATGAAAAAGGTTTTCTCCATAGTAAAGTTGTCATTGTCGATTCTGATTTAGCTTCAATTGGGACAGCTAATATGGATATGAGAAGTTTTCATTTAAATTTTGAAGTAAATGCCTTTTTATATGATACAGATAGCATTCGAAAGCTTGTTCAAGATTTTAAAGACGATTTAGAAGAATCCAGTGAAATTCACGTCGATCGTTTTCATAAAAGGCGTCTTCATAGACGAATTGTTGAATCAACGTACCGGTTATTATCGCCTTTATTATAAAAAGAGATGTCCGAAATTGGGACATCTCTTTTTTAAAGGAATTTGTAACAAATTGTAGAATATAAGGAGCTGAAAGGGTGTGATTACGATATTTATCGCTAAAAGAGAAAACGGAGAAAAAATTCATTTACTCTACAATTGTAATGAAGAGCTTTTGCGCCGTATGCGTCAACAGGAACGATTCTTTTGTGTAGCTTGTGGAAAGGAAGTACAAATGAAATTAGGGAAACAAAAAAGTTGGCATTTTGCTCATAAAAAAGTGGATTCATGTCTTGCCTTTTATGAAGCGGAATCTATGTATCATAGGCACGGTAAAGAATTGTTATATAAATGGTTCAAACGTCAAAACTTTCATGTAGATATAGAGCGTTATATGCCAGAGATTCAGCAACGGCCAGATATTTTTATAGAGAGAGCAGGGAGAAAAATTGCGATTGAATACCAATGCGCAAACCTTTCTATAGAGCAGCTGTACAAACGAACATATTCGTATTGGCGAGCGGGTATACAGGTCATTTGGATCATTGGTGGAAATCAATTGAAAAAGCAATCTGCATATTGGATGAAATTCTCCTCACTTATGGCTTTCTCCTTACAATCTTATCCTCAACCATTTCTTATTTTCTTCTGTTCCAAACAAAAATCATTTATGAAATGCGCGTTTCTTACTTCATTTTCTACAAGCGTCTCTTTCTCACATACTATATATTTACCAACTGAAACGACTACTTTTGAACTACTCTTTTCCTCTGTTCCTTTCCAAAAAGAAATATTAGACCGAGAATGGAAGCAACGAAAGGACTATTTTCGAAAAAATGCTTTGCCTATTTGGAATTATAATTATAAGTCACTATTACGCTTTTTATATCAATGTAAATGTACCCCAGCAAATTTTCCTTCTGAAATTGGTGTGCCGCTCCCATCCTCATTTGCTTTTCAAACAAATCCATTTATATGGCAAGCATTTCTATATATGAAGTGTATAGGTGAGCTTGCGGTAGGGGATTGTATTTCTATTCAATATGTGTGTAGTTATGTAAAAAAGTATACGAAAAGGCGTATGCTCCCGTACTTTTCAAAGCATATATGGAAAGTAGCAGTTACTGAATATATGACATTTTTATGTTATACAGGTGTATTACGTAAAGTGGAGGCTTATAAGTACCGGAAAATAAGGGGGATCGTTATGTTAAAAACAGAGGAGGAAGTTATGAAATATGATGAAACTTGTTTAGCGTATGCCTTATCTTTATTTGAGGCAAAGTACAACATGAGAGAAGGAAAAGGGGATATAATAAAGACTGATTGTGAAGGAATTACATAAGAAAAAAACGAATTGTACTTAAGTAGAGATATTTAAAGGAGGGCTTAAAGAATGTCTGAACAAAACAAAGCGAAAACATTACCAGATCGCAATGAGATTGAAGAAGCAAGTACGTGGCGATTAGAAGATATTTTCCAAACAGATGCAGAATGGGAAAAAGAATTCCAAGCTATTAAGGAGCTATTACCGAAGTTAACTGAATTTAAAGGGAAACTTGGTGATTCTGCGGACAATTTACTTGAGACATTGCAATATGAAGATGAAATTTCAATGCGATTAGGTAAGCTCTATACATATGCTCATATGCGTTACGATCAAGATACAACAAACTCTGTGTATCAAGCATTAAATGATCGCGCAACAAATTTATATTCACAAGTATCTAGTGGCACAGCGTATATTGTGCCTGAAATTTTATCTATTTCAGAAGATACACTGCAAACATTCTTGAAGGAAAATAGAGATTTAAGTGTATATGAACATGCATTAGAAGAAATTACACGTCAACGCCCGCACGTATTATCAGAAGCTGAAGAAGCTTTATTAGCGGAAGCATCTGAAGTAATGAGTTCATCAAGCAATACATTCGGTATGTTGAATAACGCGGATTTAAAATTCCCATCTATTAAAGGTGAAGACGGAGAAGAAATAGAAATTACACATGGTCGTTACATTCAGTTTTTAGAAAGTGATGATCGTCGTGTTCGCGAAGATGCATTTAAAGCTGTATATGAAACGTACGGAAAATTTAAAAACACATTCGCAAGTACGTTAAGTGGAGCAGTAAAACGTAATAATTTCAATGCGCGTGTTCGTAAATACGATTCTGCTCGCCAAGCTGCACTGAGCAATAATAATATTCCGGAAGCAGTATACGATCAACTCGTTGAAACGGTAAATGATAACTTACATTTATTACACCGTTACATCGATATTCGTAAGCGTGCATTAGGACTTAATGAGCTTCATATGTATGATTTATATACACCACTTGTACCAGAAGTGAAAATGAATGTGAAATACGAAGAAGCGCAAGACCTTTTATTAAAATCTTTAAACGTACTTGGTGATGAATATGTTGGTATTTTGAAAGAAGCATATGAAAATCGCTGGGTAGATGTGTATGAGAATAAAGGAAAACGAAGCGGGGCATATTCATCTGGTGCATATGGAACAAATCCGTATATTTTAATGAACTGGCATGATAATGTAAATAATTTATTTACACTTGCTCATGAGTTTGGTCATTCGGTGCATAGTTACTATACAAGAAAGACACAACCGCACGTATATGGTGATTATTCCATCTTCGTAGCAGAAGTGGCATCTACTTGTAATGA
This sequence comes from Bacillus sp. SRB3LM, assembly GCF_015712745.1. Taxonomy (NCBI): domain Bacteria; kingdom Bacillati; phylum Bacillota; class Bacilli; order Caryophanales; family Bacillaceae; genus Bacillus; species Bacillus sp. SRB3LM. The sequence continues at coordinate 243,760 of NZ_VWVQ01000021.1, forward strand.
AGCGCTTCTAAATGATTATTTATTAAAAACGACAGAAGATAAGAAAGAGCGTCTATATTTATTAAATCATTATTTAGAAGGATTCCGTGGTACTGTATTCCGTCAAACGATGTTTGCAGAGTTTGAACATACTATTCATAAGAAAGTACAAGAAGGACATGCTGTTACGCCAGATATGCTAACGGAAATCTACTATGATTTAAATAAGAAATATTTCGGTGACGCTTTAGTAATCGACGAAGAGATTGGTTTAGAATGGTCTCGAATTCCACACTTCTACTACAACTATTACGTATATCAATACGCAACAGGATTTAGTGCAGCGACCGCTCTATCTAAACAGATTTTAGAAGAAGGACAACCAGCAGTAGAACGCTATATTAACGAGTTCTTAAAAGCAGGAAGCTCTGATTATCCAATTGAAGTGTTGAAAAAAGCAGGAGTAGATATGGCATCTCCTGAACCAGTAAAAGAGGCGCTACAAGTATTTGAAGAGAAATTAAATGAATTAGAAGCATTATTATTTGAAGAAAAGTAATGAAAAAAGACGAGGGATTGTATCCTCGTCTTTTTTGTTGAATAGATTCAATGTCGATATTTGTCGAAGAGAAGGGTGGATTTCTTTGTTTTTTCTAACTGAAAGGATAGCTTTACGGCTGACTTTTGAAATTAAAACCCTTTGAATCGTTTTTTATAATTGAAATAAGAGAGTGTGATAACGATGATTCCGAATAAAAGAGGTAAGGCAATAATTTTAGGAAAAGCTTGTAGTAGAGAGAGGATGTACAAGAAAAAAGAAACGATGACAGCTAGAAAGAGAAGAGCAATATAAGATTTTTTCATAAATAAACCCCCTAAATGACCTTTTTTATAGCTTATTCAAAAATGAAAACGTTTAGAATGTGACAAAAGTGTGAAAATCGACAAAAGGGGTTGTCATTTGACGTCGAATCTTGTAATATAATAAGCGTGAACGAATTCACATACAAACATATACCCCTTTGTTTGAACGTGAAAATTTCTCCCATCCCCTTTAATATTTTTATAAGCCGTAAAGAAAAAGACCTGGTGTTTACACCAGGTCTTTTTCTTTTGCTATCCATTTCCAATAACGTTGGCATTTTACTTCAATCATTTGCACTTTTCGTTTCAGTTGTAATTTTTTTAGTTCGCGCTCAATTTCTTGTTGCGGACAGTTATAAATAAATGCTACTTCTTTTGAAGATATAAATTGTGTGGCTTCTAGTAACACTTCTAAAGGTGGTAATGGTTCTGGCTCAATTTCACATTTTACAAGTTCTTTCAATAATTGTACGTATACATCGTAGGAATAATTTCCAGCAATTTTAATACCTTCTTCATCTGAGTTCGCATGAAAAAAGACGAGGGAGGGTATTTCTGTAATATGCATCTCATTCGTGAATTTCAAGTCACATTGGAAAGCTTTTTTTGCACTAGCAGAATGTAGGTCTTTTTTAAATTCTTCTACATCAATATTGCTATCTTTCGCACATGCAAGTAATAGTTCGCAGTCAGGGTTTGATACATTTTCAAGGAAGATGTATTCTTGGAGTTTTCGCAAAAACTTCGAACCTGCTTTTCGGCCTTGCAACTCCGCTGCCTTAATTGCCATCGAAACTAAATATGGTGTTGACGATGCTTCTTGCATATGTACCTTTCCATCACATGAAAAACCTTGTAAACTTGTTGTCTTTTCCCACACAAATCGAATATTAGCAGGTTTATTCCATTTGTGTGAGGAAGCGTTCGTTCCATCCACTTTTCCTGTTACGATATGACGAATAGAGAAGTATTTTCCGTATTCAAGCCATAGTTTAATAATAAAAGGCTCAATTTCCCAGCAATCTTTACAAAGTGGATCAATAAATAAATATGCTTCTACAGACTTATGCTCGCATGCGGAAGGAGATGGCATATTTATATGCTTTGCTTCCTGCTTATCCATTACACTTCACCTGTTTCGTTTGGAGTATTAACCATGTGTTGAGCGGTTAATGCTAAACGTTCAAAAACAAACTCTCTTATATGACCATGCACTTCAGTATCATCCATTGCTTGTTCCATACATGATAGCCAAGCTTCTGCTCGTTTTGGAGTAATCTCAAACGGGAGATGGCGTGCTCTTAACATAGGATGACCATGTTCTTCAGTGTACAAATTAGGACCACCTAAATATTGTGTTAAAAATTGCTTCTGCTTCCTAGCGGTTTCTGTTAAATCTTCCGGGAAGATGGGAGATAAGTCAGGGTGTTTACTGACGTAGGAATAAAATGTATCTACTAATATTGCAATGCATTGTTCACCGCCAATTGCTTCAAATGGTGTCATCGGTTGCTTGCTCATCCTTTATAAACTCCTTTTTCCATGAAATGTATATCTATTGTAGCAATGGAATGTTCGAGAGGGCAAATAAACAGCTTTCTCAAAGATTCTTTGCTTATTCTACGGGTGTAAACTTTTTTAGTGAGATGTATCCACTAGTGAAACATATTCACTAGTGGAATTTTCACTTTAGCGTGCTTTGTTTTGTTTGGCAAGAAAAAAGCGTTTTACTTTGTTATTTGTATGACGAACAGGTATGTTATGTTGCGTTAATAAATGAATAAATGCAGCTTTTCCTGTTTCTTCATCTTGCACTTCAAATTCAATTTCATAATCATCGTGATTGTAATAGAAACTATGATCAAAGACAAGCGTTCCGCCTTTAAATAATGTTTCTGCTCTTTCTGTTGTTAAACTACCCATATATGTTAAAGCAGAAACAGGAATTTGTAATTTATGTAATTGATCTACTACTGCTCCTTGAATGATTGTGTTTGTTTCCATCATCATTTTTGCTTCGTATTCTGTTACGACTTGATGCGTTTCTAATAAACCGACTTCTGCAGGTTGTTTCAACGTTAACGTATAAGTTTCTCCTTTATGACGAATACGAAGTGCAGAGCCAGCTTCTTTTAACGAGAAGTCAGGTGTTTCAAAGTAGTGATTCACTTGTTTTGTAAATGCTTCAATAGAAAACGATTTACATAATGTATCGAATTCTTCTTTTGTAACGATATTTTTGAATTCAATTTCAATTTCTTGTGTCATTGTATAATCTCCTTTTGAAAAATAATTCTTTACACATTATCGCTTTTTCATAAATTTGGTTCAATGTTTTATTTGTTTGCGTCCATGTTATGATACAATAATACTGTTAAGTAAGACAGGAAGTTGAGATGGAGGAGTTAGAGCATGCAAAATAAAATCCAAGTTAAGAGCGTAGAAAAGAGAGAGAATGCTCTTATTTTTTGTGCGGAAAATAGTGAAATAGAGGTAAAGGAGTTAAGTGCGCGTAATCACGTACTTGTAGACTCAGACAATTTATCATTTTTATATATCTTAGAAAACGAATCATCTTTCATTTATGTAAGTATTCCGCACACATGCTGGGAAGCAATGCATGAAGCGATGAATAACGATGTGGTTATGTTCGTTCGCGTGAATGACATTGAAATGGAATTAGAAGGATTAAAAGAAGAAGTAGAATATTTAGTTAAAAATATTGAAGGTAATGCAAATTACGGAGAAGAACTAGTAACTGCTGTAGAAAAAGTATTTCTATAAGCAAATGGATTGATTTTGGTGGTGGTTGAAATGAATCGAAATTGGGAAGAATTTTTAGCACCTTACCACCAAGCGGTGGCAGAGCTGAAAGTGAAACTAAAAGGAATGCGTACTCAATTTGCAATGTTAACAGAGCATTCTCCAATTGAGTTTGTAACAGGAAGGGTAAAGTCGGTTGCAAGTATTATTGATAAAGCGGAGAAGAGAAATGTACCGTTAGACCGATTGAGAGAAGATATGCAGGATATTGCTGGGCTTAGAATGATGTGTCAATTTGTTGATGAGATTAAGCCTGTTGTAGAATATCTTCGAAAACGAAATGACTTTGAAATCGTGGAAGAACGTGATTATGTCACGCAAAAGAAAGATAGCGGTTATCGTTCTTATCATGTTGTCATTAGTTATCCTGTTCAAACGATTCAGGGTGAACAAAAAGTATTGGTAGAAATCCAAATACGCACGCTAGCAATGAACTTTTGGGCAACAATTGAGCATTCTTTAAATTATAAATATAGTGGACGTTTTCCTGAAGATATTAAAATACGCTTGCAACGTGCAGCTGAAGCGGCGTTTTTATTAGATGAAGAAATGTCTTCTATTCGTCTTGAAATTCAAGAAGCGCAAAAGGCTTTTTCAAGAAAGCAAGAAACGAAAGATTCCGAATCATAAACTAAAGGGTGTTGGGCGATGAAATTTACAATTATGTCAAAGGGAGATCAATCATCAGATACACTGGCAAGCACGATGAAAGATTACTTGCTAGATTTTGGATTTATAATGGATGAACAGGAACCCGATATTGTAATTTCTGTTGGGGGAGATGGAACGCTTTTATATGCGTTTCATCGTTATTATAATCGATTGGATGAAACAGCATTTGTTGGTGTACATACAGGACATTTAGGTTTCTATGCAGATTGGTTACCGACAGAAGTAGAGAAATTAGTAATTGCGATTGCGAAAACACCATTCCAAGTGGTGGAATATCCGCTTTTAGAAGTAATTATTCGCTATGTGAATGGAAGTAAAGAGTCACAGTATTTAGCGATGAATGAGGCGACTGTAAAAAGTGCAGAAGGTACATTAGTAACAGAAGTAGAAATACGCGGAGAATATTTTGAAACATTCCGCGGAGACGGCCTTTGTATCTCTACTCCTTCAGGCAGTACCGCGTATAATAAAGCGCTTGGCGGAGCAATTATTCACCCATCTATTGAAGCGATTCAAATTGCAGAAATGGCGTCCATTAACAATCGTGTATTTCGTACTGTAGGATCGCCACTTGTATTGCCGAAGCATCATACATGTGTGTTAAAGCCAGCTGCGGGAATGAACTTACAAATTACAGTGGATCATTTAACGATGGTTCATCAAGATGTGAAATCAATCCAGTATCGCGTCGCAAACGAGAAAGTACGATTTGTTCGTTTCCGCCCGTTCCCGTTCTGGAAACGAGTTCGTGACTCGTTTGTTGCAGATAAATAGAAAGGGTTATATATTTGAACAGATTTACATTGAAATGGGATATAGGGCTGGCTGAAGAGGGAACTTTAGTTAGGGAATTTTTGAAAACGAAAGGTATTTCTAAAGCCGCTTTAACGGATATAAAGTTTCACGGCGGGGCGATTGAAGTAAATGGGCAACATGCGAGTGTTCGTCATCAGCTGCGCGCTAGTGAAGAATTACGTATCTTTTTTCCAGTGGAGGAAAGAAGTGAAGGGATGATGGCAGAAGATATCCCTTTATACATTGTATATGAAGATGATGCGGTTCTTATCATTAATAAAGAGGCGAACATGTCAACAATTCCGTCTAGAGAACATCCGACAGGGAGTGTTGCTAATGCGCTTTTATCTCATTATGATAAGCAGCATCTTGCAAGTACAGTGCACATTGTAACACGGTTAGATCGTGATACTTCGGGGCTTATGCTTATTGCAAAAAATCGTTTTGTGCATCATCTTTTATCGAAGCAGCATCAACAAAAAGCTGTGAAACGAACGTATGAAGCAATTGTTCACGGAAAGATTGTAGAACGAGAAGGAATGATTGATGCACCAATTGGTCGAAAATCTGATAGCATTATTGAGCGAACGGTTTGTGAGGATGGACAAAGGGCAGTTACTCATTTTAAAGTAATTGATAGTACATATCATAAGACACATGTAGCGCTTGAGCTTGAAACAGGAAGAACGCATCAAATTCGTGTGCATATGGCTCATATAGGACATCCATTACTTGGTGATAGCTTATATGGAGGGAGAAGGGATGAAATGAAGCGGCAAGCACTTCATAGTAAATCTTTGACGTTTTATCATCCTATTTTAGAGAAAGAGATGTCTTTTACTATAAAGCTTCCAAGCGATATGCAAGAAGTGTTGCGGCATACTTAAAAAGGGAACAAAATTCTTATATTATAAAGAATTTTGTTCCCTTTTTTCTTAGCGGAATAATATTAAAATTTGGTTTTCACCCGTACGCTTTATGACGAAAAATCCACTTTCGGCTTTTGTAGCAATGCCATTGTCATTTGGACGACAATATCCATGTGCTTCGCAAGTGCCGTCATCACGTACTAACATTTGTCCAATTAATCCGACAGGAAGCCATTCGGCGCGATCTTTTCTTGCTACATATTTGCAAGTTGGATCCCATTCTGTATTTAAAAGAGGTTGTATTTCTTCTGTTTCCGTCCATACATATTGACGTTTTCCAAAGTTATCTGTTTTATAACGTTTTTGCCAACTTAAAGCCCCGCTATTTCCTATAAGAGCAGGGGTGGCACTAGATATTCCTAAAATGAATGAATCGTGTGAAGTAGCTAACCGAATTTTTTCTTCGCTACTAAATGTAACGAAATAACCGACATCAATAGGGGTAGGATCTTCTGTTTCAAACATTTGTGCAAAATCTGTTCCGCTTGCATTGTAAGACGCGCCCTCAATGTACATTTCTCCATTATGGGCAAGCCATTTAGCACCGATATTATGGTCGGTGTCGTTTACACCATTTGCAATAAACCAAGAATAAGCTTCTTCTGCAGTGCCGAAGCGCCCCATAATATGGCTACCTGCAAAATGAGCTGTTGATGTATGATGACCTTCCGCATGAGAAGAGGATCCGTTAGCGATAGTTGCGGTTCCTTCTGCGTGTGCTGCTTCGCCTAAAGCGATCGTCTGTTTACCCTCTGCATGAGAATAAGAGCCGCCTGCTGTCGTTTCACTTCCCTCACTATGCGAACTATGTCCAGTTGCTTTTGAGTTTGATCCTTCTGCATGAGAGAAAGAACCTTTTGCATGTGTTAATAAGCCTTCCGCATGTGCTGCCATGCCCTCTGCATGAGAGTGAAGCCCTTCCGCATATGCATATCGGCCGCCTCTTTTAACTTTTGTACTTTCAGGTGTAGGTGTCTCAATTATGAGCGGTTTTTCAATTTGTATATCATTCGATGAAGCTAATGCTTCTTTTATTTTTTTTACTTTGTTTATAATAGCAGCTGGAATTTCTGGTTCCACTTCTTTATTCACTGCTACAGAAATATTTTCTTCCGTCTTTTCTTCTGTTTGGTTAGAATGTAGTATCTGTTCATCTTGATTTGAAAGCTGTTTATTTTTTTGTTGCATCTTTATTTTTCTGCGATCGATTATGCGGCTCATCACAGCATTTTCTAAAGAGACATATGTTGGTTTTACTTTGCTTTTTTTTGATGACTCTTGTTCTTCCAGTTCTTCTATCGCTGCAGCCCGAATACTACACCAGTTGTTAATTCCGTACATGGGCAGATATAAAGGGGAAAATTTTCTTTTTTGTTTAGAAGATTTTTTCTTCATTCTGTCACCTCCTGCGACATTATATGTAGGGTAATTAAAAAAAGATGCACTTTATTGCATCTTTTTTTAATTACTTTACCTAGTTTTATATGAAATCTGCTTAAATAATACGATAATCTTCCGCTAAGTAAGGTAGTTATGAAATTGGACGGAATTTCTCGGCGACAAAAGGTAAAGAAGAAGGGACAGAGATAGTCTCCATTTCAGGATAACGTAATCCGGTTAATTTGCCACCAAATACAGCGCCAGTATCAATATTGACTGTCTGATTGATGAATCGAGGTTCTGCCACTGGTGTATGTCCATATACAATCCAAGCTTGTCCCTTGTATTCTTGTGCCCAATCGCGACGGACAGGTGAGCCATCGGCATGCTTTTCTCCTGTAATATCGCCATATAATACAAAGGTTTGTACTTTTTTATCTTGTCTTCCTATGTAATCTTGCCGAATTCCAGCGTGACATACGATTACTCTTTTTTCATCTAGTATGTGGTAGAGCGGTGATTGTTCATAAAGAGTGATAAACTTTTCTTTTATAATGTTTTGCTTATGAGAAGGAAGTGCCTCATATTCAGCAACAGTTGTTTCAAGTCCGTGAGCGACTGTTACATTACGCCCAAGGAAAAATCGATATAGTTTATTACAGTGATTTCCAGGAGCGTAATAAGCTTCTTTTTTATGTATGACAAGTTCCCATACAATTTCAATCATACGTAATGAATGAGGACCACGGTCTGTAATATCGCCAACGAATGCAAGTTTACGTTGGTCAGGGTGAACTGGTAGACCGCTACTCCAGTTATATCCTAGCTTCTCCGTTAAATTTTGAAACTCTTGGAAGCATCCATGAATATCTCCTATAATGTCATATTTCATATTTAAACCTCCATCGTATTTTTCATTAGTATATCTAAAAAAGGATAGAGATAAAAATATAGCGGTTTTATGTTGTTCATTTAAATATAAAGATTTTCGTTCTTGAGCGAACATTTAAAATGAATCCAATCGCAATCATGTATGTAAGTAGTGAACTGCCTCCGTAGCTCATAAGAGGTAATGTTATCCCTGTAATGGGAAGTAATCCAATTGTCATCCCGATATTTTGAAATACTTGGAAAGTAAACATTCCGATTGTACCAGCGCAAATGTAACTACCGAAAGGGTCATTACTTTCTAAAGCGATATGAATCATTCGGAAAATGAGTAAGAAAAAAAGTGAAATAATGACACTTGCGCCTAGAAATCCAAATTGTTCAGCGACATTAGTGAAAATAAAATCTGTATGGGGTTCTGGAAAATATACTTGTCCATTTTCCCATCCTTTTCCTTGCATTTCTCCGGATCCAGTCGCTAAGAATGCTTGTCTTAATTGATAGCCTTGTGCATCATATTTGTAAGGTGCTAACCATCCGTAGAAGCGATTTAATTGATATTCTTTTAAAATGTGTGCTTTAAAAAAATCTGTGTGAGTAAAAAAAATATATATTAATGTAGATCCAGCCACGAAAGTAGCTGAAACTAATCCGAAAATAAAACGCCATCGTATGCCAGAAACTAGTATCATTGCTGCAAGCATCGCTGAAATGACCATTGTATTTCCTAAATCTGGTTCTTTTGCAATAAGTAGTAGTGGTGGCAAGCTTGTCGCAAATATTTTTCCAAGTAATAAAAAATCGTCATGTATCGTTTGGGAAAAATATTTCTCATTATGATTTGCTATAATTCGTCCAATGACGATAATTAAAAACAATTTCATAATTTCAGAAGGCTGAAAATTTCCGATACCTGGGAGCCTGTACCAAGCGGTAGCGCCTTTAATTGTAACGGCACCTGGTACTTGAAGTTCTAGTCCAATAAGTAGTACCATTGCAAAGCTGTATAAATACCAAGCAATTTTTTGATAACGATCGAAGTCGATAATCATAATAACACCAATGGCTATAAATCCAATGAAATACCATTGGATTTGCTTTAGTACAAAATTGACGTTTTGTAAAAATGGAGGTAAAGAGGCTTGTGCACTTGCAATAGCACAACAACTAACAATCCCAATGGCAAATAAAATAAATAGTAATAAGTAGTCTATTTGATATTGAGAATTTGGATCTTTCAATGTAGGTATTCCTTTCTACTGCTCTTTATAGTAATGGATTTTATCCCGCATTAATGGGCAGTAAGACCCCCACCTCAAAATTCAGGGAAAGCGAAGAAGTTAGGCGGGGGATCAACTGCCCGTAAAAGCCCGATTGGTGAGGGCTGATTAAAGTTTCACTTTATAGTATGAGAAAGAATGTATGAACTATACGAATGATTCACATATAGTCCATACACTTTTAATTTTGCAAAGTAGTTTAATTGTTTAACTCTTTAATAATTATATCCAAACAATGGGAAAGACGTACATGTGCGTCAGGAAAAATATCTAGTTGATGAAGATAGTATTTTAAGGAACTTTTACACCATTGGTAAGCACTAAGTAGAGCTGCTCTATAGTCCATAGTATTTTGTAAAAAGCCATATTCTTTTGCTGTTATAACAAGGTGTGTGAAATCTTCACAACCTTGAAGGAGCTTATTGTGTATTTGTTGTCCAGCATGGTAGCGAAATTGACTTAAAGGCTCAGAAATGTATATTGCATTTCCTTTAGAAAGTAAAGAAATCCATGAGGCCATATCAACACTACAAGAATATTGTCGCTCTTTAAGGGTGCCAAAAGGTTCAGTGAGTAATTTTTTTCGAAACAAAGTAGTCGTAGGCTCACCGATAATGTTGTGCCCGCCCTTTAACATCCAATTACCTAAAAATATCCCGTTTAATGGGGTGTCTTCACTATATAACCTTTGTGTTGGGTGGGAATCACCTATTAGATTTCCATAATCATCAATACGTACTCGATAAGAAGTAACAAGAGCAAGATTTTTATTGGAATCTTGCTCAAAATAGGCCATCATTTTTTGTATTTTATGCTTATAAAACACGTCATCGTCCATTAAAAAGTTTATATACTCACCATTTGATTTTTCTATGAGCATAAGGTCATTGTGAAATTGTCCTAGAGTAGGGGTATTTCGAATATATGTTATATTTTTATAATTTGGTAAGTATTGTTCGCGTATTAAAGTTGCTGTTTCATCATTTGTACTATCATCTCCGATGATGATTTCAATATTTGAATAAGTTTGTGCCAATGCACTTTCTAGAGCAATTTTGAAATAATGAGGCCGATTATAAGTGGGAATAAGGATGGAAACGAGAGGTGGATTTTTTTCATTCATCATACATAACTTCCTTTCAGAAGCTTTTTTTTTGTAAGAACAATATCTTGGTAACTTGTATATTCATGTCTGCCGCACCATAAGCCGTAATGGGGCTTATTGATTATTTCTAGGTCGTACTTATTCAATAAATTGCAAATATCTGTCTCCGGATAAGCAACTGCGAAATTCGGAATATCTTTATTTACAACGTAGCAATTTTCAATTCGATGATAAAAACCTAATGTACTTTGTCCTGCATTTAAATAATAAGACGATTCAGGGTTTATAAGAAAGAATGTAATGAAACATCTCCCGTCTTTTTTTAATACACGTACAATTTCAGATACGTAATGTTCTAATTCTTTTGGGAGAAGATGCGTAAATACAGAAGTTAAAAAGATAAAATCGAATGTTCCGTCTTCATAGGGAAAACGATATTGAGAGGCATCTTCTTTTCCTTCCGGATTATAGAATTGATTGTATATGTCAACATGTTCAAAGTGAAAATTATTACGCATAGTTGAAATGTTATTTTGACACCAAGTAATTCCATCTTTAAACAAATCAAATCCATAATACGCTCCATCATCATTTAAGTAATTCATTAATGGTACAGCCATTCGGCCGACGCCGCAGCCTACATCCAATACTTTTTCATTTGATTTTAAAGCGCCAATTTGAATAAAATGCTTTAGGAACTCTTTTCCAACCTTTTTGAAGTCGCCACCTACATATTGGACGAGTTCAGGAGGGGGGAGTAAAGTCATTTCTTTGTTAAATTCGCTCATGAGTATACCCCTTTCTTGTGTGAGAATATGCAGTAACTCTATTAATGAAATTTTCAATTTGTAGTGAGAGAAGACAGGAAAACAATTGTTATATGTAAGGAGATTCCGAAAAAAATATTTTGTTGGGTTAGAAGTGAGAGAAGGATGAGTGAAAATGGGATCTCCTATAGATTAAATCTTTTTATTCTTTTCTCCAATAAACGCCAAATACATCAATTTTAGTAATAGGGGCTTTTAAATTTCGTTGCTTTCTAAAGTCTGTCACAGCCTCAGCGCATGGTGGTAGCCCGTAGTCATCGATAATTATATAGCCACCTTTAGAAACTTTATCATATAAGTTCATGAGACCATCCATGGTGGATTCGTACATATCACCATCAAGCCGTGCAATTGCTATTTTTTCAATTGGTGCTGTTGGTAAAGTATCTTTAAACCAACCTTTTAAAAATTTCACTTGATCATTTAGTAAATCATATTTTTTGAAATTCTCTTGTACTTGTTCTAAAGAGACGCGTAAGTAATCGAATGTGTGTAAATAATCACCGTAATCTTTTGGATATTGTTCTAGATTCGGTGCTGGCAAACCTTCAAATGAATCTGCGACCCACACATTACGATCCGTAATGTTGTTTGCTTGTAAAAACCCATTCATAAAAATGCATGATCCTCCGCGCCATACACCTGTTTCAATAAAATCACCTTCTATATTTTCACGAACAACGGTTTCCATCGCCTCTTGTAATTGGTTCATACGTTCTCGACCAATCATGCTATGTGCTGCTCTTGGCCAATCCATTCCATCATGACGTTCACTTTTTGAGACATTTGGTTTTACAATTTTTAAGTTATGGTTTTCGGCATATTGCTTAATGAATAAAGGGAGAGGGACTGTAACTGGTTCGAATTCTAGTTCTTTCGAAATATGTAGAGATGCGGGTAAGTATGCCTCATATTCTAACCATATTTCAAATAAAATTGTCTTCTTTAGCAATTCGAGATAAAGCTGAACAGCAGATTTACTTTCCATATTTGTGCCTCCTGCAAAATGTCATACAACAATATGATTATGTAGGTACTGAATGTTTCATGATTGAATTTGAAATTGAAAAAGCAGTAAAACTGATATCAGTTTTACTGCTAAGTAAAAAATTAAGCAACTTTTTCAATAATAATAGATGCACTCGTGCCAAGAGCTAATGATAGCCCAAGCCCTGTAACAATTACTTCAACTAATGATGGAGTTGTCGTAATTTGCGTAATTGCTTGAATAACGATAGGTGCTCCGAGTGAGATTAAACTTGATCCAGTACCTGGTACAGGTACTCCATTCACTTGGATTGTAAGACCTCCTAATAGACTTGCTGTTGCAGTATTAGCGATAACAGTAATTTTATAGAATCCAGTTTCACTAATTACGAAAGTATCAGCATCTAATTGAGAAATTGCTGTACCAAACTGAGATCCAACAGTATTAAATGGTACTGGATCATTAATTCCTAGATCTAAAGAAATCCCACCGGAGTTAAATGCGTATAGTCCTGCTGGAAGTCCTAGTCCGGATGGTCCAGTTGGTCCAGTCGGTCCAGTAGCCCCCGTAGGTCCAGTAGCCCCCGTAGGTCCAGTAGCCCCAGTCGGTCCAGTAGCTCCAGTGTCACCAGTCGGCCCCGTAAGTCCAGTAGCCCCAGTGTCACCAGTCGGCCCCGTAGGTCCAGTAGCTCCAGTGTCACCAGTCGGCCCCGTAGGTCCAGTAGCCCCAGTGTCACCAGTCGGCCCCGTAGGTCCAGTAGCCCCAGTGTCACCAGTCGGCCCCGTAGGTCCAGTAGCCCCAGTGTTACCAGTTGGTCCCGTAGGTCCAGTTGGCCCCGTAGGTACAGTCGGCCCTGTAGGTCCGGTCGGTCCAGTCGGCCCGGTCGGCCCAGTCGGAAGGGTAAACGGTGGTATCGGTGGTAATGTAGGTCCTACAAGATTAGGGTCAAATGCACTAGCTGATAAAGATTCATCGGGATTTAATCCATTTGAATAATTATTATTTGACATAAATTCACCTCCATAAAGCGTTCATTATATAGTAGATGCAAAACCGAAAGAAAATGACACGGACATTTGAATTATTGAAAAGAAATCTTAAACTACTTGAACAATTTAAAAAAATGGAAAGTTTAGTATAGGTATAACATATGATTGATTTGGAAGAGGGTGATTATGTTGAACAAGCAAGGAATTACAATTAGTTTATGTATGATTGTTCGAGATGAAGAGGAGACAATAGCCCGTTGTTTAGACACAGTTGAAAAAATTGTGGATGAAATTATAGTAGTTGATACAGGTTCCGTCGATCGAACGAAAGAAATCGTAGAGAAATACACTTCTAACATATATGATTTCCAGTGGATTGATGATTTTGCAGCAGCAAGAAATTTTTCTTTTTCAAAAGCGACGCAAGAGTATATATTGTGGCTAGATGCAGATGACGTATTATTAGAAGATGCTCAAGAAGCGTTGAAACTTTTAAAAAGAGAATTAGATCCTAAAATTGATGCCGTTTCGATGCCTTATCACCTTGCAATGGATTCTAACGGGAAACCTTTATATTGTACAAAAAGAAATCGACTTGTAAAACGTGAAAAACAATTTCAATGGTTTGGAAAGGTTCACGAGTATTTAGCTATTTCTGGTGAGGTTTTTAGTAGTAATGTTGCTATTACGCATAAAAAAGAAAAAAAAGTAACAGATCGTAATTTGAGAATTTTTCAAAACACTGTAGCTGCAGGGGAAGAATTGAGTCCGAGGGATTTATTTTATTACGCAAATGAATCTATGGATAACCAAAAATATGATGATGCAGTTCTTCTTTATGAAACATTTCTTAATCAGGACGAAGGATGGTATGAAGAAAAAATTTATGCATGTGGTAAGTTAGGAGATTGCTATGCGAAGCTCGGAATGTGGGAGAAGGCAATTGAATCTTGTGTGAAGTCGTTTCGGTATGACGTCCCTAGAGGAGAGAATTGTACAAGAATAGGATATATATATATGGAACAAGAAAAATATAATGAAGCGATATTTTGGTTTAAACTTGCAACGGAAGTACCAATGGCAACGGAAAGTCCTTTCCATAGTCCAGCTAGCTACACATGGCTACCCTATTTACAAATGTGTATTTGTTATAGCAGGTTAGGAGAGCAGGATAAAGCATATTATTACAATGAATTAGCAGCTTCTTATGTTCCGAATAATGCTGCAATTGAATATAACCGTAAATATTTTCGGGGAGTTTTTGATAAACCATATAAAGCGTAATAGGTTTCGTTTTTTTAGAAATGATTTATCGTTATTCTAACTCTAATAGATTGGTTATATATTAGAGTATCAGTAACGTAACCAATATAGATAAAAATTTTTATACTGCTATTTGCGGGCTAATAATCAGTGGGGGATGAACAAAAACTACACTTTATAGAATTCATATGAGATTTATATTTCTAATTCAATTTGCATAAGGAGTGTGTGAAATGAATCGCGAAAAAAGTTCTTTATATGAAGAAAAATCCGAGCATTATTATAATGCAGCGAATCCGAATTTATTAAAGCATATAAAAAAGGAATGGAAAGAAGTTCTTGATATTGGTTGTTCGAGCGGTGCATTGGGAGCAGCTATTAAAGAAAACGGTACACGTGTATCAGGAATTGAGGCATTTCCAGAGGCTGCAGAAAAAGCGAAAGAAATACTAGATCATGTTATTTTAGGGGATATAGAAAAAATAGATCTTCCTTATGAGGAGGGGCAATTTGATTGCATCCTATTTGGAGATGTATTAGAGCATTTATTTGATCCGTGGGCTGTGATTGAAAAGGTTAAGCCATATATAAAGCAAAATGGTGTGATTTTAGCAAGTATACCAAACGTTGCTCATATTTCAGTATTAGCGCCCTTACTTGCCGGAAATTGGACGTATACAGAATATGGTTTATTAGATAAAACACATATTCGTTTCTTTACATTTAATGAAATGCTAAGAATGTTTTTAAAAGCAGGATATGTTATTAGTAAAGTAGATCGTGTATATGTTGATCATAAAATGTATGAGCCGCTTATTGAGGAGTTGTATGGAATTTGTAAAAAATATCGTCTTGGAAGTGGCTTCATGGCTGAGACAGTTGTATTTCAGTATATTATTGAAGCTGAAAAATCACAATTATGAGTGCTGCAGACAAAACAATATTATTTGTTACATGTATAAATGATCGGAAATTGTATGCAAACTGCGTGCGACATATATTGCAATTGTTAGTACCTCCAGGGTATATTGTTCAATTTATGCCGATTCGAAATGCGAAAAGTATGACGAGTGGATACAATCAAGCTATTTCGCATCCAGCGAAGTATAAAGTGTATTTACATCAAGATGTTTTTATTATAAATAGAGCTTTTTTATATGGATTACTTCAATTATTTGAGGAACATGAACACCTTGGTATGATTGGGATGGTTGGAGCGCAATATGTTCCTCCAACTGGTGTATGGAACGAAGGGCGTGGAATTGTAGGAAAGGTCATTGGTTATATGAATGATTTGTTTTATATGGCAAGTTTAGAACAACCGTATCATGAATCAAAAACATTTATTCCTGTAGAATGTATTGACGGTTTATTAATGGCGACACAATATGATGTTCCGTGGCGAGAAGACTTATTTGACGGATTTGATTTTTATGATGTATCTCAATCATTTGAATTTAAAAAAGCAGGATATACAGTCGGTGTACCTGTACAGCGCGATGCTTGGTGCATCCATTATCATTTTGATGTGAATATGACGAACTATGAAAAGTATCGAAAAATATTTGTAGAACACTATATGGCAGATGTAAATAAGGAAGAATAAAGGGGGGACAAAAATGAAAGATCATACAATATTAGTCGTTGTTTGTGTAAATAATGAGGAGCTTTTTAAACAATGTGAGAGCCAAATAAGAAACATTTTTGTTCCCCCTGGTTACGCTGTACAAATTTTTCCGATACGAGATGCACAAAGTATGGCAAGTGCATATAACCGAGCCCTTTCATATCCAGCGAAATACAAAGTGTATATACATCAAGATACATATCTTATTAATCGAGATATGTTTTATACACTTATATCTCTTTTTGAAGAAAATGAAAAGCTTGGTTTAATAGGGGTCGCTGGGGCTCAGTTTTTACCGAATAACGGGATATGGTGGGAAGGGAAAAATTTAGTAGGGAAAGTGATTGAATATAGAAGACGGAATTATCAATTATTAAATTTGGATCAGGTTTTTTATGGTAATCAACCATTTTTGTCAGTTCAGGCAATTGATGGTTTATTTATGGCAACGCAGTATGATATTCCGTGGCGAGAAGATTTATTTCAAGGGTTTCACTTTTATGATGTGTCACAATCTTTAGAATTTCAAAGGGCTGGTTATTTAATCGGTATCCCAAATCAAGCAAATTTATGGTGTATTCATTACAACGGGGATGAGTTTGATGCGGATACATATGAGAAGTACCGGAAAGTGTTTGTAGAACATTACAAAGATATATTATCTCCATCATAAAGGAGAGATGCAGAGTGAAAGGAATTATTTTAGCAGGTGGTACTGGGTCGAGATTATATCCAATAACGAAAGTAACGAATAAACATTTACTTCCTGTTGGGCGGTATCCGATGATTTATCATGCGGTATATAAACTAAAACAATGCGATATTACAGATATTATGATTATTACAGGTAAAGAGCATATGGGGGATGTTGTTAGCTTCTTAGGGAGTGGTCATGAATTTGGCGTGTCCTTTACGTATCGTGTGCAAGATAAAGCGGGCGGTATCGCACAGGCGTTAGGGCTTTGTGAAGATTTCGTCGGGAATGATCGTATGGTAGTTATATTGGGGGATAATATTTTCTCAGATGATATTCTTCCGTATGTTGAAGAGTTTGCAAATCAAAAAGAAGGTGCGAAAGTACTATTGCAATCTGTAGAAGATCCCGAAAGATTTGGCGTAGCACATATTCAAAACCGAAAAATAGTTGAAATTGAAGAAAAGCCGAAAGAGCCGAAAAGTTCTTATGCTGTTACGGGAATTTATTTGTATGATTCGAAAGTCTTTTCTTATATAAAAGAATTAAAACCTTCTGCACGGGGAGAACTTGAAATTACAGATATAAATAATTGGTATTTAAAACGAGGGGTACTTACTTATAATGAAATGAGCGGTTGGTGGACTGATGCTGGAACTCATGCTTCTCTTCAAAAGGCGAATACGTTAGCACAGGATATTAACTTTGGGAAACAGTTTAACGGAGAATAGGTGAGAATATGAAAGTTATAGAAACAAATTTTACCGATGCAAAATTGTTAGAACCGAGGTTATTTGGAGATGAGCGTGGCTTTTTTTCAGAGAGCTATAATAAGCAGGTGCTAGAAACATTAGGGATTACGTATTCATTTGTACAGGATAACGTATCTTATTCGGTTAAGGCAGGAACGATACGGGGGCTACACTTTCAAAAAAAACCGAAAGCACAAACGAAACTCATTCAAGTTATGCAAGGAGCAATTTATGATGTTATCGTTGATTTGCGAAAAAAATCACCAACATTTAAACAATGGAAAGGGTATATTTTAAGTGCAGATAACCATCGGCAATTACTAGTGCCAAAAGGATTTGCCCATGGTTTTTGCACGCTTGTCCCGCATACTATCGTTATGTATAAAGTAGATGAATATTATAGTGCAGAGCATGACTCTGGATTACTTTGGGAAGATAAAGATTTAGCAATTCCTTGGCCGGTAACAGATCCCATATTGTCCGATAAGGACCGGATATTGCCATTACTAGAGGAATATGAAGATAGTTTTTAAGTAGGAGAGTTGTTTATGAATATATTAGTAACAGGTGGGGCTGGATTTATTGGAAGTAATTTCGTTCATTACATGCTACAAAGTTATGAAACATATAAAATTATTAATTACGATGCATTAACATATAGCGGGAATTTAAATAATGTAAAATCTCTTCAGGATCACCCGAATTACTCTTTTGTAAAAGGAGAAATTCAAAATGGAGAGCTATTAGAACACGTTATAAAAGAGCGAGACGTACAAGTGATTGTAAATTTTGCAGCTGAATCACATGTGGACCGTAGTATTGAAAATCCGATTCCTTTTTATGATACAAATGTAATTGGGACGGTCACTTTATTAGAACTAGTTAAAAAATATTCGCATATAAAACTTGTGCAAGTGTCAACAGATGAAGTGTATGGTTCTTTAGGAAAAACAGGGAAGTTCACAGAGACAACGCCGTTAGCTCCAAATAGTCCATATTCTTCAAGTAAGGCGAGCGCGGACATGATAGCCCTATCTTACTATAAAACATATCAATTACCAGTTATAGTAACGCGTTGTTCTAACAATTATGGGCCGTACCAGTATCCCGAGAAATTAATTCCATTAATGGTTACGAATGCACTGGAAGGAAAAAAATTACCGTTATATGGTGATGGTTTAAATGTAAGAGATTGGTTACATGTAACGGATCATTGCAGTGCGATTGACGTTGTTCTGCATAAGGGACGTGTAGGAGAAGTATATAATATAGGTGGAAATAATGAAAAAACAAATGTAGAAGTTGTGGAACAAATTATTACTCTTTTAGGAAAAACAAAAAAAGATATTGAATATGTTACAGATCGTTTAGGGCACGATCGTCGTTATGCGATTGATGCAGAGAAAATGAAGAATGAATTTGATTGGGAACCGAAATATACATTTCAACAAGGATTACAAGAGACGGTGAAATGGTATGAAAAGAATAAGGAATGGTGGAAACCACTAAAAGATTAGTAAGGGGCATGTTAAATGAAAGAGAGGGTTATCATAACAGGAGCAAACGGCCAATTAGGAAAGCAACTATTTGAAGAGTTAAACTCTGAAGAATATGATATATATGCATTTGATAAAAAGTTACTAGATGTCACAAATATATCCCGAATACAACAAGTGGTACAAGAAATAAAACCACATATAATTATTCATTGTGCTGCCTATACGAAAGTAGATCATGCAGAGAAAGAACAGGATCTTGCATATAGAATAAATGCAATTGGAGCTCGAAATGTAGCGGTCGCTTCACAATTAGTAGGGGCGAAGCTAGTTTATATTAGTACTGATTATGTATTTCAAGGCGCCAGACCAGAGGGGTACGATGAATTTCATAGTCCTGCTCCGGTAAATATATATGGAGCCTCTAAGTATGCGGGGGAGCAGTTCGTCAAAGAGTTACATAATAAATATTTTATCGTTCGCACATCGTGGCTATATGGTAAATATGGAAATAATTTCGTAAAAACGATGATACGATTAGGAAAAGAAAGAGATGAAATATCTGTTGTAGCGGATCAAGTTGGCTCTCCTACGTATGTGGCGGATTTAAATATGGTTATTAATAAGCTCATTCATACTTCTTTATACGGTACATACCACGTATCAAACAGAGGTTCATGCTCTTGGTTTGAATTTGCACAAAAAATATTTTCGTACGCCAATATGAAAGTGAATGTATTACCTGTTTCAACGGAAGAATTCGGAGCTGCGGCTGCAAGGCCCAAATATTCTATCTTTCAACATAACATGCTACGATTAAATGGTTTTTTACAAATGCCGTCTTGGGAAGAAGGATTAGAGCGCTTTTTTATAGAAACCAAAAGTCATTAACAAATTTCTGTTAATGACTTTTTTGTTTGCCTTTAAGCGGTTTTATGTTACTATAATTATAGTATCAGGTACTAATAACAAGTATAAGTATTTCTGGGAGGATATATCATGGAACTATTACAAGGGAAAACATTTGTTGTTATGGGCGTTGCGAACCAAAGAAGTATTGCATGGGGAATTGCTCGCTCTTTGCATAATGCAGGTGCAAAATTAATCTTCACATATGCAGGAGAACGTTTAGAAAGAAACGTTCGTGAATTAGCGGACACATTAGAAGGGCAAGAATCACTTGTATTACCTTGTGATGTAACGAATGATGAGGAACTTACAGCTTGTTTTGAAACAATTAAACAAGAAGTAGGTACTATTCACGGTGTAGCACATTGTATTGCTTTTGCAAATCGCGATGACTTAAAAGGTGAATTTGTAGATACTTCTCGCGATGGATTTTTACTTGCACAAAATATTAGTGCATTCTCTTTAACAGCTGTAGCAAGAGAAGCGAAGAAAGTAATGACAGAAGGCGGAAATATTTTAACGTTAACATATCTTGGCGGCGAGCGCGTTGTGAAAAATTATAACGTTATGGGTGTTGCGAAAGCTTCATTAGAAGCGAGCGTGAAATATTTAGCGAACGATTTAGGTCAACATGGTATTCGCGTCAACGCTATTTCTGCAGGACCAATTCGTACGTTATCTGCAAAAGGTGTAGGCGATTTCAACTCAATCTTAAGAGAAATTGAGGAGCGCGCACCACTTCGTCGTACAACAACGCAAGAAGAAGTTGGCGATACAGCAGTATTCCTATTCAGTGATTTAGCACGCGGTGTAACAGGAGAAAACATTCACGTTGATTCAGGGTATCATATCCTAGGATAAATATAATATTAATTTTTAAAGGACAATCTCTAAATGCTGAGATTGTCCTTTTTATTTGTTCTTAGAAAGAACGATTTTTAACGAAAGTTCTTGCCACGTGATGAATATAACTATAATAGTACACGATTTATTCAGCTACGTATGGAAGTGGGAGGGACGAGTGTGAAGAATAAAAATAAAAGTTCAACAGTTGGAAAACCGTTGTTATATATTACGCAAGTAAGTTTAGAACTTGCTGCACCGAAAATAAAAAGGATTATCCTGACAAACTTTGAAAATGAAGATCAAAAAGAAAAAAGTAATAGACAAGAAAATATTGTAAGTAGTGCTGTGGAAGAGGTAATAGAACAAGAACAACAAGAAGAGAAGCAAGAAGAACAGCAAGTGGAAGGAAAAATAGAAGAAGAGGAAAAAGAAGAACAAGAAGAACAAGAAGAGCAAGAGCAGGTAAGAACCGTCCCGTATAATAAATCATTTAAGGATATGAATAATGATGAAAAAATTCATTTTTTATTAAACCGCCCTCATTACATTCCGAAAGTAAGGTGTAGAATAAAAACAGCTACAGTTTCTTATGTTGGATCAATCATATCGTATCGTAATGGCATCGTATCTATTATGCCGCAAAATAGTATGAGAGATATTAGGTTGTCTATAGATGATATCCAATCGATTAGTATGGCCGGCTTTTAAATATGTAAAGGTGGTAGAAAGCTTCTACCACCCCAATAGTTTTTTAGTTCACTTCACATTAGATAGTAACGTCGCGTAAGCACTGAATCGCACAGAAACAGCTTAAATCAACAGTAATGCAAGTAGATGTCGATACTAGTCTTGCATTTGGTACAGCTAAAAACGTACAAATTGGGTCATCAGTAGGTGGTACAGGAGAGCTATCACCTAATACTACACTTAATACACGTAGTACAGCACAGCTATCATCATCTACACTTTCCACACGGAAAATTGGAGATCGGCAGCCAACAAGGCTTGCAGATGGTGCAAATGCTTCAAAAGGTTCTCCAGTTTTTGTGTATAAAATAAAAGGACGTGTATTTGCTACTGATGCAGTATTGTGTGCACCTAAAAATGGAATTTCACAACCAGATCCACACGTTGTTGTAGAACAATCTTGTAATTCATTGATGAATTTTACAACGTCAACTACACAATGAGAAGAGCCATGGTGTTTATTTTCGTTACAACTCATTAATGTCACTCCTTATCTTCTTGTTTGTATTTACATTAATAAGATATTGGAGTCGAGGAGATTTGGTCACAATCTCAAGACCTTTTTTTTTAAATAGGCGAAAGAGGATAAGGGAAGGTGGAATTATGCTGTTTACAAGCTGGCTTTTATTTTTTATTTTCGCGTTAGCAGCCTTTAGGCTCACTCGTTTAATTGTTTATGATAAAATTACAGCCTTTTTGCGAAGACCATTTATTGATGAATTAGAGATTACGGAGCCAGATGGAAGTGTATCAACGTTTACAAAAGTGAAAGGTAAAGGATTAAGAAAGTGGATTGGCGAATTATTAAGCTGTTATTGGTGTACAGGTGTATGGGTTAGTGCTTTTTTATTAGTTTTATATAATTGGATTCCTATTGTTGCGGAGCCGTTACTTGCATTATTGGCTATTGCAGGAGCAGCAGCAATCATTGAAACGATTACAGGATATTTTATGGGAGAATAATATATTTTCATAATAAGAGAAAAAGCGGAGTTTAAAAGAATGAGGGAACGGAAATAAAGAGTTGTTCATATAGTAAATAGACAGAATTGACAGTAGAGGAGATGTTTGCTGTGAGCAATAATCCAAGGCAAAATTCATATGACCTGCAGCAGTGGTATCAAATACAGCAACAGCACCATGCACAACAACAGGCATATCAAGAACAATTGCAACAACAAGGATTTGTGAAGAAAAAGGGATGTAATTGTGGGAAAAAGAAGAACACAATAAAACAATATGAAGAATGAAACACTCATGTTACTGTGAGTGTTTTTTATTATACATATAAAAAGCGGTATTTCTGTATTAGAAATACCGCTTTTTACTAGCTAATTTGTGCAACTGTTAATGCTGCTGCACGGACGTCTACAGTTCCAATTAACTCAACTGGTACAATTTGAATTAAGTCACCAGGATTTAAGTTAATAAGAATAACACCGCTGGATACGTCTACTTCACCAGTACCAATAACGTTAGAACGAACCGCTGTACCTGATCCAGGAATAATGTTAGCTGGCGTATTTAATGATAAGAAGAAACGACCAGCTTCTGGTGCTACAGGTGCGTTATCAAGACTAATCGTTAATGTATAACTGATTTGATAAATACCAGCTCGTAGAATTCGAATGCCATCTCCAACACTTACTGTATCATTTATTACTGGAACAGTAATATTTGGGTTTGGACTTACGCTAGGTAATAGTAGTGGTGTAAATAGTGAAGCGAACTGAGGTGCAGACGCGTTGAAAGCAAAACCGAAGGCTGGTAGTGTACTAGCTGGCTTTGCCTCACAATCAATTTTAGTAAATTCGCAATCAGAAGAGAACATGTTTTTCACTCCTTTATCTGTTTCTACTTTCAGTTAATGAAAAGGACAGGTTCTATGTTCTAGACAAGTTCCCAATTTTAAGAAATTTACATAATAATACTCTTTAAGTATGGATTGGGTGGCAGAATTATCTGCCACCCAATCCATACTTAACTCATTATTTAGTTTTAAATTGTAACATCGCGTAAGCATTGAATAGCACAGAAGCAACTTAAATCAACAGTAATGCAAGTAGAGGTTGATACTAATCTTGCATTTGGTACAGCTAAAAACGTACAAATTGGGTCATCAGTAGGTGGTACGGGTGAGTTATCACCTAATACTACAGTTAATACACGTAATACAGCACAGTCATCATCATCTATACTTTCTACGCGGAAAATTGGAGATCGGCAACTAGTAAGGCTTGAAGATGGTGCAAATGCTTCAAAAGGTGCTCCGGCTTTTGTGTATAAAATAAAAGGACGTGTATTCGCTACTGATGCAGTGTTATGTGCTCCTAAAAATGGAACTTCGCAACCAGATCCACATGTTGTCGTTGCACATTCTTGCAGTTCATGTATAAAGCGAACGACATTAGATACACAGTTGAAATCACAATCATGTTCATGATGGTCTTCGTTACAATTGCAGCTCATTATGTTCACTCCTTCTCGTGAGTTCTGACATACACTATTACAATATGAGTGGGATATGGCTGATATTACGTTAATTCTCACGATAAAAACAGGGAATTTATATAGGAGGGATGTACATAACGTGATATAAAAAAAGACATCCTTATTTAGTGGATGTCTTTTCAGGTAAATCTTTTCGCACAGTATATAAAAAACGAGATATATCTAATTTCTTTCCTCTGAAAAATTGCGGAGAAGAAATGTAAAGTTCTTCTTTTGCACGTGTAATGGCGACATACAGTAATCGGCGTTCTTCTTCTAACGCTTCAGAAGTTTCCGTAATACGATCATTTGCATCTTTTAAAGAAGAAGTATGGGGCAGGATTCCATCACTCGCTCCAAGTAAAAAGACACATGGAAATTCAAGGCCTTTTGCGTTATGGATTGACATAAGTGAAACGGCATCTTTTTGCGGCATTGTTTTTAATGCTTCCATTTCTTTTTGACCTTGAATCGCCTCGTCGATAAATTGTAAATAAGCTGGAATATCGGTGAAACGAGTTGCAGACTCCATTAATTCTTCCAACATTTCTTCTTGTATGTCTTTATGCATCGTAAAGGAAGAACGATCGTTACTTTGTAAGTACTCTAAATATTTTCCTTTACCATGAATGATTTCTTTTAATGCTTTTTTCGGTTCTAATTCTTTAATAAACTTAATAAAATCGATGCGCTCATTTACCTTTTTCACTTGAAAAGGTTTTAAGCTTGGATTTAATAGTAAGAAATGAAGAAGAGAAGGGAAGCGTCCCTCACCATATTTCCATTGTTCACGTTCAATAAATGAAATACAATCATCACGTCCGATATACATCGTCGGCAATATGTTTGAAAGTGATTCTAGCCGAAACGGCTCAATCACGAGTCTTAAATGATCTAATACAGGCTTAATTAAAGAATGTTCATAAAATGATTGGTTCGCCCCGTGTTTAATAAACGGGATTTTATGAATGGTAAGCTGATCAAGTAACGAACGACTTACAGAATGTGTGCGATACAGTAAACAAAAATCTTTATAGTTTCGGTCACCGCTATCTACTTTTTCTTGAATGAGCTGTAAAATTTGATTTGCTTCATCAAGAGTCGTAGCAGGTCGTGCATAAAAAGGTTGTACACCTTCCTCGCGAACGGAGTATAGCTCTTTATCAAAACGTTCTTGATTTAATTTTATAACTTCATTTCCAAGCCCGACGATAAAGGGATTGGATCGATAATTCGTATTTAGTGCAATAATTGTTGTGTTATCAAATTCTTTTGGAAAAGATAAAATAATTTGGTGACTTGCCCCTCGCCAGCCATAAATTGCTTGATCATCATCACCTGCGATGAACAAATTATTTCTTGGCGTGGCTAACAATTTTACAATTTCATATTGTGCATAGGATGTATCTTGAAACTCATCTACTTCAATGTAGTGAAAACGTTGTTGTAATTGAGTTAGTAAAGGAGCATTATTTTCTAACATATAATATGTTTCCAATAAGATGTCATCGAAATCAATATAATTGTATCGTTGTTTTACCTCTTCAAAACGTTCATATACTTCTTTAAATTCTTGTTCCACTGGTGTTTTCGCTTTTACATCTTTCGGACGATTTAATTTGTTTTTTTCAAGTGAAATCATTGCGAGCATCGTTTCAGCATCGTAATCGTCTTTTAAACGCAATTCTTTTAAGATTTTCTTTATCATAATTTGTTTATGTTTTTCATTTGCTAAAATTTGTTGATTATACCCTTGACTACGAAGCAATTTTAAGAAAACAGAGTGGAATGTACCAGCAACTACGTAGCTACTTGCTGCATGGTTCATACCTGGTAACTTCGCAACACGACTTCGGATTTCTTCAGCAGCTTTTTGTGTAAATGTAAGTAATAAAATATTTCGTGGATGAACTTGTTTTACATTTACTAAATAACCAACGCGAGTTGTTAAAACAGATGTTTTCCCGCTTCCGGCACCAGCTAGTGTAAGAACAGGACCTTCTGTTGTGCGCACAGCTTCTAATTGTTTTTCGTTTAAAAAAACATTTTGTTGTTCTAGAGCGCGGAAATAAGCCGCATCTACATCTTCTTCCATAATTAAATGGGTAGATGTTTTCGGAATATGATATGTCGCACGCGGAATATCAGCGTGTGTTAACGATTTTTGTGAAAATTTTTCTTGTGTCATATGTTCACCTTCAAAACTATAGCATCAACATTTAACTTTAGCGGAAGAAAAAGAAAATAGCAATGTAAAAAAACAGGAGGGGTCACCTCCTGCTTTCAAATTACAATTCTTTTATCATTATGACGTGCGGGATATTTGCTTCCATAAATACATCAGAACTTGTTACATATCCAAGTTTTTTATAGAAATCTTCAGCATGTGTTTGAGCATGAAGTTTCAATTTCGGTAACGAATTTTCCTTTGCATACGCTTCAAGCGCATCCATAACAATTTTTCCGATACCTTTTTTACGATGGGAACCTAACACGCAAATGCGTTCCATTTTTCCTATACCATCAAGGGTGCGAAAACGTCCAGCACCAACTGGAACATCATTGTCATATATAACAACGTGTGTGGAAGTTTCTTCAAACTCATCGTACTCTTCTTCAGCAGAGACACGTTGTTCATTTACAAACACTTGTTTACGTACAGAGAATGCATCTCTTAGTTGTTCGTCCGTTTGTACAATCTGTGCGTGCAAATTAGTTGTTCCCCTTTCCAAGACGGAATGTTTCGTGTACAGTCCATGTTCCATTTTCTAATTGATATAGAAGATGGAAACGATCAATTGGCTGTTCGTAATAGAAATCTTTCATACGTAATCGGCCCAAAACATCAGCATGCTCTGCATCTGATAAGCCTTGTCCGATTGTTAAATGAGGTACGAAAGCATATTCGCGTTCTTGCGTGAATAACCCGCTATGCATTTCTTCATTTAAGAAAGTAAGTTCAGGTGTTTTCTCTACTTTAAAGTAAAGGACGTTATTAACAGGTGCGAATGAACCAACTTTCCCAACATGAAGGGTGAAAGGGTTCGTTTTACTTGCGATTGTATGTAATTCGTTTACAATCGACTCTAATTGTTCATCTTGCGCCTCAAAGGGTGTTTTCAATGTAATATGTGGTGGAACTAATGCGTAGTGCGGGTCATAACGTTTACGCAATCCGTTCGCTTTATCTTGAATCATTTTAGATGGAAAAATTACAATGCCTAATTTCATGTTCCAATTCCTCCCTTTGTAAGTCTAGTTAGATTTTGAGATAAATAAATCTCTTTATCTATTATATCAAATTATTCTGAATACTGCTCTCTATTATTTCATTGCTAGAATATGAGAGAAGGCTTTCGGTAAATCAGTTTGCCAATATTTCCAAGTATGATTGCCTTCAAACTCCTCGTAATGCGTGATGAAATTTCTATCCGTAAGAAGCTTATTTAACTCACGGTTCGGCCCTACGAAATCCGATACTTGTCCATCAGTACGCTTTACAGCCGTTTCTTCTGTACCGATGACGTGATACAGTTCTAACGCCTGTGGATCTTTGAATTCTTTTGCTAAGTTCATCACTGTCTCATCCACAAATGGTGATTGCATAACGACTTTACCGAATGTATGCGGATACATAAGTGCAGTCATAAAGGAAACTGTTCCGCCAAGAGAATCACCAATTAAAACACGACCTTTTCCCATTTGGTACGTTGGATAATTTTCATCAATGTATGGTGCAAGTTCATGAGCAAGGAAACGAATATATGCAGCATTTTTCACTTCATTTGGGAAATATTTTTCTTTACGATCATGTACATTTTTATATGGAATACCGACAATAATTGTACGGTCAATTTCTTCGGTTTCACGAAGGCGCTCAATTACACGGTGCGCTTTACCGAGCTGAAAATAATCTCTACCATCTTGTGCAATTACAACTGTATGTTTGTGCAGTGGTGTGTAATTTACAGGTAAATAAACGAGAAGTGTAACGTCTTCTTGAAGTGATGCGCTATAAAATGAAATTTCTTCAATTCTCCCTATTGTTTGACTCATGTAGATCCCCCTAAATAAAAATTTACTGTAACGATTGTAAGAGCGACGCTTGTAGTGAAAAGGAAAGAAATATTCACTAATTGGCGCCTTAATTTCTATTTTACCATAATGGTACGAAGAATCTAAAAAATTAGTATTTAAGTTACGAAAGAAAACGGATATAATGAAGTGGGATTTTTGACAGGTGAGAGGGGAGACAGGATTTGAAACAAGAAAAATCAATCGCACTACCATTGGCTATTTCTATAATTGCCATTTCCTTTGCAGCAGTTTTTGTAAAGATGTCCTCAGCACCATCTTCAATATTAAGTATGTACCGCTTATGGATTATCGTACTTATTATGCTGCCTATCGTATGGAAAAAAAGAGAGGAATTTAATAGGATTCAAATGAAAGATTGGGGCTTTTTAATTGGATCTGGTTTCTTTTTAGCACTTCATTTTCTTTTATGGTTTGAATCTTTAAAGCATACAACAGTTGCTAGTTCAACAATTATTTTGGCACTTCAACCGATCGTATCTTTAGTTGGAGGTTTTTTTCTGTTTAAAGAAAGAACAACATATTCAGCCATTGCAACGATGGGAATCGCTATTTTAGGGGTAATGTGCATTGGTTGGGGAGATTTAGGGTTAAGTAAGCAAGCAATTTATGGAGACATATTATCCTTTCTAAGTGTAATAGCAGTTGTCGGTTATTTATTTATCGGGCAAACGACAGTAAAGAAAGTATCACACTGGATTTATAGTTTTACAGTCTTTGCGTTCGCAGGTCTTTTTATGGGGATTTATAATGTCATATTACAAGTACCTTTTACAGGTTATACGAAATGGGATTGGACCGTTTTTCTTTTACTTGCGGTTGTGCCGACAGTGTCACATGTAATTAATAATTGGCTGTTAAATTATGTAAATGCAACGACAATTTCAATGAGTATTTTAGGAGAACCTGTTGGAGCATCTATACTTGCGTTCTTCTTACTTGGAGAAAAATTAAATGCAATGCAAATTATCGGTAGCATGCTCGTATTGTTTGGTGTATCTGTTTTCTTACTGCAGCAACAAAAACGTACAGCAAAAAACGTCGTAAACGAGCCGGTGTATACACAGGAATTATAGTGTTAGGGGAGAAAAGAGAAGTTGTGATACTTCTCTTTTTGTTTTATAGAAATATGGGCATAGAAGGGGGATGGAAATCGAATTTCCATCAAAAAAAGATACATGGTTATATCCACTTGTTTTCATTGTTTTTGGTGCTTATTTTGCGACAATTTTTGTAGGGAGAGAATATTTTCTTTTGCTTTTTACAATTCCATTAGCAATGTTGTTTAGCTGGAGTTGTTTTTTGGCAAAATATATTGCCGGGGAAGAAATAATTACAATTAGATCGGGTCTCGTTACAAAACGTATATTTATAAGAGATATAAAACAAATTTCAAATACGAAAAATCCAATAGCAGCTCATGCATTATCATTTGACCGACTTGAAATTGTTTACGATACACATAAAACAGAAATTATTTCTCCAAGAAATAAAGAATAATTTATTAACCTTGTAAAAAGTAAAAACTTAAATATTGAAATCAAGTAAAAGAGTGGCTATGAAGCCACTCTTTTACTTTGGATTTGTCATATAAGGTTGTACATGAATGACACATAGGTCACGGAATTTGCCTTCAGCAGTTGTGACAATTACGACTGCTTTACCTGCACTTTTTCCAGTAATCGTCACGGTGTCACCTTTTGGATATATGGTGATGATATCAGAATTCATATTTGACCAAATAAGCTCTTTATTCGTTGCTTGTATTGGCAAAATGGAAGCTGCTAACACAATGTTTTGTCCCGTTTTTATTTTTAATTTATGTTTTTCCATATGAACACCGATGACTGAAATAACAGAAGGAGCAATTGAAATTTTAGGCGGGTTAGGTTGCATGTTTAAACAAGACGCAGAAGTATTTGTGATAGGTGAAAATTTTCGTGTTTGTTGTTGCTGGAAAGCTGCTAACATGTTGGAGTCCCCTTTCTGTATAAGTGCTGATACTCATACTATAAAGGAGTAGTGTTATGTTAAATTTAACGAAACATAAAGAATTTGTTAAATTTGATAAGAAGATTGTCGAACTGTAAAAAATCTCTGCTGTTACGATAACAGCAGAGATTTTTTTATAAATTATGACGATGTTGTTTTTCGAAATCCTCAAATTGCTCTTCAACTTCTTTTGAAGGTTGTGTTAGTAAACTAACAATTACGATGGCTAGTAAACTAATAGCAAAACCTGGAATCATTTCATATAAGAAATCTTTTAAGAATTTGAATTGAGTCCAAATAATGACTGTAGCGGCACCAGAAATCATACCAGCAAGCGCGCCCCATTTCGTCATACGTTTCCAATATAAGCTTAATAAAATAGCAGGTCCGAATGAAGAACCAAAACCAGCCCAAGCGTATCCAACAAGAGCTAAAATCGTATCATTTTGTTTAAACGCTAAAGCGCACCCAACTAATGCAATAACAAGTACAGCCATACGACCGACAAATACAAGTTCTTTATCAGATGCAGAACGTTTGAAGAATGTACGATATAAGTCTTCCGTTACGGCACTAGAAGTAACGAGTAACTGAGATGAGATTGTACTCATAATCGCTGCTAAAATAGCGGCTAATAAAAATCCAGTAATAAGTGGGTGGAATAAAATTTTCCCAAGTTCAAGGAAAATTGTTTCTGGGTTAGATAATGTTAACTCTTGTTGTGAATAGTAAGCAATACCAATAAGACCAGTAAACATAGCTCCAACAACAGAGAAAATCATCCAGCTCATACCAATTCTTCGTGCGCTTTTAAGTTCTTTTACAGAAGAAATTGCCATAAAGCGTACGATAATATGAGGTTGTCCGACATAACCAAGGCCCCATGCGAATAGAGAAATCATTCCTAAAGTAGAGGCACCTTTAAAAATATCTAGACGTGTTGGATCTACAGATCGAATTGTATCAAATGCAGGTCCAAGTCCGTTCGAATTCATAATTGTTACGATAGGAACAAGAATAAGAGCAACTACCATAATGATTCCTTGCACGAAGTCTGTCCAACTTACTGCTAAGAAACCACCAAATAATGTGTAAGCTACAACAACGCCTGCTACAATGAATAATCCAACATGATAGTTCATGCCAAATGAATTTTCAAATAATACAGCGCCTGAAACTAATCCTGAAGCTACATAGAAAGTAAAGAAAATCATAATAACAAGTCCAGATACTAAACGTAGCATATGAGATTTGTCGTGGAAACGGTGTTCCAAAAATTCTGGAATAGTAATAGAGTTATTTGCAATTTCTGAGTAGGTACGTAAGCGAGGAGCAACATAAAGCCAGTTTGCGTATGCGCCTAGTGTTAGGCCGATCGCAATCCAACTACTACTTAATCCAACGCTAAACATTGCACCTGGTAATCCCATTAAAAGCCAACCACTCATATCGGATGCTCCAGCACTTAATGCCGTTACTGCGGGTCCTAGTGTACGCCCGCCAAGCATATAATCTGTTAAGTTGGACGTTCGTTTATAGGCGAAATAGCCAATTACTAACATCCCGAGCATGTAGATAGAGATTGAAGTTAAAGTTAACATCTGCGTACTCATATAGTTCCCCTTCCTTTTGTCATGTCTTTTGATGCGTTATGCATATTTATCCCGCATTAACGGGTAGTAAAACTCCCACCTTAAAATTGGCTGTGCAAGGAAGTTAGGTGGGAGAGCAACTGCCCGTAAATGCCCGATTGGTTCAACTAATAATCAGTGGGGATGAACACCCCCCACTGATTAAAGTTTCACTTTATAATCTATCATGATTATTCTGAAAAATCCATATAGAAATACGAATTTTCAGAAATGTAAGCGTTTTTTGGCGTCATTTTACTTTTTTAATATATAATATTCATACAAAAAACCTTATTTTTAATAGAGTATTTATTATATTTACATAAAAAGAGGTTGTTTTGTCAATATAATATTGAAAGGAAAGAAAAATAAAATTTTTAAAAAAGTATTGACTTGTGAAAAAATTCAGGTCTATAATGAGTGCAACTTAAAAAAATGCAAGCGTTGATGAAGAAGAGTACACATGATGAACATGTCAGAGAGCTGATGGTTGGTGCGAATCAGTATGGAATTGATGTGGAATGGGCTTCGGAGCTTCCAAACCGAAACGAAAGAAGTAGGCTTTGGCGACATGATCTCATCGATACAAGAGACACGTATTGTTTTTGATACGGTAAAGTGCGTTACATTTGTAACGAATTAAGGTGGCACCACGGGAGTACCCGTCCTTTCTATAGGATGAGTACTCCCTTTTTGTGTATAAAAAATTAAATAAATGAAATCGTTTAAGTAAGAAGAGTACGTATATTGGAGACGTTACAGAGAGCCGGGAATAGGTGGGAGCCCGGTACGGTGCCATATACGGAATGGGCTTACGAGAGGTATGCTGAACAATTATATTCAGTAGGCAACCCGGGTTCCGCCGTTACAAGGATAAGGTATAAATTTTGTACCTGAACAAAGCGGGATGCTTTTGCATCCAACACGAGGTGGTACCGCGGTATATTTATCGTCCTCTACATATTTTCGATATGTAGAGGACTTTTTTATTTTTCAGGGCGAGGTGAAGGACATGATGACGAAAGAAGAATTTATAAAACAAAAAAGAGAGAGAAAGACATTTTTAGTAATCACTGAAGAAGAAGGGGATAGCATTACGCCAATTTCTTTATATAGACGTATGAAAGGGAAGAAGAAATTCTTATTAGAAAGTTCACAGCTTCATCAAGATAAAGGGCGTTATTCTTACTTAGGATGTAATCCTTATGGAGAAGTGAAAAGCGTTGGTACGGAAGTGGAACGAACGATTTTCGGCCGCGCAGAAAAGTTACAAGGTAACGTACTACAAGTGTTAGAAGAAGTAGTTGCACCATCACAAGTAGACAGTCCATTTCCATTTTGCGGAGGAGCAGTTGGTTATATTGGATATGATGTCATTCGGCAGTATGAAAACATTGGAGCGGATTTACACGACCCATTAAATATTCCGGAAGTACACCTTTTACTATATCGTGAGTTTATCGTTTACGATCATTTACGCCAAAAGTTATCGTTTGTATATGTATGCAGGGAAGATGATTCAGCAAATTATGAGGAAGTATACGAAAGACTACGAGTATACAAAGAAGAAGTGCTACAAGGAGAAGAAGCTGAAGTAAATGCAATACCATCCACATTATCATTCACTTCTTCTATAACGGAAAAAGAGTTTTGTGAGATGGTAGAAATGGCCAAAGAATATGTAAGAGCGGGAGATATATTCCAAGTCGTACTGTCACAGCGTTTACAAAGTGAATGTATTGGTGATCCATTCGCGTTATATCGAAAACTTCGAATTGCAAATCCATCACCATATATGTTTTATATCGATTTCCAAGATTATGTTGTACTCGGTTCTTCGCCGGAAAGTTTACTATCAGTAAGGGAGGATAAAGTGATGACGAATCCAATTGCTGGTACGAGACCAAGAGGGAAAACGAAGAGGGAAGATGAGGAAATCGCAAAAGAACTGTTAGGCAATGAGAAAGAGCGAGCAGAGCATATGATGCTTGTAGATCTTGGGCGAAACGATATTGGTAGAGTGAGCGAAATTGGCTCGGTTACGATAGATAAATATATGAAAGTAGAAAAATACTCTCACGTTATGCACATTGTATCTGAAGTTTACGGAACATTGCGAAAACAAATGAGCGGATTTGATGCGTTAGCATATTGCTTACCAGCAGGGACGGTTTCTGGAGCTCCGAAAATTAGAGCGATGGAAATTATAAATGAACTAGAGAATGAAAAAAGAAATGTATACGCTGGTGCAGTTGGATACGTTAGTTTTTCAGGAAATCTTGATATGGCGCTCGCCATCCGAACGATGGTCGTAAAGGATGAAAAAGCATACGTTCAGGCAGGAGCAGGAGTCGTTTACGATTCAGATCCAGTAGCTGAATATGAAGAAACATTAAATAAAGCGAGAGCGCTTTTGGAGGTAATGAAATGATTGTACTTATCGATAATTACGATTCGTTCACATATAACTTGTACCAACTGTTAGGCGAACATGAAGAAGAAATTGTAGTTGTAAGAAATGATGAAATAACGATAGAACAGTTAGAAGAGATGAATCCAAGAGGAATTGTACTTTCACCAGGACCAGGAAAACCAGAGGATGCTGGCATTTGTATCGACGTCATCGGTCATTTTTATAAGAACGTTCCTATATTAGGGATTTGTCTTGGTCACCAAGCGATCATAGCTGCATTTGGAGGAGACATTGTTAGAGCAGAACGTATTAGACACGGAAAAACATCGCGTGTGAAACATAACGGAACGTCAATCTTTTCATATGTGATGCAGCCGCTAACAGCAATGCGCTATCATTCCCTTGTTGCAGAGCAAACGAGCTTGCCAGAGTGTTTTGACATATTAGCGACAGCGATGGACGACGGAGAAATAATGGCAGTTCGTCACAATTATTATCCGCTCTTCGGATTACAGTTTCATCCGGAATCAATCGCAACAGAAGAAGGCGGAAAGTTAATACATGCCTTTTTAGGCGAAGTGAAAGAGGAGGAAAGAGTATGAATAACTATCTTCGTAAATTAGTGGAGGGGCAACATTTAACAGAAGAGGAAATGTATAAAGCAGGGCTTCTTTTATTAAATGAAAACATATTGGAAAGTGAAATTGCAGCTTTTTTAGTATTACTGAAAGCGAAAGGTGAAACAGCAGAAGAAATATACGGTCTCGTTCGAGCTCTTCGTGAAAAGGCATTACCATTTTCGAACCATATACAAGGCGCGATGGACAATTGCGGGACAGGTGGTGACGGTGCCCAAACGTTTAATATTAGCACAACATCAGCATTCGTACTGGCAGGAGCAGGTGTAAAGGTTGCAAAACATGGTAATCGCGCTGTTTCTAGTAAAACAGGAAGTGCAGATTTATTAGAAGAACTCGGTGTAAATATTAGTAGTACGCCAAACGAAATTGATTATTTATTAGAACATGTCGGAATCGCATTTTTATTCGCACCAGCGATGCACCCAGCATTAAGGCGCATTATGAAAATAAGAAAAGAATTAAATGTTCCGACGATCTTTAATTTAATTGGCCCTTTAACAAATCCAGTGAATTTAGAAACACAATTTGTCGGTATTTATAAACGAGATATGTTATTACCAGTTGCACAAGTATTACAAAAGTTAGGCCGGAAACAAGCGCTTGTCGTAAATGGAAGTGGTTTTTTAGATGAAGCATCATTACAAGGGGAAAATCACGTAGTTCTTTTAAAAGATAATGAAATAGTAGAAACGAGTATTGAACCTGAGAAATACGGTTTCTCAATAGTGAACAATGAAGAGATTAGAGGCGGGGATTCGAAAGAAAATGCAAAGATTACAGTCGGCGTATTGAGCGGAGAAAAGAGTGTTTACCGCGATACCGTTTTATTAAATGCAGGTCTAGCTCTTTTCGCAAATGGAAAAACGGAAACGATTGAAGAAGGAATTAAACTCGCGGCACATAGCATTGACTCTGGAAAAGCATTAGCCAAATTAAACTTATTAATTGCAGCAAGCAACGAAAAATTAGAAAGGGTGAACTAAAGTGGAGACGATTTTAGATAAAATTGTAGAACAGAAGAAAAAGGAAGTTGCGGAGTTATGTGAAATATATACACCAGTAAAAGCAAAAAGAAAGACACATTCACTCGTAGAAGCATTACAGCAGTTTACTGTTATTGCAGAAGTAAAGCGAGCGTCACCATCAAAAGGAGATATCAATTTACACGTTGATGTACGAAAACAAGTGAAAACATACGAAGAATGTGGCGCAGGAGCAGTTTCTGTTTTAACAGACGGTCAATTTTTTAAAGGGTCGTTTCATGATTTACAAACGGCAAGAGAAGAAAGTAACATTCCGCTTTTATGTAAAGATTTCATAATCGATAAGATTCAAATTGATAGAGCATATGAAGCTGGCGCAGATATTATTTTATTAATTGTAGCAGCTTTAACGAAAGAGAAATTAAAAGAGTTATATAGCTATGTACGAGAAAAAAGATTAGAAGCAATTGTTGAAGTTCATGATGAAGAGGAATTAGAAATTGCAATCGAATTAAATCCGCACGTTATCGGTATTAACAACCGTAATTTAAAAACATTCGAAGTCGATTTAGGCCAAACAGAAAAGCTTGGAAAACGATTAAATGAGGAGAAATTACTTTGGATTAGCGAAAGCGGGATTCATTCAAAAGAGGATATTATCCGTGTTAAAAGAGCTGGAGCAAAAGGTGTATTAGTTGGAGAAGCACTTATGACATCATCTTCTATTCGTACCTTTTTTGAAGATTGTAAGGTGAACATATGAAAGTGAAAATTTGCGGCATCACTGATATGGAAACAGCAAAACGTGCTTGCGAATACGGAGCAGATGCACTCGGATTTGTTTTTGCAGAAAGTAAGCGGAAAATCACTCCAAAGAGAGCGGAAGAAATCATTCAGGAGCTTCCAGCCAACGTGTTAAAAATCGGTGTTTTCGTAAATGAATCAGTAGAAGTGATCCAGAAAATTGCAGATGAGTGCGGGTTAACACATGTACAACTACATGGGGATGAAGACAATTATCAAATTAGAAGATTGAATATTCCGTCTATAAAGTCGCTAGGAGTAACTTCAGAGAGTGATATGAAAAACGCCCAAGGGTATGAAACGGATTATATATTATTTGATAGCCCGAAGGAA
Organism: Bacillus sp. SRB3LM; assembly: GCF_015712745.1. NCBI lineage: Bacteria > Bacillati > Bacillota > Bacilli > Caryophanales > Bacillaceae > Bacillus > Bacillus sp. SRB3LM. The sequence continues at coordinate 280,995 of NZ_VWVQ01000021.1, forward strand.
AAGTTTCACGGAGGAAATGGAAAGACATTTTCTTGGGAATTACTTGGGTATATGCCAAAAGAATTACGAGAGAAAACGATATTAGCTGGTGGATTAAACGCTCTTAATATAGAAGAAGCAATTCAAACTGTTCGACCATATATGGTTGATGTAAGTAGCGGAGTAGAGACAGAAGGAAAGAAAGATGTAGAGAAAATAAAACAATTTATTAAAAAAGCGAAGGAGTGTTCCAAATGAATTACGCATATCCAGATGAAAAAGGTCACTACGGTATATATGGAGGACGATACGTTCCAGAAACGTTAATGCAATCTGTATTAGAACTAGAAGAAGCGTATAAAGAGGCGATGGAAGATGAAGCATTTCAAAAGGAATTAAATCATTATTTAAAAACGTATGTTGGAAGAGAAACACCGCTTTATTTCGCTGAGAATATGACGGAGTATTGCGGAGGTGCAAAGATTTATTTAAAACGTGAAGATTTGAATCATACAGGGGCTCATAAAATTAACAATACAATTGGTCAGGCGCTTCTTGCGGTACGAATGGGCAAGAAAAAAGTTGTCGCTGAAACAGGAGCTGGACAACACGGAGTCGCAACAGCTACTGTATGTGCTCTTCTCGGATTAGAATGCGTCATTTTTATGGGAGAAGAAGATGTAAGACGTCAAAAATTAAATGTGTTCCGAATGGAATTACTCGGAGCGAAAGTAGAAAGTGTAGCGGCAGGTAGCGGTACATTAAAAGATGCGGTAAACGAGGCGCTTCGTTACTGGGTTTCACATGTGCATGATACGCACTACATTATGGGATCTGTTCTCGGACCACATCCATTCCCGCAAATTGTCCGTGATTTCCAAAGTGTAATTGGAAATGAAACGAAAAAACAATATGAGGCGTTAGAAGGAAAGTTACCAGAAGCAGTCGTTGCTTGTATTGGTGGTGGTAGTAATGCGATGGGAATGTTTTATCCATTCGTACACGATGAAGAAGTCACTCTTTACGGCGTAGAAGCAGCCGGAAAAGGCGTTCATACAGAAAAGCATGCAGCGACTTTAACGAAAGGAAGCGTCGGCGTTTTACACGGATCGATGATGTATCTTCTACAAAATGAAGAAGGACAAATTCAAGAAGCTCACTCTATTTCAGCAGGACTTGATTATCCAGGTGTTGGTCCAGAACATAGTTTGCTAAAAGATATTGGCCGCGTTTCTTATCATTCGATAACAGACGAAGAAGCATTAGAAGCATTTCAATTATTAACGAGAAAAGAAGGCATTATCCCAGCGTTAGAAAGTTCACATGCTGTCGCATACGCATTAAAATTAGCTCCGAAAATGAAGGAAGATGAGGGACTTGTCATTTGTTTATCTGGCCGCGGCGATAAAGATGTAGAGAGTATAAAACGTTATATGGAAGAGGTGTGAAAAATGGGAGTAGAAAAAATTAAAGCAGCGTTTGAAAGTGGTAAGAAAGCATTTATTCCGTACGTAATGGGCGGAGATGGTGGTCTTGAAAAATTAAAAGAAAGAATTCGTTTTTTAGATGAAGCGGGAGCGAGCATCGTTGAAATTGGCATCCCGTTTTCAGATCCAGTTGCAGACGGTCCAACGATTCAAAGAGCAGGGAAACGAGCGCTAGATGGCGGTGTAACAGTAAAAGGCATTTTTCAAGCATTGATAGAGGTAAGGAAAGAAGTACAAATTCCGTTTGTACTCATGACATATTTAAATCCAGTACTCGCATTCGGAAAAGAACAATTCATTGAGAGATGCTTAGAAGCGGGTGTAGACGGCATCATCGTTCCAGATTTACCGTATGAAGAACAAGATATTATTGCGCCGCTCCTTCGAGAGGCGAATATCGCTTTAATTCCACTCGTTACCGTAACGAGCCCAATTGAGCGAATCAAAAAAATTACGAGTGAATCAGAAGGATTCGTATACGCCGTTACAGTAGCGGGCGTAACAGGAGTACGTCAAAATTTTAAAGAGGAGATTCATAGTTACTTAGAAAAAGTAAAATCACACGTCAACTTACCAGTAGTCGCTGGATTCGGCATCTCAACAAAAGAACATGTAGAAGAAATGGTTACAATATGCGACGGCGTTGTCGTTGGAAGTAAAATCATTGAGCTTTTAGAAAATGAAAAGCGAGAAGAAATATGTGAATTAATATATGCAACAAAACAAAAAGAAGAGGCGTAGTCTCTTCTTTTTGTTTTGTGTAATAAATGTTAAAATATACAGAAAATACATATAATTAAAGGGGAGAGAAGGCATGCTAAGACGTAAACTACTATATCTATTTTTAACTGTACCGCTATACGCTTGGCTAATTAGCATGACGAAAATAGAGTTAATGGCTCTATTTTTAGGATATGTATTCATCTTTTCCAACTTAAATCGCATTCAAGAACAGTCTATTTTAGAAATATGTCTATTTTCGATTAGTATAGAATTATTTAGTATCGTTTCGATTGTATTATTAAATGAATTATTTCTACGGATTCATTCATTTACATTAATGAAATTTTGGAATATTATATTGCAAGCAATATGTACTTACATTGTGTTTGTTGTGTTGAAAGAAATAGTCGGAAAGCAGACAGTTTTTCAGGATAATAGAAAATGGGAGTGAATGAAAAGGAACCGTTTGGTTCCTTTTTTGAATCTGTTGTAAAAACAATTGAAAATTATAGCATCTGTTATATAATAGTTAAAAATTGTATTTTAAACGAAATGAGATGATAACATGGCCATATTGTTGGCACTTATCCCAATTATGATGATTTTCATTTGTTTATTTTTATTTAAACAAACGTCATTAAGGTCCTCGTTAATTTCTTATGCTGTGTCTGTTGGAATCGTTTTATTCTCGCCAATGTTTCAATTAGGGATAAGTGAAACTGTGCACGCAACGATTAAAGGATGGTTAATTTGTTTTATTGTCGGGTACGTTTTATTTTTCGGTATTTTTTTATTTCACCTCATGAACAAAATGGGGTACATCGATCAAGTAGCACGTTTTCTAGAAGCAGTTACTCAGGATCGTTTATTACAAATGCTGCTTATGTGTTTTGGCATTTGCCCACTTATTGAATCAGTAAGTGGATTTGGTATTGGCTTCATGGTTGCAGCACCTATTTTTCTTTCACTAGGGTATAAACCATTTCAAGCTGTACTGCTCTCATTCATTGGCTTACTAGCTAGTTCATGGGGCGCAATGGCAACGGGTACGATTATCGGTTCGCAGCTAATAAATATGCCTCTTACAACACTTGGTACAAATACAGCGCTATTAAGTATTCCGATGTTTGCTTACTTCGTTATTCTTTCTTTACACGTTGTTGGCGGCTGGCAAGCGGTTATAGAAAAGTGGAAAGAAGGAGTAGGGTTCTTTCTATTATTTTCTCTCGGAATATATCTTTCTAATGCGTACGTAAGTGTTGAACTAGCGGGGATATTAAGTTCTATCGTTACGATTACATTTGGCTTTCTTATCATTAAATTAAAAGGAAAAAGTGGGCAAAATCTTATAACAGAACATGCGGCTGCAACGGAGAGAGAAGTATCTATTATAAAAATTATTAGCCCTTATATATTTCTAACAGTTTGTATTTTACTTTCTCGCCTCGTTCCAGCATTACATGATTTGTTCAGATCATATGCGGTTCTTGATTTGAAATCATACTCTTACAAACTAGAGTTACTATATTCACCAGGATTTTGGCTCGGTATGACTTGCTTATTTACTATTATTTTCTTCCGCATCCCGTCTAATATTATTAAACAATCATTCTCACAAACGATCAAACAATGGATTCCATTTGCTATTACGACGACAATGTTTATCGCCATTTCAGAACTAATGGGTGCATCTGGCATGCATTCATTACTTGCAAAAACAGCTGGTGAAACATTTGGAAGCTTTTTCGTTTTTGTTGCTCCGTTTATTGGCGCTATTGGTGGATTTTTAACAGGTAGTAACGCAGGATCAAATGCAATGTTTATAAAACTACAAATGCAAACCGCACAAAACGTAGCACTCCCGTGGCAATATGTCACAACACTTCAAAACACCGCATCATCAGTAGCCACAATCGCTTGTCCATCACGGATTACATTAGGTGCTTACTTATGTAATATCCCTTACCGTGAAAATGAACTATTAAAGAGGACGACGTTAATGATCTTTGGTGCGGTTTTACTTGTAGTGGTAGAGGTTATTGTTTGGTATATGTTGAGAAATTAAAAATCCCCCTAACATAGGAGGATTTTTTTTATGAGTGGATAATGATTTAAATATGAATAGCTTCTACTAAGTCAACAACCCGCCACTTAACACCCTTACGGGGCGTTTGAAGTGGGGGCTTGCGTCTGTCGGAGTTCGACAGTGCTTCTACCCTCATAGAGAGCAACTACGCTTATTCCTACCCAGTAGTACGAACGAGCAATGCTCTCCTACCTTAGTATGGTGGAGCATAAGGACGGTTGACTTCGCCCCTACCACAAGAGCTATACTCCTGTGGTAACTACACTGATATGCTTAATTCCCTTACGGTGTAGATTCATCGCACCAATACGGTCATCATTTGATTGGTATTGGCAATTTTTACACTTAAAAGTGTGTAGCTTTTTATTACGATTTGCTTTTTCAATGTTTCCGCACTTAGGGCAAGTTTGGGAAGTATATTTGGGGTCTACCACAATTACCTTTTGTCCATTCAATTCAGCTTTATACTCAAGCATTTGACGGAACTGATAGAAAGCCCAAGATACAGAAACATAGCGGTTTTTCACTCGTACTTTCTCTGTCGCAGAACGAACCCCTGTTAAGTCTTCTAAAACAAACATAGTACCTCTAGGGTATGCCTCAACGAGTGCCTTTGTAATTTGATGGTTTACATCAGTTACATAACGGTTTTCTCTTGAGCCAATTTGTTTTATTTTCTTACGAGAAGATGGTGTTTGTCGTGTTTGTAATTGCTTACGAGTAGCTTTAAATTTACCACGCTTATGTTTAACAATATTTCCGTTGTAGAAGGTTGTTTTGCCCTGACTATCATAAGTGGTTGCAAGGAAGTTGATTCCTAAATCAACACCAACGATGTTGTTTACATCTGCGAAATCTAATGTTTGGTACTCTTTTGTCATCGGGATATGTAAGAACCACTTTTTGTACTTATGCACTAATTTAGCAGTACCAAATTTCCAAGTGCTGTTGAAGTATTTCTTCATAGCCTTACGCTCATAATTTAGTTTTAGGCGACCTTCAAGCGTGTTTACACTAAATTGGTTTTTGGTTAGTGAATAATCTCGATTCCAGACTAAATCATATTCTGCAAGTTTGAAGTCAATCAAAGACCATTCATGTCCATTTGATTTAGCCGACTTGTAACGAGCAATTACAGTTTTCATCACAGATTGAGCCATTTGACTTTTTAACCTAAATTGATTTCGCAAATCAGAATAATATAAGTTATTGAGATTTACTTGATTAAGGTTCTTTGTTTCAAATATGTGTTTTGATAACCAATTACAAGCCTTGCGGTAAGCGTTCGTTGTTATCTTTAGACTTTCAGCTTGATTATCGGAAACATGGATTTGTATTTTTGCAGTAATTGTAGGCATTATTTTCACCGCCTTTCACTAATTAAATTGTAACAGATTTTTAGTGAAAGCAAACAACTTAAGTAGAGAAAGTAGGAGGAAAGGTGGAAGTTTCAGATACTTGATATGGTACAGAATCTTAGGATTTTTAACGTACCATACCGTATCTGCCGGCAATTCCTCCCCCACTTATCGTTGGGCTATCGCCCTTCACACGATTGAAGTAGGGGGTATCCTTGCCGATTTTAGATGAATAGGAGATGAAATGTATGCCCCTAAAAAACTACGGTGTGTTAAAAGGTACAGTTATACAATCAAAGATTGGAAAAGGGAAAACACCTCATTATCAAGTTCATTTACAGGGCGAAACAGGAGTAGATTATCGTATTGCAATTAACGTAAAGTCGCAAAGTTATCCATCAGAAGTTTTATATTTTGCGAGTAACAATATTAAATCAGAAGCAATTCATATTTTACCGACATTACCATTCGGTTTTACAGAAATAAAAAACAATGAACCGAAAGTGGCTTTAGATTATGTAAGAGGAAATCTATTTGATTCAAAACAAATGATTCCTTTGCCTCCCGAAAAAGCAGGAGCAGATAATGATTTAAACGAAAAAATAGAACGTTATATAAAGCGAGCGATAGAAGAAAAAGCGATTATTTACGCGTTTGGTGAAAGATGGGGACCAGAAGAAAATACACCAGATTCCTATTTTCATTTCAAACCAGGAAACGGTATACATGATATTCACATGAATCAAGGGAATGTAGAGAAATGGAAAGGTGATAATGGCATATGGCAAGACGGAGGGATACTCATTCACTTTGAAAAGGAAGAAGAATGGATTGGTATCTTTCTTGCATTCCAATCACAGTCATGGTGTACCGATGAAGAAGGGCATGCTCGTGTGCCTGTTGAGCATTGTGATTATAAGGGGAATAATTAATAAGAAGAGGGCGTTCAAAAAGAACGCCCTCTTCTTATTTTATAAAACGAAAAACTAACGAGTGTAGAAAGACAAGAGAAAAGCAGTGCTACACTAGAAAACGCAATGAGATACATATTATATTTCATAACCTGTCCAATTAGCTGGTTACTGTCGTATTGAAACAGTCCCGCTATGATGTTGAATAAAAATAAAACGATAAACATGACGATAACTCCGTCTATTGATCCTTTAATGTCTGGTTTACTTAAAGCGATATGTGCGGAAATACAAATGGCGATAAATAAAAATAACCAAAAGGAAGGATTCAATAAATTGCCGATTGTAAATAAGCTTTTCAATAATACAAACGTCGATAAGAGCATGTTTTGGATCATTTCTACATTAATAGAAGTAGAAGCAATCGTTTTTTCGAGAGTTGTATTAAATAAAAAATATGATTCTGGTACGAAATAGCGCATTAAAAGGATTAATGCAGTAATACCAGAAATAATAGGCCCGATGCCGATGAAGAAATTCCCAATTCGTTGATACACACTTTTTTGATTGTATTGATGTTGTACGAAACCTAATGCTCCTTGACTTGTATCTGTTGGGAAAAACTGCGTTGCTACAATTTTATGACGGAACAGTACGCACATAATGGCATGTCCAAGTTCGTGAATCGGAACACCAATCCACGCCGTTAAAAGGAATCCTTTTCTTCCGAAAGCCCTCGACCAATACATTCGTGTTAGTGATTCTAAATAACCTAATAGAAATCCAATTACAATGATAACGCCAATTAAAGAAAATAATTGGATTACGCTCGTAAGGAATATTTGAAAAATTGAGTTTACCAATTCCATTGTCTTTCATCCAATCTGTTAAAAATGTTATTTGTTCTGTTTCATAATAGCATTATTTTTCAAGATTGCTAGCATATATAATTTCTTTTGAAAGAAGGATTTCAGAATCTTTTTCTTGTAGTCATGTTTTATGTCCAAAGTCATATATTGAACTTGTAACACCCTATATGGTATATGCTTAAGGAGGGATGAGAGAATGAAATGTCCGTCATGTCATACAGAAAATGCAGCAGAGGCAAAATTTTGCGGGAATTGTGGACATTCGTTAACGGAAGAGGTAGTGGCAAGTAGTGGTCAAGAAGAAGGGCCGGAACAAGCACGTGCGGCACAAGCGAAGAAAACTGGGCCAAATGAAACGGTAGAACAAGCGAAGCGGTTTGCGAGCGGCTATTTTCAATTTTTTAAACATGCATTACAAGCACCGACAGCGATTATGAAAAGCGGCGCTATTGAAGTGCGAAATGGAATTGTAAGTCTTATTCTTATTTGTTTTTTAGGAGCATGTATTTTTTATAGAATGATGAGTGCAGCATCAGCAGTTACGAGAACATTTGCACCAGATATATCTACTCCTACGTTTTTTGGAGAATCTATAACGGTCTTTTTCTTTTTATTAATTTTAACTTTATTTGTCGGATTTATTATTTTTGTAAGTGGTAAGATGATGAAATCATCTTTTTCGTTTCTTGAAGTATTCGGTATATGGGGAACGATAGCGACGCCGGCTATTGTCATATTAGTCCTTTCTTTTCTTTTTAGTTTCTTATTAATCTTTTTCTTACCGATATTATTATCGGTAGCTACAACTTATATAGGGATTAGTATAACTGTAGCGGTATTAAAACTAGCCAATGGCGGATTAGATCTCGTTTACACACTTATTATTGCGAATGTTTTAATTGGAATTGCAACATTCATTGTACTTTGGTCTTACATTAGCACGATAATTCAAGCCTTAACACAAGGAATAACTGGCTTCTAATGAAAAGGTGGTTGACTGGATGAAGGTATGTACAAAGTGCGGAGTTCAGTTTGAAGATGGTGTGCAATTTTGTCAAAACTGCGGGACGAAGAGGGGACGTTCTGTAGTAAAGAAGAACATGAGCGGTGGTGTAAAAGTTGGCATTACACTGTTAGCGCTATTTGTTATAGCGATTATTGGATTGTATTTGTACGGATCGTCGTATTATACGCAGGTGGCACAAGTAGACCGGATGATTACGATTTTACAAGAGAGGGACGGAGAGAAATTAGCTGAGATCGTTACGGCAGATGATCCATCGATTATGATAACGAGAGAGAGCGTAACGCCTCTATTTTCATATATAAAAGAAAATCCATCTTACGTAAATGAATTAAGAGAATACTTGAGACAAGGTGAAAAACAACGGGATGGAATAGAAAGAGCTGATTTTTCATTAACGAAAGACGGAAAGTATTTCTTTATATTTGATCGCTATAAATTGAAAGCGAAGACGTACTATACAACTTTGCTTACAAATGAAAAAGACGTATCGTTAAAAATGAACGGAAAAGAAATTGATAAGACAGATGACAAAAAGTTTGAGAAGCAATATGGGCCATTTCTTCCGGGAAATCAAGTGTTTCAATCAGAATATAAAAATGACTACGTAAAACTATTGCGTGAGGAAAAGGTTGTACTTATGAAACAAAGCCAAAATAACGTAACGGTAGATTTAACGTTGCAAGGTCAATATATTACAGTTCAAACGAACGCGCCTGGTGCAACATTGTACGTAAATCAAAAACCAGTTACAGCGCTGGCAGGAGAAGAAATTACATGGGGGCCTGTAGCGACTGATGGAAGTGCGACGATTTATTTAGAACGAAATGGAGAAAGTGGACGGGAAACGACAAAAGTAGAGACGGTAACGGCACTTTCGTCTTATAATCTTCCATTCCAAAAGAAAAGTACAGAAAAAACAGTTGTTTATAATGTTACTCCAACGCCCGCGACTGAGTATGTATATAATGGTTTCATCTTTCCTGATAGTGATATTCGAAAATTAACGAGCGCAGATTTAACATATTTATCGAAAGAGCAGTTGAAAATTGCTAGAAACGAAATATATGCAAGGCATGGCCATATTTTTCAAACGAAAGATATGCAAGCGTATTTTGCAAAACAGTCTTGGTATAGAGAAAATCCTTATTTTACAGGAACGTTAACAGATATTGAAACTTATAATGTTGAACTAATCAAATCAAGAGAATAGAGCGCTTGAAAAAGGTACAGTGTATATTGCTGTACCTTTTCTATCGTTATTTAGCTGGACCAGGATCCCTAGAGAAAAAGATATGAAAGAGAAATGTGACTTTACTTGCTCCCCCGGATGTACTGGCTTGCACATCAGATAAAGAACTAGACGTTAAGGCAGCTTCAGAATGAGGAGGAACGACTATTTTGAGTGCATCATCTGATTCTGATGATATAGTAACCGTTATTGTATCATCAGAAACATTTACAACTTTAATAGTACCGACGGGGAAGATGGACTTACCAGCATGTGATGCAGAAGCAAAGCGAGTGGCTTTCCAAATAGTTTGAGAGAAAGTATCATTGTCTGATAACCAAGCGCGAGCACTGTATAATGTTGCATTAACGGTAAATTCTTGTTCAAGCGGGAGGGCGGCTTTCGGTTCTTTCGGTTCCTCTGGAAACTGAGCGAGAAGACCAGCGCACATGTATGTTTCACCTACTTTCAATAGTTACTGTTATAGCATATTAAACATGTTGTTTATAAGACACGACAGTTACCTATTCATACATAAGTTTGTGCACCAAATTTGAAGATGAAATTCTCTTTCTTTACAATGGAAGTAGGTGTTATTTCTATAAAATATGGAAAACGTAAAGAATATGTAAAAAAGAAGGAGTGGTAAAGTGAACTATGTCATTATTGGCGGAGATGCAGCTGGTATGAGTGCAGCTATGCAAATTGTTAGAAACGATGAAAATGCAAATGTTGTAACTTTAGAAAAAGGTGAAATTTATTCATACGCTCAGTGTGGATTACCGTATGTCATTAGTGGTGCTATCGCTTCAACTGAAAAGTTAATCGCGCGCAACGTGAAGACGTTTCGTGAGAAATATGGAATTGATGCGAAAGTGCGTCATGAAGTAACGAAAGTAGATACGGAAAAGAAAATGGTGTATGCAGAGCATACGAAGACGAAAGATGTCTTTGAATTTCCATATGATCGATTATTAATTGCGACTGGAGTGCGTCCTGTTATGCCAGAATGGGAGGGACGGGAATTACAAGGTGTTCATCTTTTAAAAACAATTCCTGATGCTGAGCGCATATTAAAAACGCTAGAAACGAGTAAAGTTGAAGATGTAACGATTATTGGAGGTGGTGCAATCGGACTGGAAATGGCAGAAACATTCGTCGAACTTGGTAAGAAAGTAAGAATGATTGAGCGAAATGATCATATCGGTACGATTTATGATGCGGATATGGCGGAGTATATACATAAAGAAGCAGATAAACATCATATTGAAATTTTAACGAATGAAAATGTAAAAGCGTTCAAAGGGAATGAACGAGTAGAAGCAGTTGAAACGGATAAAGGTACGTATAAAGCGGATCTTGTTTTAGTATCTGTCGGAGTGAAGCCGAATACTGATTTTCTTGAAGGAACGAACATACGTACAAATCATAAAGGGGCCATCGAGGTAAATGCATATATGCAGACGAATGTGCAAGATGTATATGCAGCTGGTGATTGTGCGACACATTATCACGTGATAAAAGAAATTTATGACCATATTCCAATTGGAACAACTGCAAATAAACAAGGGCGACTTGCCGGGCTGAATATGCTGGATAAACGAAGAGCTTTTAAAGGAACGTTAGGTACAGGCATTATTAAATTTATGAATTTGACGCTTGCAAGAACAGGCTTAAATGAAAAAGAAGCAAAAGGACTACATATCCCGTATAAAACAGTCAAAGTAGATTCCACAAATATGGCAGGCTATTATCCAAATGCGAAACCACTTTACTTAAAATTACTATACCGTTCTGACACGAAACAATTATTAGGTGGACAAGTAATTGGAGAAGAAGGCGTAGATAAACGTATTGATGTGATTGCGATGGCGCTTTTCAATAAAATGAGTATTCATGATTTAGAAGATGTCGACTTAAGTTATGCACCACCATATAACAGCGTGTGGGACCCAATTCAGCAAGCGGCAAGGAGAGCGGAATAGCACTTTTTAAAGTGCTATTTTTTTTACAATGAGGGAGTAAATAAAGTTTCACTTTATTTTGAATATACCGTGCCCCCTTGAAAACATCGTACGTATCGCTTATATTTTCATATAGTATTTATTTTTTAAACGAAGCAATGAACGAACCAGGGGGCGCAGTATGGCAATTAACATGAAAACAATCGAAGAATGGATTGCTGAATCAAATGCAAGACATGAAGAAGACTTTGGACACGTTGTGGAAGAAATGAAAGAAGTATGTGTCGGACTTGATAACGCGACATTAATTTATACGAAAAATGTATTTTGTTTCGGTAAAAAAGTAGAAGTCTTTTTCTTCTTCCAAGACCATGTCGTGATCGGACAAGAAAAAGACGAATATATTGAGATTGAAAAATTAAAGTATGATGCCATTACAAATAGTAATTTAAAAACAAATGACAAAAATACTACGTTAGAATTAAAGTTTGCTAACGGACAATCTATTAATTTAGATAGTTTAAATGATAACTACGGTACGAAAAATTGGTTATTTGCTAGACAAATTAAGAGTATTTTTAAGTTAATCTAGTAAAAAAGCACGCCGTCCATCGGCGTGCTTTTAACTATGCAAAGCCCCTTTTAACCAATTCCGCGCCCGATATGCCCCAACTGGAACTTGAATAAGAGATGTTTCATTCCCAGCATCAATACCGTACAATTGATCACATGAATTTGTATCAAAACTTAGTAACGGATGCCCGCCCATCCCCATAGCAGTTGCAGCGAAAATGAGTTTATGAACGAGTATACCTGCTTCCATTTGGTGAATGCGGTATCCTCTATAGCCTAATGCACGTGTATAGTAATCTTTCTTTCCGACTACATGTAAGCAAAGTGGTACTTGAAAAAGGTTAACGTTATCCATCGTCATACTAGACTGAAGTGGGTAGCGAAGGTCTCCATATCGAATTGGTTGTATGGAATGTGTTTTACTGTTATAAGCGTAAGCCCCGTTTTTAATATTTTTCACGTTATAAAAACATCCATATAAGGAGATGCGTGTATTTTCATTTGTATACTTACCGTCAAGATCGTTGTAATAGGGGAAGGAGAGACTCGCTTCTTGTAGTAAAGTAGCGAGCTCGGCTGCATCCCATTTCGTTAAAATAAAGTCCGCATCAGGAGAATATCGTTTTCTGCAAAGTTGCAAGAAATCATACGATAACCGTTCTACTTTTGGTAGCTGTACAGCGTACGTATTATGTTGATAGTGCTCTTCATGATGTAGTGTTTGGAAGTGTGCTGTCGATTCGATCATAGAAGCTTCATTTATTTTTGTTATCATCGGATATTCATCTACATGTTTTGAGCGAATGAAATGTTCATGTGCGAGCGGCGGAATTTGTTGCAACAACTCATGAGAAGTAACTGTTTTATTTTCACGGTAATCATTGTGAAACCAATTAGTTTCTGGCTCTGTACTTAAAGGAATAACGGCATACAAACTTTCTTCACCTTCTGACAATCCGAGTAAATGGTTCAGTGCACGGTCTAGAAATTGAAAGTATACGCCGTTCGTATAACCGAACTGTTTTGCACATTCTAGTAATTGTCCAATGAGAACCCCGCTATCTAATCCTTGAAGTCGATATGAAAAGTTATTGTATTTAAAGAAGTTTTTCCAAAACATAGTCGATACGAATGCAGCACCGAAACAATCATGTATATTACAGCGATTACCGAGTGCGTCTGTTAAATAAGAATCGAAATTTCCTTCGCGAAGTAAAATAAGTCGGTGATGTGCGGCGTCATAATGGTAAATGCCGTCTGGATAATCGTCAACCTTTAAATAGATATACAATTCATTCGGGTATAAGGCACCGCCTGAAGGAATGGATCTACGTAATACATTTCTCTCGCTATTTAGCTGACATAATTGTGTTACACCAAATGAATACCAAAGGTAATAACCAATCTCATTTAGAGTAGGTGTAGTAGAAGAGTTCGATAAAGATAACGGGATTTCTAAGGAGAGCGGGATGGTAGGTACATTTCGATATAATTTATAAGGAAGCGGTGCGTCTTTCCAGTCCACCTCATGATTCGGCATAATTTCATCGATAGAGAAATGGAGATGATGTAAAAAAGTATCTAGCTGCATGAAATCCCTCCTTTACTATGGAAACGGATGTGGATGTGGATTTAATTTTTCATTCGTTAAAGGTTCGTCTGTATATCCAAGTGTCATCGGTACGGTATATACCCGGTCCAATCCTGTAACCCGAGTAAGATGGTGTCCGAACGTCATCGGTAACATGCCTGGAATAATAACTTTTACACAGTATAGTCCGTTCTTTTCTATAAGGGGAACGGTTTGATCTACAACAATTATTTCCAGATTAGATTGATGCAAACGATTTATAAGTTGGTGGAGATCGGATGTTAAATCCATATCAAATGATTGTGATACATTCATTTCTTGGAACGTTTGCACCGGTGCATCTTCTCGTAAAAGGAAGTGAAGACGTTCTTCCGTTTCTTTCAATCCATACAGCATACTATGGTCTTCCATTTTATTAACGAAATAAGGATCTTGTAAGCATTTTTCGTAGTATTCTCTTTTGTGCTCGAGCTCATCGTCTGTTATAAGTAACATGCCTGCTATTTCTTGAATGGCGCTTTTTAAGGCTCGAATAGGATCTAAATGAGCGCCTCCCGCACAAACAACGTTCATTCCATTTTCACGCGTATTTTTTGCAATTACCCATAAGCTCGGGATGCCGTGTTCCATCGTCGCATTAAAAGCGTATAATTCATATCCGGTAATCGTACGTAACCGCTGGATCATTAATTGTAATTCTGTATCATTTGCTGAATTAAGATCAAGGCGGGGAAGAGGTAATTCGGCATACCAAGTGAGTAAGAAGGCATCACGCTCTACAATTTCTAAAATGCCGTGAAAAATCGCTTCTTCTAAACTACCGCCAATTGCACATCCATTTGATGTTTCATACACGAAAGCATCTCGATGACCGAGGCTGTAATAAGCAATTGATTCAGGAACTAAAAGCGGTCTGTTTTGTGATAAAGAATATCCCCATACCCAGTTTTGCTCATAATCAGGATCAAACGGTTTAAATGGAAAATTATTACGATTGTAATGTTCATTTGTATGTACACCGAGTGTGAGGGGATTTAGTGCATGTTCCTCTAAATCATGAAAACTACCATGCACATTTGTTTTTTTTCCACGAGGCGACATACCGCAATATCGTTCTAAACCTTCTAAAATGGCAGTTGCTTCACTCACTGCAAATGAATGAGTTCGGCCTGCAACACCTTCATTTCCAAACATTAATGGCATGTTTATAATGACGTCAGCGAATGGTAATAAAGAATGCTGTATTTTGCCGTTCAACATACCGACCCGATAATCTAAATAGTCTCTTGTTAAAAATGTGTTTAATTCATGAATGGAACGGCAGCGATACGTTTCGGTGCTTACTTTTAAACTCGGTTGTAAAGAAACTTCCGCCGCATCCGCAGTATCATCAGGTAAATTACTACATACAGGACAGAGAGGATCTGGAAGAAAAGAATGCCGCGTACATTGTAATGTTTGTAAGTTTAGTAAAATAAGTTCATTTTCTAAAGAGGAATGGTTATGAGTTAATATTTTTTCTGTTTCTGCGCAAATAATATGGCACATTTGCAACATTCCATTTTGGGTGGCACGTACATCACGCCTCGTTACATTATCTGCTTTAAAGGCATATTTCCGCTGTAGTTCCCACATTTCTTTTTGATCAAAGCCAGCGATAAAACGGCGTCCATCAGAACAATGGGAACATCCGGGCGCAAGAGGATGAATGTAAGGACCGATAATACCTTCGCCAAATGAAGTAAAACCACGTAGCCACGGGATATGTTTTGACCGAAAAATTAGCTCAGCATCATGATGAATAGTAGAAGGAGATCCATCATGTAATACGAGAGCGAGATGAATATTTTCAGGAAGTTCTTCTGTAAGGGTATGCTGGCGAATGATGGAATATTGTTTGCATAATTGATCATGTACATAGTCTGCAAGAAGGCCATCCCCTATAAGCAATATATTTTGAGTCATAGACCGTCCTCCTTTGCAATTAATACTCCGTATACACCGTCTAAGCTTTCTTTCAAAAATGGTTCAATTGCTAAATCAAATACGAATGGGTAAAAATTATGTTCTTCTAAATGTTGTAAGGCGAGTTGTAAAGATTGTACGCTTGGAATGTCTTCTTCCGCTTGTATTTCCACTCTAAAAGAATCCGTGTCATATAAAATAATAGACGATTCAGGCAAGATATTAGCTCTGTAAGGAGTCTCTTCACTTTGAATGTGGAGCAGTGATAGTTGTAGTGCGTTCCGTAACGCTAACGTCATATTAATATTAGATGCACCGTACCATCTATCATTTATACCAACCCAAACGACTGGAAAACTAAGAATCTCTTCGCTCATTGCGATTTTAGGTGTTTCATGAATTGTAGCAAGGGCATCGTAATAAAATCTACAATGTTTATCGTGAATATCAGTTAAATCAATCGTTGTAAGTTCTTCTAGCATATGTGATTGCCGCTCATACAATTTATTGTTTAAATGTTGTTGTAGTCCCCGGT
Source organism: Bacillus sp. SRB3LM (assembly GCF_015712745.1). Classification (NCBI taxonomy): domain Bacteria; kingdom Bacillati; phylum Bacillota; class Bacilli; order Caryophanales; family Bacillaceae; genus Bacillus; species Bacillus sp. SRB3LM. Next base: position 297,291 of record NZ_VWVQ01000021.1, read on the forward strand.
AAAATCCTTCTGTCATCGTTTCTCCAGCCCCGATACCGATATCGTTATGTTCAGGAATAAGGCGGTGAATGATTTCTGCTACATATGTTTCAATTCCTGTTAAACCAGCTTCTCGGCGTGCTTCATTATGAGTCAATCCACTGCGAGTCATAAGAGGCAGAAGGGGAGCTGGGCCATCTGATAGTGGATTGGCTACTTGAATATAGCACTGTGATAACGGTAATTGATATGAATCTTGTTCATCCCATACATGGAATATACCGGATTCTTTAGAAGTTAATGAGTCAAAAAATCGGAATACATCAGTTGAAGTATGTTGGTTCGACCGATGCTCAAGTTTTTCAGAAAGATTTTCTATCGTATCAATTGTAAAACTTTCATCAGTTGCAAGAGGGTGTTTTATAAAAGGATGCCACGTTCCTTCAAGTGTTTCATAGTTTAATAAAAAGAATTGTGATTCTTTTTCACGATATGAATCATCCGCGACATGTTTAAACAATTCAAAAACGATTACATTTGCTAACATGGCAGATGTAATTGGTGAGAAGGAATCCGATGAATTTTCATTTTGCAAAGTCGTTTCATGTAGCCGATGCCATGCGGATTCCCAGCATTCATCACGATTTTCCGTTACGACAGGTCCAGCTATACCGAGTGTTGATAAACAAATAGCTGGTATAAAATTCTTTTTCGTTTCTCTACAAATAGTGTGAACTGTTTTTAAACCGTCAATGTCTCCATTTTGAGAAACATATAAAATCCAATCAAAAGGTTCGAATACTTCATGCAAGGGACGGTCAATTGTAGTATCGATTTCTTGAAGGAGTACACTATTATCAACTTCATATGCACGTTCTATTAGCTCATGTATTCTGTCATAGTTTGTTTCATCTCGATCTGTAACGAGGTAATGAAATGTAGGTAAACCAGATTCTAATAAAGAAGAAACTAAAGAAGTAAGCATATCTCCGGAGCCAAGTACAAGGACATTTGCTCCGCGGTATGTTTCAAATTTTAAAGCACCTGAATGAGAATCAGCTTCTAAAAATTCAATTTGCGAAGCATATCTATCAAGTAATACGCTGTTTAATTCATGAGGTGCATCTTGACTTACATCACGGACAAATCCATTTGTATATAAAATCTCTCCAATTTCAAGTACACGATTTTGATAGGGAAGAGGGAGACCATCCGTTATTTCTGCTAAAGAATAATTACCGTTAAACATAGGCATTAATTTTTCAATCCAGTTATAAATTCCGTCACCGTCCATACGAAATGAACTGGCATTATTTCGAAAATAGACACCCCCGTTTGAGTCGGGGAGGAAGAAGGTATCCTTATTTACTTTAAGTTTTGCATGAATTGGAAGGTTACTCATTTTAATCCTCCTTACGTTATAGGCATACATTATTAGCTTATGTCATGCAATTTGTCCCGTATGAACGCAATAAAAAAGGCTGTAGAATGATTCATTCTACAGCCTTTAATAGATTATTAATCTATCAACCTTCTAATAATAATGATTTTGGATCTTCAAGCATATCTTTAACAGCAACAAGGAAGCTAACTGCTTCTTTACCATCTACAATACGGTGATCGTAAGATAAAGCAATGTACATCATTGGGCGGTTTTCCATACGCTCGTTATCAATTGCAACTGGGCGTACTTGAATTTTATGCATTCCTAAAATACCAACTTGAGGGCTATTTAGGATCGGTGTTGACATTAGAGAACCGAATACACCACCGTTTGTAATTGTAAATGTACCACCTTGTAGTTCTTTTAATGAAAGTTTGTTATCGCGTGCTTTTTTACCTAATTCACGAATCTCGCTTTCGATTTCAGCGAAGTTTAATTGGTTAGCATCGCGTACAACTGGAACAACTAATCCATCTGGAGCTGCTACTGCAATACCGATATCATAGAATTTTTTAATGATAAGCTCGTCACCTTGAATTTCAGCATTTAATAGTGGGAATTGTTTTAATGCTGCAACAACTGCTTTTGTGAAGAATGACATGAAGCCAAGACGTACATCATGTTTTTTCTCGAAAGCATCTTTGCGTTCTTTACGTAATTCCATGATCGCACTCATATCAACTTCGTTAAATGTTGTTAACATTGCAGATGTTTGTTGAACTTCTACAAGACGTTTTGCAATTGTTTGACGGCGGCGGGACATTTTCACGCGCTCAACTGGTTTTTCGAATTCCGTTTTTGCAACTGGAGCAGGAGCTGGACTCTTTGGAGCAGCTGGTGCTTCTTTTGGTGCTGCAGCATGAGCTTGTACATCATGTGGTCTCACGCGTCCAAGTGGATCTGTACTACGTACGTCGTTTAAGTCGATTCCTAATTCACGAGCCATTTTTCTAGCAGCTGGTGATGCGATAGGACGGTTTGTATTTGGTAAACCTTGTAGTGTTGCAGTTTGCTCACCATTTGGTGCCGCAGCTTTCGGTGCTTCAGCCGTTTCTTGTTTTGGTTGCTCAGCAGCCGGTGCAGGTGTACTTACTGCAACTGGTGCTCCATTAGCATCTAAAATTGCGATAGTTGCTCCAACTTCAACTGTATCCCCAGGTTCGCCTAGTAACTTCGATACAATACCTGAATCTTCTGCAATGATTTCTACATTGACTTTATCAGTTTCAAGCTCAACAACGCTGCCACCTTTCTCAACTTTGTCGCCTACGTTGATAAGCCATTGTGAAATAGTTCCTTCAGTAATAGATTCTGCAAGCTCAGGTACTTTAATTTCGATCATTTTAAATGTCCTCCCCTTATTTGCCTAACGGTGTGTTTTTTCTTCTTTTGTCTTCGGTAATCTCCATTTGTTAGCCTGGCCTTGGGCAGATATTCTGCCCAAGGAACAAGCTAGAAACCTTCATTGTTACTTTTTAGTTGCTGTAAACTTCAATTTCTTGTTTATCTTGACGGAAGTTATACTTCACATCTAAAGCATGTGCAACAATTAGTTCTTGCTCAGCTTTGTGAGCGAATGGATCGCCGCCAGATGGACTAGAGCGATCAGGACGTCCAATGTAACCTGTTTTCACTTTATCTCCAGCAAGTTCGAACAGAATTGGAGCCATGTAATGCCATGCGCCCATATTACGAGGTTCTTCTTGAACCCAAATGATTTCTTCTAAGTTTTTAAAGCGTTTAATAATAGATTGAACTTTCTCAGCAGGGAATGGGTACAATTGCTCAATACGAACGACATGAACTTCGTCTAAGTTGTACTCATGTTTACCAGACTCGATTTCTGCTGCTAAGTCAATTGCCATTTTACCTGTGCTTAAAACAAGACGTTTTACTTTATTTGGTTTCATGCCAAGGTTTTCTTGTTCTAAAGCAGGTTGGAAACGTCCTTCGCTTAACTGACTAGCAGTTGAAAGCGTAAGTGGGTGACGTAATAAACTCTTCGGCGTCATCAATACTAATGGTCGAACAGCTTCTGTTCCTAAGATAGATGCTTGACGACGCAGGATATGGAAGTATTGAGCCGCGCTCGTTAAGTTTGCAACTGTCCAGTTATTCTCAGCAGCTAACTGTAAGAAACGCTCTGGACGTGCACTAGAGTGCTCTGGTCCTTGACCTTCATAACCGTGTGGTAATAGAAGAACTAAACCAGATTTTTGACCCCATTTTGCTCTTCCAGCTGAAACATATTGATCAAATAATGCTTGCGCAGTATTTGAGAAGTCACCATATTGCGCTTCCCACATAACAAGAGTTTCTGGAGCGAATACGTTATAACCATATTCGTAACCAACAACAGCAGCCTCTGATAACGGACTGTTATGAACAGAGAACGAAGCATTAATGTTTGGTAAGCGATGTAACGGTGAATATGTTTCATTTGTATCAGTATCGTGTAATACGATATGACGGTGTGCGAATGTACCACGCTGTGAATCTTGACCAGTTAAACGAATTGGCGTACCTTCTTGTAAAATAGAAGCGAATGCTAATGATTCAGCAAGTGCCCATTCAATTTTACCGTTCTCTTCAAGAGCATCTTTACGGCGCTCAAGAATTTTCTTCACTTTCGGATATACGTTAAAGCCTTCTGGCCAAGATAGTAGACCTTCATTAATTGCACGAAGTGAGTCAATCTCAACACCAGTATCAATTGACTGAATACCTTTTGCAACAACATCTGGTACTTTAACGTGAATTGTTGCATCACTCGTATCAGCTGGTGGTACTTGTGCATAGTCGGATTTTAATTGCTCTTGTGTAAACTGTGTAATTGTTTCAACCTCATCTGCATTTAGAACACCAGCAGCTTGTAATTGATCTGCATAAATTGCTCTTACAGTTGGATGGTTTTTAATTTTTTTGTACACTTGTGGTTGCGTAACTGCTGGATCATCCATTTCGTTATGACCGTAGCGGCGGTAACCAATTAAATCGATTAAGAAATCTTTTTTGAACAACATGCGATATTGAATCGCAAGGTTAGCAGCTGCAAGACAAGCTTCCGGATCATCAGCGTTCACGTGAACAATCGGAATATCGAAACCTTTTGCAAGGTCACTTGAATATTTCGTAGAACGAGAATCATAGCTATCAGTCGTAAAACCAACTGCATTGTTTGCGATAACATGAATCGTTCCGCCTGTTTGATACGCGTTCAATCTGCTTAAGTTGAGTGTCTCAGATACAATACCTTGACCAGGGAATGCAGCATCACCATGAACTAAAATTACGAATGATTTTGAAGTATCTTGATCTGGAAGACCAGATTTTTTACGATTCTCTTGAGCAGCACGTGCGAAACCTTCTACTACAGGATTCACGAACTCAAGATGACTCGGGTTATTTGCTAATGTAACGCGAGTGCTAACTTCTTCGTTACTAACGACTTGTTCTCTACCTAGGTGGTATTTCACGTCGCCAGTCCAGCCAGAATTGGCTACTGCGCCTTCTATTTTTGCATGTTTGAACTCAGCAAACATGTGACTATATGGTTTTTCTAATACGTGAGCAAGTACGCTTAGACGACCGCGGTGAGCCATACCAATCATGACATCCTCTACGCCGTTTTTAGCACCTTCTAGAACAATTTCATCTAAAACAGGTACAAGCATATCAACGCCCTCGATAGAGAAACGTTTTTGCCCAACGAATGTTTTATGCAAGAATTGCTCGAAACCTTCAACAGCTGTTAAACGTTTTAAAAGAGCAGTTCGTTTTTTATTTGATAGTGGTTGACGCAATGAATTTGATTCCACCATTTGATGCAACCACGCGCGTTCTTCACTATCTTGTATATGAGAAAATTCATAAGCTAAAGATTTTGTATAAACGTCTTTTAATCTATGAATTACATCAAGTGCAGTGTGAATACCTTCTGGTGCATCTGGCCATACTGTTTTCGCTGGAATCGCTTTCAAGTCAGCATCGCTCAGTTCGTTCATTGCTTTCTCAAGAAGAGATTGTCCATTTGCAGCATCTTCCATCGGGTTGATGTGAGCCAACGTGTGCCCGAAAGAACGAATCTGCTCAACAAGTTGAACGACTTTAAGAATTTTTTCAATGTTACCTGTGTTTTGAGGAGAAAAATGTGTTGCTGTGTTGTCCCCTGTTACGACATCATCTTGAAACGAAGGAGCTCCAAAAATTTCAAAAAGCTCTTGTAATTCCGGATCAACAGAACCTGCTCCAGTTACGTAAAGATCATACTGCTCAATAACATAACCAAGGTTCGGACCGTGGAACTTGGCCCAAGGGTTTGTCGTTGTATTCTTCCTCGTCATTTGTTTAAACCTCCCAATGCATATAATCCTTTTCCATACAAAGGTGCATTTTGCTCTTTTTCAATAAGTAATGAATCAGTAATCAATGTAAATGTTTTCTTTACTCTTATGTTATTACAATAATTTACATAATACCAAACACTATTACTTATCTGTTTTGTAAAAAAACATTCACAATAACTTATCACCCAAGTTAATCTTTCATGTTATAAAGTAATTTTACAGAAAAATGGGGTGGATATATTTGGTATGCCTATACTAATAGCTATAATTGTTGCATTTAAATATAGGTATAATAGTTAGAATGTTTCGATAAAAATAGTTTGAATTATGTATATTGAAATAATAAGCGCTTTCATAGATATTATACAACAATATAACGGAATATAGTATAAAAAATAAAAAATTATGAATTTATCGTAAACTTTATTTAGATAGTGTTAAATATTGAAAGGAAAGTGAAGGATTTCTACAAAAAAAGTTGCTAAACATAAAAAATGCTTCATAAACAGTTAGTTTCTATAAATATGACGAAAAACACCGTAAAACAAATAACGCATTTCGTGAAATAAAGAAATAAATGAAATATTTTAAAAGGATAAAACAAATATGGAGATATTAAATTTTAAAAAAAGAAGTGAGGAGATATAGTAACAGCTATTTACAGTGTTCCGTGTTTCGCTTCAAAATAGACGTGCTAAAATTTAAAAAAGTTTCTTCTATATTATTGAATATACTTATGGCACTTACAATGAGTACCGTCTTTATCTCATTTGTTGTTTTGGCAAAAAGATATTAAGATGGAAGAGAGAAAGGAAGATTAACATATGCAAATGATGTATGCTTTTGGCATTGGGCTTGTATTATTTTTAGCCGTATTCTTATTTATTCGTAAAGACGTTCAAGGCGGGACGTTAACGAAGCGAGGATTTTATAAATTAATCGGCTGTTTAGTTGTTATGCTTATAGCGATTATTGTAATGATCGTAGTAATTAATCAGTCGCTATAGAATGTAAAACGGAACCTTACTTCGGTAAGGTTTTTCTTTATTGTTCAACCTAAAAATTACCACTAAATCCATTTACTATAAATGACTTATATTATATAATCCAATGAAATGATAGATAAGGAGTGTAGTATATGAATAAAAAAACTATCTTCTATTTATTAACTTGTATACTACTTATAGCTAGTACTACTTATATAATATGTAACAAAAGAGAACAAGTGCCACCTATATTAGTATGGGACGAACAAGAATACTATGTTACGAATGAACCTGCCAAAGTAGAAGAAGTTGGGCAAAAACTTGGCGAAGTAACAAAGAAAATTAAAACAAGTAGAAAACCTACTAAAAATAGTGAATCTAATACATTACAAGAGAAAACAGAAGTATTCATAATGATTGAGGAAGAAAAAAGTGATTACCCGCCTTTAATCATAAAGGAAGCTTATAGTGATGAATATAGGGTAGTGAGACCGATGTTGAAGCAAGTATTATGATGAAAAGGGGATTCATATGCAGACAGTAACTTTGTATCCGTGGTCGTTAAGAAAAATATTTGTCTTTTTCCTCCTATCGGTGCCGCTTACATTTTGATGAATAGAGGAGCAATACAAAAGAGAGATTACATTTTATATTTATTATTTACTGATATTAATATATCACTTTGGTTATTGCTTATGATTTTTGATTGGAGTATGTGGATGGTGGCGGGTAGTAGGGAGCAGAAAATGTGGTTCATTTGTGCTACGGATATAGATTGATAGAAGAGGGACCTTGTAGGAATGCTGCAAGGTCCTTTATCTTTTGGGAATTAATAGGAAACGAATCATATAAATGCTATACTAAAAAATGTTTGTAATGTAAGTTTCATAATATTGTATGATGCTGACTTACTAGAAAAGATAAGAGGAGAATGAGTGTGCAAAAGATAAAGAGATTATTGCTATTAATGATGGTAGTAGGATTAACAGCAGGTGTTTTAGCAGGGTGTGCAAATCCGAAAGATACTACAGAAGAATTTTTAACAGCGATACAAAAAGGTGATGTAGAAAAAGCTCGTACATTTGTTGAGAGTGACAAGGAATTTAATAAACTAAATGAAAAAACAGATGATGCTGAGGCAAAAGCAATGCTAAGTGCAATTACAAAGAACTTTAAATTTGAAAAGCTAGAAGAAGTATCGAAAAAGGATGACAAAGCAGAAGTGAAAGTGAAAATTACATCTGCTGATCTATCCGTTGCTGTAACAAAAGCAGTGGGAGAAGTTGTGCCAATGGCCTTCGCTAGCGCATTTAGTGAAGACAAAGAACAATCTGAAAAAGCAATCGAAAAAACAATGACCTCAACTATCATCAAAAACTTAACAGATAAAGATGCAGCAATGGCAACTCGCGAAGTTACATTGAACTTAAAGAAAGACAAAGATGGCGACTATAAAATCGTTGCTGACGATAACTTGAAAGAAGTATTGTTTGCCAATGCGAAGTCTTTGGAGAAGATGTTTGGTGGGAAGTAATTGAATGAGATAAAAAAGAGACGCCATATCACGTAGAAGGTTGATATGGTGTCTCTTTTTCATATGACCCCGGAGAGGCTCGAACTCACGACCTCCACCCTGTCAAGGTGGCGCTCTCCCTGCTGAGCTACGGGATCCCAACTATAAATATTACGACCAGCAATGTGTTTTCATTCGTGTAATCGGAGGATTTATATAATTTGTTGAATATTGTAACATTTGACGTATTCTTATAATAGCAACAAACTTCAATAGTGTAAAGATGTAATTTTCTGAATATTATTATTCCAATTTGTATATAAAAAATAAGCCCAGAAGAGCTTATTTCAATAATAATAATATCACCGCAATTATCAATGATATCATCAAAAATACAAGTATAAATAATGGAGCTCGTTCATGAGCTATCTTCCTGTAAGTGTCATTGAAGCTGTATAAATTGTATCTACAGAACCGTCAGCATTTGTAATTTTAACTTTGTAACGATATTCCCCGTTTTCTGGAAGTTGTCCCCCAAAACCAGTTGTATTGTAAAATTCTTCGTTTGTTCCAGCTGGTAATTCGGAGCCAAAATTGAAGTCAGTTTCATAGTAACCCCAGCCACTTGCCCATTTCTTTTCAATAGTTACACGATAGCGCACATCTTCAGCTCTATCATTTGTGATTTTTGCAATCATATTTTGGCCGTAGCTGTACTCTGTAGCGTGTAATTGAATTGTGAAGCCATTCAACGTTTCGCTAGGACCACAAATATAACGACAGAACTCGCTTGCTCCGTCAGCATGTGCCTTTGGTGTATCAATGTTCATAGCTGTTAAACCGCCTAAAGCTAAAGCTCCTGTTAATAATACTTTACCAAATGTTTTCACTTGAAATTCCCCCTAAGTATATTCTCAATTCGTTCGATAGATATCATATTAATCTAATGGAACGTTTTTTCCTTAAGTGTATTCGCTATGAATCTTTCATCTTGTAGTAATCTAATCACAAGATAAAATTTCATAGTTTTGATTCTATATATGTATCATGATTTACATAGAACAAATCTGTTAATACGCTTTGGTTATTTACTTATTCCACCACTTATTATTACCTTTTATTGGTAAAATGTTGGTTTTATTATATAACATTATTATCTATTTACAAGAGAAAATAATACTGTATGCAAAAATGCATAATAAAAAACACTGCTTGTATTCTAGATTACAGATTAAATGGAGTGTTGGGTTTCAATTAATATTTGAGTGGAACTTAATGCTAATTTTTTATGCTTAACAGTATGCATATATCATCGTTTATTAAAGTCATAATTGATAAACCTTGTTCAGGGGACGCTCTTCCTGCTGAGTTAGAGAATCTTCAAAAGGGAAAGTATAAGCGATTATGCTAGTAATGTATGAAGGAATAATGATGAGAAGCGAATTTAGTAGAAAGTAGTCTTTGGATGTAGTGGTTATATTATTTACGATACCAATCCAAAGGACCTTCAGCACTCAAATCAACAAGAAAAGGGAGTAAGAAATGTAAAGGTAAGCTTATAAGTTCTGGCATAGCGTTCACCGTTTTCTTTGATAGATATTGTCTCATAAAACAATACGGACAATCCTTTTCAAATGTCACGAGTATTGCCCATACATCTTTTATTGTCCACTTCGTTTTACAATACGTACAACGCGTCATGAGGTTCCTCCTCATTTTAAGTTTTCTTCTAGTATACTCCATTCCATTGTAAGAAAGTCATTTGTATTTGGTGTGGTAAAATGTAAGTTATTTTATTTTTATGTGAATCTATTTAGTCATTTATGATCAATTACATATCATTTGATATTTTTGCAGAATGATAGATTTTCAGTTTCAATATGCCAATTGGCCAATATATCCTTTTTACAATTTACTGAAAATCATGTATAACAGAGATACATGATTATTTTATCTCGCTATTTGCAGGCAGTAAGATCCCTTACCTCGAAATTCAGCAAAAGTAAAGAAGTTAGGTTGGAGTCTGGATGGCCGTAAAAGTCCGATTGGTGAGGGTTGATGAAAGTTTCACTTTATAAATATTTAGAAGTAGAGGGAGAAAAGTTGTAATGGTAAGAAAAACGTTCAAGATGCGTGTGTCTAAAAATAGAACGATTTCGATTAATGGATCGATTCTTGATGTGGATGTTACACATGATGAATTTTTACAAGAGTTTGTTGAGTGGGTTGATTCTAAAGGTTGGTCGTTTATGGGAATAACAGATGAGATTACGCCCGAGGAAGCTAGTCAAAAGTTAATAGATTCGTTGATTGATGAGAAGGATAAGAAAGAGTAATTCCTTCTTATTTTTATTGTATATTTATGTTCTTCATCGTAAAAGTATGATATAGTAAAAAATAGTGAAAATTCTTCCAATATAATACAAATTACATATGATTGGTAGATTTATTATTTTGTTAAGGAGTAAATGGAAAAGGGAGAGTCATATGGTAAATTTTAAGAAAATTTTGGTTTTTATTACAGTTATTTGTTCGTTTTTTTTGACACCTATGACATTGCGTGCTGAGACGAATATTGGAGTAAATCCAGAACAAGTTGCACCACCACCTGTGGAAGGACCGAATGTTTTTAGTCAGTTTGCAACGACAATTGATGCAAAAACAGGAGATGTTTTGTATGACAAAAACGCATATCACCGCGCATTTCCTGCTAGTACGACGAAGGTGTTAACAGCGATTTTACTCATGGAGCATACAAAGCCAGAGGATCAATTTACATTTTCACAATTAGCATTAGATCAAGAGAAGAGTAATTATCAAATTGAGTTTCAACCTGGAGAGACAATTAATAGAAATACTGCGCTTATGATTTTAATGGTGCTGAGTGCGAATGATGTGTCGTATGCGATTGCGGAGCGGATTGGCGGGAGTGTTGAGAATTTCGCTAATATGATGAATGAGAAAGCGAAGCAATTGGGGGCGAAAGATAGCCACTTTGTAACACCGAATGGATTGCATGATCCGAACCATTATACGACGCCGTATGATATGGCTATGATTACGAAGGGTGTGCAAAAGTATCCTGGAATTTTACAAGCGATGAATACGAAAAGAACGACAGTTACGACGTCTAGGCAGACGGTGTCTATTTTTAATAAATCTAATTTTTTTGAAAATCCATATAGCATTGGCGGTAAGACAGGGTTTACGAATGAAGCACGTAATACACTTGTTTTATTAAATGAGAAAGATGGAAATCGTATTATAAGCGTAGTAATGGCTTCTCAAAGACCTGAAATTTATGAAGATTTGAAGCAGATGGCGGAATATTCTTTCGGTCAATTTACGAAGCAAATGGTGCTTGATAAACATAATTGGCATCAAAAAACAACATATTTAAATAAAAATGTTAATTCTGAGTTGGAACAAAGTGCGGAGCTTATGCTTAAGAAAGATGAAGGGAAAAATGTGAAAACTATTTTCCGGGCGGCTTCATTAGATAAAGAATCTTTATATCATAAAGGAATACATCGTGGTGAGGTAGTTGGTGCAGTTGATATTACGAAAAATAATCAAACAATTGCGACGGTAAATGTTCTTTCAACAGAAGATGTCACTTTTACGATGCCTAAAAAAGATACAACTATGCCTGAAGTAAAAGACTCAAATGTGAAAGTAATAAGTGTTGGGATAGGTGCGATTGTATTATTTGGAGCAATTTTATATGTAGTGTTGCGCCGAAATACAAAAGGAATGAAATCAGAAGGTAAATAAATTACTAATAAAAAGACTGTGTAAAATTTTGGCACAGTCTTTTTTCTATACTTAAAATAACTAATAATTGTAAATTTTCTTATTGCAATAACTTAAAGTTCGTTATATCATTTACTTGTGTTCTTGTTAAAGAACAAAGTGGATATTGCATACTTCAAATAATATAAAACAACGGAGAGGGAGAGAGACGATGAAATTAATATGGAAGATAATTAGCAACGCGATCTCATTTGTTTTATTTGCATTGATGGTTTTTTTAGCTTTTGTAGTTATTTCTTCAAAAGCAAGCGGTGGTGATCCGACAGTGATGGGATATCAATTTAAGAGCGTTCTTTCAGGATCAATGGAGCCGACGTTTTTAACAGGATCAATCATTGCAATAGAACCAAACAAAGATGGTTCTAAATATCAAAAAGGTGATGTTATTACCTTTAAAGAGAAAGATCAAAAAATTATCACTCACCGTATTATCGGTGTGAAAGATACAAATGGAAAAGTAATTTATGAAACAAAAGGGGATAACAACAACGGACCAGATTTAGAGCCAGTACTTGCAGAAAATGTAGTTGGAAAGTATGCAGATATTACAGTTCCGTATGTTGGTTATTTACTGAATTATGCGAATTCAAAAGCGGGAGCAGCATTACTTCTTATTATTCCAGGAGTCTTTTTACTTGGTTATTCCGCGATTTCTATTTTTGGTGCTATTCGTAGCATTGACGGAGAAAAGAAAGATAAAAAAGTAGAACAATCCGTCTAGTTCGTTTGGTTATACTTTCCGTTTAGGAAGTTAACAAATATATATTAAGGGGATATGGACATGACTTTAAAGAAAAAATTAGGAATGGGTATTACATCAGCGGTATTAGGAGCAGCTTTAGTTGGTGGAGGAACATTTGCATTTTTCAGTGATAAAGAAGTGTCAAACAATACATTTGCGGCTGGAACACTGGATTTAGCATTAAATCCATCAACGGTTGTTAACGTATCGAATTTAAAACCTGGGGATACAATTGAAAAAGAATTTAAACTAGAAAATAAAGGCTCTTTAAATATTAAAAAGGTTCTACTGAAAACAGATTATAATGTAGAAGATGTAAAGAAAGATAATAAAGATGATTTTGGTAAACATATTAAAGTAACATTCTTAAAAAATGTAGATAAACATGAGACAATTGTGAAACAAACTACTTTAGATAAATTAAAAGGTGACACACTTACAGCTGTAGATAATGATTTATCGGCTTGGTTCTGGGATGAAAAAGGTATTTCAGCAGGTAAATCCGATAAATTCAAAGTGAAATTTGAGTTCGTTGATAATGGAAAAGATCAAAATCAATTCCAAGGTGATAAGTTACAATTAAATTGGACGTTTGATGCACAACAAACAGCAGGTGAAGAAAGATAATAATAAAAAGGGCTATCACATGGATAGCCCTTTTTCTATTTTTCTAGTATTTGTCTATCAATTTTAATAGTTCTTTACTATAATATAGGTAATGTTCTGTATAAAGAACGTAACGTTCGATGGGAGAGATTAAGATGCTGAAAAGACCGCGTAATTTTAAAAAGATGCTTATATTGCCGTGTATGTGTTCTATTACGTTTTATTTAGGATCTCAAATTATGACGCATACAGAAGCGGCGTTCATTCATGAAACGAAAGTAGAAGCGACGCTTTCTACAGCAATTATATTTCCGAAAACAGTTAATACGTTAAAAGAGCAATCTGAAAAACATAAACAGTTTATTGAGCGTGAGTATGGAACGATGAAGGGGAAATCGAAAGCAACTTCTATTGAAGAAATAAAACAGGCGATTTCTGTATGGCAACAAGGGCGTGAGAAAATTGTTGCTGAGAAGGAAGCCCTGCAAAATGTATATACTGAAATAGAAGCTCCTTACAATCAAATACAAGAAGAATTAAAGGTAAATAAAGATGAGTCGATGCAGCAAGTGTCCATATATGTAAATGAAGGCTTCCGCAGTATCAAAGAGAAGCGTGACTATATTGAGAAAGAAATTAGCTTGAAAGCTATTGATGAGCAAATCCAGGCTCTTCAGCAACAATTAAACGTTGCAATTGAAGCGGAAGGACAAAAGAAAGCCGAAGAACAAAAGAAAGCCGAAGAACAAAAGAAAATAGAAGAACAAAAGAAAGTAGAGGAACAAAAGAAAGTAGAAGAACAAAAGCAAGTAGAGGAACAAAAGAAAGTAGAAGAACAGAAGAAAGTAGAAGAACAAAAGAAAGTAGAAGAACAGAAGAAAGTAGAAGAGCAAAAGAAAGTGGAAGAACAGAAGAAAGTAGAAGAGCAAAAGAAAGTGGAAGAACAGAAAAAAGTAGAAGAGCAAAAGAAATTGGAAGAACAGAAAAAGCTAGAAGAGCAGAAGAAAGCGGAGTAACTGCTTTAGTGAAACAGCCAGAAAATAAGAATGTGGTGTAAGAGAGAGCGAACGAATAAGCAAGACTAGTAATATTTATACGAGTGTGAGGGAACGTTAGCCCTCACCTCTTTGTTTTTCTTTTTTCTTATAGTATTAAATGATTTGAGTGTGAAAAAAGTTATAAATTATCATTATTTTTTCTGAAAAGTCTAAATAATATTGAGAAATAAAAATAACTGAAAATATTAATAAATATGTGTTGTGTTTATATAGGTTTGTTCGTTATAATGAACATAAGGTTTTTAAAAAAGAACACATATTGGCTAAGCTAATATAGTTTTCTTTACATCTCTTATTGAAAAATAAGTGATAAAAATATAAAAAAAGCTAGGGGGAATTGATTGTGAGTCTGAAAAAGAAATTAGGTATGGGAGTTGCATCAGCAGCATTGGGGTTAGCTTTAATTGGTGGAGGAACATTTGCATTCTTTAGTGATAAAGAAGTATCAAACAATACATTTGCAGCTGGGACGTTAGACCTTACATTAAACCCTAAGACGCTTGTAGATATTAAAGATTTAAAACCAGGGGATTCTGTTAAGAAAGAGTTCTTATTACAAAACAGCGGTTCGTTAACTATTAAAGACGTTAAATTAGCAACAAAGTATACTGTTAAAGATGCAAAAGGTGATAATGCAGGTGAAGACTTTGGTAAGCACGTTAAAGTAAAATTCCTTTGGAACTGGGACAAACAAAGTGAGCCTGTATACGAAACAACTTTAGCAGACTTACAAAAAGCTGATCCAGATCTTTTAGCTAAAGACATCTTCGCTCCTGAGTGGGGAGAAAAAGGTGGATTAGAAGCTGGTACAGAGGATTATCTATGGGTACAATTTGAATTTGTAGATGATGGAAAAGACCAAAATATCTTCCAAGGTGATACATTGAATTTAGAATGGACATTCAATGCTAACCAAGAAGCTGGGGAAGAAAGATAATAAAAAAGGCGGGTATCCCCCGCTTTTTTTTATAAAGAAAAAGAAGTGCTGGTTGTAAGCACTTCTTTCTATTATTATTTTTGATTTTGCTTCCACTTTGTAAATTCAAGAAATTCACGAAATTGTTCTTTGGAGACACCAGAGTTCATTGCATCTTTAACGAGTTGTGTCCATTCGGAGTCTAGGTTAGTTTCCTTTGTTGTTTCATCATGAAGTAAAGTATCAACTGGAATTTGTAGAACTGCTGCGATCTTTTCAAGAAACTGAATGGAAGGGTTTTTTTGTAAATTTCGTTCTATAGAACTAATGTAAGATTTAGCAACGCCAGCTTTTTCGGCAAGTTCAGTTAATGAAATACCTTTTTGTAAACGAAGGCGTTTTATACGTTCTCCAATCATATTTGCGCACCTTTCTATCAATATGTAGTTGTCTTATGATGTCATTATTATAACATAAACTTCGTTAAAAAGAACAAACCTATTGAGCCTGACTGGATGGCTTCATACGTTGGAAAAATTGCTCGATGTCTTGCATGGCGATACCAGCATCTAGAGCTTCAAGTATTAAATCAATCCATTCTTGATCCAGTGCGTCTGTCTTATCTTTGTACAAATGTAATTCCTCCCTAATTATCGGTCATAATTGCTGCTACAGAATACATGATAATGCAATCGGATTTTGTGTTTTATATAGTGAATTATCAAATATTGTGTAGATGAAACAAAGATAAAATCCCCATTAAACTCCCTCTATGGAAATTATAAATTGTTCGATAAAAACTTTCAATATTTTCAGAAAACATTGTTGAATTGTGATATATTCGTATGCTAACTATGAAATTTTTACAAATATATTAAAAATATTACATAATATGACTAAATATTGAAAAAATATTGAATTTTTAATAAAATTCAATTTGTAATACATATTATTTATTAGGGGAGGAAATATGGGATGAACAAGAAACCGTTCAAAGTTTTGTCATCAATCGCTTTAACAGCTGTATTAGGCCTTTCATTCGGAGCTGGCACTCAATCTGCATATGCTGAAACGCCTGCGAATAAAACAGCTACGAGCCCAGTTGATGATCACTTAATTCCGGAAGAACGTTTAGCAGATGCGCTAAAAAAACGTGGGGTAATTGATTCGTCAGCTTCAGAGAAAGAAACAAAGAAAGCTGTCGAAAAGTATGTAGAGAACAAAAAGGGTGAAAATCCTGGGAAAGAAGTACCGAATGGGGATCAACTTACGAAAGAAGCATCTGACTTTTTAAAGAAAGTGAAAGATGCGAAAGCAGACACGAAAGAAAAATTAGATAACCCTGCAACAGGAACACCTGCAGCCACAGGACCAGTTAAAGGCGGATTAAATGGTAAAGTACCAACATCTCCAGCAAAGCAAAAAGCGTATAACGGTGATGTGCGTAAAGATAAAGTACTCGTTTTACTTGTAGAGTACGCTGACTTTAAACATAACAATATTGATAAAGAGCCTGGCTATATGTATTCGGAAGACTTTAATAAAGAACACTATGAAAAAATGTTATTCGGTGACGAGCCATTCACGTTAGATGATGGAAGTAAAATTGAAACATTTAAACAATATTATGAAGAGCAATCTGGTGGTAGTTACACTGTAGATGGAACAGTTACAAAATGGTTAACAGTTCCTGGTAAAGCTGCTGATTACGGTGCGGATGCTGCTAGCGGTGGTCATGATAATAAAGGACCAAAAGGACCACGTGATTTAGTAAAAGATGCATTAAAAGCAGCTGTAGATAGCGGTCTTGATCTATCAGAGTTTGATCAATTTGATCAATATGATGTAAATGGTGATGGAAATAAAAATCAACCAGACGGTTTAATTGATCACTTAATGATTATTCATGCAGGTGTTGGACAAGAAGCAGGTGGTGGTAAGTTAGGTGATGATGCAATTTGGTCACATCGCTGGACAGTTGGACCAAAACCATTTGCAATTGAAGGTACACAAGCGAAAGTTCCATATTGGGGTGGAAAGATGGCAGCGTTCGACTACACAATTGAACCAGAAGATGGGGCTGTTGGTGTATTCGCACATGAATATGGTCATGATTTAGGTTTACCAGATGAGTATGATACACAATATAGCGGAGATGGTGAACCAGTTCAAGCTTGGTCTATTATGAGTGGCGGAAGCTGGGCAGGTAAAATTGCTGGAACCACGCCAACAAGTTTTTCACCACAAAATAAAGAGTTTTTCCAAAAAACAATCGGTGGTAATTGGGCAAATATCGTAGAAGTAGATTATGAGAAATTAAATAAAGGTATCGGCCTAGCAACATATTTAGACCAAAGTGTTACGAAATCTAACCGTCCGGGTATGATTCGTGTTAACTTACCAGATAAAGATATAAAAACAATTGAGCCGGCATTCGGAAAACAGTATTACTACAGCACAAAAGGTGATGATCTTCATACGAAGATGGAAACACCGCTGTTCGATTTAACAAATGCAACGACTGCAAAATTTGACTTCAAATCATTATATGAAATTGAAGCAGAGTATGACTTCCTTGAAGTACACGCTGTAACAGAAGATGGTCAACAAACGTTAATTGAAAGACTTGGTGAGAAAGCTAATAGTGGAAATGCAGATTCGACAAATGGCAAATGGATTGACAAATCATATGATTTAAGCCAATTCAAAGGTAAGAAAGTAAAATTAACATTTGATTACATTACTGATGGTGGTTTAGCATTAAATGGTTTCCTACTTGATAATGCTTCATTAACAGTAGATGGTAACGTAGTATTCTCTGATGATGCAGAAGGTACATCACAATTCAAATTAGATGGTTTTGCTGTTTCTAACGGAACAGAGAAGAAGAGCCATAACTATTATGTTGAGTGGAGAAACTATGCTGGTTCAGATAACGCGTTAAAATTTGCTCGTGGTCCAGAGTATAACAGTGGTATGGTCGTATGGTATGCAGATTCAGCTTACACAGATAACTGGGTAGGTGTACATCCAGGACACGGATTCCTAGGTGTAGTTGATTCTCATCCAGAAGCAATTGTAGGAACTTTAAATGGTAAACCGACAGTGGAAAGTAGTACACGATTCCAAATCGCTGATGCGGCGTTCTCATTCGATAAAACGCCAGCTTGGAAAGTTGTATCTCCAACGCGTGGAACGTATACGTATGATGGTTTAGCGGGTGTACCGAAGTTTGATGATTCTAAAACGTATATTAATCAACAGATTCCAGATGCAGGACGTATTTTACCGAAGCTTGGTCTGAAGTTTGAAGTAGTAGGACAAGCTGATGATAATTCTGCAGGTGCTGTTCGTTTATATCGTTAATACTGTGAAACTACCGAGAGATTTTCTTTCGGTAGTTTTTTTGTGAGCAATGAATTTTATATAGCTGAAAAAGTCATATATAATGTAACTTTAAGAATAGAAATTTGTTATATATGAAGTCTATATAAATAATGAAAGAATTGGATAAAAATAGTGGGAGAAGGTGAGTGAATGAGTATTTCCTCTATTGTAAGTAGGCAAAAGGAATATTTTTTAAAAGGTCATACGAGAAGCATCGAAATGAGAAAGAATAATTTGAAGAAGCTTTATGAAGGCATTCAGCATTTTGAAGAAGAAATATTTCAGGCATTGAAATTAGATTTAAATAAGTCAGTTCACGAGTCGTTTACAACGGAAGTTGGATATGTATTAAAAGAAATTTCCTTTCAATTGAAACATATGTCATCGTGGAGTAAACCGAAGCGAGTTCGAACAGCACTGACTCATTTTGGATCAAAAGGAAAAGTAGTGCCAGAACCGTATGGTGTGACGCTTATTATTGCACCGTGGAACTATCCTTTTCAATTAGCAATTGCACCACTTGTAGGAGCATTGGCAGCTGGAAATACAATCGTTTTAAAGCCGTCAGAGTTAACGCCAAGCGTTTCAAAAGTGCTTAAGAGAATGCTAGATGAATTATTTCCAGAAGAGCTTGTAGCGGTAGTAGAAGGTGGCGTTGAAGAGAGTACATCTTTGCTGAAGGAACCGTTTGATTATATTTTCTTTACTGGTAGTGTTAGCGTTGGAAAAGTTGTAATGGAAGCAGCGGCGAAACAGTTGACACCGCTCACTTTAGAACTTGGCGGGAAAAGTCCTTGTATTGTACATAAAGATGCAAAGATAGAGATGACAGCAAGAAGAATTGTTTGGGGTAAGTTTTTAAATGCAGGGCAGACGTGTGTAGCGCCTGATTATATGTACGTGCATTCTTCCGTGAAAGAAAAGCTAATTGAGGCACTGCGACATGAAATTACAGCGCAGTATAGTAAAGAACCTTTGAAAAATGAAAATTATGTGCGTATTGTAAGTGAGCGTCATTTTGAACGATTATGTGGATTTTTACAAGATGGTCAAGTCGTAATTGGTGGAAACTATGAGAAAGATACATTACATATTGAACCGACAGTGCTAGCGGATATTACATGGCAAGATGCTGTTATGGAAGATGAAATTTTTGGTCCGATTTTACCAATCATAGAGTACGACAATATAGAAGATGTAATTGGCACAATCCAGCAACATCCGAAGCCGTTAGCGTTATATGTATTTTCTGAAGATAAAGAAGTACAAAAGAAAGTGACGAGTAATATTTCATATGGTGGAGGCTGTATTAATGATGTTGTCTATCATCTTGTCACGCCATATTTACCTTTTGGGGGTGTTGGAAGTAGTGGATTAGGGGGTTATCATGGGAAAGAAAGTTTTCGGACTTTTTCACATTATAAAAGCATTTTAGCCCAATCTACAGCATTCGACATGAAAATTCGTTACTCTTCTACAAAAAGTGCTTTAAAATTCATACGAAAGTTGTTAAAATGATGATGGTGTTTATCAGTAGGCGTAGCCGTATGATAAAAGCCCCTTCGCAATGGAAGGGGTTTTTCTGTTCGACGTTATGTATCATGCGAAAATGAATCAAACATACTACATAAAGAATAGAAACGAACGCTTGCTAAATAACCATTTTTGTTTGGATCGAAACAAAAAATAGTCTATAGAACATAAATATTTATTCATGAATATAAAAATTTAAAATTTAAGGTAGATAGGACGGGAAAATGAAAAAGATTATTAAAGTTGAAGCAGTTGAAAAACATTTTGGAAATCAAGTGATTATCCCACCTCTTTCTTTAGATATTAAAGAGGGAGAGTTTTTAACAATTTTAGGGCCGAGTGGCTGCGGGAAAACGACTTTACTTCGTATGATCGCAGGATTTGAAACTCCAACTAAAGGGAATCTTTTATTAGATGATGAAAGAATTAACGATTTGCCGCCATATAAACGTCATATGAACCTAGTGTTCCAACATTACGCACTATTCCCACATATGACAGTAGAGAAGAATATTTGTTTTGGTATGAAAATGCAGAAAGTATCAGCAGCAGAGCAGAAAGAGCGTGCTGAAGAGGCAATGCGTTTAACGCAGTTACTTGAGTTCCGTAATCGTAAACCTGCGAAGCTTTCTGGTGGACAACAGCAGCGTGTTGCAATTGCAAGAGCGATTGTAAATAATCCGCGTGTATTACTATTAGATGAGCCACTTGGAGCGCTTGACTTTAAGTTACGAAAAGACTTGCAACGTGAATTGAAAAACTTACAACGTAATTTAGGAATTACGTTCATATACGTAACGCACGATCAAGAAGAAGCAATGAGCATGAGCGATCGTATCGTCGTTATGAATAAAGGACATATCGAACAAATCGGAACACCGAAAGAAATTTATAATAAGCCAAAAACATTGTTCGTTGCGACATTCATCGGTGAAAATAATATTGTGAAAAACGGGGAAGGCTATGTAGCAATTCGCCCTGAAAATGTAAAAGTACGTTCGGTTGAAGAACCAATTTTAAAAGAATACCATCTTGGACATATTGAAGATATTGAGTTTGTCGGAAATATGGAGAAGCTTTATGTACGTGATGAGAAAACATCAGAATTACTAATGGCATATCAAACTGCTGAAGAGGCAGCGCAGTGGGGCATTGGAGATAATGTATATGTAGGCTGGGAGCAAGAGGACGAGGTGACCTTAAATTGAAAAAAGGGAAATTACTCGCACTACCTACAGTCGCGTGGCTGTTAATTTTCTTCCTAATCCCGCTCATATTCGTATTAGGATTCGCCTTCATGCAGCGCGGAGCTTACGGGACAGTAGAAATGCAATTTACGCTGGAGAATATATCCCGTGTGTTTGACCCATTGTACTTAGGAACGTTATGGGAAACTGTTAAAATCGCAGTTATTACGACAGTAATATGTTTATTAATTGGTTATCCGTTTGCTTATACAATTACAATTGTTGACCGCAAATACCGCTCTATTCTTTTATTATTGGCAACGATCCCGTTTTGGATTAACTTTCTTGTTCGTTCATACGCATGGATTGTTATTTTACGTTCACAAGGTCTTGTGAATACGTTGTTATTAAAGCTTGGCATTATTAGTGAACCGTTAAATTTATTATATAATACTCCTTCTGTAATACTCGGAATGGTCTATTCTTTATTACCATTTATGATTTTACCAGTGTATGCAGCAATTGAGCAGCTGGATAAGCGTAAGCTAGAAGCGGCTTATGATTTAGGAGCAACACCAATAAAGGCATTTTGGAATATAACAGTGCCGATGACGATGTCAGGAATTGCGACTGGTTCTATTTTAGTATTCGTTTCTTCTATCGGAATGTTTGTTGTATCAGACGTGATGGGCGGATCGAAAGTAGCATTAATCGGAAACGTTATTCAAAACCAATTCTTAGGTGCACGTGACTGGCCGTTTGGATCTGCGTTATCGATTATCGTTGTTCTATTCTCTGTTCTGTTAATTTACTTATATTATCGTGCAACGAAAGTATATAAATATAATGAGAACGGAGGCGAATAGGCAAAGATGAAGAAGTTTTTAGTTTCTTATTCTTGGTTAATTTTGTTATTCTTGTATTTTCCAATGATGGTTTTAATGGTCTATTCTTTCAACGACTCTCGCATTAATGCGGAGTGGGAAGGTTTTACATTCCATTGGTATACAGATTTATTTCAAAAACAAGATGTTATTGATGCATTTGTAAATAGTATTACGATTGCAGTTATAACAACGATTGTGACAACGGTACTTGGTGTATTCTTTGCAATTGCTTTACATCGTTATAAATATCGTTTCGAAGGGGCTATTAATGGCCTTGTATATTTACCAATTTTAATTCCGGATATTTTAATGGGATTATCTTTACTAATTCTTTTCAGTCAGTTAGGAATGGAACTTGGACAAACAACGATTATTATTGCACATATTACATTTAGTATTTCGTTTGTTGTTGTTATTTTAGCTGCGCGTCTTTCAAGTATGGGACGTGACTTGGAAGAAGCTGCAAATGATTTAGGAGCAACCCCTTGGCAAACGTTTCGTTATGTAACGTTCCCAGCAATTGCACCGGGAGTTATTTCAGCAGCATTATTAACATTCACATTATCAATTGATGATTTTGTAATTAGTTTCTTCGTATCAGGACCAGGATCAACAACATTGCCACTATACATTTACAGTATGGTTAAGCGCGGAGTATCACCAGAAATTAATGCTCTTTCTACAATTTTAATTGTTGCTATCGTAGGATTAATGGTTCTATCTGAAATCTTCCGGAACAAAGGTGCAGATGGTGAAGAAAACTCTGGAGGACACCTTCCTTTATAATACGAACGATATAGAAAGTACAAGGGGGTAATAAATCGATGAAATTAATGAAAAGAATAGCTGGCGCAGCAATTAGCTTTAGCCTTGTTGCTGGTGTGCTTGCTGGTTGTGGTGAAAAGAAAGAAGAATTAAATATTTATAGCTGGGCTGACAATTTTGATGAGCAAGTGCTAAAAGATTTTGAAAAAAAGTATAATGTGAAAATTAACTATGACAAGTACGCAAGTAATGAAGAAATGCTTGCAAAATTACAAGCTGGTGGTGCAAAGTATGACTTAATCCAGCCGTCTGATTACATGGTTAAAACAATGGCGAAAATGGACTTATTAGCGCCGTTAGATAAAAAGAATATCCCAAATATCGAAAACATGGTTTCTAATTTCAAAACACCTGCGTTTGATCCAGAGAATAAATATTCTTTAGTGTACACTTGGGGTGTAACAGGGATTGCATACAATAAAAAGTATGTGAAAGAAGCACCTACAAGCTGGGCTGACTTATGGAATGAGAAATATAAAGGACGTGTAACGTTACTAAACGATTCTCGTGAAGTATTAGGAATGGGTCTTAAGAAGCACGGGTTCTCAAACAGTACGAAAGACGATGCACAATTAAAGACAGCAGCAGATGATTTAAAGAAGCTGCTTCCAAACTTATTAGCATTTGATACAGATAACATTAAACAAAAATTCATTACAGAAGATGCTTGGATTGGAACAGTTTGGTCTGGAGATGCAGCATTTATCGCAAAAGATAATAAAGATGTAGAATATGTTGTACCAAAAGAAGGCGGCACAATTTGGGCTGATACGTTAGCAATTCCAAAAGGTGCAAAACATAAAGAGCTTGCTGAGAAATTTATGAACTACTTACTAGATGAAAAAGTAAGTGTGAAAAACTACGAGTCAATTGGTTACAGTAATCCAAATGAAAAAGCTCATCCTCTTCATAGTAAAGAATACCGTGATAATCACATGATCTTCTTAACGAAAGAAGAGTTAGATCGTACAGAATGGCTTGTTGATGTGGACGATAAGTTAAAAGATTATGATCGTTACTGGACAGAGCTAAAAACAAAAGGTAAATAAGTAAGGAAATGCGGTTTCTAAAGTAGAAATCGCATTTTTTCATAGTAGGAGGAAATCGTTTGAAGAAGTTACATCAGTATGAGGTAATGTGTATCGGTTTGTTATTTGCTGTATTTGGTATTGTTGCTTGGCGCGTACATGCAGGTGGCGTTACAGTGATGGATACATATGTCCGTGGATTAGTAAGAGGGCTGCAAACGGAAAGTTCTCTTACATTTTTCTCGTACTTTACAAAATTGGGATCAGCAATTGGGATAGTCGCTACGCTCGTTATAAGTTTGCTTGTTTTTTGGAAGAAGCGTTATTATGCTGCGATGATTGTATATCCAATGGGAATTTTAATAACACATCTTGTGAATAAAGGGATAAAAGAGATTGTAAAGAGAGAACGTCCGTCATTAAATGAAGCGCTAGATGCACTTGGATATAGTTTTCCTAGTGGACATGCAATGCTATCGATTATGACATTTGGATTTCTTACTTATATCATTGCTGCTAATTTGAAAAGCGTAGCTGGGAAATGTGTCACAATAATTTTGATGGGTATAGTAATTCTATCGATTGGATTAAGTAGAGTCATTTTAAATGTACATTACCCAACTGATATTTTAGCTGGTTACTGCGTAGGTGGTATTTTGTTAATTATCGCGATTTACTACCATCGTTTACTTACTGAGAGATTAGGGCTTAATAAAGAGAGATAGAAAAACGTCTGGAAAAACTATCATTATAGTTTTTCCAGACGTTTTTTGTTTATATCAAGATGTGATACAGTATAAGTGACAATTGAATCATTTAAAGTAGGTGAAAATGTGTGAAGACAAATGTACATAAAGTTGATAAGTGGGGGAAGTTAGGAGCCTTTTTGTATCAGTCTCGTTATACAGTAATTGTAGCGCTACTGTTGCTCGCAATCGCACTTGGGATTTTTGCTCCAAAGCTACCGGGAGTATTAGGTGGCGATGGTTTCCAAACGGAAGGCGACTATCAAAAAACAAAAGAAATTTTAGATAAAGATTTTAAGAAGTCTCAAGATACGCTTCTGCTCGTTTTTGAGAAAAATAAAGATGTTTCGCATGAGGAATTTAAAAAACGAATAGATGAAATTGTAAAGAATGTTCAAGAGAAAGAGAACTATGAATCTTTCCATCACCCAATCCAAAATAAAGAAATGCTACAAGATGACATCGGTTATGCGACAATTTTATTTTCCGGGAAAACAAATAAAGAAAGAATGGAAAAGACATTACAATTTGCTGATGAGATTGAGAAAGAAAGTAATGTAGCATTAAAATTAACACCTACAGGATTTCCGAAAATTAATCAAGAGATTAATGAAAGAACGCAAAATGATTTAAAAGTAGCAGAAATGATTGGATTACCAATTGCGTTTCTTGTATTACTATTTTCGTTTGGGAGTCTTTTGGCATCAATTTTACCGATTTTGAATGGGGCGCTTAGTGTTATTAGTACGATGGGGATATTGTATTTCATTGGTGTTGATAAAGAACTATCTATTTTCGTGTTAAACGTTGCACCGATGATTGGACTTGCATTATCTATTGATTTTGCGCTATTATTTGTGAACCGTTTTCGAGAGGAAGTTGCTAAACGAACGGTAAAAGAAGCGATAGCAATTACATATCAAACGGCAGGACGTGCGATTGTATTTTCAGGATTATGTGTATTTGTTGGGTTATCCGGTTTGTTTTTCTTTAAGATAGATTATATTCAATCTGTAGCGATTAGCGGAATGATTGTTGTCATTATGAGCATTTTATTCTCACTCACACTTCTTCCAGCACTATTATCGTTAATAGGTAAAAGAATATTAAAAAAGAATCAAGTAGCACATACGCCGGCAAAAGCATGGCGTAAATTTGCACAATTTGTGATGAAACATCCAATTGCAATGATTATTGTTGTTACAACATTTATTGTTATTTGCTTATTACCGTTACGTACAGCTAATTTGCAGTTCCCTGGTGTTGAAGCTTTACCTGAAAAGAGTGATACAAGAATTGCATATGAAAAGTATGAAGAAGCATTTAATGAAACTGTCAAAACACACGCTGATGTTACGTTAGTTGTAGAGACGAAAAAAGATATGAAAGAAAAAGAAAGTCTACAAAAGATAGAAGAAGTCGTTCAAAAGTTAAAAGATGATAAGAAAGTACATGAAGTAAGAAGTTTATACGACGGGTTAACTGGAATGAAAGTAGATCAAGTTGTTGGAATATTACAGTCGCCAGAATCAGCGAAACTAACTCCTGTATTTGAAGCATACACGCAAGGGAATAAGACGACGATAGAAATCTTTTTGAAAACAAAACCACGTACAGAGACTGCAAAACAGTGGGTGCGTGACTTTAAAAAGAACTATAAAGAAACGGATGTTACTTATTATCTAGGCGGAATGACGACATTTCAACAAGAATTAGAAGATGAAATTAAAGATAAAGTAGTAATTGGTATGTCTGTTATATTTGGATCGACCTTTGTTATATTATTATTTGCATTCCGATCTATACTCATTCCAATTAAGGCAATTGTTATGAATATACTTAGTTTAAGTGCAACTATTGGAATTGTTGTTTGGTTATTTGAAGGTGGTCATTTCGGTTTAGAAACGAGTACGGTTCTGTTTGTCTTACCAATCTTCATTTTTGGCCTCGTATTTGGGCTTAGTATGGATTATGAAGTATTTCTTATTTCACGTATTCATGAGCTCTATGAAGAAACAGGAGATAACGATCAAGCAACGTTAGAAGGGCTCGTTTCAACAAGTAGAATCATTACATCAGCTGCTTTAATAATGATTGTTGTAACTGGTGCATTCGCATTTACTGATATTTTACCAGTAAAGCAGATGGGTCTTGGCGTTGCGTTAGCAATATTTCTTGATGCAACAATTATTCGTCTTATGCTCGTACCAAGCTTAATGAAGTTATTTGGAGACTGGAACTGGTGGTTACCATTTCGAAAAAAACGAGAAAAATCATTGTAAAAAATGCTCATCATATTGATGAGCATTTTTTATGAATAGCAAAGCCTACATTTTGCAAATAGTATGTGATAAGAACATTACATAATAAGTAGGTGAAGGCAATGTTTCGTTATTTTAAGTTTAAGTTAAATGATACAGTACAGTTTGCCGAGAACGATGGGCATATGTATCGCATTGTCGGTTATCGGTTAGAAAAAGGATTTTATCCAAAAGATGAATGGACTCATATCATTTATGAACTACTTAGAGAATTTGACGGGTATACGATGGATGCAGAAGAGGAAGAACTTGTAAAGGTCGTTCAAGTAGAGGATGAGTATTACAAAATACAAGAAGTATCAGGTTATCGCTATCCAGTAAAAATGAAACAAAAACAACAAGTGATGAAAATAGAAAAGATGGACGATTTATTAGATGCTTACAATGATTATAAAAGGTTGGCGGATTTCTTTAAGGATTTATCATATGAACAAAAAGCTGAAGAAGTATTGTTAGAAATGAAAAGACTTAGAGCTTGAGGGGCAGTCTATTATAAGACTGTCCTCTATTTTTGACGGTGCATCAAAGTGTGTTTTCCGTTACAATGAGAGAATCAATAGAAATAAGGTGATAAACAGTATGGAAACAAAGAAAAAGGGCGAATGGTGTGAAATTACCGTTCCAGCTAAATGGAATGGTATAAGTATTGAATCGGTATTAAAAGTAGAATGGGAAATACCGAAAAAGCTATTACATCAGCTTCGTATGGAAAAAGGTGTTACGGTTAACGGGGAACAAAGAAGATGGAATGAGCTTTTAAAAGAGAACGATAAGTTACAAGTCCATATGTTTGCGGAGGAAGAGTACGGTGTAGATCCAGAATATGGTGAATTACATGTAGTATACGAAGATGATCACGTACTTATCGTAAATAAACCAGAGCAAATGGACACACACCCTGCTGAAAAAGGTGGAACCGGGACGCTTGCAAATCTTGTTGCTTTTCATTTTCAAATGCAAGGTTTAGAGACGAGGGTGCGTCATATTCATCGTTTAGATAAAGATACGACAGGTGGTGTCGTGTTTGCTAAGCATAGAATTGCTGGTGCAATTATGGATCGTCTATTAATGGAAAGAAAAATTAAAAGAACGTATGCTGCGCTCGTTGAAGGGAAAGTAAAGAAGAAACAAGGAAAGATTGATGCTGCTATCGGAAGGGATCGCCATCATGCTACAAGGCGTCGTATTTCTCCAAAAGGTGACCAAGCTATCACATATTATAAAGTAGAAAAGTATTTTAAGAAGCAAAACACGACTTTCGTAACGTTACAATTAGAAACGGGTAGAACACATCAAATTCGTGTTCATATGAGTCATAATGGTAATCCACTAGTTGGGGATGTATTATATGGTGGACAAACAAAATATATGTCCAGTCAAGCATTACATGCGATGAAGATAAATTTCTTGCATCCAATTACGAAAGAAGCGATTGAAGTTGATGTGCCGTTTCCTGCAAAGTTAAATAATAAAATAAAAGAATTTCAAAAAGAAAATGCGTAAAGTATAAGTTTTAACTTGAAAAAAGTAGATTTTTGCAGGGATTTCTCTACAAGAAGCGAAGCCGTTAAGAGAAAAGAGAGGTGAGAATCACTTGATCAAATATAAGTATGTACTTGGAATATTTTTCGCTTGTCTTTTACTTACTCTATGTCTTTATCCCTATTTACCAAATCGTATGGCAGTACATTGGAATGTAAATGGTGAGCCAAACGAGTTTATGAGTAAACAAGTTGTTGTAGCATTTATTCCCTGTTTTATTATTTTTTCATATGGATTTTTGTATATTATTTCACATAATATATTTAAGTTTAATGAAAGAGAGCATGGTATTATAGGCGGATTTATAAAGAAAATTACGTTATTTATGTTGTTTATTCATATGCTTATCCTCTTTATTAATTTTGGGGATTTGATATCCTTTCAAACAGGATTAACGATTGGGATTAGTATGTTTCTTTTTATGCTGAGTAAAGAATTTAAGAAAATAAAAGGCAAAGAAAAAGACCCAATTAAATTACAAAAAATTCGTTTAGTGAGTAGACGGATTTTTCAAGTGATGGCATGTGGCATATTGTTTTCATTGTTTTTGAACTTAGAGTGGGGATTTTATGTATTGCTTAGTGTAATAAGCTGTGGATCTATGTTGTTTATGTTATATATTTTCTATTCATACATAATAGAAAGCTATGAAACTTAAAAAAGAGTCTTCTCATTATGAGAAGACTCTTTTAATCTATTTACTTCGTAATAAATTGTTGTGTCCAGTAGTTGCCGCTTTCTACATAACCAACACCGATATGAGTGAAGCCGTTATTTAAGATGTTTGCACGGTGTCCAGCGCTGTTCATCCAAGCTTGTACTACTTCTTCAGGTGTACGTTGGCCTTGAGCGATGTTTTCACCTGCAGATGTATAAGAAATGCCAAATTTCTTCATCATGTCAAACGGAGACCCGTATGTAGGGCTGTTATGATCAAAGTAGTTGTTTTTTTGCATATCTTCAGACTTAATACGTGCTACTTTGCTTAATTCAGTATCGATTTTTAGTGCTGGTAAGCCTTGTTTTGCACGCTCAGCATTTGTTAATTCAACAACACGTTGTTCAAACTCGCTTAAAGATTTTGCTTCTTCAGCAGGCTTTTGCTCAGCAGGTTTTTGTTCAGTAGGTTTTTGAGTATTGTTGTTTTCAGCAGGTTTTTGAGCTTCTGGTTTTTGAACTTCTTCAGCAGGCTTTTGCTCAACTGGTTTTTGTTCAGCAGGCTTTTGAGTTTCTGGCTTAGCAGTTGGTTGCTCAGTTACAACATTTTCAGTAGGTTGTTGACCAGGAATGAAGCAGTTTGGTTGGAAGTTTCCTTGTTGCCATTGTGCTAATGATTCAACGCCCATAGATTGTAAGAATGCTTGTAATTCTTGTTGGCTCATTTGTTTCATCATCACTTTTGAATGCTGAATATTTTGAACCTTTAAGTTAGATGGTTGTACTGTTGCAGCTTGTGCATCTAGAGAAGATACTCCTAAAGTAAGAGCTGTTGCAGCAGCTACAGATAATAAAACACGCTTTTTCATGATGTGTGTCCCCCTATATAAAGTTTTAATTTGTTTTCACACGATTTGTTTTTGACAGCCTGTCTGACTGACAAATTCATCGTAGCATACAATTTGCGAGAAAAAAGATGGAAAAAAATTCATAGACTTTAAAATTACCTAATTTATCCTAAGAGAAGAAGGGAACAAAAATAAGAGAAATATAGAGTATAAAAGGAATTTATAGTGTTTTTATACTTGGTTTTAAGAGGGGATTTTTGGATAAAGTTACCTAAATAGAAAATGAAGAATCCTATTGTATCAATGGTTTGAGCGATTTTTTGAGGAATATAATGGATTGATTTTTACAAAACTGTAATGTTTCTGTTGTTCTTTTTTATAATAAAGTAACATATTTTTAATGTTGTAGCAGACAAAAAAGCGGCTATCTCTTTACATAGACGAAGGAGATAGCCGTTTTCCTATTATTACGTATGTTACGAGTTATTACGAGTTAGTTTCAATTGCTTCTAATAATAAATCCACAATGTGAATTCCTCTCATTTTATGAGAAAGCCCTTCTCGCTCAATGCCCAATTTCATTTGTAATAAACAACCTGGATTTGCAGTAACAATGGTTGCTGCGTCTGTTTCATGCACACGGTCCATTTTGTAATCTAGAAATGCCATTGATAACTCTGAATGAACAATATTGTAAATACCAGCAGAACCACAGCAACGGTCGGCATCTTTCATTTCACGGTATGTTGCACCTTGGATAGCCTCTAGTAACATACGAGGTTCAGAAGATGTGCGCATAACATTGCGTAAATGACAAGAGTCTTGATACGTAATAACTTGCGGCGTGAGTCGTAAGTCATTACGTTTATGGAAATCTAGTTCTACTAGAATAGCAGTAATATCTTTAATTTTAGAAATAAACTGCTTAGCACGTTCAGCCCAATCCGGATCATCCTTTAAAAGATAATCATAGTCTACGAGATAAGCTCCGCAACCACCTGCATTCGTAATAATATAGTCGATGTTTAAATCTTCGAATGCTTTTATATTTCGCTTTGCTAATTCTTTTGCTCCACTCTTTTCACCAGCATGTCCATGCAATGCACCGCAGCAACTTTGTGTTTTCGGAATAACGATATCACAACCAGCTAATTGAAGAAGTTTCATCGTTGCGTTATTTGTTTCTAAAAACATCGTATCCATTAAGCAGCCTGTGAAGAATGCAACTTGTTTTTTCTTTGTACTTTCTGCAGGTAAAAATGAAGGACGATCTTTCATCGCTTTCATTTTAGGGACTTTGGGTAAAACGAGATCCATCGTTGCAAGTGTTTCAGGGAATAACTTCATAATCCCTGTTTTATGTGTTAGTGTTTGTAAACC
The DNA here is from genome assembly GCF_015712745.1 of Bacillus sp. SRB3LM. Classification (NCBI taxonomy): domain Bacteria; kingdom Bacillati; phylum Bacillota; class Bacilli; order Caryophanales; family Bacillaceae; genus Bacillus; species Bacillus sp. SRB3LM. The sequence continues at coordinate 329,035 of NZ_VWVQ01000021.1, forward strand.
AGAACGTTGATAAAATCCGATTAGTCCAGTTAATGTTCTCATTCGATTTTGATGGGGGAATAATCCTTCAAAAACGACTTTTCGAACAGCTTTCACTGGCACTGAGAATTTTTTATTTTGATTAATAATATCACGAGCTTCTTCTAATAAATGTCCATAATTTACACCAGATGGACAAACAGGCTCACAAGCACGGCAACCAAGACAAACGTTTAATGTATTTTCAACATCTTCATCTGGTTCGATTAAACCATCAACGACTGCTTTCATTAATGCGATACGTCCGCGCGGTGAATGTGACTCTTTATATCCGGATTGAATGTAGGTAGGACAAGTAGGTAAACAAAAACCGCATCGCATACAGTTTAGTAATTCATCTTCACTTAATCGTTCTTTAAATTCTTTTTGAATATTTTCTTTATTTAATGTGGTCATCGCTCAACCACCACTCTTTTTCGAGTGTCTTTCGCGAACATTTTTCCAGGATTCATAATGTTATTTGGATCGAAAGCTAGCTTTATTCCTTGCATAGCTGCAATACCTTCTTTACCTAATTTCATTTCTAAATATGGAGCTTTCATTGCACCAACACCATGTTCACCAGTAATTGTGCCACCAAGTTCAATTGCTTTCGCAAATATTTCAGCAAAAGCTTGCTCAGCTCGGTGCATTTCTTCTGCATTACGAGCGTCTGTCATACAAGTTGGATGTAAATTACCATCACCAGCGTGTCCAAACGTACAAATAGGAATATTATATTTTTTTGCAATGGCATTAATAGCTTCAACCATAGGAGCGATTTGTGAACGTGGTACAGTTGCATCTTCTAATATTGTAGTAGGTTTTAGTCGTGCGAGCGCTGATAGAGCACTACGGCGAGCGGTACGAAGCGCATCTGCTTCTGTTTCATCTTTTGCAACGCGAACATCAACTGCGTTCATAGAGCGGCAAACATTAGCCATGTTTTCAATATCTCGATTGACTACTTCGGGCGGACCGTCTTGTTCGATTAATAAAATTGCTTTTACATCTGTAGGTAAACCGATTTGTGCAAACTCTTCTACTACTTCAATTGTCGGTTGGTCTAAAAACTCCAGTGTTGCTGGAATGATTTTATTTGCAATAATAGAAGAAACAGCACGTGCAGCTTCATTAATATCTTCATATAATGCAAGCATTGTTTTCTTTGTTTCAGGCATAGGAACAAGTTTTAATATAGCTTCTGTTACCACGCCAAGTGTTCCTTCAGAACCGATAAATAAACGAGTTAAATCGTAACCAGCTACATCTTTTGCTAATTTACCACCAGTGCGAATAATATCACCATTTGGTAAGACAAGTTCAAGCCCCATTACATAATCACGTGTTACGCCATATTTCAAACCGCGTAATCCACCTGAGTTTTCATTAATATTACCGCCGATTGTAGAAATTTTCATCGAGCTTGGATCTGGTGGATAAAATAAACCTTTTTCTTCTACCGCTTTAATAATATCAAGTGTAATGACACCAGCTTGTACAGTAATTGTTAAGTTTTCTTCATCAATTTCTAAAATATTGTTCATATGGCGGAAAATAAGGACGATACCGCCTTCAAGTGGACATGTTCCTGCGCAAAGATTTGTTCCAGACCCGCGCACATACACAGGAATTTTGTGAGTGTTACATACTTTTAACACTTCAGCTACTTCATTTGTATTACGAGGAGCAATGACTGCATCAGGCATTGCTTGGAAGTTTGGAGTAGCATCATAACTATAAGTTAAACGCCCCATATTGGATGTATCTACATTATCTTCGCCAACAATAGATACGAATGAATGAATAATTTGTTTTTCTAACATTGGAATCCCCCTCAAACTGTTAACGTGTTTAGTTATAATAAACAACGTGGTAACAGTGCTTTCATTATAATGATAAAAAAGTTGAGGGATTCTTTCTATGTATAATCATCTAAAGATTAATCTATTTTATCGTTCTTTTTTATATGATTATCTAATAGGAGAAGTGCGAAGTATAAAACGTTTAAGTCTTTGAATTGTTTTGGATCAAGTCCTGTATGTTCTTCAATCTTTTTTAGCCTGTAATGTAATGTAATGTGTTAATGTGTATATGTAATTGTTTAGCCGTCTGTTTATAAGATTGGTTATAATCGATAAATAAGCGTAAAGTGTGCATAAGCTCAGGAAATGATAATAAGTTTTCGATGGTACGCTCTAGAAATTGTTCACGCGTTTCGGCAGAAATATCTTGTAAACACATTTCTAAACGTAAATCTTCATTAAATACAATTTTTTTCGTTTCCAATGATACAGAAAGAGCGCGTAATGCTTGTTCGTAACATATGCTCATATTGTTTGAGGTAACTGTTTGTCCAATCCCTATATATAAAGGAATAGAAAATAAAGTTTCGCAGTCTTGTTTTAATCGTTTTAAAAATTGATAAGTTTGCTCTTTGGAGCTCATTGCTGTAAATAAAATAAAACGATCATTTCCCCAGCGAACAAATAGATGCTCTTTTGTTAAAATATTACGTATGTGTTGCCATATTTTACGCTGGAGCATCGTGTCATTTTTGCCAATAGAAAACAAAATAAGTTGTTTTTTCTTATATAAATCAATGCCAAGTGTTTTTGCGCGATCAAGAAAACTCGGGGACCACTCTGTATTTTGAAGCCAATCAAAGACAAAAGCTTCATAAGAACGGTGCTCAAGTTCTAGTTGCTCTAAAAAGTAGTTTTCATGAATTAATAATTCGGTCATCTTACGCAATATTTCTCCGTAGCGTGAAATGTTTTCAGGTTCTCCTGTAATCCCAATGACACCAATTACTTCATCATGAAATAATAAAGGAAGATTCATCCCAGCCTTTACACCTTGCAATCGCCTTTCATCTTCTTTTGTAATGATGACGGTTTTCTTTTGTTTGGCGCAGCGGAGTGCACCTTCATGAAATTGTCCAATTCTTTCTATATCTGTACTTGCGATAATAACGCCTTCTATATTAATGATAATTATATTTTCTGTAATTAGTCTGCGTACTTCTCGTACAATTTTATTCGCTAAATCAGGAAATAGCATAATTGACACACCTCAAATTCTATTTGTTGTACATTATATATGTAAATTGAGTAAGAAAGGGAAATTTCACACTTTCCACACATTTATTTGTTATTTTACAATTATAACGAAATCATCTGAAGATGGAGGGAATCTTTTGAGAAAGTATGTTTTTCTTCTCTGTTTTTTATTTCTATTAGTAGGGTGTCAAGGAAGTTCATATACACCAATTGCTAAAGATAAAAATGTTATTATAACTACGAATATAAAAGAAGGCAGTATTAGTTTTATTGATAAAAAGGATAAAAAGTTAATTACGACATGGGAACTAAATGAGCCAATGGCCGGAATCACACTGCTTCCAAATGGCGATGAAATACTTGTATACGGTAAGCAATTAGAATATATGTATGTATATTCACTAGCGGAAGGAAGGCAAGTGGAAAAATATAAAACTGGAAAGGGCATTGTAAATGTGGTCGTATCAGCAGATAAAAAACAATTATTTGCTGCTGATCAAAATGTTCAAAAGGTAAGATTCTTTACGATAAATGGGAAAGAGACAGGAAATGTTTCAACAGGAAAAGGGCCTATAACGATGGTAGGGTATCAGAATCGGTTATCTGTACTAAACTTTTATGATACGAAACTAACGACAATTGATACGAAGAAAAAAGAAGTTGTTCAATCCTTTATGATTCCGCCAGCATCAACAGGAGCGACGATTAGTCCTGATGGGAAAGAAATATGGATTGGCGGACATGGTGATGGAAATCAAGTAAATGAGAAAGTGTTAGTGTATTCTTTACAGAGTGGAGAAATGGTGCGTTCTTTACACGCTCCATTTATGCCTGTGAATATAACGAAGGATAGTAAGTACGTATATGCACTCAGTCATGGGTCGAATACACTTAGAAAGTTTGATGTTAGCACATATAAAGAAATAGCTTCTGTAGAAGTAGGGTCGAATCCATTTGCATTTTTGGAGAGCGGAGCAGAAGGGTATGTAGCCAGTTATGATAGTGATGAAGTGTGCGTTATGGATATGAAGAATTTGAAAATAAAACAAACAATTAAAGTCGGAAAAGGACCGTTTCAACTCATAGAGAGGGAAGGGAAGGACAATGAATAAATATAGAGTGCTAGTTGTAGATGATGAAAGTGATATGAGGCAGCTTGTTGGAATGTATTTGGATAACTTTGGATATGAGTGGGGAGAAGCTGAAAATGGAAAAGAGGCTCTTAAAAAGCTAGAAACGGATCATTATGATTTCGTTGTATTAGATATAATGATGCCAGAAATGGATGGACTTTCAGTTTGTAAAGAAATTAGAAAAACGTCAGATGTACCGATTATATTTTTAACCGCAAAAGGTGAAGAGTGGAATAGGGTGAACGGCTTACGTATGGGAGCAGATGACTATATTGTAAAACCGTTTAGTCCTGGTGAATTGGTTGCCCGTATGGAAGCTGTGCTAAGAAGATATACAAAGCAAGAACAGCAAGAAGAGATTCAATTTGGACCAATTCTTATCAATGAAAAAAGTAGACGAATCGAGGCGGATGGTGAATTGATTTCTCTTACTGTAAAAGAGTTTGATTTACTATATTTTCTTTGCCAGCATACAGGACAAGTGTTTAGCCGGGAGCAATTACTTGAAAAGGTATGGGGATATGATTATGCCGGAAGTACAAGAACAGTAGATACGCATGTGAAAACGATGCGCTTGAAGCTTGGAGAAAGTGGAAACTACATTCAAACTGTTTGGGGTGTAGGCTATAAATTCGAGGTGTAACGTATGTTTACGATGGTACAAAAACTTTGGCTTACAGTAGTATGTGCAGTATGTGTAACAGTGTCCTTTCTTTATTTCGTATCTTTATACTCGTATGAAAAATTATACGTTGATAATTTAAAAGCTTCGTTAGTAATGGAAGGAAAAAGTCTTGCTGCTCAATATGATAGGCGTGAAGGAATATCAACTTTTGAAGAGAAAGTAAGATCGTTTGATCAAATATCTAGTTCAGACGTTATTTTTGTGTCTAATCCGCGTGACTTAAGCGCATGTTTGCCTTTTGATGTGCATCACCATTCTCTTATAAGTGAAGGAGATAGGCAAACGCTATTAGATGGGAAAACTGTGACAAAAATAGGATATGAAGAACATTTTGACCGTAATATTATGGGGGTTGTCATTCCTGTATTGGAAAATAAAAAATTAGTCGGAATTGTCTATTCGTATATTCCTTTAAAAAGTATAAAAGATTTAATCTATGATATGGGTCTTATTTTAGCACCGTTAGCAATTGCTATGATTTTAATTACGATATGGGTTGGAAGAAAAATTATAATTGCAATTACGAAGCCACTTTCGCAAATGGAGCGGGTTGCAAATCATTTGGCTACGGGAGATTTCTCGGAGCGGATTACAGTTTCTTCAGAGGATGAAATTGGACGATTAGGAAAAGCTTTTAATAAAATGGCAAATTCATTAGAAACAGAAGATGTAAAGCGTAAGGAATTTTTAGCAAATGTTTCGCATGAACTTAGAACACCACTTAGTTATATAAAAGGGTATAGCGAGGCTATTTTAGATGGTGTTGCAAAGGGACCGCAGCAGGAAAAAGTAACGCAGCTAATTCATAAAGAAGCAGGTCGTATGCAGCGTCTCGTTCATGACTTGTTAGACTTAGCACAATTAGAAGGCGAGCACTTTCCGTTAAAGAAACAACCTATCGTTTTTTCACAGCTGATTGAAGACGTATTAGATACGTATGAGATTAAGTTTATAGAAAAGGAAATTCATATTTCAACCAATTTAAATCCAGAGGTCATTGTCATGATTGATGAGGATCGTATGCAACAAGTGCTTCATAATGTGTTAGATAATGCGATACGGTATACAAATCAAAAAGGAAATATCGTTATAACTTTAAAGCAAATCTATGATTACTGTGAATTAAAAATACAAGATACAGGAATTGGCATTGATATAGAACATTTGGAAAACCTTGGGGAACGCTTTTACCGAGTTGATAAAGCGAGAAGTCGTCAACACGGTGGAACAGGTTTAGGCCTTGCTATTGTGAAACAAATTGTTCATATACATGGTGGACAGTGGCAAATTGAAAGTGAAAAAGATAAGGGAACAACGGTTAGTATTAAACTGAATGTACAGGATGAGGGGGGCATGTTCTAATTTTTAGGACATGTTCTTTATATTGAAGGAAATATTTATACATAAAAATATAAATTAATATGTAATAAATATCGAAAATTTGACTATTTTATGAACAAAACATTTGTACTTCTTATCAATTCGGTCTAAAATAGTTATGATGCAAAGTTTTTATAAATCGTTTCAATTGTTGTTTGGAAGATACTGAGGTGATTTAACTGGAGTACAAATCTATTAAACCGAAAAAAATTTACGAAGAAGTATCTGAAGCTATTTTAACAATGATTAAAAATGGTACGTTAAAACCTGGTGACAAACTACTCCCTGTGCATCAATTAGCTGAGCAGTTTCAAGTTGGCAGATCTGCTGTTCGTGAAGCGCTAAGTGCGCTAAGAGCGATGGGCTTAATTGAGATGAAACAAGGAGAAGGTACATATGTGAAGAACTTCGATTCTTCTTCATTAACGAAATCATTAAACAATAGATTATTAATGAAGAAAGAAGATATTTTGAATTTATTAGAAGTACGAAAGGTGCTTGAAGTGGGGGCAGTTCGAGTAGCGGCGGCAAAACGTACGGAAGATAATTTACAAAATATGAAACATTGGCTAGATGAAATGGCAAAGAGCATTGGAGATGAAAAGGCTGGCGAAAAAGCCGATTTTCAATTTCATATGGGAATTGCAGAGTCTTCGCATAATAACATTTTGCTTGAACTCATGAATCATGTTTCAGAGATGATTGCTGAAACAATTGGTGAATCAAGACGCATTATTTTATATGGTGAACAAACGACATCAGAACGACTTATAGAAGAGCATCAAGTTATATATGATGCGGTGTTAAAACAAGATGTAGAATTAGCGCAGCAAGCAATGCTAGATCATTTAACAAATGTAGAACATATTGTCACAGGTAAAAACGATATAAATTCGTAATTTAATCTTTTAAAAATTTAATTTTCTGATAAAATAGAGAAAGATTAAGTAAGCGTTTTCTTTAGAAGAGGGAGAGGATAGGCCATGGTTGAGCCTATTTCTTCTCTACTAAGTCATCTGATGACCATATGTTTGTTGGTGAAGTTGTAAAAAGGGGGAGTAATAGTTATGAAAGTTACTTTATTTGTTACTTGTTTAGTCGATATGTTTGAAACAAATGTCGGCAAAGCAACAGTTGAAGTGTTGGAGCGTTTAGGTTGTGAAATTGAATTTCCAGAAGCACAAGTTTGTTGTGGGCAGCCTGCTTATAATAGCGGCCATGTAGAAGCAGCAAAAGAAGCGATGAAACATATGATTGAAACTTTCGAAGATGCAGAATATATTGTTACGCCATCTGGTTCTTGTGCGACAATGTTTCATGAGTATCCGCATGTTTTCAAAGATGATCCAAAGTGGGCTAAACGTGCACAAAAAGTTGCTGATAAAACTTATGAATTTACACAGTTTATTGTAGATGTTTTAAAAGTTACAGATGTTGGTGCAAGTTTACCAGGGATAGCTACTATTCATAAATCATGTCATATGACGCGTATGCTTGGAGTAAAAGAAGCACCAGGAATTTTATTATCAAATGTAAAAGGATTAACTGTGAGAGATTTGCCAAACGTGCAAAATTGTTGCGGGTTTGGGGGAACGTTTTCAGTTAAGATGACTCCAATTTCTGAGCAAATGGTAGACGAAAAAGTAGATAGTGTCATGGAAACAGGTGCAGATTATTTAATCGGTGCAGATTGTGGGTGTTTGTTAAACATTGGCGGACGTATTGAGCGTTTAGGAAAAGAAGTAAAAGTAATGCATATTGCTGAGGTACTGAATAGTCGCTCATGAAGGGGGAACATAAGCTATGTCTATGAAAATCAGTGAGAAAAAATTTAATGATCGCGTTGGTGATGGAATTCAAGATTCGTTTATGCGCGGAGCAGTATCTTCTGCACAAACGCGTTTATATACGAATCGCTTAAAAGCTGCAGATGAATTAGGAAACTGGGAAGAGTGGCGTGAATTAGGTGAACAAATTCGTCAACATACGTTAGAAAATCTGGATTATTACTTAATGCAGTTAAGTGAAAATGTATCAAAAAGAGGCGGACACGTGTACTTTGCGAAGACGAAAGAGGAAGCTGCAAAGTATATTCAAGATGTTGCCAAAAAGAAACAAGCGAAAAAAGTAGTAAAATCAAAGTCGATGGTAACAGAAGAAATCAGTATGAACCATGCGCTTGAAGAGATTGGCTGTGAAGTGTTAGAGAGTGACTTAGGAGAGTATATCTTGCAAGTAGATAACGATCCACCTTCACATATTATTGCACCTGCACTTCATAAAAATAGAACGCAAATTCGCGATGTATTTAAAGAAAAGTTAGGCTATGAAAATTCTGATGACCCGTATGAAATGACAAAGTTTGTTCGTAAACAACTTCGTGAGAAATTTATGGATGCAGAAATTGGTGTAACTGGTTGTAACTTTGCTGTTGCAAATACTGGCTCTCTTTGTTTAGTAACGAATGAAGGTAATGCCGATCTTGTCATGTCGATTCCGAAAACACAAATTGCAGTAATGGGTATGGAACGTATGGTTCCTACAATGGAAGAATTAGATGTTTTAGTTGGTTTACTATGTCGTAGTGCAGTAGGTCAAAAGTTAACAAGTTATGTAACGGTAGCGGGACCAATTCAAGAAGAGGAAGTAGATGGCCCAGAAGAATTCCACTTAGTTGTGGTCGATAATGGTCGTTCTCAAATTCTTGGATCTGAATTCCGCCAAGTATTGCAATGTATTCGTTGTGCTGCTTGTGTTAACGTATGCCCTGTATATCGTCATGTTGGTGGACATTCATATGGTTCTATATACTCAGGACCAATTGGTGCGGTATTAACACCACTTTTAGGTGGATATGATGATTACAAAGAGCTTCCTTATGCCTCTAGTTTATGCGGAGCATGTACAGAAGCTTGTCCAGTAAAAATTCCATTGCATGATTTATTATTAAAACATCGTCAAGTTATCGTTGAGCAAGAAGGACGTGCTCCACTTGCAGAAAAATTAGCAATGAAAATGTTTAGTATGGGTGCATCTTCAGCAGCTTTATATAAAATGGGATCAAAAATGGCGCCAGCAGCAATGAGTCCATTTACATCTGGTAACCGTGTATCAAAAGGTGTTGGGCCACTTAAAAACTGGACAGATATTCGTGAATTCCCAGCTCCAAGTAAAGAACGATTCCGTGATTGGTATAAAGATCATAAGAAAGGTGGGGACAAATAATGACAGGATTAATTCAAAACCGTGATGCCTTTCTAGATAACATTGCAAAAGAACTTGGGCGCGCTCGTAAAACAGAAGGTGTAGAGCGTCCAGTATGGAAAAGTAATGTGAATATAGAAACGTTAAAAGATTATTCACAAGAAGAATTACTAGAAGTGTTTAAAAAGCAATGTACAAACATTCATACAACTGTAGTAGAAACGACAAATGACAGTTTAGGTGAAGACCTTCAAAAAGTAATTATGGAAAACGGCGGGGGACCTATTTTATTATCAGCAGATGAGCGTTTTGATGCATATGGTTTAACATCTTTATTTCAAGAAGAACTTCCAAAGCGAGACGTTGAAGTGAACGTATGGGATCCAGAGAGAAAAGACGAAAATATGCGTTTAGCTGAAAAAGCGAATATTGGTATTGCATTTAGTGATTATACATTAGCTGAATCTGGTACAATTGTTGTACAAAGTCATAAAGGGCAAGGACGTTCTTTACACTTTTTACCGACTGTATATTTTGCTATTATTCCACGTGAAACACTTGTGCCTCGTATTACACAAGCAGTTCAGGATATGAATTCACGCGTAGAAAATGGGGAGACAGCGGCATCTTGTATTAACTTTATTACAGGACCAAGTAACTCGGCTGACATTGAGATGAATCTTGTTGTCGGAGTACATGGACCATTAAAAGCAGTATATTTCATCGTATAAAAGAGGGGAAAGCAGGCCAGAAAATGGCCTGCTTTTTTAGTAGAATAAAGGATAATATGAAGTAGAAGTTCTCTCCTTTTTTTGCTATGTTTTTTGGGAAAGGAGAGGAAGGGATGTTCACTTATTTATATGCACTGTTAGCAGGGATGGTGTTTGGTTCTTTTTTTATGCTAGTTGCGATGAGGGTTCCATTAGGTGTTTCTATTATTACCCCGCGTTCACATTGTGATTATTGCAAATATGTGCTAAGGACAAAAGAACTAATCCCCATCATTTCATTTTATATACAAAGAGGCTATTGTACGAATTGTAAGAGGAAAATTCCAATTATGTATGTAACATTTGAATATATAACAGGAGGTATATTTCTTCTTACAGTTTATATGATTGGAATAGAACGAGAGCTTATTATCATTTTATCCCTTTTTTCGCTACTTCTTATTATTTCAGTTACAGATTACTTATATATGTTAATTCCTGATTGTATTTTAATTTCGTTTGCCGTTTTACTCATTCTCGAAAGTGTTTTTGTACAATTAGTTACTTGGACAGATAGTATAGCTGGTAGTGGTGTTATATTTATTTTGTTATATTGCATGCAAAAGATATATCCAGAAGGGCTTGGCGGAGGAGATATAAAACTGCTTTCGTTACTTGGTTTTATAGTAGGAGTGAAGGGAGTTTTTATCGTTTTATTTTTAGCATCTTGTTTTAGTCTTTGTTTTTTGGGGATTGGTATCGGATTAAAACGTATAGAAGTACGAAAGCCAATTCCATTTGGTCCTTTTATTAGTCTTGGGGCAATGTGTTATGTATTAGCCGCTTATTCAAATTAGAGAGTGAATCGAAAATGAACGTATATATGGATGATCAAAGAAGTTGCCCGTTCGGGTATGTGTCCGCAACTACAGTAGAATGTGCCTTGCAAATGGTTCGGGATTATGATGTGAATATTCTTTCCCTTGATTATAATATGGGCTGGGGAGCAAAAAATGGACTAGATTTTGTAGAAGCTTTTTGTACAGAGGGATTATATGTAAATGAAATTCACCTTCATACGAATGATGTCATCGGTATGCATAAGATGAAACAGAGAATGGATAAGGGAAAGGAAGAAGGAGAAATTAATCCTCACCTTTTAGTTAAATACGTGGGAAGCTAAAAACTCCAAAGTAAAACTTTGGAGTTTTTAATGTTTCATATGTGCTTGTAAAGGAATAATCTCTTCTTGTTGAGCTGTTGCGATTTCAGTTTTTTCCTGTTGAACGTCAGGTGTTTTCTTTGTTAAGTAGTGGTATACCATACCGACAAATACTGATCCACCAATAATGTTACCGATTGTAACAGGAATTAAGTTATGAATAGCACCTGAAAAAGAAATTGTCTCAGGATGCGGTGAAACTAAAGATAAAGCAAAGAGTGATAAGTTTGCAATACTATGTTCGTAGCCAGATAAGAAGAATGTGAAAACAAGTAGCATCATGACCATTATTTTTGCTGTGTCACCTTTAACCTGAGAAGGTAAGAAACAAGCAAGACATACGAGCCAGTTACATAAAATAGCTTTAAAGAATAACTGCATCGTAGGTGTGTTCATCTTTCCTTCAACGACTTTACTCATTAAGTGACCGTGATCAATTGCTTCGAAAATTCCAGTTGCGTAAAATAGTAAGGCAAAGAATAACGCGCCGGCTAAGTTACCTGCATAACAAGCAACCCAGTTACGAAGTGTATCAGAAATCGTTGTTTCTTTTCTTAAAGTTGCTACAGTAAAGTACATTGTGTTTCCAGTAAACAATTCAGCACCGCCATATATAATAAGTACGAGAGCAATCCCGAAAAACATAGAAGCAGCTAAATACGTTGCTGGTGAATCTGCAGTGTGAAAAAAGTTACCTAATTTAAAACATAGTACAATAATAAAACCGATATAAATACCCGCAAGTGCAGCACGAATGAAATATTGCATTGGGTTTGTATCTAGTATTTTCTTTTTGTTTTTAGCCAGTTTGACAACATAATCTAGTCCTTGTTCTAGCATGAGTAATACGCTCCTTTAGTAAATCTTCTATAAATACTCCTTATATGAATAAAGTACATGGAATTGTTCTCACTTTCAATAAGTTTGTGCAATGTTTCACAAAAAGGACATACATACATTGAGAAAACGTTTACAAAAGGTAGTATAATGGAATTTTTTCTGGACATTGAGAGGAAGAACGGAAAAAGAAAAAGCGCTGTAATTACAGCGCTTTTTCGTCTAAATTCTTTTCTACTTTTACTTCTACTTCTTTTGAGAAGAACCAACCACCAACTGCGATTCCGACTAATACAATCCAGAATGTAAGCTTCCACGGAGTGGATTCTGGGAATGAATGTGGTATTACATTTAATGCAGGGTGTGCTAATGTATAAACTGCTAGCTTCACACCAACCCAACCTACAATTAAGAATGCTGCAGTTTCAAGTCCTGGTTTACGTTTTAAAATCTGTACGAAAGCAGTTGCTGCAAATCGCATAATGATTAATCCGATAAGTCCACCTACAAAGATAACAACGAATTGCCCAGTATCAAGACTACCAATTGTACCTAATCCTGTTTTTGGTAAAGTCATTGCTAGTGCAACAGCAGCTAAAATTGAATCAACTGCGAAGGCGATATCAGCAACCTCAACTTTAAATACAGTCCACCAAAAGTTCTCTTGTTTTTTCTTTGCTTCTTTTTCTTCTGTTTCTTCATCTGTATTCTTTTTAACATATGTTTTAAATAAGTGATTACCAGCGATAAACATAAGGTAGATGGCACCGATTGCTTGCACTTGCCATACATCGACTAAGAACGAAATCATAAATAACGATCCAAATCGGAAAACAAATGCCCCCGCTAATCCATAAAATAGTGCTTTCTTTCGTTTTTCTTCTGGTAAATGTTTTACCATAATTGCAAGAACAAGAGCGTTATCAGCCGCTAAAATCCCTTCAAGTGCAATTAGGATGAGTAATACCCAACCATACTCCAATAATAATGATACATCCATGTACATTCTCCTCTCATTTCTATAAGTTCTAAATAAGTGAAGAATTTCCCCACTATTTAGTTTCCCCATACTCCTGCCTATTAACTTTGGAAGAATCTGGAAATGAATACAAAAAAGACCTCTGCCGTTAATAGGCAAAGGTCTTGCTAGACATATGTAATAAAAAATGCCAACAAAGCCGGAAGAACTAAGTTCTACGTAATGACGACTTTGTTTCCAAGAAATATTCTTGGACGCTACTCCCCTTTGGAGATATGTTATTGTATTCTCATTATATGGATAATTTATACGGTTGTCAACCTGTTAAAATATCTTCATTCGGATATTTTATTTTCGGGTTCTTTTTACGAGCAAATGAAAAAGCCAATGTTAAAGGACCCATTTTCCCAAAAAACATCATAAAGATAATAATAGCTTTTCCGATTATAGTTAAGTGGGGTGTTAAATTCATACTGAGGCCAACAGTCCCAAATGCTGAAAATACTTCGAAAGCACTCATCAATAGAGGAACTCGCTCAGTAATACTTAAAATTAAAATAGCAAAAAAGATAAATGAAATGGAAATAATAGTAATGGTTAATGATTTGACAATGAGAGTATCTTTAATGGATTTTTTAAATACGACAATATCCTCTTGTTGTTGTAAAAATTTAAATACGCCAAAAAATATGATTAAAAATGTTGTTAACTTAATCCCACCACCAGTTGAAGCGCTACCAGCACCAATAAACATAAGGAGCATCATTAATAGGAGGGAAGGTTTTGATAATGTAGAAATATCAACTGTATTAAACCCGGCAGTTCGCGTTGAAATTGCTTGAAAATAAGAGGCCAATCCTTCTTCAAATGGGGTAAAACCTCTCATAGAAAGGGAGTTATGGAACTCGAATATAAAAATAAAAAGGGTAGCAATAATGTTGACGATTAGAGTAGAAGAGAGCATAAGTTTTGAATGTAGTGTAAGGTTTTTAAAGTTTTTCTTTCTTTTTATGTCTACGATTACTGTAAAACCAATTCCACCTAAAATGATGAGAGAGGAAATGACGAGATTGACAAGAATACTATGAGAATGGGACATTAAATTATCGCTCCACACAGAAAAGCCAGCATTGTTAAAGGCTGAGATTGAATGGAAAAAACTATAATAGATCCCTTTCGTAACCCCGTATTTGGGTACCCATTCAAAAGAAAGAATTATAGTAGCGATACATTCGACTGTAAAAGAGAATAAAAATAATGCTTTGGCAAGACGGATGACGCCGCCGATATTCGTTTGATTTAATGCTTGTTGCAGTAAAATCCGATTTTGAAGACCGATTTTTCTTCCGAGCATAATCGCAATTAAGACAGCAAAGCTCATAATGCCCAGTCCGCCTACTTGTATAAGTGTTAAAATGACACATTGGCCAAATAAGGTAAATACCTTCCCAGTGTCTACCACACCAAGCCCTGTAACCGTACAAGCAGAAACGGTTGTAAATAAAGCATCTAGCCATGAGATAGACGTTGTTGTAGCAATTGGCAACTTTAATAAGCATGTACCGATAAGTGATAACATAATAAAAGCCAATGTAAGAACACGGGGAGGACTCATGCGAATATTAATCCGTTTCATGTTACATATCGTTCCTTTCAGTTTGCTTTTACTAGTATGTGAAAAAGTACGATTATGTATGTTAAAAATAGAAAGAGGCAGAGAATATCTGCCTCTAAGCCATATGTTATATTATTATCCACGTAGTTGTTGTTGAGCTAAAGCAACAAGACGTTTTGTTACTTCACCGCCAACTGAACCGTTAGAACGAGATGCTGTATTAGATCCTAAGCTTACACCAAATTCTTGTGCAATTTCATATTTAAATTGTTCAAGCGCTTGTTCTGCACCTGGAACTAATAATTTGTTTGTTTTTACCATGTTGATACACATCCTTATGAGTAGTCCAGTTCAGCTAAGTTCTTATCTAAACTGGTAACGTTATTTTATGTGGAAACGACGTACTCATACGCGGAAGTAATCGGTGCGATTAGAAGTTCTTGGATAGAAAAAAGAGTAGCAAATTGGTCATCTCCCTGTCAAGTAGACAGTAATAAAAAGAGTATTATGCCACGGCCTTTTCCCGATATTCTATCGGGGAAAGGCCGTGAAGTTTTTCTTGGAATCTTTCTGTATTATAAAACTGAATATATTCTTGAATTGCTCGGTAGGCCATTTCATATGTTTTTGGGCGCACTAAATACAACTTCTCTGTTTTTAAATGTGAGAAGAATGATTCGATACACGCATTATCAAAACAGTTTCCACGTCTAGAATGACTACCGACAAATCCTAATTTCTCTAACTGTTTTGCGTAGGATTTAGATGTATATTGAAACCCTTGATCTGAATGGAAAAGGGGCTTAGTAGTTAATGACTTCCCTTCTAATTGACGTAATGTAGTTAAAACCAAATCTAAATCATTTCTTGAAGATAGCTTCCAGGCAACAATTTCATTGTTGTATAGATCTAACACAGCTGACAAATAGGCAAATTGTTCTCCGATTCGTACATAAGTAATATCTGTTACGAATTTTTGGTTTTGCTTTTCAGCTTGAAACTCTCGATTCAAATGATTTTTAAATACCACAGATGTTTTTCTTCCATAAAACGGACGTTTTTTTCGAATGATAGATTGAATACCCAGCTCTCTCATAAGACGACGAACACGTTTATGATTCATTACCATTCCTTCTCGAGCCAAAGCACGAGTCATACGTTTATACCCATAGTAAGGGTGCTGACGATGAATAGATAAAATATGTTCTTTATGCCACCTATCCCTTTTCTGACGTAAACGCTGCACGTTATGATATTTCCGCCATTTATAGTAGCCAGCCTTAGAAACTTCCGCGATTTGAAGCAACCATCGGAGTGGATAGGCTTGGCGTAATGAATCGATAAGAGAAAATCGTTCTTTCTTTAGGACCATTCCTTCCCATGTAGATTTGGATTGCGCTTTTTTAAATACTCAACCTGTGCCTTCAAATAAGCATTTTCTTCTTCTAGACTATTAAAATTCTTTCGATTCCAGACACCACGTTGATCATCAAAGGACTCCCCCTGTTGCGCACGTTTTACCCACTCAATAATCTGGGCATCGCTCTTCACACCGAGTTGTTCACGAATTTCTCGCAATGATTTTCTCTCTTCTAATCGAAGACGAACTGCTTCTCGCTTTAGTTCTTCTGTATATTTTTGAAATGATTGTCCCTTTCTTGCCATAAAAAAATCTCCTCCAGATAAAACAGTATTGAGTCCATCATATCAGATGGACTCTTTTTTTACTGTCTACCTATAGGGGATAATACCAAGATGAAATGATAAGCTTCTTTATTTTAAAAAAATGAGGTCAAAGGTGTACTTTTCTTATAAAAATGCATTTCATATAAAAGGTGTAATGATTTTAGGGAAGGGGGATTGTTGTGCGTCATCATAGAAATTGCAAAAAATTCGGAGTGGCACTGCCTCTTCCGCTTATGGGAGCAACTGGTCCGACAGGTAATAGTGGTCCAATCGGTCCAACTGGAGGGCATGAAGGTCCTGTTGGTCCTACAGGGGTGACTGGACCGACGGGAGCAACTGGGCCCCAAGGTCCTCAAGGTATCAGGGGAATACAAGGTCCCCGAGGGACAACAGGAGCACAAGGAATGCAAGGAGCTATTGGTGGTACAGGAGAGCAAGGTATAACTGGCCCGACTGGTCTCCAAGGTGCTCAAGGATTAATCGGTAACCAAGGTCTAATTGGTGATATTGGAGTACAAGGGTTAGAAGGAATACAAGGAGCTACGGGTCCTGCTGGTAGTCAAGGTATACAAGGCATACAGGGAATACAAGGGGAAATAGGTGAGCGAGGACAAACAGGAGCACAAGGAATGCAAGGAGAGAGAGGCATAACTGGACTCTCGGGTGTAACTGGTTCACAAGGTCCTCAAGGTGTTCAAGGAATACAAGGAGAGCAAGGGGCTACTGGTATACAAGGAGAAGACGGCTTCCAAGGGATACAAGGAATTACTGGGGAGGAAGGCCCGCAAGGAGCACAAGGAATACAAGGTGAAGTGGGTCCAACTGGTTCTACTGGAATGCAAGGTGCCCAAGGTATAAGTGGAATAAAGGGGATAACAGGTGCAATAGGTTTACAAGGACCACAAGGTGTGCAAGGAATACAAGGTATAACGGGAGCAACAGGTTTTCAAGGGATAAAAGGAATAAGAGGTATAACTGGAGCGACGGGTAGCATTGGTATTCAAGGCTCAGAAGGACCGCCGGGCGGTCCGACAGGAACAACAGGTCCAATTGGTCCATCTAGTGGGGTGACTGGACCAGCTGGCCCACCCGGTCCACCAGGAGGTCCAACCGGTCCGACGGGTGCGACTGGTTCAACAGGCGTAAGCGGAGGGATAGGACCAATTGGAGCGCAAGGAGTGCAAGGTATAACAGGTCCAACCGGTCCTCAAGGTGTAAGGGGAGCACAAGGTTCACAAGGTGTAGTTGGAGCAGTTGGAGTACAAGGGGCACAAGGTCCTCAAGGTAACCAAGGAATAACAGGTCCAACGGGTGCAGAAGGTTCTCAAGGAATACAAGGTACGCGTGGAGTAACAGGTCCAACAGGTGCAGAAGGCTCTAAAGGTATTCAAGGTATTCAAGGTGTAATAGGCCCAACAGGAGCACAAGGAATGGTGGGAATACAAGGGATAGCCGGTCCAGCTGGTGTTACAGGAGCAGAAGGAGCTCAAGGTGCACAAGGAATCCGAGGAGCAACCGGTCCTGCTGGAGCACAAGGTATACAAGGAGTGCAAGGAATACAAGGAGAAACAGGAGCAGCTGGAATACAAGGTCCTCAAGGTGTTCAAGGGATACAAGGGGCTACCGGATTGACAGGCACACAAGGTGCACAAGGTCCTCAAGGAGTGCAAGGAATAATAGGACCGACTGGAGCTATTGGCTTGCAAGGTCCTCAAGGATTACAAGGAATAATGGGTCCAACAGGAGCGCAAGGAGTGCAAGGAATACAAGGAGAGCAAGGAATTATCGGTCCAACAGGTGCGCAAGGAATTAGAGGTCCCCAAGGAAATACAGGGGAAGTCGGTATAACAGGCCCTCAAGGAGTCCAAGGGGCGCCAGGTAGTCAAGGACCTCAAGGCCCACAAGGGAATGTTGGAATTACTGGTGCAATGGGTGAAACTGGAGCTACTGGAGCAACCGGGGCAACTGGACCACAAGGTTTGCAAGGTTTTCAAGGGATTACGGGAATACAAGGAATAACGGGAACGACCGGCAATACAGGTGCAACGGGTCCGCAAGGAATACAAGGTATACAAGGGGTTCAAGGATTGCAAGGCCCAAGTGGAGTAAGTGGGGTGATAGGTGCTAGTGGTAGTATAGGCCCAGTTGGAGCACAAGGTAGTCAGGGCCCGAGTGGCGTGGTGGGACCGACAGGAGCAACTGGTAGTGCAGGTTCAATAGGTTTCTTGGGAATAGCGGGAGCGACAGGAGCGACTGGCTTACCTAGCGGGGGCGGTTATTTCTTTTCTACTTCAACGAGTACAATTGCAGCGAATGCGTTAATACCAATTAATTCTGGATCTACAATTTTTGGATCAGGAGTTAGTTTAACAAATGCGACAACTATAACGTTAAGTACGCCAGGGATATATTTGATAAGTTATTATTTTCAAGGTGATGCAATTTTTGGGAATGAAACAATTTCAGTAAGTCTTGTGTTAAACGGAACGCAAGTCGCAGGGAGTTTTATTTTTTATGTTACAAAAGGTAATTTTATATTAGAACCAGCGATTTCCAATACGATGGTAATCGAAGTTACTTCTCTAAATTCCACTTTGTCATTACAAAATGGTCCATTAGCTATTGGGCATGTAACGACATTAGCGGGAGTAATAACAGCCAGTTTAAATATATTGAAAATAGTTTGATGCGTTACAAACGGGAGGAGATGCTTGTGAAGAATCAAGATAAGTGTAGTAAGTTTCAAGCACCTATTCCTTTTCCGCCGCCAGGTATTACGGGGCCTACTGGACCAACCGGTCCGACAGGTTCTTTAGGTGGACCAACTGGCCCTCAAGGAATACAAGGGATACAAGGAGTGCAAGGTGTAATTGGTCCGACCGGTCCAACCGGTTTACAAGGTGATCCAGGTCCAACCGGCCCCACAGGAGCAACTGGGATAACTGGTCCGACAGGTTCTGCAACTGGCCCGACCGGAGCAACCGGTCCAACCGGTCCACCAGGAGGTCCAACCGGTCCAACCGGCCCTCAAGGTCTACAAGGAATAACCGGTCCAACGGGAGCAACCGGACCGACTGGAGAAACGGGTCCCCAAGGTCCTCAAGGAATTCAAGGACCACAAGGGGAAACTGGTCCAACGGGAGCAACCGGCCAGACTGGAGTAACCGGTCCTCAAGGAATCCAGGGAATCCAGGGTCCCCAAGGGATAACCGGTCAGGCGGGAGCAACCGGACCGACTGGAGAAACGGGTCCCCAAGGCCCACAAGGAATCCAAGGTCCCCAAGGGATAACCGGTCCAACAGGTGCAACCGGCCAGACGGGAGTGACTGGTGCAACTGGACCGACCGGAATACAAGGCATACAAGGAATGACTGGAGCAACAGGGGTAACGGGGGGAACGGGCCCAACAGGTGCTACGGGTCCAACTGGCTTGACAGGAGCAACAGGATCATCTGCTATATCGACAGGTGGCGGATATTTCTTTTCTACATCAACAAGTACAATTGCAGCAAATGCCAACATCCCAATTAATTCTGGATCCACTGTATATGGAACTGGTGTATCTTTAACTAGTGCTACGACAGTCACAGTAGCGACGCCAGGAATATATTTAGTAAGCTACTATTTCCAAGGGGACGCGACTGGTGGGAATGAGACAGTATCTGTTAGGTTGCTATTAAATGGAACGCAACTAACAGGGAGTTTTATACAAAACGTAACGACATCAACTGTAGTAATTGAACCAGCTATTTCAAATACACTTCTTGTGAATGTGACGAGTGCCAATTCAACATTAATATTACAAAATGGCCCGTTAGGTGTAGGTCATGTGACTACTATAGCAGGTGCGATTACAGCAAGTTTAAATGTAGTGAGAATTTTATAAAGAATATAAAAAACACAAGGAATGTCTTTGTAAGACACACCTTGTGTTTTTTAATATTAAATAAACATTTTCTTCATCTTTTCGGTTGGAAAATATGCTGAAAGAAGTATTTGTGATGTAAGTTATCTACAACTTTATTTGCTTGATATGTGCGTTGTTTTTCAATTCGGAGTCTTTGCTCCATCATTTTTATTGCGTGATCAGATAAACGTAACATAATACATTCTCCTTTTCTATAAATATAGGTGACTATTTGATATCGATCCCATATTGATAATTAAGGAGGCAAAATGTGTAACATAGGCAAAAAGCACCTTCCTCTCCCATTACGCTTACGAGGTTAGCTGTCGGACTCGGGAAGTGAGAGTTTCCCTACTTAAAAAAGATTCGCCCCAAGTAGCATAGCTACAAAAATGGTTCCCCCGCTCCAAAATTTGGACTCAGCAAAAGGTTTTATAAAGTAAAAAATAACATAAAGGAGCGAACAAGTCAAATTATTTTGTGTATTCTGTCTTTTTTAATTGCGTAAGAATCATACCGTCAGGAAGTATTGTATCTGATACTGTAATGAATCCGTGTTTTTTATATAAAGTAATAGCAGGGGTATTCGCTTTACCTGTTTGTACAATGTATGTCATTGAAGAGGGAAACATGTTAAATATATGAATTAGGAGTTTCGTTGCGATTCCTTTTTGAAAAAAATCGGGCGATACAACTAACCTGTGGATATCGATTAGTTTTTCTTCTTGTACAAAAGAAATAAAACCGACAAGTTTATTTTCAGAAAAATATCCATAGAATGTTTCACCACAACTTTGAATATCGTTTACAGTATCATATAAACGAGGTATGGCAGTACTATTTAAGTAGTCTGCTTCAACTTTATAAGCTGGAATTTGAACCTGTAAAATGGATGTTGCTACTTCAATAGAAGTGGAATTTAACTTAAGAATCATAGATAATGAAGCCTCCTTTGAATATGGTATATGAATATAATTGCTTTATGAGTGAGTTTGACAATATTTTTCTTTTTTGCATATAATATATGTATCTCCATATGTAAAATAGTAGTAAATATATTTCTATAGTGAAATATGATTAGCAATGATAAATACATATGTTTGTATTGAATCATACAAACTATAATAGAAATGGAGGACTAAAAATGGGATGGATTATCACATTTTTAGTTGGTGCTATTATAGGTGCAATTGCTAGTTCTATAACGGGTAAAAATTTCCCAGGTGGTATGTTCGGAAATATTATCGCAGGTTTATTAGGTGCTTCGTTAGGTGGTAGATTATTTGGATCCTTTGGGCCATCATTTGGTGGGATTCATGTCGTGCCAGCATTATTAGGTGCAATCGTGTTAATTTTTATTGTATCATTTGTAGTGAAAGCTGCAAAGAAATAGATATATAGATTATGATGAAGAGCCCTGAATAAGGGCTTTTCATCATTCGAAGAGGTGGTTTCATTGGAGAAAATAAATATAAGAAAAAGAGATAAGTTAAGAAAGTTTTTTAGAGAACAAAATTATTTGGCGGTATTACTTGGATTTGCGTTATTGTTCATTAATATTTTATTGCTAACAAAAATATCATTTGTTTTTACACCGTTTATCGTATTTTTAAAAACAATTTTCTTCCCAGTACTATTAGCAGGCGTGCTATTCTATATTTTACATCCATTCGTTTCGCTTTTAGAAAAGAAAGGTGTTTCAAGAATTGTATCGATAGCTTCCATATATTTAATCGTACTAGGATTATTTGTATTTTTAGTTGTAACGGTTATCCCTATTATTAAAGATCAAATTGATGCATTAATTGATAACTTACCTTATTTTGGTCATGAGATTGAACAAGCAGCACGTAGATTCGGGGAAAGTAATTTACTCGGTAAAATTCAGGAGAATTTAAATATTAATGTTGCGAATATGGTAAAAGACTACACAGTTGATTTTACGAAATCTTTATCATCAGTAACAGGAAATGTAACTGGATTTTTGAGTACTGTTACAGAGGTTGTTTTAACATTTGTAATGGTTCCATTTATATTGTTCTATCTTTTAAAAGATGGTGAGCAATTGCCGAATCACTTTTTAAAGTTTATTTCAGAGCAAAGACAACCAGCAGCAATGAGAATACTAGACGATATGCATTATGCGATTAGTTCGTACATTAGAGGGCAAATTATCGTGAGCTTGTTTATCGGTATTATGCTATTAATCGGTTACCTTATTATCGGTATAAAATATGCGGTATTACTTGCGATTTTAGCGATGATTGTAAATATCGTTCCGTACGTAGGACCAATTATCGCGATTACACCAGCGTTAATTATCGCATTTATCGACTCGCCAGCAATGGTGTTAAAAGTAATTATCGTTATGATGGTTGTACAATTAGCAGAAGGTAAATTTATTTCTCCGCAAGTTATGGGGAAAAAGTTAGACATTCATCCGATTACTATCATTTTTATTATTTTAACTGCCGGAAATTTATTTGGGATTATGGGCATTATTTTAGCGATTCCAGGGTATGCGATATTAAAAGTGTTAGTAACGCACGGTTATAGATTTGTTAAGTTGAATACGTGAAAAAAAGAGCTAAAACAGTGGGAACTGTTTTAGCTCTTTTTTATTAACAATTCATTTGCATATTGGCGCGCCCATTGATCCGCTTCTAATATAGCATCTAGTGAAGGATCTTTTACGTTATGATGAGCTTCAACTGTTTTGTAAATTGTTTTTTCAATATCGAAAAAGGCAATTTCATTTTTTAAGAATAGTGCATTTGCAATTTCATTTGCTGCGTTTAATACAGCAGGAGTAGTGCCACCAATTTTGCCACATTCATATGCGTATTGTAGACAAGGGAACTTCTCTAAATCTGGTTTTTCAAAATGTAAACTACCAATTTCTAATAAATTTAATTTTTCATAGGAAGAAGGTAGCCGAGTAGGGTAGTGAAACGCATATTGAATTGGCATTCTCATATCAGGAGCACCGAGCTGCGCAATAACTGATCCATCAATAAACTCTACTAAAGAATGAATAATACTTTCTTTATGAATCATTACATCAATTTTTTCATAAGGAATATCAAATAGCCATCTTGCTTCCATTACTTCGAATCCTTTATTCATTAATGTGGCAGAATCAATCGTTAGTTTTGCCCCCATTAACCAGTTTGGGTGCTTTAAAGCATCTTTTGCTTGTAAAGTTTTCATTTCTTCACGTGTTTTATCACGGAATGCACCGCCAGAAGCTGTAACGATTAATTTCTCAATTTCTTTATTATTTTCGCCGTTTAAACATTGGAAAATAGCTGAATGTTCGCTATCGACTGGAATTAAACGACATCCGTTTTGCTTGGCCAGTTCAGTTACGATATGACCAGCTGCAACTAACGTTTCTTTATTAGCGATGGCAATATCTTTCTTCGCCTTTAATGCTTCAATCGTTGGAAGTAGTCCGAAAACTCCGACAACAGAACTTAATACAAGATTTGAATCAGGGTGAGTAGCTACCGCAATTAAGCCATCAGTTCCGTATGTGATTTTTGTATTCGCTGAAATACGCGTACGAAGCGTGTCTGCTAAGTCTTTTGTTGCAACGCTTACAATACGAGGTTGAAACGTTTTGATTTGTTGCTCAAGAAGATCGATATTATAATTTGCGGTTAAACCGACGATTTTGAAATGTTCAGGATGAGCTGAAACGACATCTAATGCAGATGTGCCGATGGATCCTGTGGAACCTAAAATGGATATATATTTTACCATGAAAAAACCTCCAAAGTTGTTTCGAATATTTCTGCAAACCTATATATCATTAGACAATTGAAGTGGAAATTCCTGCTATATAAAATAGAAAATTCGGGTTTGTTTAGAAGTGAAATGTGATAAACTGTAAAAAATAACGAAAAAGCAATGAAAGAGAAGAGTACATATTCGAAACTTTTCAGAGAGCTGATATGTGGTGAGAATCAGTAAGGGATGAATATGGAATGGACTCTGGAGCTTCTAACTGAAATGAGTAGGTAAAGACGGTTACTTCACGTTATTGAAGTATGAAGTGAGCTAATGATAGCTAATTAAGGTGGTACCGCGGGAGTCTCTCGTCCTTTTTTAAGGATGAGGGGCTCTTTTTATTTTGAGAAAGGAGGAGTTAGTGTGAGTGAAAAAATAATGTTAACAGGAATTAAGCCGACAGGTTATCCGCATTTAGGAAATTATATTGGTGCGATTAAACCTGCATTACAAATGTCAAAGAATAATGAAGGAAAAGCATTGTACTTTATAGCTGATTATCATGCATTAAATGCTGTGCATGATCCGAGTCAGTTTAGTAGTTATACGAAAGAGGTAGCAGCTACTTGGCTATCGCTTGGACTTGGAGAAGATGTGATTTTTTATCGACAAACGGAAGTGCCGGAGATTCTAGAATTAGCTTGGATTTTAGCTTGCCTAACTCCGAAAGGTCTTATGAACCGTGCTCATGCGTATAAAGCGAAGGTGGAGCAAAATAAAGAAGCAGGGTTAGAGGTCGATGCGGGAGTGAATATGGGGTTATACACGTACCCGATTTTAATGGCAGCTGACATATTATTATTTCAAGCTACTCATGTACCAGTTGGAAAAGACCAAATTCAGCATATTGAAATTGCTCGTGATATTGCGACGTATTTTAATCATACATTTGGCACGACATTTACACTTCCAGAGTATGTCATACAAGAAGAAGGGGCTATTTTACCTGGTCTTGACGGAAGGAAGATGAGTAAAAGTTACGGAAATGTGATCCCATTATTTGCAGAGCAAGAAAAACTACGAAAATTAATATTTAAAATCAAAACAGATTCTTCACTTCCAAATGAACCGAAAGAACTAGAAACCTTATTTACAATTTATAAAGAATTTGCGACAGAAGACGAAGTACAGTCATTACGTGAAAAATATGAGACTGGAATCGGATGGGGCGATGTTAAAAAAGAGTTATTTCGCGTTGTAGATCGTGAGTTAGCTGGACCTCGGGAGAAATACGCAATGTATATGAATGAGCCAAATTTATTATATGAAGCGTTAGAAAAAGGTGCTGAGCGGGCACGTGCTATTGCGAAGGTAAATTTAGCGGAAATTAAAAAGCAGATTGGATTTGAGAGGGAACGTTAAGCGTTCCCTTATTTTTTTAGATAATCTGTAATAATCCTCTCAATAACAGGAGGAAGATTATTAGGTAATTTATCAAGTGAAAAGAAGCGTAGTTCTTTTGATTCACTTTGATCGCATACAAGTTCACCATGAAATTCTCGGCAAATATAAACAACGAGTACACCGTGTACTTGATCGCCGTTTGGATAGATTTGAAAGAAGTCTGGCCCTGAGTATGTACGGAATAGTTCTGGATTTTTAATAATAAGTCCAGTTTCTTCAAACACTTCTCGTTTTAAAGCATCTTCTAACGTTTCGTTATATTCTAGGGCACCACCAATAATGCCCCAGCGTTTAAAATCTGTACGGAGTTGCAGCAATACTTCATCTTTTTCATTTAATATAATGGCGTGTGATCCTATTAAAATAAGTGGATGATTTCCTACTAGATTTCTCATATCTTCAATATAACCCATGTCATTGCTCCTTGTATTTAATAATAGTTAGGAAGTTCTTTTAACATTCTTTCTGTTTTACGTGCTGTAAAGGCTAAGTTATGGTCATCTTTTGTTCTGAAAAATAATGTGCGTAAAAAGGTTTTAATATTGGCACATAAAATACAATACTCATTAAGCGAAAGGCGTTTTCTAATTTGAGGAAGCCTTTTTATTTTTTTATGAATAATAGAAATTAACTCGTTTTGAGGAAAATCATGATACAGCATTGCTAGTAATGGCGTAACAATGCGTTCATCTTCGTTATTATGAAAAAGGTCAGATGGAATAAAGATTTTATTTAATAAACAATGAATTAATTCTTCGTACCATTCAAAAGTTGTATACGTATTATGAACAATTTCAGTAAAGGCATCAGATACATGAGCAAGACAATGAGCCCATCCTTTATTTTCGATATAGCCCCGAAAATCCGTTTCTAAGTTTGTGTATGTAATGAGTTTATTTTTTATTTCTTCGATATCCTCCTCTGTACAAAAGTAGTGCGAATTAGCGAATTGGAGTATTAACGCAATTAACGAAACAGTGTAAGAACGTGTGAAAACCCCATCTGTATGTGGGGAGTAAATGTCACAATATAAATACTCATCACTTAAACAAGTTTGCAGAAGTAATTTCAGCTGATCGTCCATAAGGAATTCATGATGAATGAAATGCGCAAAACATTTATATATAAGTTGGTAACGAACGTAGCTATCAGTCGTTCCGATATACTGAAGCATGTTCAAAGTTAACTCATTTACATCTATATGCTGTAGTTGCGTATAGTCATTTTGTTGTATAAGCTCTAATTGTTGTTGCAATGCTGTAATATCCACTGGAGAACCTCCTCCGCACTTTAAAGATGCGATCTTTTCTAGTATTCTATATATTCAAGGACAATCCTGCTCATGCAAGGAGAACGATTAGAAATTCGAGTATGATATAGATGAGGGAAGAATATGACGACGATAGAACAGTTAGAAAAACATTTTAAAATAAGAAGAAGTGCTTCTTCTATTATGATAAAAGAAAATAATGCAGAGGTTTTTACAGAAGAGCAATTAGAGGGAATGATGCAGTATTGCGTTGCCGAAGCTGAAAAAGATGGATTAGAAAAATTACATTTTGAAATTTCTTCAAAAAGCCCAAATTATGATGTGTATAAAAAATGTTTTGAAACGTATTCATTTGAATATGTTACGGAAAGCATGATTGTATTTAAAGATATATACGAAGTAGAAGATATAGAAAGTGAAGTTGATTTTAAGTTAATTGAAGAAGTAGGGGAAGAGGCTTTTTATTCACTGTGGAATGAAGCGACGGGAGAACCAGTCGTTCATGATCAATTTGTGCATATGATGCTACAAGAAATTGGTGAGCAATGGAAAGAACATTGCTTAACAGCGAATGTCGATGAAAAGCCGATAGGAATTGTAATCCCGCATATTGAAAGAGGTACGTTAGAAGAAGGGAAACTTATGTACTTCGCAGTTACTCCAAATATGCGTAATAAGGGATATGAAGCTGCATTATTTGCAGGTGCGTTGTTTGTCTTAAAGGAAATAGGTGCATCTTATTATATTGGTGAGACAAATATGAAAAATGAGTGGATGAAGGATGTTTTTGAAAAGAATGGATGTCAGTTGCTGAGTTGTACTGAGCGGTATGTGAGGGAGTTTTAGGAGGGTGAATGATGTACTCTCTCGAACTCATTTAGTGGGAGGGGTATATATGTTAAAACAATCCATGCATTCATTCGTTTTACTGTATCCAAATGTGTTGTTAGAAGGGTGGAGGATTGAAAAAGTTTCAGAACGTTTTGAAGGTGAAAAGTGGGAAACTGTTTGGTTTCAGATTGATACTCCAACTGGAATGTTTCGAGTAAAGGAGTTTTTTCTCGATATAATGGAGCCAGTATTTCCAGATACCTGTATTTCTCAAGCAAAAGGGGATTGTTTTCAATATAAAAAGCTTGTGTATTAAAAAGGTGTAAATTATAAAGGAAAAGAAAGTTACGTTACATCTACATGGAAAACACAAGTTGAAATTTCTGTTGATCATGGATATGTAAACCTAGGCGAAATGGAAAGGTTTCTACTCGGATTACAACCGGTACATACAGAGTTTGCGAAAACGATATTACATACACCATTTTACTTATTAAGCTTTCAAGCTAAGAGAGGTGAAATGGGTGAGATAGGAAGATGTCGTGAGTGGAATGATCCAGATAACATACGCTATGTAAAGTTATCAATTCATAAAAAGCTGAGTTGGAAACTTGAATCGGTCGGTTTTGGAAATGATGAAACGCAGTATGTATACTGGGACGAAGATAATAAACTATATGCACTTTGGGTTTGTAGGCATAAAAACAAAGCGTATTATCCTGTTTCTTCATGGATAATGAACTATGGCCCAAAACAAATTATAACCGGGTTAGAGTTTTATTCTCACCCTGATCACGGAACAGTTGTATATGAAAATCTCGGTAATGAACAAATCGCATACGTATTTCGAGGGAATCCATGTACAAATTTTGAACAAGTAAAAGAACTTTTTGCCTCTTTGTAAGATAAAAAGAAAAATGAGAACGACAAAGTAGATATTCCTATAATAAAATAGAGAAGGATTAGACTATACGAAGAAAGCGTTGGTGAAAGAATGGAGCAGCAAAGACATTGGCTACAAGCAACTGTAGAAAGAAATGAAACGAATACGTTACATATAAAGTGGGAAGATAATATAGAAGAAGTTCGCATTTATTGGAGTACTTCACCAGATCATATTGAAGAAAATGGGGAGTTACTTGCAACGGTAAATGGAGAATCATCATATACAATTGGAAATTCAAGTGAAAATGAGCGTCCATATTTTAGACTAATAGGTAGTAATGGACAAGCAGTGACAGTAGCTGAGCGTAGACTGCCATTACAAGGCGCGTTTAACTTCCGTGATATGGGAGGGTATGAAACGCTTGAAGGCCGTAAAGTAAAATGGGGCAAGTTGTACCGTTCTGAAGAGTTAGCAGGATTAACAGAGTGGGATATTGAGTATTTACAAAAGTCTGGCTTAAAGTTAATTTGTGATTACCGTACAGACTTCGAAGTGAAGCATAAGCCAAACCCTGAGATTACAGGAGCTCGTCAAGTGTGCTTACCAGTTATGCAAGATTTAGCGAAAGACTTGAATATAAATGAGTTTTTCCAAGTTGGTGACCTTTCTATGTTAGGGAAACCAGGCGAATACCTTGTAAAAATGAATCAAGATTTCGTAAGTGGTAACGAGGCGTTCGTAAGCTTCTTAAACTTAGCGCAAAACCCGGAAAACTTACCGTTAGTAAACCACTGTACAGCTGGAAAAGACCGTACTGGATTTGGATCAGCATTATTATTACTTTTACTAGGTGTACCAGAGAAAACAGTAATGGAAGATTATTTACTAAGTAACGGTTTCCGTGAAAAGTTAAACGAGAAAATGATGGCCTTTTTAGGTGCAAAACTACAAAACGATGAGAGTAGAGCGATATTAGGTGCGATGTTCGAAGCTCGTGCTGAGTATTTACAAGCTGCGATTGATGAAGTGAAAAAGCAATATGGTTCAGTTGAAGCGTATGCTGAAAAAGCACTTGGCTTTACGAAAGAGTCGTTAGAGGAAATGAAAGTGTTATTACTAGAAGATTAATAAGTAAAAGGAGGCTGAGCAGATTAGCCTCCTTTTACTTATAGCGTAGTTGAAAATAGAAGATAATGGTGTATTCAATAAAGAGCAGGTTAAGCGCCTCATAATGAAATATATAAACTTATATTACTATCGTGTTATTATGTTAAGTGACGGTAAATTGGTGTAATTTAACATGCCTACTTTAATAATGATTATAAGTTATTAAACGCAGAGGTGTAATTTTAGTTATATAAAAATTGAATTAAAGTGTGCTTTAGTTAAAAGAATTAAATAAATTTTAAGCAATGAGAACGAAGCTTTTAAAATAGGAGTTGAGGAGAACATCATGAAATACAAAGTTATATTATTCGACGTAGATGATACATTATTAGATTTCCCTGAAACGGAAAGATACGCACTACATAATGCGTTTGTACAGTTTGGTATGCCTACAGGGTATAATGATCATCTTGCAAGTTATAAAGAGATTAGTAATGGATTATGGAGAGATTTAGAAAATAAAATGATTACGCTAAGTGAATTAGCGGTAGATCGATTTAGACAATTATTTGCCCTTCATAATATAAAAGTAGATGCACAGCAATTTAGTGATGTATATCTTGAAAACTTAGGAAAAGAGGTACACCTTATAGAAGGTGCAGTGCAATTATGTGAAAATCTACAAGATTGCAAGTTAGGTATTATTACGAATGGATATACGAAGGTGCAACAATCAAGAATCGGAAATTCACCTTTATGTAATTTCTTTGATCACATTATTATTTCTGAAGAAGTTGGTCATCAAAAACCAGCACGTGAGATTTTTGATTATGCGTTTGAAAAGTTTGGGATTACTGATAAATCAAGTGTACTAATAGTTGGAGATTCGTTAACTTCTGATATGAAAGGCGGAGAAGATTACGGCATTGATACGTGTTGGTATAATCCGAGTTTGAAAGAGAATAAGACGAGTGTTAATCCGACTTATGAAGTGGAGAGTCTGCTACAAATTTTAGAAATTGTAGAAATGGCGGAAGAAAAGGTAGCTTCATTTTAATTGTGCTGATATTTGTCGAAAAATCGATATATTGAAAAAATCGTTGATATATTGTGAGTTGTGATAGATATATTGAAAAAATCGTTGATATATTGTGAGTTGTGATAGATATATTGAAAAAATCGTTGATATATTGTGAGTTGTGATAGATATATTTGAAAAATCGATGATATAAGTTCATATACTAAGATATAGAACAAAAAATAACGCTACTATACAAGGTCATTCACGTGTTATAATGCGTGAATTAAATATACGTATATAAATAGTTTCTCAGAGTGATGCGATGTCATGTATGATTAGTGTAACAACTAGAGGTGAATAAAGGATGTTAACGTTTTTATTTGAGTTAGACAAGAATCTCCCGCAGAAGGATGAGCCACGGTATGATGCTTATTCAAAGGGTTTTATCGAAGGAGATGTAACGATTTGTGCGAGTGACAGCGTATTTTTTCAAAAATCATGTATAAAGGTTGCAGAGCTGGGCATTTATTTAGGTCAGTGGATGGAACAAGTTCAACATGGGCAGAACGTGCCTATGAAATATGAAACGGCTAACCGTGAAGAGGTAATTCTTGGTTTCTTCTATGAAGAGGATCATAATCAATGGAATGTTTCTTCCAGCTGGCAAGAATTTGAACTGCAAGAGCGTATAGCTACTACAACATTAATAGAGAGTGTTCAACGCTATTTGTATGAGCTAAATAAAGAACTGCGCATGATGGAATATCCTGTGACATTTGATCAGTACTTAAGAGGAGAGCGAATGATGCAGCTCTCTTACAAACGACCGTGTGACAGCAAAGCAGATACGACGCCGATAGAGGTTTATAATGGAAGCGAGCAAGTAGGCGTAGTACGGGGCTATTATAAAAATACGTTGATGAGAGTGCTGGATTTTATTCCGAAAATTGGTAGTAATATCATTTATGAAATAAAGGATAGTAAGGGAAATATTCGCGTCATTGCAAAGGATGTAAGTAGGCAGCGTCAAAGAAGAATTTTAGTAACATATAAAGATAATCATGATGCAGAGCATGAAATACTTGTATGTGACGGAAAGTTATTGGATGCAAATTTCTTATTTACCTTTACATATAAGAAAGAAGAATATGTTGTTCATAAAACTTCATTTGGAATGGGAAAGTTATTACGAAAAGGCTATGTAATCGCAGATTGGAATATTCGTCTTGAGGAAGATATGTATTACATTGAGATGAATGTATATGATGAAGATTACATGCAGGATCAATACTTACTATTAGGCATATTTCATGCGGTTTTATATGGATAATCAATGAGAAATACCGTCATTCGTCTTGGAAAGAATGACGGTATTTTTTATGTGATTCTTGTGACTGGATGCCTTTAATCAATCCTCAAAAATAAAAACCTCATCAATCGTACTATGAAGTGCCCTCGCAATATCGTGAGCAAGCTGCAAGGAAGGATTATATTTTCCTTTTTCGAGATGGCTAATTGTTTCACGACGTACACCAACTTGTTTCGCTAAATCTTCTTGCGTCATGTTCAATTTGGCGCGGTATTCTTTTATTTTCGTTACGAACGCCATGGTGCATCTTCCATTTCATCAACTGGTTTATCGTAAAAGAACATAGAGAATCCGAACGTAAGAATAAGTGTGCCGAAAATAAGAGCGATATCAATTTCTTGTAGCACCGGGTTTGGAAATAACATTTCAATGAACATAATGATAGCGGTAGTTAGTAACGTAACGATAAAGGCATTGCGGCACGATTTATTAACGATTTGTTCAAACAGTTCATCGTGTTGAACCGTTCTATATGAGGTGAAAAAGGAGAAGAAACAAAACATAGTAAACAATCCTTTTCCATAAAAAAAGCCAAGAAAACCGAAGAAACCAAGAAATCCTAAATATTTTATCCAAGTTGTTTTCATGATAGTTCCTCCTTATCATGTTAGAAATAAATCACGTTATGTTATAAATATATCACATATGAATAGGAATGGTAATAATAGTTTTCCAGTTTGCTTCATAATAATAGTAAAAAGAGGAAATAGGCTGCGAAATAAAGAGGATAATATTGTAAAATGGTTGTAAGGAGGGGGAGGAAGGTATGCTAAATTGGATTATGATCGTTGTATTACTTGTAGTGATTACTGTAGTCGCGACGGTGTTAATTGGGCGAAAGGGTGATGCAAATTATAGTAAATCTACAAAGGGGAATATTAGAAGACTTACGATGATTTATATTATACTAGCTGTCGTTTTAATCGTTGGGTTAGGTCTGTATATTTATTTTAAAGGTTAAAAACTGAAAAATACAAAAATCTAAAAATATAAGTATGCTATAATGTTAATATAGTTATTTGGTAATTAAGGAAAGGATTGGATGTAATGATTGAAATTACGAATGTGTCAAAAAGTTATAATGGTTCTACCTATGCAGTAAAAGATTTAAGTTTATCTGTGCCTAGCGGAGAAATCTTTGGATTTTTAGGACCGAATGGTGCCGGTAAATCAACGACAATTAAGATGATTACTGGTATCCATGGGGTGGACAAAGGAACGATTACGATTAATGGTATAGATATTATGAAAAATCCGATGGAAGCGAAAAGGACGTTTGGTTATGTCCCAGATAGTCCAGATATGTTTTTACGATTAAAGGGAATTGAATATTTAAACTTTATGGCAGATATGTATGAAGTGCCGAAAGAAGTACGCCAAGAACGAATTGAGTCCTTAGCGAAGAAATTTGATCTTTATAATGCTTTATCAGATCAAATTCAAAGTTACTCGCACGGTATGAGACAAAAGATTGTTATTATTGGTGTGCTCGTGCATGAGCCAGATGTATGGATTTTAGATGAACCGTTAACGGGGCTGGATCCGAAATCTGCATATATTTTAAAAGAAATGATGAGAGAACATGCGGATAAAGGAAAGATTGTATTCTTCTCTACACACGTATTAGAAGTGGCAGAAAAATTATGTGACCGCGTCGCGATTATTAATAAGGGGAATTTGCAGTTCAAAGGGAATTTAGATGAAATGAGAGATCATTTTAAATCCAATGAATCACTTGAAAAAATGTTCTTGGAGATGACGGGCAATGAGTAAAATTTGGACGTTAACGAAAGTATTATTGAAATTAAATTATGCAGATTTTATAACAGATAAGAAGAAGCGATGGGCGTATGTATTTTCATTTGCAGCTATTTTATTTGTCGGCTTTTTACTGTTTGGTTCTATCACGCATGCAATGTATGAGGGAATGATACATTTAGGGCAAGATCCAGGAATGATTATCGCAATGGGACTTGCGATTGCGAGTATATGGGTATTTTTAATGAGTATTACGAACATTTTAACTGTATTTTACTACAGCAATGACATTGAAATGTTACTTCCGTTACCATTAAAACCAGCGCAAATTATTTCGGCAAAATTTTTAACGGTATTAATTACACAATACGTAATGAGTTCATTTATTTTATTACCAATCTTCATTACATACGGTTTAAAAAGTGGCGCATTTATTACATATTACATATATATGATTTTTATTTACTTACTCTTCCCAATCGTGCCGTTAGTATTAGCTTCGTTACTGATGACAATTATTATGAGGTATACAAATATAGCGAAAAATAAAGACCGAGGAAATATATTTATTGGAATCGTAAGTATATTATTTATTGTAGGAATTAACGTATTTATGCAGTGGAGAAATAAAAGTGCGTTTTCTGGAGACGGGGCTGCGGAATATCTTGTAAATAATCAATCTTCTCTTTTAGTACAAATGACAAATTATTTTCCAACTACATATTTTGGAGCAGTGGCATTAGTAGAAAATGCAAATTGGAAGGGACCTTTATATGTAATAATCTTTGCAGTTATTTCATTTGTCTTCTTTGTGTTGTTTTATTACATTGCAGAGCGTACATATTTAAAAGGGGTTATTGGACTTTCAACGAGTACAGCAAAGAAACAAGTCATTTCCGCGGAAGGTTTACAGAAATCAACAGTACAAAGTTCGCATTTAAAAGCGTATGTGAAAAAAGAATTTAAAACGTTATTCCGTACACCACAATTTTTCTTAAATTGCATTGTACAAACTTTCGTTATGCCAATTATGTTGTTCTTTATTTTATTTGTGCAAGATGGAAATTTAAAGTTTATTACAGAGTATATTAACAATCCAGAGACAACGGGATTTGCAATTGGTGTTGGCCTTTGTGCATCTTTATTTTTAATGGGTAGTAACGTCATTGCAACAACGTCATTTTCGCGAGATGGAAGCTCTTGGTTTGTGAATCGTTATTTACCAGTAAAGGCTTCGGATATCTTTTTTGCGAAAGCAATCACTGCTTGGTTAATTAATGTAATTATTTTAGCAGTATTCGGTATTACGATGGCAGTTGTAGCGGGAATTTCTCCAGTATTTATGGTTCTTTGGTTCTTATTAAGTGCGAACGGTTTATTGTTAATTAATTTAATCGGAACACGCTGGGACGCACAAACTGCAGATATTCATTGGGATACAGAGCAGAAATTATTTAAAAGTCGATATACAACTTTGTGGAATTTTTTAGTTAATATTTTAATAGCTTTAATTATTGTGGGGGGAGTAAGTGTATTATACTTCTTCCTTCATGTCGGACTGTGGGTTATGTTTATCGTTTTATTTGTAATGTTTACGATTGTAAATTATATTTTTATTAAAATGTTAAAATTAGGTGCTGAACGTATACTGTCAAATATTCAATAAGAAGATAGATCCTCTGTATTCATGCAGGGGATCTGTGTATAGATGGAGGAGAAAAAGGTGAAGAAAATAGCAATTGTAACAGGGGCAACTCGTCTGAATGGAATTGGTGCAGCTGTATGCAAGGTGCTTGCTCAAAAGGGGATAGACATTTTTTTCACGTACTGGCCAAAGTATGATAAAGCGATGCCATGGGGAATGAGTGATCAAGAACCCTTTTTGCTGAAAGAGGAAATTGAAAGTTACGATGTTCGATGTGAAATGGCAGAAATCAATTTATCGCAGTCTTATTCGCCAAATCGTTTGTTTTATATGGTATCAGAACGGTTAGGTGATCCATCTATTCTAGTTAATAATGCAGTATATTCTATTCATACGAGAATTGAGGAATTAGATGTAGAGCAGTTGGATAAACATTATACAGTTAATGTTCGGGCTACTATGTTATTAAGCTCATTGTTTATAAAACATTATTCACTTAAAACGGGCGGGAGTATTATTAATCTTACTTCAGGACAGTCAGTAGGTCCAATGCCAGATGAACTAGCATATGCAGCAACGAAAGGGGCAATTGAAGCATTTACAAAGTCAGTAGCACCAGTTGCGATGGAGAAGGGGATTACAGTGAATGCTGTAGATCCAGGACCGACGAATACAGGATGGATTACAGAGGAGCTGAAGCATCATTTAGTATGGAAGTTCCCGCAAGGTAGAGTTGGAGAAACAATGGATGCTGCGCGCTTAATTTCTTTTTTAGTAAGTGAAGAAGCGAAATGGGTTACTGGGCAAGTCATTCACTCGAATGGTGGTTATTCATAAAAATATTATGTTAACAAATGTTGAGAAACAAAAAACGAAAGAAAATTTTATTTTTTTGTATAAATAAAATGTCAAGAAAGATAAAAATTTGATAGAAGAGTATATCGTCATATGAAGATAGTAATTCTTAATGTGACAATATACTCTTTTTCTTTTACTTACGAGCAGAAAAATGAAGTAGAAGAAACTCGAATATTCGAATTGATTTATCAGTTTTTGTACGTATTATTATGAAGATTACTGTCGGAAAGATGGTAATTCGTATGAAAAGGGATTTTTTAAGGGGAAATCGAATCGTAAAGGGGAGGATAAATAAAGTAAACATAGGGGGATTTATATGAAAATGAAAAAGGTCGCTATCGCATCGATAACAATTGGTACAATGCTTACTATGGCAGCTTGTAGTCCATCAGCAGATAAAGAGGCAGAAAAGAAAGAGCAAGTAACAGCGCAAAATGAAGGAGAAGCAAAAACGACAAGTGCAGATGAAGCGTCCAAAACAACGAAAGATACTGAAAAAGAAACAAATACTTCTTCAAATGAAAAAACAGATAAAGATGCAAAAAATACGAAAGAATCATCAGGAACAGAAAGTAACGGTAAAACATCAACTCAAAATGAGAATGTGAAAACAAAAGAAAAAGAAACGACAGGAAAAACGAATGACCAAACGACTAGCGGGAAAACAGCAGATCAAAGCACAAGTACAAGCTCAAACACAAACACAAACAATAACGAAAAGACAACGAAAGATCCGAAGAAAAGTGTTGCTGTGAAAACGAACGTTAAAGAAGTGGTGGCATTAATTGATAGCTTGGATAAGCAGTTAGCTGCTAATCCAAAATTGGAAACAGTGAATAAGCTTGGCAAACAAATTAATGAAAAGTGGGACGTGATTGAAAAAGAGCTAGAAGCATCACATCCGACGGATTCTAAAACAATCGGTCAAAGCATGTATCCGTTAATTGTAGGAGCGGAGAAAGAAAAAATCGATATTAATAAAATGAAATCATTAACGACGAAAACGAAAAAAGATTTAAATCAGTTATTGACGAAACTTTCATAGTTTCAAAAGCCTACTCGTGTGAGTAGGCCTTTTTTAGGTTGTTGTAATGTGCATAGTATAACTTATTTATTTTCATTTTCAATTACGATGCGAAAGGAACTGAATGCTTGTTGACTGATATAATCTTCTTCGCTAACTTTAAAAGGAAATGGAAAAGCAACGAGTTGAAAATTACTTTCCTGATCCACTGAAGGCAATGTGAAATTAAAGATTTGTCTTGTTTCAGGTGCAACCTTAGTATAAACGACTTTTCTATTGTTAAATATTTCAACTTGTTTCCAATCTTTAAAAGCCACGATTGCGTAAGTCATTTCATCATTTGTTTCATTACCGCTTGATAAAATTAATTGCTTGCCTTCCTTTTCAAAGAAGACAGTTTGTAAGTTCTCTTCACGGTTCGTAACAAATAATGGTTCGTAAAGACCATCTTTTAAAATAGCATCTGGATCTATAAGGGAGAATTTTATTTTTTCGTTTTCTTTCTGAAGAGGATGCATTGAATATCGCATACTTAGAATATCTTCTAAAATAGCTGCTTTATTTAAGTTATTATCTTTTAATTTGTATTCAGGTTTTTTAATTATTAAAAAGGTTAATTCATTTGCATTAGGAGAGGTGTGTAAAGAGATTTTCGTAGTAATTGAACTGTTTGGTTTCATATCAAAAAAATAGTGTGATATTTCATTAGTAGTATCTTCTATTTTAAAAGGTTTTTGTACGTAATCTTCTAGAACAATTAATCCATATTTTCGGTTTTCATTAATAGTATGTACGAATGATAATGTTACATTAACTCTATTATCCTCACTAGTAATGGTACTACCATTGTTAATATGTTGACCTTGATTATCCTTCAATCCGTAAGAAATAGTATTGGTTTGTTGCTCTCGTTTATTTTCTATGGAAGGTGGATGAGGTTGTATGATTGAAGTATTGAACAAAATATAAATTGTAAGTAATGAAATAAGTAAAACACCGCTAATAATATATATTTGTTTCATAAATAGCACCTCAATATATGTAAAATATTAGAGAAAAAAGATATGCAAGATGCATATCTTTTTTCTCTTTCTTACCAGAAAGCTTTTGTTTCGTGATTCACATCATTATAACCACTTAATTTATAGGTATGATTACCGATAGCGTAATCATCTCCATAATAAATGCTTGTGTTGGTCGCTGTAGCACTTACAAAGGATGATTTTTTTGCACTATTACTTTTCGTATTTACTAATGAGCCATCGCCATTGAAAGTTCTTGCTTTTGCATAAACATAGTCTTCGGTCGTAGTTGATTTCGATTTCGCAACTGCATATGGGTTACCAAAAAAGGGAGTATATACGCTAATGTTAGAGTCATTCTTAGGTGCAGCTGCAACAGTCAAACTAGGAACAATAGATGTTTTTGTTGATTGAATTGTATCAAAGTCAACTAAAATGGGCTGCTTGTCTACAGTATCGACCTCTGAAGCACTTGCGTTATTAGTAAAACCAAAACCTAAAACCGCTAACCCTAAAGTTGTCACCGATAAAGATTTTTTCATATTCACTAATTTTCCCACCTTTTAAAATTTTTGAGTTCGAACTCAATTCATACAATATATGAAAATTTCGAAACTCTCAATGTTTTATCCCATACTTAACTTTTCTTTTATTTTCAATTCAACATATCTTCATTTGGAAAAAAGCGAATATATCTTCTAATGCTTAGCCAGCAAGGAATACAGGTTTAACCTTATGAATTTCGTGTAAATTTAAATCTATTCATGTCATAATCTCTGTTATTTTTAAGTTCATATGGGAAACGTATTAAAAAAAGGATGGTGACAAAAATGACAATTGATCGAATTTGTACAATTGGACCCGCAAGTAATAATAAAGAAACGTTAGCGCAGTTAATAAAGAATGGTATGAAAATTGTTCGACTGAATTTATCGCATGGGACGCATGAAAGTCATAAAGACATCATTCGTTTAGTGAAATCATTAGATGACTCTATTAAATTTTTGGGTGATGTACAAGGTCCTAAAATAAGATTAGGTGAAGTGAAGGGAGAGCAAATTACACTTCAGGCAGGAGATTCTTTTATTTTACATACAAAACCAGTTACAGGAAGTAATACAGAAGCGAGTGTTGATTATGAAGGAATTGCGAATGATGTGAAAATAGACAGTAGAATTTTGATTAATGATGGAGAAGTTGAATTAATTGTTGAAAAGATAAGTACGGACAAAATAGAAACAAAGGTTAAAACAGGTGGCAATATCTCATCTCATAAAGGAGTTAATTTACCAGGTGCGGTTGTTCGTTTACCAGCTATTACAGAGAAAGATAAAAAAGATATTCAGTTTCTTTTAGAAGAGGATGTTGATTTTATCGCATGTTCTTTCGTAAGAAAACCTAGTCATATAAAAGAAATACGAGATTTTATACAACAGTATAAAGAAACTTCACCTAATGTAATTGCAAAAATAGAAACGATGGAAGCAATCGAGAATTTTCAGGATATATGTAAAGAAGCAGATGGAATTATGATTGCAAGGGGCGATTTAGGAGTAGAGTTACCATATCAATGCATTCCGCTTTTACAGAAAATGATGATTCAGGAATGTAATCGAACGAATACATATGTCATTACAGCAACACAAATGCTTCAATCTATGGTAGATCATTCTATTCCAACAAGGGCTGAGGTGACTGATGTGTTTCAAACTGTACTGGACGGGACGAATGCAGTTATGCTTTCAGCTGAAAGTGCATCAGGAGAACATCCAATCGAAAGTGTGAGAACATTACGTCTCGTTTCAGAATTTGCGGAGCATGTTAAAAAAGATGGACCTTTTGCGATGAAAGATGTACTGCGATTACTGCGTGAGTCTCTGGATGAGTAATAAAAAGAGGGCGGATATACATCCGCTCCCGTGTTTTTCATTCATACTATTCTTGCTCATCCAAAATCTTTTCAAACGCAGCAGATACTTTATCAAACTCTTCATCATTTTCAATGTATGAAAACTCATTATCTTCTTCTACTTTTAAAAAGAAAATATCAATGTCTTCCTCAGTTTCTGTTTGGATATCTTCAACAAAGGCAACTGCAATATATTCTGCGCCTTCGACATCCATCGCTCCAAGTACTTCTACTTCTTGCTCTTCGTTATTCTCATCACTAAGAGTAAACACTTCGCCAACTTCAATATCAGACATATTCATTCTCCTCCTGTTCGACTCTAAAAAATAGAGTGCTCAAACTGCATACATACTAATATATCTTTCCATGAAAAACCAAATTCATACATAAGAAAAACGACTGATAGTTCTTTAGTATAAGTATCCAGCTATTAGGAGCATTATTTGTGTGTGCTATATTACTTAATCCATTCAACAATTGTATCCATAGTCTGTCTTGTTTTATCACGTTTTGGATCTTCTTTACGGTAACCAAAGGCAACCATAACTGATACTTCAAGATTTTCGCCTTGTATAATGCCTTCTTGACGAAGTAAGGAGTCTACTTTCTCTTTATCGAATCCTTCTATCGGACAAGAATCAATGCCGATTTGAGCTGCGCTCGTCATCATATTACCTAAAGCAATATAAGTTTGTTTAGATGCCCAATCAAATACAGTACGATCGGATTGTAATAAGTTAAAATCTGTTTCCTGGAACTTTTTGAAGAATTCATATCTAATTTTTTGAATGTCTTCAGGCAATCCAATAATATCGTTCATCATATATTTAATATACTCTGCATCATAGTGCATATCTTTAATGTTTCTTGAAAGAACAATGACGAAGTGGCTTGCTGTTGCAAGTTGCCCACCAGCGCCCCATGAATATGGTTGTAGTTTTTCTCTTAATTCTTTATTTTGTACGACAATAAATTTCCAAGGTTCATATCCAAAAGAAGAAGGAGATAATCTGCCTGTTTCTAAAATGAATTTAAAATCCTCTTCTGAAATTTTGTGCATAGGATCGAACTCTTTACATGCATGTCTGAAATGAAAAGCCTCCATAATCTTTTCTTTTGTAATTTCGTTTGTATTTGTCATAAAAGTTCCTCTTTTCATAAATTTATTTTTGTAAGTAAATTATATTTTTAAAGTAACATAGATACAAGTACGCACATTTATGTGGTATAGTATCAAAAAAGATACTATTGATAAGGGAAGGGATTTATTATGGATTGTCCAAACGAAAATAATATAAATTACCCATTTTTAAACAAATATTCTTGTCCAGTTGAAGCGATGGTTGAGGTTATTGGTGGAAAATGGAAAGGTGTTATTTTGTATCATTTATTAGATGGGAAAAAGAGGTTTAATGAATTAAAAAGATTAAAACCTAATATCACACAAAGAATGTTAACACTTCAGCTTAGAGAACTTGAAGCAGATGGCATCATACATCGCGAAGTATACCGTGAAGTGCCGCCAAAAGTAGAATATTCATTAACTGAGCTTGGGGAATCTCTTCGTCCAGTAATTCTATTAATGATGGAATGGGCAACCCATAATATGGAGAAAGTCTTGGAGAGTAGGAATACGAAAAATAATAATTAAGAGTTGAAATTGGTATAGACGAGATATGTGAAATAGTTGTAGAAATAAAAGGTGTTTTCCATATGTGAAGACACCTTTTATTTTCATGTTTTTTACTTTTTAACATCAACTGCTGAAATTGCGAAGTCATTCAAGTTTACAGTTTTGCCATACCAATCAGCGTGTTTAAAAACAACACCTTTTCCATATCCTTCAGTTGAAGTATGTTCCCATAGCGTTGTTGAATAGCTAGCAGTAGGGGATG
Organism: Bacillus sp. SRB3LM; assembly: GCF_015712745.1. NCBI lineage: Bacteria > Bacillati > Bacillota > Bacilli > Caryophanales > Bacillaceae > Bacillus > Bacillus sp. SRB3LM. The sequence goes on from NZ_VWVQ01000021.1 coordinate 371,264, forward strand.
CTGTACTTATGGAAGAAATTCTATTTTGCCAACTAGGAGGCAAATTTTTAAAACCACTGCTATGAGAAAAATACTCGCCACCTTTATTTGCATGTTCATAGAAGTCTGTACTATTAGGTCCGCTCCCGCCAACCCCAAGGGGAGTAATTGTATTATTCAATCTTTGTTTATCTTTTTCAATAAAAGACTCTAAACTTTCTTTGCTCGAAAATCCATAAGATAACCAGTCTCCATTTTGATTTTGTTTCGGTAGTACTAACGTTATTTTTATGTCTTCCTTTAATGGCGCACTCAATTTGTTAAACGAATCTACAGTCTTTTCATCTACAGTTACATATTCAAAAGAGGTAATCGAATAATCCTTTTCGGTACTAGCTGATACTAATCCCACTCCTCCAGTTAACGACGAAACAGTTAATAATGCACCTGCTATCAACTTTTTCAGCATGGATTCATCTCCTTAAAACTTAGATTTTTTTCATAACTAAAATGTATGTTAATTTGAATGTATTATAAATATTTAGAAATTTATAAAGATTAAACAGAATATTCTTTTATTAGCCTGGAGTAAGGAAAGTAATTAAAAATGAAAAAAGGTTTACTTAAAAAGTAAATCCTTTTTGCTGACCTATTTCAAAACTCTATGAATTGAAGTTTTATTTTACCCAGCTATGAATTATACACTTCTTTTGTATTCGTAGAAACCGCATCTAATAAAAGTAAAATGGCTGCTATCATATGTAGAACGAGGTCTATATAAGGGAAAAAGGCAACTAGAGTAACGATAATACCGATATAATGAGGGCACGTATTCATGTCTTCTTTTTTAGCTAATAAAAAAGTAGTGATATGTAAAGTAATCAATAGTAGTAAAATTATCCCATCTAAGTTAACAAGTTCCTGAAATGAATAATAACAAGGAAGTAATAAAAGATGAGAGATCCCTGTGGTCCACTTTAGTGCTTGTATGTAGACTTTCAAAATAAATCCTCCTAAAATAATTAATATCTGTATATCACCAAAAATAATAGGTAATTGGATATTATATATTTTTAGTTTTAAGTAGCTTGTAATTATTTTATGTAAACTAATTATTGATTATCTATAAAATAGGAAAGCCACCCAAACGAGGGTGGTTTGTATTATAAATAACTGCTTAAAGAAGAAAGGGAGACCTTTACTTCACTACCTTCTTTCATATTTCTTAGCATAACGGTTTCTGTACTAAGTTCTTCTTCACCAATAATAAGCACATAAGGGATATTCTCTTTATTGGCATAATTAAGGGCACGTTTTAATTTGCGTCCTGCTAGTTCTAGTTCGATTTTTAACGAAGTAATGGTGCGTAATTGCTGGGCAATTTGTAAGCATTGTAACTCTGTCCCGAGTGGGATGATAAATAGATCCGCTGTAGATGGGTTTGTTTCTTTCTGCGATAGTGCTGTATAAATAACGTCTAAACCGAATGAAATACCGACTGTTGGATAGTTCATATTATCACCACGGAATGCTCCGATAATGTTATCGTAACGGCCGCCGCTACCGATGCTGGATGTAATCGATCCATCTTTTAAAAAGATTTCATATACGGTGCCAGTATACATTGTGAGTCCTCTTGCTAAAAACGGATTGAATATCGTATTTTCATTTATTCTGAGAGCGATTAAATATTGCTGTAATTGTTGCAATTCGTTTACTCCATCGGCAACGAGTTGGTTATTGAAAGCTTCTTTAAAGTCGGCAATTGAAAGTTTTAGACAAGATAATACGGTATTACATATCGTATCAGCCATTTCTTCAGAAATTCCGCGTTCTAATACATCTTTTCGTACACCATCAATCCCAATCTTTTCGATTTTATCTAATGATAAAATGACGTCACTCGTTAACTCAGTAGGGATGTTAATGAACTCGAGAATACCGTTTAACAATTTTCGGTTATTATATTGGATCGTTACTTCTAAGTTTAATATTCGGAACAGCTCAAACGCCATGCTCATGAGTTCCGCTTCAGCCATGACTGATTCTACACCGACTATATCAACGTCGCATTGTATAAATTCACGAAATCTTCCTTGTTTAATTGGCCCATCTCGAAATACTTTCCCAATTTCATAACGTTTAAACGGAAGGCGGATATTCTGATTCATTGCCACAACTTTTGCGAATGGAATAGTTAAATCGTATCGTAACGCAAGGTCACGTTTTCCTTGATCCTCAAGTTTATATATTTCTTTTAATATTTCATCGCCACCACCGTACTTGTAAGACATAAGCTCATACATATTTAACGTTGGTGTCTCTAACGGCTTGCATCCGTATCGTTCAAACGTATCTTCACAAGCCCTTTTAATTTTATTTCGCAGCACTTGCTCCTCTGGTAAATAGTCTTTCGTTCCTTTTACATTTCTCATTTCCATCATAATCACTCCTTTTTTAAATTAAAAAAAGCTATGCAGGTATAAAAATACCCACATAGCTTTATGAACGCTTCGTAGGTCAACAGGAAAAGCCCTGTACCCACGAAGAAAAATTTTTCTTCGGATACACGGCGTTACGTATGATGATGAAGTTGGAAAGAAGTATTAAAATTTCTCATTACAAATCTCTCCTTAACATAAGTTTTTCCAAATTATATCAGATGATTTTTCAATTATCAATATTTTTAGTTTTGAAAAATACGTGAAGTTATGTAGGAGAAATGGAAAAGGGTGTATAATAAAAGCAAAAATAATGTTATGAAATGACTTTTTAAGGAGAAACCCATGAAAAAAGATAAAACAAATGCGATGCGAATATTAGATAAAGAGAAAATTGAATATTCGATGATGTCATATGATCCAGATGATGGGAAAATTGATGGCGTATCAGTAGCCGAGAAAATTGGAAGAGAAGTGAAAGAAGTATATAAAACGTTAATCGCTCAAGGGAATAGTAAAAATTATCATGTGTTTATCATCCCGGTAGATGAGGAACTAAATTTAAAAGCTGCGGCAAAATCAGTAAGTGAAAAAAAGATTGAAATGATTCCTGTTAAAGATATTACGAAAGTGTCAGGGTATATTCGCGGTGGTTGTTCGCCAGTCGGAATGAAAAAGCTATTTTCTACATGTATCGATGAAAGCGCCCAATCACTTGAAACGATGATAGTAAGCGGCGGGAAAATCGGTATACAAATTGAGCTTAAAGTTGATGACTTGGTGAAAGTGACGAGAGCGCAGTTTGGTGAGATAACGAAATAAATAGTAAGACTTGAAGGGATATAGAATCCTTTTACAAATGGGAATGAAAAAAGGGATGTGTGAGACACATTCTTTTTTTATTTGTAGAGAAAAGAATTCATATTAGCATCGGATTTTTAATTTCTATATTAAATTTTATATATTTGAGCACAGTTTTCTTTAAATGCTTTTGAACAAATTATCAAATATGTATTATTGCATAAATAAATTACAATTTATAAGTTAATATTAAACTACTTTTAAATTGTAAAGAATATTTTAATAATCTTTATAAGAGAAGGATATTCCTTGTAAAAAGTGAAATTGTTTGGAATGTGAATAAACAAAAAGTTTAGAAGTGATACAGACTGGATAGAGTCTTGTATTAAATAAACAGAAAAGGGGTATGGGTTTCTAAAAGGTTTCGGGGGTTAGAAAGCGCTTTTTAGTTAATAGCTTCAAATTATATTTTAAAGGGGAATGGGTATATGAAGTTTCGAAATACAAAGATTGCTATGATTACACTATCTTCATTTTTTATTTTAGGTTCTGCATCTCTATCATTCACAGATACTATACACGGTGAAGTAGCTCCTGCATCAGCACAAGAGATTATTGTAAAAAGTTATGACGATACATATTATAATAACGCAATAGGAAAAACGGGCTTAGAATTAAAGAAGGAACTGCATAATATTATTGATAATCATACAAAGTTATCATACAGTGCGGTTTGGGAAGCACTAAGAGATACTGATGAAGATCCAAATAATGAAAATAATGTGATACTCTTATATACTGGTCGTTCGCAAGGGAAGCTTACGAATGGATCAGGAGTAAATAACTGGAACCGTGAGCATGTTTGGGCAAAATCTCACGGTGACTTTGGAACGACTGCAGGACCTGGAACAGATCTACATCATTTAAGAGCGACGGATGTATCTGTAAATAGTTCACGTGGAAATCTGGATTTTGATAACGGTGGTGTAAATCATTCTGAAGCGACAGAATGTAAATATGATAGTGATTCTTGGGAACCTCGTGATAGTGTAAAAGGAGATATTGCTAGAATGCTGTTTTATATGGCTGTTCGTTACGAGGGGGACAACGGCGAAATAGATTTAGAACTAAATGAAAAAGTGAATAACAATAAAGATGCATACATGGGGAAACTATCTGTTTTATTAAAATGGAATGAACAAGACCCGGTCGATGATTTAGAGCGAAAGCGTAATGAAGTGATTTTTACAAAATATCAACATAACCGCAATCCTTTTATTGATCATCCTGAATGGGTAAATAAAATTTGGAACTAAGATTTTTAAAGGTATTATATTTTGATAAAAGGGATTGATCATTATGATCAATCCCTTCTTATATGTTTACTAGAATAAATGATTTTTATAGGATTGAAGAGGAGAATAGGATAGATATTTTATCAAGTTAAGTATATATGGGTATTTTAGTACGGTCCCCACTCAATATTCACCCCAACAATAAGAAAAACAAGTCCAATGATAAACCAAATGAATGCAAGTGGAGCCATGAATCGAATCCATTTGCCGTAAGAAATGCCGCTTGCTGCGAGAACGCCCATTAAAACACCGGAAGTTGGATTTAAGCAGTTGACTACACCTTCTCCAAGCATAACAGCCTGTACTGTAACTTGGCGTGTAATGTGCATGAAATCAGCTAATGGAGCTAATATCGGAATAAAAATAACCGATTCTCCTGTCCCGGATGAAATAAGGAAATGTAATGCGGCACTACTCACATACATGCCGATAACACCAAATACAGGGCTTTGTCCTTCGAGAGTTTGTGCGAGTTGGTTAACAATCGTATCAAGCAATTTTCCTTGTTCTAAAATGACTGAAATACAACGAGCCATTCCAACGATTAAAGCACCGTATATGAGATTTTGGCAACCTGCTAGAAAAGTAGAAGCGATATCGTTTGCTTTCATACCACCTATTATTCCCGCTATAATTGCTATGAAAATAAAAGTAGCAGTCATTTCTGCGTCCGTCCAATGTAGACGAAAAGTGCCTATTAAAAATGCAATTAATGATAAAGCTGAAACGATTAAAATTAATTTATGACGTATCGTCCAAGGAACTTCTTTTTTCTCTGTTTCTTTTTCGCTTGAAAGAGCGTTACTTGGAAACCAGTTATCGCCAAGAATGCTTCCTTTATTCGATTTTTTCAAGCGCTTTACATACCAATTTATATAAAGGATAGTGGCAAGTAAAAAAGATATATAGATTGCGGTGCGTAAACCAATTCCGGAAAACATCGGAAGTTCTGCAATCTTTTGTGAAATGCCTAAAGGTGAGGGAGATAAAATAGTAGCATTAAAGCCAGCATAAGTACCTAAATAAATAATTGCTACACCGACGATAGCGTCCCATTTTAATGTGCGTGCAACGATGATGCCGATGGGGATAAAACCGATAACTGAATTAACGATAATGCCAGTCGTTCCAAGAATAGAAAAAAGTGCGGCAACTATACAAATGAAAAGTAATTGCTGATTACGAAATTTGTTAATAACATGATAGATTAAACCGTCAAGGGCACCTGTTTTTTCAAGAATTGCAATAGCCCCGCCCGTAAATAAAATTAGAAAGATAATAGGAGCAGCAAGTGTCATTCCTTTTTCAATAGCGGTAAAAAAAGAGACAAATCCTACAGGTGATTGCGGAACAGAATGGTAGCTACCTGGTATTGTTGTTGTAACGGTCCCGTTTGTAACCCTTTTAAATTCTCCAGCAGGAACGAAATACGTAGCAATGGCGCAAAGTAAAGCAATAAAAAATAGTAGTACGTACGCATCGGGCATTTTAAACTTTTGTTTACTAGATTGTTTTTTTGTCTCAGTTTGTATTTGCATAAAATCCCTCCTTCTTCACTTATTTAATTTTTAATATTCTGAATTTAATCCGTGAAATAGATTATAATAAAGGTAGCTTCTTAAGGCAATAGTTTTTGTATCCTTTCCCGTACATACAAATTATTGCAATATTAGACAGGGAAACGAAAATAAGCCAAGAATATGTTATGTAGAAAGAAAAAGGAAAAGAGGGAACAAGATGTGGAAAACTACAGATCTATGTGATGAATTTGAAAAGGAATTACAAATATGTCGCCAGTCTTTTCGGTCTTTTGGGAAGAAAGAACAATTCCACGGGAAAATTGCAACTGTAAAAGTGAAAGATGATAATGTACTAGTGAAGGAAGGATTGCAAACATTACCAGAAGGAACAGTATTAGTTGTTGATGGCGGAGCGTCTACTAATTGTGCGTTACTTGGTGATAATTTGGCAGCTATTGCTGAAGAAAGAAAGCTAGCAGGAATTATTGTGAATGGGTATGTTCGTGATTCTAGTGAACTAAAGAATATTAATATTGGTATTTTAGCGTTAGGGACAATGCCAAATAGAAGTGTGAAAGAAGGAAAAGGAGAACGAAATATTTCATTGCATTTTGGACAAGTGGATTGGAATCCAAATGAATATGTTTATGCGGATGAAGATGGCGTCATTATTAGTGAAAAGAGTTTACATAGTTAAGAGTTAATAAGTTATTATTCTTAGAAAATAAATCCGATAAAGCATGGACAAAATTCTTTGTCAATAGTAAAATAATACAGAAATTTAAAATTTACAGAATGTATAGGTTTATCGTTTTACGATAACTTAAATGGAAGTAAGTTGTGCCGAGAAAAGTGAATGTTATCACAATGATACGTTCATAAACAAAATTATTTTTCCTATACAAATATAGCCGCGAATAATGCGGGTAGGAGGTGTTGTACATTTTTGTTCGACACTTACAAAAAGAGAGTGTCAATCGCACGCCCTTGAAGGGCCTTTTTTTGTGTAAATGGTAGTAAGGGAGGAAATTTTGGGATGGCAATGTTGAAAAAGTGGCTGCTTACGTCGTTAATGGCAGTGACACTTGTATTTGTTTCTTTTGCGAATACAGTACATATTACGTTTGCTGAAGAAAATACAGCAAAACTTGCAATTATTGGGGAATCACAAAAAGGCATTATGTTATGTCCGAAAGAAGAGCAGATTAAAGATGGGGAAACAGCTTTAAGTTTGCTGCAAAAGGTCATGGGGGACAAGGTAGAATCTGAAACGATGTCGTTTGGAACATATGTAAAAGGCATCGATGGCTTAATGGCCGGGGCTACAAGTGGTTGGACATACGATGTAAATGATACATCTGCACAAGTTGGGGCAGATAGTTATAAATTAGAGTCTGGTGATGTTGTTGTATTCCGTTTTGTTTCAGACTGGAGCAATATGAGCCAGGAAACATTGAAAGAAACGTTAGATAAGTTCGGGACTTGTAAAACAGAAGAACCAAAGACGGATGATCCAAAACAAGAAAAACCAGAAGAACCGAAGACGGATGATCCAAAACAAGAAAAACCAGAACAACCAAAGACGGATAATCCAAAACAAGAAAAACCAGAAGAACCAAAGACAGATGGTTCAAAACAAGAAAAAACAGATGGTACAAAAACAAATGATGAAAAACCAGAACAACCAAAGCAAGAGAACATTCAAGATCCAAGTGCACAATTAAACGAAGCCATTTCTAAAACATCAGATAAGATGTTACAAGATGGAATTGAAAGTGACTGGGTAGCTGTAGCGCTTTCTCGTTCTGGAAAGAATGTGCCAATTGAGGCGAAATTAAATTATGTTAAGTCAGTAACTGAAAAAGTAGAAAAGCGCATTAATCGTTTTTCAGCGACAGATTTAGCTAGAACAATTATTATGATGAATGCAATGAGTGCAGACCCTAAAAATGTAGGTGGACATAATTTAGTTCAAAAATTGTATGAGTCAGATAAAGTGAATTCTGTTACAGGTTATGCATTTGCTTTACTTGCATTTGATACGAAGAAGTATGAGATTCCAGTTGAATCAAAATGGAACAGAGTTGCTCTAGTGGAAGCACTGTTAAATAATCAGCATACAGACGGTGGATGGACTTATAATAGTTCAGGTAGTAAAGATAGTGCTAGTAGTGTTGATGTAACAGGTATGGTTTTATCAGCATTAGCTCCTTATCAAGAGCGATCAGATGTGAAACCAGCTATACAAAAAGCTGTTGCGTATTTATATAACGAACAGCTGCAAAATGGCGGTTTTTCAGCTGATGGACAAGAAAATTCAAATAGTACTGCGCAAGCAATTATTGGATTATCGCTTGTTAAAGATGTAGATCAAAATCGTCTTCATAAGGCAATGCAAAACCTATTATCATATCAACTTTCAAATGGTGAATTTAAATGGTTACCAAGTGATCAAAATGGTAACGGAATGGCTACAGAACAGGCTCTTTTAGCATTACTTCAATTTAAGGAAATGGGAAAATCTATTTATGATTGGTCTAATGTAGACGATGGTAATGTAATTAAGCCAAAACCGATTGAAGAGCCAGAAAAGGTCGTTGAACAAGAAAATAATGTAGTAGAAAAAGAAGTTATTGAAGAACCGAAAGAACAAAAACAAGTACAACAAGAAACAAAAGATGAAAATCTAAAAGTAGTTGTAGATAACGAACCGGTTAAGAATAAAAAAATCGGAAACGGTAACAGTCTACCAAAAACAGGAGCATCTTCTCATAGTGCAGCAACAGAAGTAAGTATGGGTGTATTATGTATTGCTTCTGCATATGTATTATGGAGACGTAAAGCAGCTTAACAAAAAATTAGGAGCAATTATTTGCTCCTAATTTTCGTATGAAAGGTGAGAGATATGATGAGTAAGGTGAAATGGTTCATTTCTTTACTGCTTTCGCTCGGGCTACTTGCCGGATGTGAAGAGGCAGCTGTAAAGCCTGAGAAGAAGGTAGAACCGAAGCAAGAAGAGGTAGCGAAACAAGAAGAACAAAAAGATGAAGCGAAGCCGGAAGAAAAAACAGAAGAAAAGCAAGCTGAATCAGAGCAAAAGCAGCAAGAAGAGCAGAAAGAGAAACAAGAACAAAAAGTAGAAGAGAAGCCGAAAGAGGAAAAGCCGCAGGCACAACCAGAGGTAAAGAAAGAAGAGAAACAACAGGAACAATCGAAAGAACAGCCGGCTGTAAATAAGCAACCAGAGCAGCAACCAGCACAAGAAGAGAAACAACAACCGAAAGCACCAGAAGTAAAAGAAGAAGCAAAGGTTGTGAATCAGCCGAAAGAAACACCGAAGCAGGAGCAAAAAGTTGATCCGAATAAAGCGGAGAAAACGATACCGACTCCGGCAGTACCAAAACCTGAACCACCAAAACCAGATCCAGTACCAGTACCGAAACCGCAAGCAAAACAAGTAACAATCTCGGTAAAAGGAAATAACGGATATATAATGGGTGCGAAAAAGATGGATGTACAAGAAGGCGATACAGTGTATAAAGTATTGCAACGTACAGGATTAGATGTTGATGCAAGCGGATCTAGAGATAGTATTTATGTAAAAGGTATTAATGATTTATATGAAAAAGATATTGCGGATACTAGTGGATGGAAATATCGTGTGAACGGTGCTTTTCCAAACCATAGTGCTGGTGTAGCTACGGTAAAACCAGGAGATACAATTGAGTGGGTATACGTATTACAATAAGAAAGGCATTCGGTAAAGGGCTATGAAAATAAGTTTTTCTTCTTTACATCCTTTTGTGAATTTTTTCTATTATATCGGGGTGATGATACTATGTATGATGTGTCTTCATCCTCTTTTTTTAATTGGAGCAATAGTATTAATTATTATGTTAAATGTGATGCAAGGAAATAGCGAAAAGATAAGAAAGATGCTACCGAGCACAATTGTTTTCTTCTTTGTGGTAATTTTATTTAATTCGTTATTAACGCATAGAGGTCGAACTACGTTATTTTGGTTAGGTGATAGCCGTATTAAGCTTGAGGCGATTATGTTTGGAATAGTAATGGGGTTATTACTAGTTGCAGTTATGTTTACGTTTGCGTCATACAATGATATTATTTCCAGTCATAAATTTTTATATTTGTTTTCAAGAATTTCACCGAAAGTTGCATTGTTAACGATGATTACAGTGAGATTTGTTCCTTTGTTTATAAGGCGATTAAAGAAAATCACACTCGTTCAAAAGACGAAAGGTGTGCAGGTAGATTCAGGTTCGATAATTGAACGCGTCAAAAATGGTATGCAATTGCTGCAAGTATTATTAATTTGTTCATTAGAAGATGCACTGCAAACGGCAGATTCTATGCAAGCTCGTGGATTTGGTGTAACGAAGCGTACGACGTATATTCGCTATAGAATGGAAAGGCGTGACTGGTATACGCTCAGTTATTTAATCATTTTATTTATAGCTGCTATTGTATGTAGTAATTACGGCGGAGGGAAATTGATTATTTATCCGAAAGTCGAATCGATTCTATTTCAGCAATACGATGGGATGATGTTTGTCGTATTTTCGATGTTTATTAGTTTACCAATCATAATGGAAGGGAGAGAATGGATATGGTGGCGCATGCAGAAATAAACAATTTATCATTTGTATATGCTGATGAAAATGAAAAAGCGTTACAGCATATTTCTCTTTCTGTTCAAAAAGGTGAGTTTATTGCACTTGCTGGAGGATCGGGATCTGGGAAGACGACGTTATTAAAACATTTTAAAAAGGAGTTACTTCCAATTGGTACGCGTTCTGGAGAGATATTTTATGAGGGTGTTTTAATAGAGGAAGTAGCTGATTTGTTATCTGCCCAAGAAATTGGGATGGTATTTCAAAACCCAGAAAACCAGATCGTTATGGATACAGTGATTCAAGAATTAGCATTTTCTTTAGAAAATATCGGATTACCATCACATATTATTCAAAAAAGAATAGCAGAGCTTATTAGCTTTTTAGGATTTCAAGATTTATTGCATCAATCTGTTCATACGTTATCTGGTGGGCAGAAGCAGCTTGTCAATTTAGCTGCGGTATTAGTTATGCAGCCGAAATTGCTATTATTAGATGAACCGACAGCGCAGTTAGATCCAATCGCTGCAAAAGAGTTTTTAGGATTATTAAAACGGATTAATGAAGAACTTGGAATTACGATTATTTTAAGTGAACATCGTTTAGATGAAGTTATCCCGCTTGCAACACGCGTTGTTTGTATGGATAATGGCCGTATTATGTATGATGGTAGTCCTAAAATTGTTATTACGGATATGTGGGGAGTAGAAACATTCCGTCCATTTATTCCGCAAATTCCAAGGCTATTTTTAGAGTGGAATGTGAGAGATATTCCGTTTACAGTGCGAGAGGCGCAAATGAAAATGAATGATTTTGCAGCGATATCATATGTAAATGACCTAATAGCACAAAGTGAAAAGCAAGAGGTAATTTTAAGCGCAGAGCATATTTCGTTCCAATATGAAAAAAATAGTCCGCTTATTTTACGTGATTTATCAGTTTCGATTGAAAAAGGAAAATGGGTAGCGCTCGTTGGGAAGAACGGTACAGGTAAGTCTACACTGTTAACGATTTTAGCAGGATTACAAAAAGCGAGAAGAGGAAAAGTAAAGTGGAACGGAAAAGTGATACATAAAATCGATTCGAAAGAACGGTTTAAAAGTATTGGGTATGTATCGCAGCATCCGTATTACCATTTTACATTTGATACAGTATGGGACGAGGTTTATGAACGTGCGCGTGAATTATATGGAGAACAAGGAAAAGAAATAGCAGAAGATACGCTAAAACAGTTTTGGTTGTACTCGCTTAAAGAACGCCATCCGCATGATTGTAGCGGAGGGGAGCAACAATTACTTGCGTTATGTACGACGTTATTATCAAAGCCAACGTTATTATTACTTGATGAACCGACAAAGGGATTGGATCCATGGAAGAAAGAAAGAGTAGGAGAACTATTTAGGAAGCTGCAAAAAGAAGGTACAACAATTGTAATGGCAACGCATGATATTGAGTTTGCAGCGAAATACGTGGATCAATGTATGATGTTATTTGATGGAACAGTCATTATGAATGATGCACCGAAAGAATTTTTTAGCGGCAACTTCTTTTATACAACATCTATTAACCGATTCATTCGAAAAGAATTGCCATATGCATTAACGTGGGAGGATGTGTACGAAGCTTGTCCAAACGATATGTTGCATTCATAATATGTATCTTTGCAGTAATAATCGGCACATTACTCTTTACGACACTTGTCATGGACGGTTATTACATGTTAAGTAGTTTGTTTATATTAGCGGTTATTATGTTACCTTTCTATATCCGTTTTGAAAGAAAGGTGTTTGTTTCACGTGAAATTGTTCTCGTTGCTGTATTAGCAGCAATTGCAGCAGTAAGCCGGGTGCCATTTTCTATTTTACCAAGTGTACAACCAACTTCTTTTGTCATTATCGTTTCTGCAATTGTATTTGGAAGTGAAACTGGTTTTATGATTGGTGCTACAGCAGCAATCGTATCTAATATTTTTTTAGGACAAGGTCCATGGACACCGTGGCAAATGTTTTCGTGGGGTATGATTGGTTTTATAGCAGGTCTACTTCGTAATACATTTTTTATGAAAAAGCTATGGGGAAGACTTCTTTACGGAGTAATTGTTGGCTTTTTATTTGGCTGGATTATGAATTTCTGGGGCCTTCTCGGTTTTATACGAGAAGCAACGTGGGAAACTGTCATTTCGTATTATATCGCAAGTTTTTACTTTGATTTGAGCCATGCGATTTCGAATGTTATTTTCTTATTACTATTTAGTACTTCATGGATTACGATTCTTACAAGATTTAAAAAGAAATACGGTATATTAGATGAGCATAACGTGACATAGAAAAGCATACTCATATAAGGTAGGGTCGCGACTTACATATTCGTTTGCCTCTTTCATGCTTCTTACATATTGTAAGGAGCATTTTTTTGTCAAAAAATTGATTTAATATGCATCCGTTATTATATAAAATTATTTGTATAATGGTAGGTGAGAACTTTTTTCAAAAGTGAGGTGTATAGTTAATGAAGTTAGTTATTCCGAAGCAACATGGTGCATGGGCCATGCTTGTTATTCCTTTTTTATTAAGTGTCATACTTGGGAAACCTACTATTTATCATATTCCATTGTTTTTAGCGTGGTTTTTTATCTATTTAGCCACGTATCCATTTCTTACGTACATAAAGCAAAGACGAAAAAAAGAGTTTTTACAAGCTGCCATTGTTTATTTCATTATTGCGTTCCTATTTGGGATGATTTCTTTATTATATGAGTGGCGAATTCTTTTATTCGTAATAGTAATGATTCCATTATTTATAGTGAATATGTATTACGCCCGTCAAAAAAATGAAAGAGCACTATTAAATGATATTTGTGCAATCATTGTGTTTTGTATCGGTGGGTTAATTAGTTATTACTTTTCAATGAAGCAAATCGATCATACAGCTTTATTCATTGCACTTATTTCATTTTTATACTTTTTAGGTAGTACGTTCTATGTGAAAACGATGATTCGTGAAAAAAATAACCCGAAGTATCGTCTTATATCTTGGGGATATCATATCTTGTTAACGATAATTGTATTTGCGATTAATCCGTGGTGTTCTCTTATTTTTATACCAAGTGTCATTCGAGCAATTGTGTTGTATGGCAAAAAAATTTCTATTATAAAAGTAGGAATTTTAGAAATTGCTAATTCTGTATATTTTTTAATCATAACGGCAATAATTATGAAGTATGCCATTTGAAAAAACTTCCCATCAATTGATGGGAAGTTTTTAATCTTTTTCTAAAATGTGAACGGTGTACTCGCAACGTTGAATAGCTTGTTCAACAGCATAAAGTGATTGTTCAATACGAGCGCGATTAAAATCTTTTTCAACTGTTTCGAGCGCTTCTTCTAAACAATTTTTAGCTTCTTGTAATGATTGAAAAGAATCTTGTACATATCCGCGAGCATTTTGATGCATTTCATAATCCTCCTTGCATGTTCATATATGGGTAGTATGAACAGTAAGGAAGAAAATATAATTTGTTATATTTATTATATTTGTTTGACAATTAAAGTGGAATTACGTATAGTAAGAATTAAGTGAATATTTTCTTATCCAGAGAGGTGGAGGGACTGGCCCGATGAAACCCAGCAACCGCGATGCAGGTGCTAATTCCAGCAGAACATATTTGTTCTGGGAGATAAGACGAAGATATATACGTAACTTCTTCTTATCGGAGAGGTTTTTTTATTGCAAAAAAACCGATTACGAAAATTTATATTAAGAAGAAAGGGGTTGCGCATTACTGTGACACTCGAAAAATACGTAAAACTGCGTAGTACAGTTTATGAATATATGATAGAGCAAGATAAGCCGATATCATTGTTAGATATTCAAGAACATATCGTTTCGCATCATGAAGGAAAATTCACGAAAAAGATGTTGCATCAATTTTATTTATCAAGATTATTAGACGAACTAAAACTGGATGGGAAAATTACATTAGCTGATGAATATCTCTATGCTGAAAAAGGGGTATTGTATAAGGCGAGAAAAGGGAGCTAAGCTCTCTTTTTTTCTTAAAATAACGGAGTATGTAGAGTAAAAGACTGCTAAAGCAGCCTGATACAGGGAATGGTGTTGAGTGTGTAGTGTCAAAAATTGAATGTGCCTGAAAGAGGCAATTCATATCGGCTGCAAATGAAAAGAGACACCTTCGCCGAATAGGTGTCAGTCATTTTGTCATATAGACTTGCTATTTGACAGTTATTAGAATAACATGCAGGGGCTCTAGAAGTCAAAAGGGAATTAAAGGAAGAGGTGTTGTTATGTATGCTTATTTAATAAAAGAACTATATAGGCATATTCCGAAATATATTATTGATAGAGGATATGAATATTATGAAGATGGACATGTAGAAGATGTTGAAGTACATGATAATAAAGTATTTGCTTTTGTGAATGGTAATGCAGGAAATTATGAAGTCGTTATCGACCTCAAAGATTTTTCAGAAAGTAACTGTGAGTGTCCCTATGAAAATTATTGTAAACATATGGCGGCAGTTGTTTATGATATGCAAGGCACTGGTGAGAGTGCAGTTAAAGAGAAACTGAAAGATTTAGAAAAGGAAGAGTTACTTACTGTATTAAACCGTTTATTACAAAGTTCGAAAAACGTGCAAATTGTAGAGAAGTTGTTAAAGAAGGGGAAACTTTAACTTATAGAGGGAGTTGTTATGTAGTGAATGTACTAATTGTATACGCTCATCCTAATCCTTCAAGTTTTAACGCGGCGATTTTAAATCATGTGCAAAAAGGACTACAGGAAACAAATCATTCAGTTACCGTACTTGATTTATACAAAGAACAATTTGATCCAGTCCTCGTATTTCATGAAGAGAAGAAAAGACGTGATTTAGTAAATGAAGAAGAAACAGCTCGGTACAGAACGTTAGTAGAAGAAGCAGATACACTTTTATTCATCTATCCAATATGGTGGTGGGGGATGCCAGCAATTTTAAAAGGATTTATCGATCGTATTTTCGTAGCTGGATTTGCTTATAAATATGAAGGGGTTCTGCCGAAAGGATTATTGCAAGGGAAAAAAGCGTGGGTTATTAATACGTTAGACTCGCCTCTATGGTACGTCGCATTGTTATATCGATCAGCAGATTGGATTATGATGAAGAGAGGTGTTTTACGTTTTTGTGGCATTCGCGATATAAAACGGTCAGTGTTTCAATCTGTGAAAACGAGTAAAGTATCAAAGCGTGAAAAATGGTTATTACAAATAGAAGAAAAGGCTCGTACATTATGAATGAAGTCGACCGTATTATAAACTGTGTTCAGTATGATGGCGAACTTTTTCGGAAGTATGTTACGCGTTTACTTCAATTGAAAAAATGCAGCGATACATTTCAACAAATTCAAATTGAGTTAAGAAATGACTACTTGATAAGAGGAATTTGTGAAAGAGAAGTTGATGAGGTAGTACGGGGAAGTAAAGAATATGAAATGCATTTTCTTCCTAAAGTATTACAGTGGAATTTTTTGAGGGAAAATCCATATCTAATTGAAAAAGTGTGTGAAGATTTTTTTGCGTTTGAGGCATTACATCTTAAGGACGTAGAGTGGAATACAGTTATAAAATGCATGGGAAATAAATGATTTATTATGTAAAAAAACTAGTATAAAACTAGCTTTTCGTTTAAATAAATAAGAAGTATAGACTAAATGATAAAACCCGCATATAGTAAGTTCACAACACAAAATCCCATAATGTCACGAGCACCTAAACCAGCTATCGCTAATGCTGGTAATGCCCAGAAAGGTTGAAAGGAACGGTATTTGAATATTGATCTAGTTGATTAATATGCAGCAAGTGCAAAAGGATTTTATTTTCTTTTGTGGAATGTTATTTATATTTACCTTATTAAAATTTAGAAAGGAGAATATTTATGAAACATTCCTTAATGGAGACAAATTCAGAACCAGAAAAGAAAGAATCGTTGCTTACACGATGTGCAAATATATTTTCGAAATGGTCTCAGAAATATGTCCCGGATGCCTTTGTTATTGCAGTGCTGCTCACTTTATTTACTTTCATTATAGCTTTGTTGATGAATCCCTCAAATCCGTACAAAATCGTAAAATCTTGGGGGGATGGGTTTTGGACTTATTTAACGTTTACAATGCAAATGGTATTGCTAATGGTTACAGGGATGACGTTAGCTTCTGTCCCGTTTATTAATAGAGCCTTGCAGTCTGTTGCAAAGTTAGCCGATACACCTCAAAAGGCCTATACGATGACATTTTTGATCAGTGCAATTGCATACTATATCAATTGGGGTCTAGCCGTAGTTGTGGGAGCTATCATTGCAAAGGAAGTAGCAAAAAAGAATGCGAATGCACATTTTCCATTACTTGTAGCAGCTGCTTATGCTCCGACAGCCTTATATAGCGCAGGTCTCTCCAGTTCTATTGGCCTGACAATTGCCACAAAGGATCATTTTCTTGTAGATATGATTGGAATTATTCCTACCTCACAAACAATCTTTAGTTACTCTACTTTAATTATTTTTTTCACTCTATTCATCACGATGCCAATTATTATTGTACTTATGGCTCCTAAAAGTGGGATTATCAGCTATAAAGCAATCGAAACTGATACAAATTCTTTTGTAAAACCTCCTCAAAAAAGTTTAACTCCTGCGGAAAAACTGGAATGGACACCAGTTTTAGGAATAATATTAGGCGCAATCGGCACGTTGTATTGTGTTTATGAATTCATGAACGGTCATAGTTTAGATTTAAATATCATTAATTTGTTTTTCTTGTCACTTGGTTTGCTCCTACATGGTTCTCTTGGTAACTTTGCACAAGGATTCAAAGAATCTGCGCAATCCATTTCTCCAATTATCTTACAGTTTCCATTTTATGCAGGGATTATTGCTGTTTTAGGTAGTTCAGGTTTGGGAAGCTCAATCATTGAATGGATGGCATCCATTGCGTCAAAGGATACATTTGATATATTTACATATTGGTCAGCCGGGTTGGTAAACTTATTGGCGCCATCTGGCGGGGGGCAATGGGCTTTACAAGGACCACTGCAGGTCCCGGCAGGATTGAAGTTAGGTGTAGATCCGGCTACTATCGCTATGGCGGTAGGTTGGGGGGACGCATGGACAAATTTGATTCAGCCGTTCTGGGCATTACCTCTTTTAGGTGTGCTGGGATTGAAAATTAAAGACATTATGGGTTATTGTTTCATTCTTTGCATTTGGGTTGGCATAGTTACAAGTTTATTGATGTTATTTGTATATTAGCTTTAATAGGAATGCCAATACTATCAAGTAATACTATTAAAATGAAAAAACCTATTCTTTCTATAAATATATAGGAAAGGATAGCGTTTTTTTATGTCTATTCTTGTATCTGATGAATTACAATTATTTGCTTAAGAATTTTAAAGATTGTTATCTCCAAATATCTTACGAGAGATTACTAGGGATGTTGGTTTTGTGCAACAAACAGATAGGTACCAAGCAAGTATTTAGTTACTTTATATGCTTGGATGAGTCAAAATACCACTAAAACTTCTTTCACATGTATGGAATGTACGGTTTTTTTATCCACAAGCTGTTCTTTATCAAGCTCATCATGATGATCACCATTAACATTATGGTTGAAAGTATACAATATGGTATGGCAGAACCGAGAGTGTTGGAAGTACTACGAGAACTGTTGGACATTATTAATAAGCGACAATAAAAATTTTTTCCTGAACGCAAGAGGAGTTTTTTATTGGGAATAGTAAGGATGAGGGGAGGTGCATTACATATGGGAAAAGGTAGAAGTAATAATGCAGGTAAAAAGCAACCAAATTTCGATGATTCATCTAATTTCGCTAAACAAAGCCAACCGACAGAAAAGAAGAAGAAATAAAAAAAAGGATCTCTCTATATCAAGAGAGATCCTTTTTTACTATATTGACGTTTTAGCACAACAGATCGAGTGTTCAATTGAATAGTCATAACTGTGCAAGGTTTAAACTCCTGCTTCCACTACTGTGGAAGCTTTTCTAAATGATGTGCAATATCAATATACATATTTGAATAAACCGAATGTATTTCATTACTTGGCGTTGCGTTAGAAGAGAAATGAACGATTACCATATTGGCTTTCGGATCGATGTAAAGTGTTTGTCCGTAACTACCTAACACTTCGAAAGCACCTTGTTCATTGTGGGGAATCCACCATTGATTATGATAAGAAATAGAAGCGCCACTACTAATTTCAAGTTCACCTTCTTGTACATTTTTTACACTTTCTGTAATAGAAGAAGGGAGAATTTGTTTTCCGTTATATTCCCCGTTGTTTAATAGTAATTGCCCAAATCTCGCCATATCTCTAGCAGTTGCATTTAATCCAGCACTAGCTTGTTCTACTTTTGTTTCATCTGTAACGTAATACGCGTTTTCTTCCATACCAATTTGAGACCAAATTCGTTCACTTACATTTTCAGCTAGTGATTTACCAGTAATAGTTCTAATAATCCAAGCGAGCGTTTCTGTTGATCCGTTATTGTAAGAAAAGGAAGAACCAGGCGGTGCAGTTTCTTCGGCTTCCCGTAACATATCATAAATTTTCATCGGACCGTCGTAATTTTTGCCGCGGGGTAAAATATTGCTAGCTAAATATAATTGTGCATCTTGATTTTCTAGCCCAGGTTGCTCATATCCATGAGTAGGATATTCAGCTGAAACTTGCATGTCCATTAATTGCTGAAGTGTGGCATTACCGAACGGTGTGTTTTTTAATTCTTTTATGTAAGTGTCAGCTGTTTTTTCTAAGTCAATACGTTTTTCTTCAGCGAGAGATTGTATAATTGCCCCGGTAAAGACTTTTGCTAATGATGCCATACCATGAGGTTCATTCTGTTTATACCCATTGAAATATCGTTCGTAAACAAGTTGTCCATTATGTACAACGACAAAAGCATCTGTTTTGTTATCGTCTAAAAGTTTTTTTAGAGGAGTTGTATTTCCGAATCTACGCTCCACAGCAAAATCGTCTAAGTTTTGCAATGCGGAAGGGAAGTGAGCAATTTGGTCAGGATTGTTTTTTACGTTATTAACTAAAGTGAATTCTTTCATATGGGTATATGACCAACGTAAGTAAGGGTCATTTAACCAGTTTTCTTTTGTTACATTATGTTTTGATGGGGTCGTTTTATTTTGTTTGAAGTAAGTAAACCCAAGCCCTGTAATTACAAATATGAATGTTAGTATAAGTAAGAGTAGGGGAGATCTTTTTAGTTTCATATATGGCCCTCCTTTTTATTTCTACTATAAGTATACGCTCGTCTTGAAAGAAATACAAAATAAGGAAAGTAAACGGGGAAGTTTACTTTCCTTATTAACGTTAAGCGGAAATTTTTCCGTCTGTAGGTTGTTTCTTGAATTTTTGTTTTCGTCCGTGTAATCCATAATATAAAAGTAAAGTGAACGCAACGATAATAGCTGCGATAAAATACATATTATGATAACTGGATTTCGCTGCGACAATACCTAAAATGAAAGAACCAAAACCAATACCACTATCAAAGAATGAGAAATACGTAGCTGTCGCAGAACCACGTCTATGGTTTGGAGCGGCAGAAATCGCAATCGTTTGGAAACTCGGAATTAATGTCCCGTAACCTAAACCGATTAGCATACCTGCGCCAAGGAACCAAAATGAAGTTTGTGCTTGGCTTAATATGAACATTCCGATTGTGAAAATAATGATAGCAGGGTAAACGAGTACATTTTCACCGAAGCGATCAAAAATCTTTCCTGTAAATGGACGAGAAATGACAACAACAAGTGCGTATAAAATAAAGAAGTAACTTGCAATTTCACTTAAACCGAGTTCTTTCGCATAAATAGGAATAAAGGATAAAATACCACTATAAGAAAAGGCTAAAACAAATCCTGTAAGTGCAATTGGAATAGAAGATGGTTCGATTAAGTCTTTCCATTTCATTTTTTCACGTTTTTGTTTGCTAACAGGTGCTTCGTGAGGAATATCGACAAGTAGCCCTAATAAAAATGCAAGTAATGAAAATACGGAACAAACGATAAATAACACAGTAAACGAAAAATGAGAAATAATTGTTAAACCTAAAAAAGGACCAATTACCATCGGTAGACTCATAAATACGCCGAAATATGCAAGTGCTTCGCCTCGTCGATGAGCTGGCGCAACATCAGTTACGATCGTACCAGTAGCTGTCGTTGCCATCCCGAACCCAATACCGTGTAAGAAGCGAAGGGCAAGTAATAAGAATAAACTTTGCGCACCGAAATACATAACAGTAGCGGCTAAAAATAATGAAAGTGAAATAAATAATATTTTCTTTCTTCCTAAATCATCGAGCCATTTTCCTGTGAATGGTCTACATAAAACAGAAGAAATAAGAAACACAGTTGCAACTAAACCAATTTCCTCAGGTTTTCCTTTTAGGCCGTCTATTACATAGACAGGCAGAGTAGTCATAAGCATGTAAAACGTTAAGAAGAGAAATAGACTACTAAAACAAGTTCCGAGGAAATCCTTCGTCCAAAGTTTCTCACTTTGCATCGTCATCCCTCCAATTTAATCTAAATTTTTAATAATTTGTTGTAACACTTGAAATGCTTGATGTAAATCATCTTCGTTAATACCTTCTAGCGTTTTTTCTTCGAAAGTATCAACTTCTTCTTGCCATATTGGAATCATCTTTATCGCTGTTTCGGATAAAGAAATGAGCTTCTCACGGCGATCTTTACCTTCTGTACGAATAATCCATCCCATCGTTTCCATACGTGTTAACGTACGAGTCATCGTTGGTGATTCAACATTTAAATACTGGCATAATTCTGTTTGCGTACAAGAACCAGTTTGATTAATGCGGAAAATAACAGCCCATTGCGCACTAAATAACCCTGTTGGAGATACACGTTCATTAAATTTCTTCGTAAACTTTCGAGAAGTCTGGCTGACGATGTGAAAAAAATGTTGTTTTTCGTCCATGTATTTTGATCCTTTCAAATTAGTTACCTAGCTAACTATATACTTTTTTATAATAATTGTCTAGTAATAGACATGTTGATTTATGTAAAAAATTCTTATAGGTTTTATGTTGCGAACGTACATTCTACGTGCTATTCTTTAATTAAGTAAAGAATTTTCTTTCTATTAAATAGAATGGGGGAACTTGTGATGATTAAGCCTGCAACAATGGAGTTTGTTTCACTATCGAACGGAGAAACGATTGCATATCAGGAAGTTGGAAGGCGAAATACAGATATTCTTTTACTCATTCACGGGAACATGACATCGTCACAACATTGGGATTTAGTTATTGAAAAGTTGCAAGATCAATACCATATTTACGCTCTTGATTTAAGAGGGTTTGGACAATCAACGTATAATCAGTCCATAGATTCATTACAAGACTTTGTAGAAGATATAAAATTATTTATCGACGAGTTAAAGCTAGAGAAATTCTCATTAATGGGCTGGTCAATGGGCGGTGGCGTTGCGATGCAATTTACAGCGAACCACCCAACTTTTGTAGAAAAGTTAATTTTAGTAGAATCAGTAGGAATGAAAGGATACCCAATCTTTAAAAAAGATACGAATGGGCAGCCGATTGTATCAAGTTTAGTAAAGACGAAAGAAGAAATTGCGCAAGATCTAGTACAAATCGCTCCAGTATTAGACGCGATAAAAAATATGAACAAACTATATTACCGTACAGTATGGAATCTATTAATATATACACATAATCAACCTGAACCGGACCGTTATGAAAAGTATTTAGATGATATGTTAACGCAACGTAATTTCGTAGATGTGAATTATGCGCTCATTACATTTAATATTTCAGATGAACATAACGGGGTTGTAGGGGGAAGTAAGCAAATTCATCGTATTAAAGCGCCAACACTCGTCATACAAGGTGATAGAGATTATGTCGTACCGCAAGTAGTCGGTGAGGAATTAGCGAAACATTTGCCAAATGCAGAGTTGAAGGTATTAGAAGATTGCGGACACTCGCCGTTTATTGATTGTTTAGATGTATTTATAAAACATGTAGAGGATTGGTTAGAACAGAAATAATCCCCGAAATGAGAAGTGTTGCATATACTATAACATTTGTATGTATAAGGGGAGATTATCAATGCATAAACCATCCTTAATCGCTTATTCGCCATATAATCATCATATCTATACAAAAATAATGATAGATCCGATGTATATGCAAGTTTCACCAGCTGTAGTTCCTTTACAGATGCAGCAGCCACTAACAGCTCATATGCAACATTACTTATATGGACCTTCATTTTATGAAAATCCATATTTTAAACACTTTCATTACAATGTGAAAGCGCAAGTTTGGGAAGGATAGGAAGCTAAAAGGTTCATTCTTTTAGCTTCTTTTTTATTATGAATATTCGTACACGCATTTGCAAAAACAGTTTATAATGAAAAGTGGAAGCGTGAGAAGGAGAGGGAAAGGGATGTCAATGCGTTTTACTTTTTGGATTATGGTTGGGATTGTAGCAATCTCGGGTTTATCACAAGGAATGCTCTTACCTGCCATTGCAATGATTTTTGAACAAGAAGGGGTTAGTTCAAGTATTAATGGTATTCATGCGACGGCATTGTACATTGGGATATTAGTCATTTCGCCGTTTCTTGAAAAACCGATGCAAAGGTTTGGAATGAAGCCGATTATTGTTATAGGTGGGTTTCTCGTTATTATTTCATTATTCTTTTTTACACAAACATTTTCGTTTTGGGTATGGTTTATCCTTAGATTTCTAGTTGGAGTCGGAGATCATATGCTTCATGTCGGAACACAAACATGGATCACGACAACATCAGACCCAAGTAAAATAGGGAGACAAGTATCGATATATGGTGTATTCTTCGGAATTGGTTTTGCCGTTGGTCCGTATTTAGCAAGCACTGTGCAGTACGGTCTTGCAACACCATTTATTATATCTACTATACTTTGTCTAATAGGTTGGCTTTTACTACTTCCAACAAAAAATGCATTCCCAGCGCAAGATGAAAGAGAAGTGAAGAGTGAATCATCATTTTCTCGTTATAAACAAGTTGTTGGATTAGGATGGATTGCATTGCTAGGTCCACTTGCATATGGCGTACTTGAAGCGATGTTAAACAGTAACTTACCAGTATACGCACTTCGTAAAGGGTGGTCTGTTTCAGATGTATCCTTCTTATTACCAGCATTTGCAGTTGGGGGTATTATTACACAAATTCCGCTCGGTATATTAAGTGACAAATACGGAAGGGACCGTATATTAACGTGGACGTTTAGCATAAGTACGGGCATTTTTCTACTTGCCGCCGTATTTGATCAATATTACTGGATCGTCTTTGCCTGCATGCTTTTAGCGGGTATGGTTATTGGATCGTGCTTCTCTTTAGGGCTTGGATTTATGACTGATTTATTACCGAGACACTTACTACCAGCAGGTAATATATTATCCGGAATCGCTTTTAGTTTAGGAAGTATTATGGGACCTGTATTAGGCGGCGTATTTATAGAAAAAATACAGTATACAAGCTTTTTTATTGCGGTTATGATTATAATGGGAATTCTCGCAATGTTATATATGGTCTACATGAAAAATCAATTCGCATCAAGAAAAATAGAAAGTAGGTTAGGGCATGACAAAACAACCTAATAAAAAGAAATTTGAAGTACTTGAAAATGAAACAATTACAGACTGCTTAGCACGTATGGAACAAGAAGGCTACGCTCCGTCTCGTCGTATGGAAGAGCCAATCTTTCATGAAGTAAAGAAAGACGGCAAAACAGTAGTTGAGCCGTGCGGTAGGAAGATTGTTTTTGAAGGGAAATTGAAGTAATCCAATAACAAATTCTCTTTATAGTATAGAGCCATCCAATAGTTGGGTGGCTTGTTTTTTATTAATCAATGAAGGAATTGAATAGAATGAATCTCTCGTTCATTTCTCCTAATTGGCTTCTTTATATGGGGCAAAAGATTGCTACTTTTTTCGTATATTGGTAAAATAAGTTCTTGGGTCTTACTTATTGTTATCGGTATAATGTTTGTCGCTTGAATGAAAGAAATTAGTTACAAAAATTTCGCACTATGCAAAGGGGTACAGCAACGATCCCTTTTTTGGAGGCACCTTAAACATAAAGCGAGAGAAGAGGCTATATGAACGATTCTCCTATCTTGTTTAAATATTAAACGAGTTATTGCAATTGGAATAGGTATATCAAACTAGTCGACATCCTGATGGATTATGTTTTTCTAGTAATCTATTACTTCTGATGGAATCGATAGATTGCTAGAAAGCGGAAAACAATTATTAGTATATTCCGAAGCAGGTGTAACAGAGTGTCCTTCCATAATTAAGGGTAAAACCAAAATACGTTTTTTTAAAGAATGATTTGTTAGAACTAGTTATAAGGAATAAAACAGAAAAGAGGATCACATGTTAGATACTTTACAGAGAAGTAAAAAGTTTTTTTTAGTATGTCTTATTTTTTTAGTGCTTTTAACCGCTTGTGGTAATACTGATGTTAAGACATCTAAAGCTTCATTACCACCGGCTGAATCCAATATAGATACATCATTAAAAGCACCAAATTGGGTAGAGAAAAGTCCTATCCAACAGTCTCCTAATTTTACGGAAGATAAAAAAGTACAATCGGTTGTGAATTTAATAGCTACGGGTGATAATTTATATCATGACGCAGTAATTAAAGATGGCAAACAAAAAGACGGTTCATATGATTATAATTATATTTATGAAAATATCAAAAAAGCTGTTAAATCAAGTGATCTTGCTATAGTGAACCAGGAGACTCCGATTGCCGGGAATAATTTAAAAGTACAAGGATATCCGACTTTCAATACACCTGAAGAAGTAGGGCAATCTTTAGTGGGCACTGGATTCAATATAGTGACGCAAGCGACAAATCACGCTATGGATATGGGTATTAAAGGTGTTGCGAATACAAGAGAATACTGGAAAAAATATCCGGATGTTATCCCGGTAGGTATTAATGAGAGTAAAAACGAGCGTAATGAAATAAAAACGATTACAAAAAATGGTATTCGTTTTGCGTTACTAAATTATACATATGGTACGAATGGAATTAAAATTCCAGCTGATAAGTCTTGGGCTTTAAATTTAATTGATAAAAAAGCGATACAAAATGATGTGGAAAAGGCAAAGAGTAGCTCTGATATGGTGATTGTTATGGTGCATTGGGGAGTAGAATATACCTCAACACCTTCAAAGCAACAAAAAGAAGTTGCTCAATATTTAACAGATTTAGGTGTAGATGTAGTAATTGGAAATCATCCGCATGTAATTCAACCAATTGAGTGGAAACAAAATAAAGATGGACATGAAACGCTAATCTATTATTCTCTTGGAAATCTTATTTCTGCGCAAGAAAAATTAGAAACATTAGTTGGAGGATTATCTTATGTACAATTTGTTAAGTATGAAGATAAAACTTTTGGTATACGACAAGCGGCAATCGTACCGACAGTAACCGACTATGCTGATGGTAAGAAACAATTTAAAATTCAATTCTTAAAAGATTACTCGGATGAAAATTCTAAAAAACATGGAATTAAAAAGTTTGTCGGCCCCGTTTCTTTGAAGGATTTCAAGGAAATTCCTAGAGACGTGTTGGGAAATTGGTATAAAGACTAATAAACAAAAAGGGAATGAGATACAATTAAAAAATTTATAATTTTAGCATTGGTATTGGCAATGGGATGGAGTCTTGCTGCTTGTAGTGGAAAGCAAACATCTCAGGAAACTACTAATAATAACGATAAAAATAAAAATGAAATACATGCGAAGAAAAAAGATGTTTTACCTATTTCTGATGTTAATGATTGGAGAATTATCCTTGTAAATAGAGAGCATATGTTATCAAAGGAACTAGGAATTGAATTAACAAGTATCACCCAAAATGCGAAGCCAAATATGAAAATAGATAGTAGAATTGCAACTTCCTATCAGGATATGGTAGCAGCTGCAAAAAAAGAGGGAATCAATCTTTATTTAAGATCAGGTTATCGAGCTATAAAATTACAACAAACTTATTATGATGCGTCAGTTAAAAGCTATAAATCTCAAGGTTTGTCGGATAAAGAGGCTAGTGCTAAGGCGTTGGAATATCTTCAGTATCCTGGTGCAAGTGAACATCATACTGGATTAGCGTTAGACATTATTTCAGTTGAATGGCAGAATACTGTAGAAGATTTAAATGCAAAATTTGAAACTACCGATGCATTCAAATGGTTAGATAAGAATGCTGCAGAATATGGATTTACTCTCCGCTATCCAAAAGAGAAAGAGAATATTACTGGCATTAAGTATGAGCCATGGCACTATCGTTATGTAGGGAAAGAAGTTGCCGTTTATCTAAAAGAAAAAGGGTTAACTTTAGAAGAATATAACGAAAAAATTAAGTCTGGTAAGTAAAAATATGCTTTAATTTTATTAAACATTATGCACTGCTACAAGAAAAGGTAAATCTGAGGATTTGTTAACCTTCCGCCTAGTATTGTAAAAACTGAGTATGATAATTTGAGCACGTACGAACCAGTTATCGTGTAAAAAGATGTATGTATTAAGAAATTAAAGTTAAGGATCTGATATTCATATCAGATCCTTTTTCTATCGTTCTTTTAAGAGCGACTGAGCCAAAATATTGGAATGAATATAGAAATAAAACAGCCAAAGGAATAGTAAAACGAATCAGGGAGTCTACTCGTACGCTTCATTGGGATTATCCAGAAATAGTTGTTGATGAAAATAAGAAAGAACTGGTCTTACTCTCAAGCAAGGATTTAATATGAATGAATTGGATAAAAGGAAATAATAAAAAACACTGCGCCTGGCAGTGTTTTTTATTATTTCTGCACATAAATACATAGTCATATTGATTAAAGTTTCACTTTATTGAAGAAAAATGCGAAAGCCATTCATAAAATATGGAAATGTTAAAATCCCTTTGATAAAATAGCAATATGTAAAAAAATTATTTGTTAATTCTTAATGTAATGAATATTCATGTTTAAATATACGGATTTAACTACATAGTTATTGTGCTAAAGGGGGAGAAAGATGTTAGATGAATTGTATAATGCTTTTTTAAATGCGTCTGGTTTTACAGAAAGTGCGAGGAAACGAGATCGGTATGATGATTTACATGATTATTTAAAAGATAAAGAAAGAGAGTTAAAGCAATTCATTCAAGAGGCTGAATCAGCGAAGAAAGAGTATGAGAGTAAAAGTAATGGCTTAGAAGCTAATAAAATTCCGGCAGTTGAATTTGAACAAAAACGTCATGAAAAGGATGAAGACTTACATACAGTATTATCCTATTTTAAAAGTGCATTAAGCGATATTGGATCTGCAAAAAGTACAGCTTATGCAAAGTATTTGGAATATAAAGCGAAAGCAGAATCGGAGAAAGCGTCAGCATACGCTGCAGCGACCAAGGCTTTTGAAGAAAAGAAAAAGGAATTTGAAAACTTTATCCATTAAGCATACAAAGAATGGAGGGAACCAACATGAGTGGTAAAGAGGTTGAAATTATAGGAAGTAACACTGCAAGTGCCATTTCTTACGCACAAAACATTGAAAATGGTATGAAGGATTCTTTAAACCAAGCGAAAGACTTAAAAGCATATGTCACAGGTGCGAAATGGAATGGAAAAACGCGAGATGCTTTTTTAAGTTACCTTGATTTGATCATTCAATATAATTCAGAAATGGTAGAGGCATTTGAAGGGCATACGAAAGCTTTGAAAGAGTTAGATAAAAGCATTCAAACGTACGGAGATAAATCGGAAGTAAGGGCGATAAAACAATTGTGATGGAGAAACGAGGGATAAAAGAATGGGGAAAGAAATGAGTTTTGCACCTGCTGAATTATATGTTCTCGCAGGTGCAGCTGGGGTTACCGATATATTTGGATTGCCAAACCGTGACGCAATTATTTTACTTGATGCAGAATGTGTCACGAAAGCAACTACGAGTTTAAAAGAAAAAGGCCTACTTACAAGTGAAAATGGAATTACCCCTGCAGCTTTTCAAATAATTGAACTATTAAAGGAATATGAAAATTGTCATGAATACACGAGAATGAATAATGTATTAATTGGCTTTTTAAAAGAGGATAAAGACCGAGTGGCTGTATTAACAGAAATAGAACCAAATAAAAAATACGAGATCGACTACATACCAAAACCGGACGTATATTTTTCATTATTAACACGCATACCCTTCTTATTGAGAGAACCGAGAGAAATAGAAGATACATTTTTCTCAAAGAGAATGACAGAGGCAGAACAACAAACATTTGAGGAAAAAGATTTATCAAATAAAGACGTTATAGCGATAGAAACGTATACGAGGCCTCGAAGTAATAGAGGAGGAAAATGGGAATGTTTCTTATATTTCACTGAAGGAGAAGATTTCGTTCAAATAGATGTAGATCGTAATCGATATGACTGGGTGAGCCTCTATGCGGTTAATAAGAAATTGTATGACGTGTTAAAAATGCCATATAAAAAGTTAATTGACCCGAGACAATTCTCGTTAGGAGGTATTCAATAATGCAAGTATCAATGGGAGATAGTGGTTCTGGTGGTGGAGAAGAAGTATTAGTTAATTTTCAAGAACTACTAGATATAGTAATGAAGTTAGAAAATATATATAAAATCCATGTAGACGTCATTGGAACGAATATTGAGAGTTTATTAAGCTGTGATTTTTATCAAAAAGGTGAAGCGATGAGAGTAATTGAAAAATATCCTGATATATTACACAAAACACTAGAATTGGCTGAACACTATTCTAGGTCAGCGACAGTTGTAGGGAATGTATGTGTAGAAATGCTTGAAAAGGACGAACAATTACGTGAAATATTAAGTAAGTTGTAGAAATCACCATACGGCTGGGGGGATGAAAACGAGATGGATGTGAAATATAGACCTGAACCATGGCAAAACATGGGAGATGGTATGAATCGAATTACAAAAGATGCACTCATGAAATTACGGGAAGCAAATGAATCATTAAAAAGAATTGATGGAAGAATACGAGATTTAGACTCGGATGGTAGTATCCATTTTAATCCTAAAGATCAATCGCAAAAAATCGGGGAATTACTTGATAGTTATACGACATTACAAAAATATTGCGGAGAAGCAGGGCGATTAGTCTCTGAACATATAGATAAACCTTTTTTAGTAGAAATGGATAAATTCGCTCAAAAAGTGAGAGATACATCTATTCTCAGTTTTGAAACAAATAACCGAATTGGCTCCACAACAACGACAGTATTACCAGGTGCGCATGCAGGCTACGGAAGTGTACCACAAACAATACAGAAGAAGAAAGATAAAATAACAGTAGAAGATATTTTTAAAGATTCACCTGCATTTGATAACGTACTGAGAGGGGAGTACAAAGAACTAAAAAAACAAAATCCAGATGCAAAATTAAATTATGAAGAATACAAGAAAGTAGTCCCATCCACACGAGGATTTGAATACAAATCGATAGAAGATGAACAGAAAAAACTAGAAATGGTGCGAGACATAGGAATAGGCGTAGGAATCATCATCACAACAATCCTTTGTCCACCACTCGGGGCCGCTGCCGCAGTAGTATACGGAGGTGTACAAATAAAAAGCGGTATCGACGGAGAAGACTGGGGAACACATAGGAAATTGAGCCAAGAAGAGCGGGTAGGAAACATCATTTTTGGCGGATTAGATGCAATCCCAGTTGTTGGAGCAGTAGGAAAAGGAGTAAAAGCATTCAAAGGGACGAGTGAATTAGCTGATTTAGCGAAATTATTAAAATTCAAAGAAGGAATGCCTGGTTTTAATCCAAATTTGGGTAAAAATGTGGTACAATCGCTTAAGGAAAATAAGACTTTAAAAAATGCACTAGATGCTATGAAAAATACTCCTATTCCAGTAGCAGTTAGGATGGTGGATACTGGAATAGGAATGAGGCTTCCTTATATAGAATCTTCAACTGTTGGAGAAGTAGCTGGAAAGTTTTCAAAAGCAAGTACGGCAGCTAAGGATGACGCTTATCAACTTGCTAAGGGTAGTGGTGGTTCAGGAGTTAGTAAGGAAGGTAGTGTGGCTAAGGGTACGGGTAAAGAATATAAAAACTATAAGGATGTAGAATATACTGGAACAACTAAAGTTAATGGAGAAGTAAGGGATATTAGCAGACGGGTTTTTCAAAGGTTAGATATTGATTATATGAGAATTGACCCTAAAACTGGTATGACAAATCTCCAATTGATGAAAAAAGGAAGAGCACCAATTTGGCAAGATGGGACTGCTATAGAACTTCATCATTTAATTCAAAGAGAGCCCGGATCAATGGTGGAGCTCCCGGGTAGTATGCATAAGGAATATTATAAAATATTGCATGGCTTAGTGGAGAATGGTGGAAGCTTTAGAAACGACCCTGTGTTAAAAAAGCAATATGAAAATTTTAGGTCGAAATATTGGAGATGGAGAGCTAAACAAATAGATAAAGCTGAATTATAAAAGGAGGAATTTTGAATGAATAAAGAGGAATTAACCAATTTTATTAAGATAAATATGGAATCAGATGACTTTACTGGTGGAGTAGATAAAAAACAAGTTGATTATGTTCAAGATACCCTACAGTTAAAATTGCCAGAAAGTTATAAGTGGTTTTTAACTAATTATGGCTCTGGTGGGTTATTTGGTGTTGATATTTTAGGGGTGGCTAAGTCTAATATAGCTTCTGTTGTTATTGAAACAGAGAGTTATAGGGATTTAGGAATGAGTGAGAATTTAGTAGTTATTGAAGATATTGGGGAATATGCTTATTGTCTAGACACTAGTAATATGGAAAACAATGAGTGCCCAGTAATAGCATGGGATAGACAAGGTGGACTTGATGACTACAATACAGCAAAGAATTTTTATGAGTTTTTATCACAAAGGTTATTGGATGCAAAAGAAGCATGGGAAGAAGAGTTTTAATATAGATAAATGACCTTGTTTAGCTTAAAGCTGAATAAGGTCATTTTTATTATAAGAAGATTAATTGTTTATGATGAATAGAAGTTATAAGTATTATTTGTATATTTTTTGTTTTATATATGATTATATTTAAATTTTAATACGTAGGTAGACAAGAAAAGAGAATGAAAACGAATTTGTTTTTGATGTGGATAGAAAAAATATATGGTGTTTGAAAGTAAGTACTCCATGATGGTTGTACCATCATGGAGTACTGTGTGCAATGATAGAATAGAAAACGAAGTATGAGCTTAGGCGAGATGACATTTTACTGGATGATGAATATTAAGGTATGGAATGGACATAAAACTAACGAATTCGTACAAACTCGTAAGTTTTAATGTAGTAGTTGTCATAACATGTAAATGGTGCCATGCTATTACTATAAAATTTACAAATTTATGCTACTTAAAAACATATGAACTTAAAGCACTTGATTGTCAACTAAAGGAACGAGTGCTTTTTTAATAGATAGACATGCTATAAATTTTTAGAAATTATTTTTTATGAATTCAGGCTAATGAAAATTACTATTATTATATAATTGAAAATATATTAGCCAAAGGTGTGGACTGACCACGAATAATAAAGTTGTTTAAAAAATCGTACAGAATTGAAATTTAATACCATCTTTTGAGTTTCTCGTATAATAAAAGGAATAATGTTTCGATATCTGTGGTTAGTTAATAAAAGGGAATGAGGTTTTGGGAGTGAAAATACCGCCACATATTACAGGTTTGAAAGCAATACATTTAAATTCCCATAATGAAAATGAAACAAAGAGAATATTTTATGATGTATTGAGGACATGTAAATTCAAAATAGTAGAATGGATACAACCACACTATCCCAAAAATTTTTTTGAAGTGATAGTGATAATAGACGATAAGGAATTTATTATTTTATTGCATGAGTTTTATCCTTTCTTAGCTTTTGCGGATAAAAATGTAGAAGGAAAAATTAT
This sequence comes from Bacillus sp. SRB3LM, assembly GCF_015712745.1. Taxonomy (NCBI): domain Bacteria; kingdom Bacillati; phylum Bacillota; class Bacilli; order Caryophanales; family Bacillaceae; genus Bacillus; species Bacillus sp. SRB3LM. Next base: position 404,080 of record NZ_VWVQ01000021.1, read on the forward strand.
TTTTAGTTTTATTGATATGCCCATATTAGAAAGTGAATTTGAAGCGTACTATCAAGTTTTGTCGAAAGCTTATTTAGAAAAGCCTTTTATACCTAGGGAACACAACTTAACAGAAGAAGAATTAAAAGATGCTAAATATTGGCGACCAGAAAATATCGGTGAAGTAATTTTTAATGTTTGGGATTGAATATTAAAGGGGTGATTATTAATTATTAGCTATCCAGAAATTAAACACTTTTATTATGTCAATAACGTATTGAAATTCCCTTTTTTTGACGGAATCAAATTCCCTTTTATTAGCGATTTAATGTTGTTGGCTGTATTCCAGCTTTTTGCTTCTCACGAAGCCTATATGAATCTCCCTTGATATTAAATGTTGTTGCGTGATGTAAGAGTCGATCTAAAATAGCTATTGCTAATACTTCATCTCCAAAAATCTTTCCCCACTCTATAAAAGATTTATTTGACGTTACAATGAGTGCTCCCCCTTTTTCATATCGCTTTGAAATGATTTGAAAGAAGATATTGGCACTTAATTCATCAAAGGGAAAATAGCCTAGTTCGTCAATGATAAGAAGATCAGGACGACTCCAACGTTTGATTACTCGATTCAATAGTCCCTTGGTATGAGCCTTCTTACACTCATTAATAAAATCATCAGCTCTCAAAAAAAGTGCTGTATAACCTTTCATGATAGCTTCGCTAGAAAATGCAATTGATAAATGTGTTTTCCCTACTCCTGGAGGTCCTAAGAGTAGGACATTTTCCCCATTATTAATAAAACGGCATGTTAATACTTCTTTCACTCGCTTTTCGCTAATACTAGGTTGAAAAGTAAAGTCAAATTCATGAATTGTTTTATGAAACGGAAGTTTCGCGTGTTGTATTCGTTTCTGTAAAGCTGATGCTTCTCTTTTTTCAATTTCATGCAAAAGTAGGGTGTTTAGAAATTCAGAATATGGTACATTATGTTTAGATGCATCTTCTAAAAGACCATCAATTTGGTCGGCGGTATGATGCCATCCAACTTTGATTAAGCGTTCAATTATAAGCTGAGTGGTCATACAGAATCACTCCCTTCTAATTGTTCATACACTTGAAGAGAACGTTGTTCTACTTCGAGCTCATCGGGTTGAATGTGACGGGTCGCCAAACCTTTTGTTGTCGCATTCAGCCCTTTATAATGTTCAAGGCTTACATGTGTTTCAGTCTTACCTGTAAGAATTGGATGTATTGCGACGCACTCTAATTCATCATATATTTCAAGATGATGATCAAGTGTCTCTTTTATCTTCACTTGTTTGCCCACGAATCGAAACGGTACAGAGTAACGTTTTCCTTGATAAGAGATAAAACAATCCTTACTAACCTCTCGTATTTCCCATTTTGTAATTGGAAAGGCTGGTTTTGTATTAGACTTTCCTAGATACTTTTCCTCGACTTGATATCTTGCGATTGGAGCTTCTTTTGTTGTTCCATTTGGTTTACGATTTGCCGTTTTATTTAGCCAATCCCTGACGTCATCATTTAATGATTCTAAAGTAAATGTATGCTTACGCTGCATAAAATTCTTTTTAAGATACCCTACTACATTTTCTACTTTTCCTTTTGTTTGTGGACGATATGGCTTACACGCCTTCGGCACAATCCCATAATAGGATAGAAAATCTTCGAACCTTCGATTAAATCTAATCTCTACTGGTGTATGTTTAATTACAACAGTTTTCATATTGTCATAAAGGATTTGTTCAGGAACCCCATTAAAATAAGCAAATGCATTCATATGGCATTTCATTAAAGTTTCTAAATCCATACTTGTAGTAAATTCAACATATTTCATTCTGGAGTACCCTAATACCATTACAAACGCGTATACATCTTGTTCTTTTTCGTTAACTTTTATGTTCCCTATGTATCCCCAATCCATTTGAGCCTGTTTACCAGGTGGTGTTTCAAACCGTAAGGTTGCTTGTTTTTTAGGGGTTTGTCGATGAGGTCTGACAAAATCGCGCAAAATGGTAGCCTTCCCTGGGTATCCCATTGATACAATTTCGTCGTATAACACTGCGCAATTTGTAGTACCTTCTTTAATCCTTTGAAGGAGGTATGGTTTATATGGATCTAGTTTACTTGGTTTTTTCTCTACTTTCTTTTTTGATGGTAATGCATCTTGCTGGATATATTTCCGAATAGTTTTTGGATCAAATCCTGTTTCTTCAGATATCGCTTTGATTGTCCATCCTTTTTGATACAATTCTCTGATCATAAAAAATTCCCCAATCTTGACCATAGCTTCTCCACTCCATCATTGTCGTTTTGAAACCATTGTCCGTTATTTTTGGGGAATTTGGAACCGTTGTTATAAAGGATTTTACCACCGTTACTAACAGATATGTCAATATGAAGTACGTCTGCGATTTCTTTGTATTGAAAACCAGAAAATTTCATTAACAATATGGTTCGATCTCGTTCATTCATATGACTAAGTACGTTTTGTACTTTTGTAATCTCTTCTTTTCTAATCCAATCATCATCTAATGATGAGATAGGTTGAACCTCATGGTGTTGTATCGTTTTATCTATTCTCGCCTGATGCCTTTTTTCGGATCGTAAATATTTATATGCAACATAAGTAGAAGATTTTATGAGCCAACCAGATACATTTTCAATTGTCTTCCAATCATTTCTATATAGCTGTAAAAATACTTCTGGTGCTAATTCTTCAGCAATAGGTTGTTTTTTCACAATCCATAGAATTTGTTTCACAACATAAACGTAATATTGCTTAAATAAATCTTCAAATGTCAGATCCGAGACAGGCTTTTCTTCCTTTTTTATCTTTAACATGTCAGTTAAAACCTCACTCTCATTTGATGCCTGTATTATAAAGAACCCAGAAAGACGAGTTTTGTGACAAAAATGTTTTATTTTTTTATTATGTACGAAAAAAAGCATTCATCTTTCAAGTAGATGAATGCAAAAATTAGAATCATTTTGAGTTTTTCTTCCTATCCTTATCAAAAGATATATGAATTCAAAACAAAAGTAATTTATCCTATTTTCTTTTAAAACCGTAAAAGGAGGTATCCTCTGGAGATAAAAATAGTATTTGAAATTTAATGTGTTTTTTATAAGTGGCCCCAAAAAGAAGGAATCGTTGCCGTTCCCCAAAAAGGGCTAAAAACAACGTGATGATTTTTTATTTTTAAAAATATTCATAATTATAATGCCGTTTTTAACCTATCCAATTATTCTATTGTATTCTTCTTGGATGGTTTGTAGTTGTAGACTTAAACACTTTGCAAGTGATGCCATTTTGGGCTCTTGTTCCAACGTGAGTAACAATTGAGATACTTCTATCAACATTTGATGGACCTCATATGCTTCTTCTGTAGGCACATGCCCACATGCCCAGAAATATAACGAAGGATAAGCATAGACTCAATTATCCTCATTTTCTGATCGATTTCTTGTAATAATTGATTAGAACCACTAGACAATGATTTGTTCAATATACCAATCCTCTCCTATATTTTTTACGGGAAGAAGACAGTTATACAATAGATTCTTTTTGTACAAGTTAAAAGAAAAATGATTTTTTGTATTCTATACCAATTATAATACTTACACAAAGACATTTGTGATTTTTATTTTAAAAAAAGCCAAATGTATATACAGTTCGAATTTTTTCATTGAATTTGTTCTGTTTGGGTTTCTACCTGAACTAGTTTTTTATTTGATTCAAATGAATTGACCCATGTTAACTAGGTTAACCTAAGTTGTATCAAAGTTTTTTAAGTATTCAGGTTAACTTTAAAGGAGATTTGTATGGGGAGGAATGCAATTGAAAATGAACAACAACAGAACCGTTTTGATCATGTTGATACAACCAATCTATATGAAACGAATGGTTTTGTGTACCAACTGTATACGAACTCACTTGAAACAAACTCTTCAGATTGACTAGTAAACGTTTTTAATTTATGCGGAGTAGGAAAAGCATGTGAACGAATTAAAACGAGTACACAACCCTATAAGAACCTTTAAAATAATTGAAGGTGTTTTTCTAATAAAAGAGCATTGTATTTTTAATATAATTCCCGTAAAGTAAGCGCATACCATACAAAATATACAACTAGGAGTGTGATACACAATGAAACCCATTTTCAAAACAAGTATAGCTCTAACACTTTTTTCTCTTTCTCTTATAGGGTGTCAGTCACCACAAACACAGCCGAAACAACCATTTTCACTAACCGAACAACAAGTGATGGCAGATGCTTGGTATCAAACCGCTGGAGAAGTCAAAGCGCTCTATCATCAAGGATATAATATCGGAAAGATGAAATTAGACGCAGCACTTGCCAAAGGTACCGAGAAAAAGGCTGCCATCGTTTTAGATTTAGATGAAACTGTCGTGGATAATAGTCCGTATCAAGCCATGACAGTAAAAGAGAAGAAAGGATTTCCTTATAAATGGGAGGATTGGATTCAACAAGCGAAAGCAGAAGATCTTCCTGGTGCCGTTTCCTTTTTACAATATGCAAATAAAAAAGGTGTGGCGATCTACTACATTTCAAATCGCAAACAAAGTCAATTAGATGCTACCTTACAAAATTTACAGAATCTGAATATCCCGCAAGCTGATAAGGAGCATGTCTTATTGCAGGGAAAAGAAGAAAAAGGGAAGGAAGAACGCAGAAAGAAAGTTGCGACAGAACATGATATTATTCTATTCTTTGGAGATAATTTATCTGATTTTACAGGATTTGATGAGAAATCTGTACAAGATAGAAATCAATCAGTTGAAGCGATACACGAAGCATTTGGAGAAAAATTTATTGTGTTCCCGAATCCGATGTATGGGGATTGGGAATCCGCTTTATATCAATACGATTTCAAAAGGTCAGATACTGAAAAAGATAAGCTCCGTAAAGATGCATTGCATGTATTTGAAGATGCGAAATAATAAACGTATTGAGACAAATGGATATATGTTTGCTATTATATTCTATAAGCTGTGGTAAGCTGTCATTTGGAAGATTGGGCGCATTCGCTCAATCTTTTTTCCTATTTTTTATGATCCCATGATTAAATTGCAACATATGGCGAATACATACTACCTATCAAGGGGATTTCCTTGACGATAAAATGTTGATGCATCAACGATATAGGGCTTTTATCCCAATCTTTATGTTTTAAACAAACGTTTAATTCGACATCTTTCGTACAAATCCCACACGGATTCGCTACAATTCGTCAATATTTGTATGCATTTTTTGAGAAAGGAATTCTCTTATGTATAAATCTAATTTCGTTGCTTTCTTACTATTCGTAATCTCTTTTTCTTGTTACATCATCTATGTAACCAAAAACCCACTCTATTTGAAGTGAACCCGAATAGTGGTACATGAAAAAAACACCTCCTGAATTCGCATACTAAGTATGCAAATTCATTGGAGGTGTTTTTCGTTTGAAGACAAGAGTTCATTACCCAGAAGAAACAAAGTGGAAAGTGATTGAAATGAAGAAAGACGGCTACTCAAATCGTACAATTATGGAGAAACTCGGAATTAAAAATGTTTCCCAAATTAAGACATGGATGAAATGGTATCGTACAGATCAAACGTATCGTTTTCAACAACCTGTAGGAAAACAATATTCTTATGGAAAAGGACCAAAAGAGCTCAGTGAATTAGAACAGATACGTTTAGAAAATAAACATCTAAAAACAAAATTACTTGTATGGGGAAAGTATCTGGAAATCGAAAGGGGCTGAAACCAGAAACTGTAGTTGCTTTATGGGAAAATGTAAAAACAAAAATAACGGTAAAAGAATTGTGTAACGTATTAGAATTACCCCGTTCCACATTTTATCGTTGGTTACAACGAACGGAAGATTTGAAAGATGGTATAGAAGAGAAAGTAAAGGACGTTTGTCTTAGGCATAAATTCCGGTATGGATATCGAAGAGTGACCGCTACTCTTCGAAAAATGGGACTGTGTGTCAATCATAAAAAAGTATTACGAATCATGAGACAAAATCACATTCTTTCAAAAGTACGTCGAAAGAAAAAGAAATATATCAATGGTACGGAGCCAATGGTATCCCCTCATCGATTGGAGCGCCAATTCGATGCATCCAGACCAAATGAAAAGTGGTTTACGGATGTGACGTATCTCTTATTTGGAGAGCGTACCTTGTATTTATCAACGATTATGGATGCCTTTAATCGTGAAATTATTAGTTGTGTCATCAGCGAATCACAAACACTGACATTAGCGATGAAGACATTAAAACAAGCAATGAGAGGGCGAAAAGTAAAAGATGTCCTTCTTCACTCAGATCAAGGAAGTATTTATACAGCAAAAGAATTTCAAGCGTATGCCAAAGAAAACGGCATGATCACCAGCATGTCCCGGAGAGGAAATTGCCATGATAATGCCGTCATGGAAAGCTTCTTTGGTCATTTAAAAAGTGAAGCCTTCTATTCACAAGAGATAACAAAAGTATCCAACACAACTGTGCAAAAGATTGTGCTAGAATACATTCATTACTACAATTGTGTGCGAATTCAAGAAAAATTAAACCACCTATCCCCTAAAGAATTTAGGGAACAAGTGGTTTAGGTGTTTTGATTGGTGTCCCCTTTTCGGGGGTCACTTCAATTTGCATCCAGTCGTTTTATTATCTATTATGTTGATTACAATTGTAAGTGTCATTTTTTTTAGTGATTTCTATGATACAACTTATATGAAATATATACTTCTCATGGGATTGTTTCTGTATCTTATTCTTATATGTAGTACCATGCTAAACGTGATATAAGTGTGGGTACAACAACATAGTAACAAGTATATTTTATTTTAATTCCTTTCTATTAGCTCCCACAAGATAGATAAAAAATAAAAGCGATTCGGAAACTCATTTTTGTAAGCTTCCTTCTTTGTCTATTGTATGTTTTTCTTTTCATTCTCAAAATTTATAATAAGACAAAAAAGAAAAAACGCAATCTTTATGAAAGCGTCTCTTCTTTATATATAAACTTACAAACAACGGAAAGGAATTTACATCCACTTGTATCTTAGCACACATCCTCATCGACGAATATTGAGAAATTTCTACATGGTCATCTCCCTGTCAAGTAGACAGTAATAAAAAGAGTATTATGCCACGGCCTTTTCCCGATATTCTATCGGGGAAAGGCCGTGAAGTTTTTCTTGGAATCTTTCTGTATTATAAAACTGAATATATTCTTGAATTGCTCGGTAGGCCATTTCATATGTTTTTGGGCGCACTAAATACAACTTCTCTGTTTTTAAATGTGAGAAGAATGATTCGATACACGCATTATCAAAACAGTTTCCACGTCTAGAATGACTACCGACAAATCCTAATTTCTCTAACTGTTTTGCGTAGGATTTAGATGTATATTGAAACCCTTGATCTGAATGGAAAAGGGGCTTAGTAGTTAATGACTTCCCTTCTAATTGACGTAATGTAGTTAAAACCAAATCTAAATCATTTCTTGAAGATAGCTTCCAGGCAACAATTTCATTGTTGTATAGATCTAACACAGCTGACAAATAGGCAAATTGTTCTCCGATTCGTACATAAGTAATATCTGTTACGAATTTTTGGTTTTGCTTTTCAGCTTGAAACTCTCGATTCAAATGATTTTTAAATACCACAGATGTTTTTCTTCCATAAAACGGACGTTTTTTTCGAATGATAGATTGAATACCCAGCTCTCTCATAAGACGACGAACACGTTTATGATTCATTACCATTCCTTCTCGAGCCAAAGCACGAGTCATACGTTTATACCCATAGTAAGGGTGCTGACGATGAATAGATAAAATATGTTCTTTATGCCACCTATCCCTTTTCTGACGTAAACGCTGCACGTTATGATATTTCCGCCATTTATAGTAGCCAGCCTTAGAAACTTCCGCGATTTGAAGCAACCATCGGAGTGGATAGGCTTGGCGTAATGAATCGATAAGAGAAAATCGTTCTTTCTTTAGGACCATTCCTTCCCATGTAGATTTGGATTGCGCTTTTTTAAATACTCAACCTGTGCCTTCAAATAAGCATTTTCTTCTTCTAGACTATTAAAATTCTTTCGATTCCAGACACCACGTTGATCATCAAAGGACTCCCCCTGTTGCGCACGTTTTACCCACTCAATAATCTGGGCATCGCTCTTCACACCGAGTTGTTCACGAATTTCTCGCAATGATTTTCTCTCTTCTAATCGAAGACGAACTGCTTCTCGCTTTAGTTCTTCTGTATATTTTTGAAATGATTGTCCTTTTCTTGCCATAAAAAAATCCCCTCCAGATAAAACAGTATTGAGTCCATCATATCAGATGGACTCTTTTTTTACTGTCTACCTATAGGGGGTAATACCATATACCTCCAACTCCGTTTTTATGGGCTAATTTGCTCCTATGGCACATAGGAGTGCTCTTTTATCAGGCCCTTTCTCTCTGGAGTAAAACAGCCAAAATACAACAGATTATTTACATTGGCAAGGCGACTTCATATTATTTGAAGGTTGCCCGCACTGACAATTCGCGTTATTCGCAGATACGTTTGTCTGTGCTCCTAGAGAAGAGTCCGTTGCCATTATAGATGCTCCTGGTTGTGCGAGTGGAGTAGCAACCCCAATGGTATTTATTACTGTATCTCCACCTGAAACACTATGTGGTGTGATTTCTTCATATATCATTTCTTGTACTTCTACCCAATCTACCGTAAACTCTGCACCCTCTGATTGAATAATCAAATCCACTTGGCTCGTATTCGCATCTGGATAGAAATAGAATTCTTGGGTCATAAAAGTAGGTTGGGTGAAGAATAACATATGTCTTTGATTTCCTGGTGGCACAATGGAAATCGTTCCTTGTCCTTTGGCACGAACGCGAACACGATACTCTGTGTTGCCGCCCTCACTTGGTAAGGTAATGATTTGAGTAACTGTGCTATCCCAATTCGATAATGTCAAGACAGGTTTCCGATTACTGTCTTGTGGGAAACTCACTGTACCGGCTATATTCCAGTTTTGTGCTTGTTGAAGAAACAAACCATTTTGAACAATATTCCGTGCTTGTAGTTGATTCCAAGCGCGAAGAGCGGCTTGATAGATTGCTGCTTTTTGTTGTGCATATCGATCTTGCATTGGTATACCTGGCATAGATCCTTCTTGAGGAGCACTGTTTTGAAGTGCTGTTAAGTTCTCTATATCGGTATAACTTACGTTTGGTCCGATCGTTCCGCTCCAATTGGATGAATCGTACATGGCATTTAATTGATTTGTAGCCTGCTGTAAACCCGCAGTGATTTGTGCCTGTTGCGCCAAATAGGGTTGTAGCCATTGTTCCTCTTGGTTTTGTGCTTTTCTTATTTCTGCCGCAGTTAGTGGGCGTCCCTCTGTCAAGGAAACTTGACTTATTTTTGCGAATCCATTCGACGGTACGGTAAAACCAACTGTAATGCCTATATTCGCTTCTGGATGTAATGCACCTACATCAATTGGATATTGAAAGAAGTTTGGACTACTGTTAACACCTTCTACAGAAGTTGGCAGAGACGTAGAATAGGCTACATTCACGACTTGATTGACTTCATTTCCATAGCGGGAAGCCATAATTTGTAGAGAATCCGCTTGTAAGACAAAAACGGATAGATAATAACGTGTATACGGTTTTAATACTGATTCCGGTACAGTCTGATAGGCATAAGATGGATATACAAGGGAAGAAGGAGGTAACACCAGTTGCTGCCCCGCGTATTGTGAGTCTCCTGATGAGATGAACACCTTGCGTCCAAGTTGCCACCCTTCACCTGTAAAACTCCCACTGCGCAATACATTTTGTGATTTACTCAGACGTTTTGCCTGATTCACTTGTGTATTTAATTCCCGTTTTTCTATTGCATAACTATTTGGTAGAGATTGAACTTGTTGATGCACATAATCAATCCAGTAATCGGTCACACCGGGAGCTAGTTGATTCGGATTATCGGTCGAAAAAAGACTTTGTGTCATCACACGTGTTTGTGCCAAATTGTTGAAAGGGAATTTAACAGCGGATGTTATTTGATCTGTATTTATCATCATATAATCACTCCTTTAGATCTTTAATAGGACATACTATTTCTTTGGCTCTACTAATTAATAATGGAACATATTAGTTTTGAGGTATATTCACTGTACCAGTAATCGTTCCTCGTGTAACGTAGTTTGAAGAATAGCTACCTATTTTTATTACGGTGAACGGCTGGTCTCCATAAGGTTTTAAAATATAATCCCCATTACTTATCGAATAATCCCCAGTTGCATCTTGCATTGGAACTGCCGAAGACCAATCATCTCCATTCATAGCAATAAAAGTTACATTGTTATCAAGGTTTGTTGCATTAATGCTAGCAGAAACCCCATTTTCACCAGAGCTAGCTGTCCAGATTGTTGGAAAATTATCTGGTCCTACCCCGGATTCATTCCAGTAAGCCCAAAGCGGACTTGTAATTGTATAATTTATAATATTATCGGATGACTGAGTAGGTTGACTAACAGGAACCAACTCAATCCGATCGATAAATACTTGTGTGTTTGTTTCCTGTGGCTGTAAGGTAAGTGCTACTACCACATTTCCTGAAGGTAAAGTAAGAGGATCACCAGATCCGCCACCTGCAGGCCATGAGATGTCTTGGACTACATAATTTCCTTGTTGTCCCGATACATATACTTGATTTGGGAAGTTTGCTTGTATATTGGCATTTGTAGTACTTTTAAATCCCCATCCACCACCTTGAATCTGGCCACCATTTGCTACTACACTTTGCGTTAAAGATGCAGTAGTTGTACCAGCGTTTGCATAACGTACACGAACTTTATATTTTCCCGCTGTTAAGTTTGTTGCTGTTATCAACAAAGTATTTCCCGGAGTAAGGTTTACAGCATTCGCACCATTCACCCATTCTCTTACCACTACAGGACGGTTCCCATTCGTAAGAAATCCCTTTTCTGCCGGAAACCCTTTTCCAACGATATTTAGTGTATCAGGATCGATTGTACCAAAAACATTGTTTGGACTTAGACCATAGGGAACGAAACTCGCCATTACTCCTAATTTCCCAGATGCTCCCGACACATTTGTTTGTGTAAAAGGGTATAGTGCATTTATTTTTTGATTCGGTAACGGAGTATTACAACTCGCTGCATATCCAGAACTTCCATTTACACAATAGCTTCCCGGTGTACACGTCGCAGCATTACAATAACCAGGTGTAGCACAACCTGCTAAGTCAGCATTTTCTGTCGATAAGCTTTCCGCATCTACATAACGAGTATTTTGAGTAATCGCATTAATTGTCTGGACAGGGGCAATCGCACGATGATCCCAGCTGGTGTTATTTCCCGGATCATTATCCCCGTAGCGGTACGTCTTATTATTTGTATAATCTAAATAAAGTCCATAGGGGTAACAAGCATTATTAGGGTTGTATGTTTTCGTTCGAATGTACTGTAATTCTCCTGGAAAATACGAGATATCATTCAGGTTGATGGGTTGATGTTGATAACCATTGCTATCAAAAATATTATGAATAGTCGTAGTCCCATTATTGATTTGATCCTGTCCAACCATATCTGAAAAAATAACACGTGTTTGTTCTAATTCTGTTTGAGAAGTATAATCATCAGGATACATGGAAGGCCATGTTGCAACCATATCTAAGCCGTTTAACAACATTCCTCGAATATATACATTGTAGGCATTGATCGAAGCTTTATCAGATCCTAATGAAGGCATCCCCGATTTAAAAGCATCAAACACTTTTTGTGTGTTGTCATGAATAGCTGTCCGCATGATTCCTTTTATTCTAACTAGATTTTGTTTTTGTGTAAGCCCATCACCTTGTGTTTGATCTGGGTACACTACATTAATCCATTTATTTGCAAACTGGATAAAAGATTGATACGTTGATAATTGTACAGTTGCTCCTATAACAAAGAAAGGTATCGCAAGCGTGTCAAAATTTCCAGTGACCATTTGACTTAGGGCGATAATAAAAGCGGAATTAGCCGCAACAAGTTCATTATAAACATTTACATAATCTGAAGGGCTTGGTTGTCTTGGTTGTCTGTTTTGATCTCCTTGTACGCCAGTAAACTGCGCATCGACTACGGTGTCCGCTGCCTCGCTCGCTAATGTAAAAATAGCATTCAAATACCCCTGCCAATTATTTTTATCCTGATTAGATAAGGCTTGATTCAACTGTTTTTGAATTTCTGCATCAATCAAATTAATCAATTGTTGAGTATCATCTTTACTACTGTGTGGCCACAACCAACCAATCACCATGCTGAGAATTGGTGCTGCAACAGCAACGCCAGGAATTTCAGCGCCTAAAACTGTTCCTAATATTCCTATACCAGCTTGTAAAACTGCTAGATAATTGAAGCTTCCCCCACTCGCTGCTGAGAATCCGTTCTGTAGAACCGTTGTTAATAATTTGTCACTACCTGTTTTTTGAAATTCCACCCATGCTTCTTTTAGGGAAGTAATAAGGTCCTCAAAATCACCAAATTGACTCCCTGCAGTGCCCCTTGGCGGGCTTACCAGTACATTATAAGGAATAATGGATTGTTCTTGTAATGAATTCATAAAATACCCCCCTATAAAAATGGATTTGATATAGCATACTCTCTTTTCGAGACGGTGAAGAAACTCAGAACTTTATATGTTTTATTGGTATTATAAACATATTTTTTTGTGTAAATGGAATTTTTTGGGTTGTTATCACCATTTTAAGATATACGTGAAATACTCTGTTTATTCCTGTTATTTTCTTTATATAAAAAACTACAATGTTTTCCGTAGTCTGACAAAATTGTTCAAAAAGTAAAAGTATGTGTATATGTGAGTCAAAAAAGGGAAATTTACATTCCAGACTTCTCTTTTTCGACGTAAAAGGAATTACATTATTTAAACATCAACCATATTATTTCGTACATAATCATAACCGAGGTTTATCTTATCTTTAAATTAGGATGTGTGCTCTGAACACCTGAATCAACAACTGCTACAAACCTCATTTTTTCCAATTGATTCGTTTGAGCCTTTAATGTAATTCCAATGGATTTGAATCCCCGTAAACACAGTACTCATAGGATTATAATCACTATGTGTAAACTGTGAATCGTGTCCATTGGCTTGAATGATTTCAATATTAGGTAAAACCTCAAAAACATTAATAATGGCTATCAAGCTTTTGCTTTTTACTTATGCCGTACGCTATCCACCTTTTTTCTGATGTTACATTAGACCATGATTCCATTCGGAAAGGAAGTGCAGTCAACATCTTCCTTTCCTTCTATGAGTGAGCCCTATACAGAGTTAGGAACGACAGAAAACCAAACGATTTTAGGTGTAGAACTGATTCCCCATTAAGAAAATGGCACAATGTTTTCTGTAGATACGTTAAAAACAGGAACCGTATTAATTTTAATAACGAGTAAACAGGTAGAGATACAACTTATTTCCTCATCAGGGAAGGTTTATAATAAACAAGATACATTAGTAACAAAGGGTCATAATATCTTTTTAAAGGGGTTTTCATTCATATGTTTCAACTAAAAAGTATGAAAGTGGGAGACTGGCAGATACGTATGAACACGGAAGGTAAAGATGCCTATTTAATGATGGTACGGTATCAACAATAAGCACCTTTCCATTTGAAAATACCCGCTAATAAAGCAAAATTAAAAATCCCATCTTTTGATAAAAAACTGTTGAAGCGGAGGTGGTCTCTATTATGATTCGCGTTGTTCATTGGACAGCTACACTGAGTTCATAATCTGATGGATTTCGACAAGTAGATACAAATATTTTATCTGCTACGTTACAGCATATAGAGCAATCGGATATATACAATCTTATAATTGATGTGAAAGGAATAAATAAAACAGGACACCCATATACATGTACAATTATACTTTCTATGTATATTGAAAAATAAAATATGTTTAGAATTCTACAAACAGAAAAAACGCTCTTATGAGCGCCCTTTTTCTGTTCGTTACTTTTATTCATTTTGAGGTGGTACAGTAAAACTGGAACACAGTATAGAGATAAATTATTCTATATAAGAGGTGTTTCAGATGAAAAAACAGTATGATGAAACATTTAAAAAACAATGTGTTGAATTGGTAATCAAAGAAGGGCGTACAATTTCCAGTATTCAAAGAGAATTTGATCTAGGACATGGGACTCTTAATTCATGGATAAAAAAATATTCTTCTCCACTTTTAGATAGTAAGGGAACTGATATGGCAGAACTACGTTCTTTACGAAGAGAAATCCAGGCATTAAAAAAGGAAAATGAATTTTTAAAAAAGGCGGCAACCTTCTTTGCCAAAAACCAAAACTAACACGTTTTCAGTTTATCAAACAATATCACCACATATTTGGAGTGCGCTGGCTTTGCTATCGATTACAAGTGTCTGCGAGTGGTTTTTACGACTATTTTCATCGTAAAGCCACTGAAGGTCAGAAACAACGTAAAAAGACAGCGGCTTATATTGTCATGCAATTTAAACGTTTAAAAGGTAGAATGGGGTATCGAAAACTGTACCGTTATCTTATAAATAGAGATGTTATGGTGAGCTTATCTCAAGTAAGACAAGCTTTATGTCGAGCTGGATTAAAGTCAAAAGTTGTCACGTATTATAAAAAAAGAAAGCAAGACCATTATACATTCCCAAATGTACTAGAGCGCTCCTTTAAACCTGGTAAGAAAGACGTTCCAACAGTTGTATGTGATATTACAGAATTTCGTTTAGTAAATGGATTGAAAGTGTATTTTTGTGCTGCATTAGACATTAGCACCCGGCGGGTGCTTGGTTACTCTTTGGATACTCACCAAGATGCGCAATTAGTAAAGGACACAATTCAGCAAGTTAAAAATGTTTATGGAAGTCACAAAAAGATTTTATTTCATAGTGATCAAGGATCCCAGTTTGCCAGTTATACAGTTACTGATTTTTGTAAGCAACAAAAGATTCAACAAAGTATGTCCCGCAAGGGGAACTGTTGGGATAACGCTGTGATCGAATCATTTTTTAGCATCTTTAAACGTGAATGTTTGCATGGAGAAAAACTGATTTCTCTCGCTCAAGTAACTCAGTTAGTAGCTGAATTTATTTATATGTATTACCATTCCATTCGTCCGCACTCATCATTAAATGGAATAACTCCGTATCAGTATTCAAAATCAATTGCATAATCTATTTCATGTTCCAGTTTTTCTTGACCAGGTCATAATGTGTAAATTAACATTTGAATTATATATTGCTTATAAGTTATCATTCATATAAACCCTATCTACTTATGAGAGTAAGTAGAATTGAAATTTCAGTAGAGGAAGGAGGTTTAATTGATGGAGGTTAGAATTAAAGAAGTGCGCAAAAAATTTGGTGATACACTACAAGGATTGGCTGAAAAAATCGATTATGACTACAGTAACCTTTCTAAAGTAGAGCGGGGAGTATATACTCCTTCTTTAGAATTACTTTCAAAAATTGCTGATGTTTATAAAATTGAGATAACAGATTTATTAATTGTATCTAATTTAAATAATATAAAAAAAATTTCTCTAGAGGATAACTTAGAAGCTAAAAATTACGCTCTTAGTTTAGATGGGGAAACAGTGAGTGAAGATGAATTAGATTTTCTTATACAAAGTATAAGAATTTTTCGACAGAAATTACAAAAATATAAAGACAATCTAGATTAGATTTTACTCATTGGAATCCAGGGAATTTTATTTATAACAATGCCTGTTATTATAAATTAGGTTAAGTGAAAATGTAAGTTCGTCATTTTGTTTTTGAAGCTTCTTTTGGTAATGTACGTGCGATTAAAACACGATTTGAATATTATTTAAATTATATGTAATTAGCAATAATTTTATTAGCAAATGCTGTGAAAACGAAGTGGTATCTTAAACTTCGTTTTCATTTATGTTATACAAAGCATGAAGTTTGTGTTCACCCAAAAATAGTTTAATGGTAGCTTAAATAAGAAGAAAATATAAAATTATTAGCAGGAAAAAAACTTAAAATTTTAACATGAGAGTATCTCTATGAAGTAAAGGATTTGTTAGCGGAAATTTATTTGTGTAATTGATTCATCATTAACGTCATAAACGTATACTTTAAAAATAAGGAATAATTAGTCATACGATTGAAAGAACTTACCTAAAAATAAAACATAAGATAAATAAGAATTACTGATAGCATTTTGTTAAGAAGGAGGATTATATGTCACTTCCCAATATCCCTAATATTACGCCATGTATTTCTTTAACGCGTCATGAAGCAATTAATTTATTATTGTCTTCCATTGCGATGGAGGAAATTGGTTTATCGCACATATTAAATGCTGAGGGTGAAAAATTACAACATTTTTTAAAAATAAAACATTTAGATGTCTCTAAATATATAGCAATGAATAAAAGTGTCAATGATACGTTAAGGACTATTGTTAAGTCTCAAATGTTATTACAATTGAAATTAGAAGAAGTTAATTCTATAGCTGAATGTGAGCATAGATGTACCTGTGTATGTGAGAAAAGTACTTTGCAAGGTTGTCGTTGTAAGAAAAACTGTTGTAAACAAAATTGTAATAAAATTTCCAAAAAATGTAATTGTGAAAATAATAAACTATAAGGAATAATTATGGGTAAATATTCCAAGCTAATATTTTTAGTTTTTATTGTAATGTCTATATAGAATTTTTGAGATGTATTTTTTTACAAAAGATATAGTGCATTTCTCGCCGATTTTTATGTAGTATTGGCTAATATACAAATTTAAAAATAGTGTTCTTGACTAATGTTGGTGGAGAATAGGTAAATTTCAACACATGTAAACATTAATTTGTTAAATTTATTCTAATAAGAAACAAATTTATATATGGGGAGAGGTGAAAATGGTTAATGAGAGCTTATTTAACACAAAAACATTCATAAATTCCATTTTAGAACATTATCTTTTTTATATTGAACAACATTGTGCATTACTCAAAAAAATATTAAGTCAATTGCAACACGTATCCTGTTGCAGGAATATGCATATAGTGATAAATAAGAGATTATATGAATCTTTATGGCTTTTTCATAGTTTATTTAATCATCTTAACATAAAAATTAACGAAATACAGCAAGATGTTAAGTATAATATTTTGATTAATCCTCAATTTATACATTTTTCAAAAAATATACAAGCTTTTTTGAGATATATTTATAAATACGTACAAACTTATGAGCTTTTAGAACCACGATACTACAAAAGATGTAAACTGTTACTGCAAACTTTATTAAATCAAACTTTATTTAACGTGAATCAAATACAAAAAAAAATTAACAATATTCATGCTAGTCCACCTTGGGTAAACTCAACTGCATTTAATGCTTGGAGACGGATTCAGCAATAAAATAATTAATTTACTAATAGAATTGAATATAGATGTAAGATTGCGGACGAATCTCCGATATTTATATAACACGAATAAAAAATATTCATATTATGAAAGGGGAAATAACGTTGAAAAAAAACACCATTTCTTTATGCATGATTGTAAAAAATGAAGAAGAAAGTATTGAAAGGTGTTTAAATAGTATTAAGGAGCTAGTAGACGAGATTATTATTGTTGATACAGGTAGCAGTGATCGTACCATTGATATTTGCAAACAATACTCCAAAAATATTTATCAGTTTCTTTGGAACTATAATTTTTCTGAAGCAAGAAACTTTAGTATTCAACTAGCAAAAAGTAAATGGATACTATGTTTAGATGCAGACGAGGAATTTGATGGAAATGGAATTAGTAATTTAAAAGATAGTTTAGATGAAAAAAAAGAACAGTTGTTTTATTTACCTATACTAAACTATGTTGGAAATACGGTTGCAGAAAATAATATTTATCAGATTTTTCAGCCAAGATTGTTTTGCAATGGTGCTGAGCTCAGATTTCAAAATAAGATTCATGAGACGTTATGTATTCCTCCGAACTTTTCTCAATATGGAATTCTCAATACCCCTATTAAACACTATGGATACCTCAATTCAAGAGTGACAAGTAAAAAAAAAAAAACGTAATTTAGAAATACTTAAAAATGAGTTAGAAATTCAAAATCATACCCCATGGATTGAATATCATATGGCATCCGAACATTATGGTGTAAAAGATTATGAAAAAGCATTTTATTTTATAAACCAAGCAATTTTGAAATTTCTTGCGCAAGAAACTTTACCACCTGCAATAGCATATCGATTAAAGTATACAATTATTATGGAATCAGGTAATATTGAAAAGGGCTGGCGTGGTATAGATTTGGCGATCCAAATTTATCCAGATTATGTGGATTTATATTTTATAAAAGCTAATATTCTATTTTATCTAAAAAAATATCAGGAGGCCCTAGAGGCTATAAATTGTTGCTTAAATTTAGGAGAGGATAATTATAAATATTTAATTTTAAAGGGAACAGGTAGCTTTCGAGCCATTAAGTTGAAACAAAGATGCCTGGAAAAATTAAAATGAGTATGATAGAGTTATCCACGATTTAGAGAAAGAAAAACAAGGGTCCAAAAAGAAACCCTTGTGGAGGTATGGGCATTTTAACTAATGCGAAATTTTATAAGTGGCAATCGATTTACAATCGTTATAATTAACAAAAATAAATATGATACATCCACGTATAAGACGACTTTCTAAAAATCATTAACAACTACATCTACATCATTATCCGGACAACATCCGCCTGTTATTTTACGTACACTGCTTACTCGTAAATCAGTGAAATTCATATTTGCATTTCTATCAACCCAAACTAATATAGGGCCTTCTACACGAATAAATGAACCTGTCCCCATAATTCTTCCACCTGAAAATACTTGGATTTTATCTCCTTGAAATAAACCATATACTTTACAAAAACCGTCACCATATCCATAATAGGGCATGATAATCTCTCCTTATTCATTAAATTTTTCTAACCTTCAAACAACTTGCTATTAACAAAGAGGCGTTTCCGAACATACTATTAGAATTTGTATATTCATTTTATTTATATGAGCATATCATAATCCTGCTTGGACAGACGCACAAAAAACATTATATTTTTTGATTAGTAGTCAATTTACCTTTATAAATTGGAAATTTTAAAAATATAATTCAATATCTGAACTACCTTCGGTTTCACTCCGGTTAGAACAGAGAGATTCCTAAGTAAAAGGGTTCTATTATGATTTGGAAGACAAGAAGGGTAGTCTCATTTATGTAGGTTTATATTTTGTACGTCTGTGTTTTGACAAGAACATAATTGGTTTGAAATAAATGTTTTCCTTACCATTTTTTCTTTATACGCCAACATAGTTCGAAACTTTGACCATGATATCGTACAACTCGCTTTTGCTAATTTATATTTTTGTAATATATTTGATATTTGCAAATCCTCTATATCGATAACACCGTGGTTTTGGATAATTTTAGTTAAGATTTTGTCCAATTAATCTTTTCTAGCACTCGCCTTGTATTTATACATTTTAGCTACCTTTACTCGCTGTTTATTCCAGCGAAAAGATCCATTCTTTTCTCTAGGGAAAATACGCTGTGTTTTTGTCAACTTCTCTCCTAATGATTGAAAAAACTTCAGATTTTTATAGATTGTTTTATCTGATAAGATGGTGAAATCTTTTAATCTTAAATCCCTCCTAAAGGTTGTAAACAGAAGACTGAATCGCAATACGATCCACTTCTTTGAATCAAACTCTTTCGTCATGACAGTAAGTCTGGCAGAGCATGATCTATATGCCAAACCTTCTACGGTTTCTTTGACCTGGTCAAGAAAAACTGGAACATGAAATAGATTATGCAATTGATTTTGAATACTGATACGGAGTTATTCCATTTAATGATGAGTGCGGACGAATGGAATGGTAATACATATAAATAAATTCAGCTACTAACTGAGTTACTTGAGCGAGAGAAATCAGTTTTTCTCCATGCAAACATTCACGTTTAAAGATGCTAAAAAATGATTCGATCACAGCGTTATCCCAACAGTTCCCCTTGCGGGACATACTTTGTTGAATCTTTTGTTGCTTACAAAAATCAGTAACTGTATAACTGGCAAACTGGGATCCTTGATCACTATGAAATAAAATCTTTTTGTGACTTCCATAAACATTTTTAACTTGCTGAATTGTGTCCTTTACTAATTGCGCATCTTGGTGAGTATCCAAAGAGTAACCAAGCACCCGCCGGGTGCTAATGTCTAATGCAGCACAAAAATACACTTTCAATCCATTTACTAAACGAAATTCTGTAATATCACATACAACTGTTGGAACGTCTTTCTTACCAGGTTTAAAGGAGCGCTCTAGTACATTTGGGAATGTATAATGGTCTTGCTTTCTTTTTTTATAATACGTGACAACTTTTGACTTTAATCCAGCTCGACATAAAGCTTGTCTTACTTGAGATAAGCTCACCATAACATCTCTATTTATAAGATAACGGTACAGTTTTCGATACCCCATTCTACCTTTTAAACGTTTAAATTGCATGACAATATAAGCCGCTGTCTTTTTACGTTGTTTCTGACCTTCAGTGGCTTTACGATGAAAATAGTCGTAAAAACCACTCGCAGACACTTGTAATCGATAGCAAAGCCAGCGCACTCCAAATATGTGGTGATATTGTTTGATAAACTGAAAACGTGTTAGTTTTGGTTTTTGGCAAAGAAGGTTGCCGCCTTTTTTAAAAATTCATTTTCCTTTTTTAATGCCTGGATTTCTCTTCGTAAAGAACGTAGTTCTGCCATATCAGTTCCCTTACTATCTAAAAGTGGAGAAGAATATTTTTTTATCCATGAATTAAGAGTCCCATGTCCTAGATCAAATTCTCTTTGAATACTGGAAATTGTACGCCCTTCTTTGATTACCAATTCAACACATTGTTTTTTAAACGTTTCATCATACTGTTTTTTCATCTGAAACACCTCTTATATAGAATAATTTATCTCTATACTGTGTTCCAGTTTTACTGTACCACCTCAATTTTTGCCGCTCTTGGTTTATCTTTCATCGGTGGGGGAACATATGCCTATTTTAGTGATCAAGTAGTAACGAATAACACATTTACTGCGGGTACATTAGATTTAGCTATGCAACCTACGACTTCATTGGATTTAAATCAGTTGAAACCAAGGGATAAAATATTAAAATAATTCAACTAAAAAATAGTGGTACGTTAGCTATTCAAGATGTTGTGATGAAAATAGATTATACGGTAAACGATGCCCTGAAAAATAATTAGGCAGAGGATTTTGGTAAGCATATAAAAGTACAATTCCTTTGGGATTGGGATCCAGCAAAGAGCCCTGTTTATGAAACAACCCTTGCGGAACTAAAAGAACAAGGACCAGAAATCGTTTCAAAGAAAGTATTTGCATCTAAGTGGACAGAATCAGGAGGGTTACAACCTGGAAAAATGGATTGGTTTTGGATGAAATTTATATTTGAAGACAATGGAAACGATCAAAATATGTTCCAAGGAGATAGTATTGCTTTGAGAATGGAATTCTAAGCAAATCAAACCGCGGGACGGGAAAGATAAGAACTACTGCACAGAAAATTCGTGATACAATAAGCACTTGATGTATCAAGCTATCGTATAGAGTAATTTACAAATTCAAATGATACATAAAAAAACCGCTACATTTTGTAATGAAACAAATGTAACGTTTTTTTATAGATGCCTATCCCTTTTCACCATTCTTTTCATCCTACATTCTTTCGCATGATGATTGTAATTTTCTATCTCTTTATTTACAAATAGGGAATTCCGCCTTTAGCCATGCTAGATAGCCACCTTGTACATTTATTACGTCCTTTACACCATGTTTTTGTAATATACTTGCTGCAATAGCGGAACGTATACCAGAACGACACTGTACAATAATCGAAAGATCTTTTGGAATGTCTTGTACATGCTTTGTCAGGTGTTCTAGCTTAATATGTTTGGCATGCGGAAGATGGCCCTCGTTCCATTCCGATTGATTTCGAACATCAATAACAGGATGGGTTCCCGATTGTATAAGAGAAAACAATTCTTGAACGGTTCTTTCTTCATACGTCTCTAATGGCTCTATATCTTTCAGTGTATTTGAAGGCATATAGGCTATCGTGCGGTCTAGTCTAATTGCTTCCAAATCTCTCCGTACCTCGTTTATATTCACAGACAGAGGATCGATAACGATGATAAGGTCCTGGCTATCCTCTAGGAGCCAACCACACCATGTTGTAAAGGACTGGTTATAGGGAATATTAAGTGAGCCCTTTACGTGACCAGAAGCAAAAACCGTTGCTTCTCTTGTATCAATGATTTGCTTATCTGTATGTATTAGTTGTTGCCATGCAGGAAAGAATGTATTTCTTTTATGAGACCCTGTGTACGAATCGGCGGACCAACTTGATTGATTCGTTTCATTTTAGAAAAATAAGGTGGTGGTTCCGGCTGTCCACTTAATACATGCATCACAAAAGAATTTTGTTCTTCTGTTTGAAAGGCCCAATTAAAATGTTTCTCATAGCCCATTGTAGAAGAGGGAATGGTGCCTAATGATTTTCCGCATGCGCTACCAGCACGATGGGAGGGCCAAATTTGTAGGTATACCGGCATCGTTTTGATTTTTTGGATCGAATGAAATAAGTCTTTGGCACTACTCTTCGCATGATGTGGAATACCAACAGCCATTTCTAATAAATCTGGTCTACCTACATCACCAACAAATAGAAAATCTCCTGTAAAAATCCCTATCGGTTTGTCATCGGTTTCATTATGCTGTTTTGTATCTATGACTAGAAATGAAATACTTTCAGGCGTATGCATAACCTGAAATTGGATTGTACCAATATGAAATTCACTACCACCTCTGACAAGATGGTATGGCACTTGATCGAGATATTGATACTTCCACGTGCTTCTCCCTTCAGCTGCTGCATAAAACGTTGCGTTACAAGATAACGCAAGCTCTTTCGCACCAGATACAAAATCAGCATGAATATGTGTTTCCGTTACCGCAATGATGTCTAATCCTCGCTTTCTAGTAAATGTCATATATTGTTCAATGTGGCGTCCTGGATCGATAACGATGGCCCCTCCGTAATCCTGACACCCCACAATATAAGACGCATGAGCCAACTTATCATGATAAAAACATTCTAATAACATACATCCGTCCCCTTACACTTCAAATTCTTTTAGGCATGACTTCTTTTGACAATGTATCATTTCTTATACAATGCCTTTCAGCATATATCTCCAATACAGAAACGGAAGTGCATATCTCTTTAACAAAAACATACTATATCTTTCTTTTGATTGATCAAACGGAAATGTTTCTTGTTCTTCCTGATGATAATCAAATTCTGCTAAAATCAAACTTTTATATCCCGTGACAATAGGGCAAGATGTATAGCCATTGTATGTCGCTTGTACCTCCTGTCCCTGTAAAAATGCCAACAGGTTTTCTCTTACAACAGGGATTTGTTTTCGAATAGCCGCCCCCGTTTTAGAAGTTGGCAAATTGGTACAATCCCCAATCCCAAATATATTGGGGTACCGTACATGCTGCAGTGTATAAGGGTTTATATCTACCCATCCCTCTTCGTCTCCTAGTAAACTATTCTTGATCATATCAGGTGGTCCCATAGGCGGGACAACATGTAAGAGATGATACGGTATGCTTTCTCTATTACCTGTTTGTATATCTTCAAAAATCGCTTCTTTTTTTTCAGCGTTAATTTCTACTAAATTCTGATGAAAGTTCGTTATAATTTGTTTCCTCTGAATTACCTTTTCTAAAGAGGAAGCATAGCGAGGTACATGAAAAATATGTGGATTTGCTGTTTGAAACATAATCTTACTTTTCTCCCGGACACCTTGGCGACAAAAGTATTCCTCGGCTAAATACATAATTTTTTGAGGTGCACCGCCACACTTGATAGGGGTATTCGGATGCGTAAAGATGGCGTTTCCTCCTTTAAATTGTTGGATTTCTCTCCAGGTTGCATCCGTATAGTCATACGAGTAATTACTACAAACCCCATTTTTTCCAATCGATTCTTTCAATCCTTTAATGTGATCCCAATGAATTTGAATACCCGCAGCTACAATTAACATTTCATAGGTAATAATAGTTCCATCCTCTAGTAGCAACCTGTTTTCTCCCGGACTTATTTCCGAAACATTCCTTTGTATCCAATGTACGCCTTCTGGAATGAGGTCGGATTGCTTTTTCATCGTTGCTTCTTTTTTGACAATCCCAGCTCCCGCAAAGGTCCATAGTGGCTGGAAATAATGTGTTTGAGCAGGGTCTATGATGGCCACCTGTTCTTTTAATACAGGGGCATGACGGAGTAAATGGGCAGCCAAGGAAATCCCAGCTGTACCAGCTCCGATAACAACAATTGTATATGCTTGTTTCATGTTTATTCACGTCTCCCAAAAGTTTATTCGAACGTATGTCTTCCGTTCTACTGTAATTGAAAAACAGCACTCACAGGATTATGATCACTATGTGTAAACTGTAAATCGTGTCCCTTGACTTGAAGGATTTCCACATTAGGTGAGACTAAAAATCCATCAATAATGGTCACAAAACTTTTTCCTTTGATGTATGCCGTACGATTATCGCGTACCGTATACACAGAAGAATCTACAGCCCATTGAAACCCTCCTTCTGTAAAATCTTGGGGCAAACGCACTAACCATTTGGGCCAGGCGGCTAGAAATGCGGGGTCTTGTAACTGAATATCTGACAGTAGCTGATTCCAGTCGCCACCTATAATCACATAATCCCCCTTCTGATACTGTGTATGCATATACTGTTTTATGTATTGCAGTTGTTGTTTGCGGATATTCCCACCTGCATCATATGCCGAGACATGTAGATTTACGATTCGTAAGTTCTTTCCATTTTCAACCGGGATCATGTGTTCTACCATCGCACGATCTAAATCAAAGAGTTGCTTAGGCCAAGGCTCTCTCCCTGGTAATTGAAAACGAGTTCTTGTTGTATGAAGTAGGTAGAAAACGTAGCGAGTCCTGATTCCACATATCCCATGGGACGCAAAAAGGGAACCGGAACCCATGGATTCCTATAATTATAACCAAATGTAGACGCATGAGAGGATAACTCCTGTTGAAAAAATTGATATTCATTTTGATCAAAAGAACGGAATGCTTTCATATCGACTTCTTGTAACAAGACAAAATCTGCATAATCTGCTTTTAAGAAGGAAGACATGTGCTGTAAATTCTGTTTGGTTTGTTCTTTACTACGAGAACGTGAGCCTGTTCCTCCGTCCATGAAGAAATCTTGTTTTGCATCTAATCCTGCGTAACCAATGTTGAAGGTAGTAACTTGGAATGGCGTATAGGATGGTAATCTGTTTTCTTGCGAGTTTTCTATCATAAGATTTACAGATTCGGATGGCTTTTTATGCTTCCATGTAATAAAAGCTAAAAAGATGATAGGCAGTCCGAGCAAAACCAATGAGAAAGTAACCAATATTCGGGTTCCACTTTTCATCCTCTTCCCCTCCTTTTTCTATGTTCCTAGACAATCCTGCCAGGTCTCCCCATTATATATCGGATATAAGGGAAGTATTTTGAGAAATATCTCGAAACGGCTAGAATAAAAGGTTTTTCTCTTTTGGAGACCGAATATCATGAGAAATTATATGTACAAAAGGGGGCCGAGAAGATGTAATCTTCATTTGAAAGTGTATGTAAAGATAAAAACATGAGGGGGTATTCATTTGAAACATTGTAAAAGACTACTGCAATCCTTTCTTTTGCTTTTCTTATTTTTCATTTTTTATAACGCACCTTCTGTATCTGCAGAAACACATCCAAATTACGGAAAGGTATTTCCACCAAAAGAAACATTCCGGCCAGGGGATTGGTTTGTGGGAGCAACACCTACACAGGTAGACCCTACCAAATCACCGATTGTATTTGTGCAAGGAAAAAACGGAAAGGCAAATGATTGGTATGGAGATACTTACTATCATGGAAAAAATACGATGTATGACCTTGCTTACGATGCTGGCTATCAAACTGCTTTTGTACAACTGTACGATGCGGCGGGAACAGGGTCGGTAAGTCCTTGGACAAATGGGAAACTATTAGCTGCAAAATTAGAAGCCATTTCGCAACATTTTGGAAAAAAAGTCAACATCATCGCGCATAGCAAAGGGGGCATTGATACACAAGCGGCTCTTGTACAATATGGGGCGCATCGTTTTGTGGATAAGGTCATCACACTTGGATCCCCTCATTATGGGACACATCTAGCAGATTTATCCTATAGTTGGTGGGCGGGATGGCTTGCCTCTTTACTAGGGCAACAAGATGAAGGAACGTATGCGTTACAAACCGGGGAAATGGCACGTTTTCGCTCGATTATTGATACGAATCCTGCCACAAAATCCAATCAATATTACACGATAGCAGGAACCAGTTGGGGGCCTACTTTTTCTGCTTTATCTATGGGAGGATTGTATTTGTCACCATATGGAAATAACGATGGCCTTGTCAGTGAATGGAGTACCACTTTGCCGTACGGTGCCCACCTTTTTTCTGATGTTACATTAGATCATGATTCAATTCGAACGGGAAGTGCCGTCTTTTCTCGCATAGAACCTTACTTACGAACGAAAAAAATGGGGCCAGCATGGTCACCGTCTGCCGCGTCTTCTAGGAATGAGCCCTATACAGAGTTAGGACCGACAGAAAACCAAACGGTTTTAGGCGGAGAACTGATCCCACATCAAGAAAATCGCGCTGTGTTTTCTGTGGATACATTGACATCAGGAACTGTATCGGTTTTGACTGCGAGTAAACAAGTAGAGATACAACTTATTTCGCCATCAGGGAAGGTTTACACCAAACAGGCTGCGGTAGTAACAACGGGTGATGATACCTTTTTTAAAGGGGCCTTTATTCATACATTTCAAATAAAAAGTATGGAAGTGGGAGACTGGAAGATACGTATGAATACGGAAGGGACAGATGCTTATTTAGCGATGGTACAGTATCAACAAGAAGCACCTTTCCATTTGAAAATACCGGCTAAGCTGAGAGCAAATCAAGCAAAATTACAAATCCAATTTGCTGATAAAAACCCAGTTGAAGTGGAGGATGTCTCTATGACGGTTCGAATTGTCGATCGGACAGGTACACTGATTTCACAATCTAATGGCGTTCAGCAAGTAGATGCACATACGCTATCTACCACGTTACAGCATATAGAGCAATCAGGTGTATACAACTTTACCATTGATGTGAACGGGAAAAATAAAGCGGGGCATCCATACACACGTACGATTATACGTTCTATATATATTGAGAAGTAATATATATTAAAATTCTATAAACAGAAAAAGGTGCCCCTAAGAGCACCTTTTTCTGTTTGTTACATGTATTCATTTTCAATCTTATCATGATCCATGTAACTGTTTCTGGATTAGGATTGTCCATACCCGTATATATTCTAATAAGAACGGTATACGAATAGTGATGGACCTTGTAGGATTTGAACCTACGACCGGACGGTTATGAGCCGTCTGCTCTTACCAACTGAGCTAAAGGTCCCTAGAAAAGCATATGGATAAGGAGTATATATGTATTACATACTCTTTTTCTTAGCCCTCATCATTTTTTGAAAAAGAAAAACACTCTCGTGAGCGCTTCTCTTTGACTGGATAACCACTTCAATTTTAATAACATCTCTTAATCTATTGAAAAAAATATATAGCCCTATCCATACTCATTTTATCATATGTCCCAAAGGTTCTTGTTGAGAAAATAATCGCGCTCACTATGACTTCACACATACACAGCTGATATATGTGATGAAAGAAGGAACTTACTGTGAATTATTCAGGTAACATTTCAAAAGTAACGAACTCTTCAAGATTTTGTAACGTATCATGACATTTATTTTTATCAAAGGATGCACAGCGCCCCCTCACTTGTACCACTTTCCCCTTTTCATATTGAGGTTCAAGATATGTGATCACAAATATATCTACATTACGATCTGGAAAACAGTAAAAAATTACTTTTTTTCCTGACCAAGCTAATGGATAAATGGTTTTTAATTTTGCCCTTGTTGCTTCATCTCCAAGATGCGGTGCAGTATCTATGGTTTGCCCTACAAAATCAGTTCTTTGTTGATGAACAGTTTGGAGTAATGCCTGATTCACATCAGTAAAAACATAGTCCTCTTCGTTTTTTTGGAACATAAAATACATATGTGAATGATGTTTCTCATAGTCTTGCAGCAACTCTTCTAATAATGAACATAAAACCATTCTCATCTCTTTTTAATCCCTTCTGTGAAAATGATAGAATATAGGTTTATTTTAATTCAAATGTTGAGAAAAAACAAACTAAAAATTCCGAATTTTAAAGTTATTTTTATTACCCTCGAATATCTACTGGTCTGTAATTACATTGCTCCTAAAAAGTTGATCCCTTCGACATATGCATGATCTTACACATTCATTGTAAGCGCCATGCAACCTATATGTAATAAAAAGTTGTTACATATGGATTACAAGACATCTTTATTTCTCAATCATTTAGCTATAAGGACAATATATTTTTTCTAATATAATAAACTTGGTTCATTTCATACAAATTATAAATAAATGGGGTTTTTTATAAAAAAATCTAACAAATTCTGTGTTATTCTCAAGCAAATTACATGTATCTAAACTAGCGATTATAAAGGCAATCAAGATGGTAATAAAAAGAAGGTAATAGAAATTGATGTATTTTATTGTAACTATTTTTGAAAGCCAATTAGCCTCCATTTATGAAAAATTTCATCAAAAAGCAGAGAACCATTATCATCTATTTGATACATTTGATGAAGTAAGATTAGATATTATTATTCCCTTTTGAAATACATGGACAAACGAAATATGGAAGGAGTGATCGTGTTGAATAAAGAACAAGCTTATACATTTCTAAAGCAAGTGTATCAAGATGTTATCTTAGATTTGAAGTTAGATAACATATCAGATTATTTTAGTGACCAATATATGCAAGTTACGGATGGTACAGAGGTGAATATACAAAGGTTTCATACTCACATGGAAACTTTAAAAAGTATAGTAAACACACTGGAATTGTCACCTTTTTATGACCTTTTATTTGATGAAGAGAATCAAACAGCAACGCTAAGATATGAGATTCATGTAAAGAAGAAAAATGGGAATAGTGGTGTCATCGAAATCATAGCGATTTTTGAATTGAAAGATGGGAAAATTTTACGTTGTAATGAACTAACTCGTTCCTTACAACCTGATGATGAATTTAATACCATTGGAAAAATTAATATAAAAAAATAACACCTAAGTTTGCATGCATCATATGTTGCGAAGCCAAAACCTAAGCTCAGGTTTTGGCTTCGTTTGGCTAGTATACGGCTTATGTTCATCTTATTGAAGCAAATTTACTTCCTTCCATACCCACTAGCATGTCTCTCAATAAGAACTGACAGATGAGCAAAAATACCGCATGCTAACATTGCAAGCTTTTTATGCACTTTTAAATACCATCCATATTCTTATAACATCGTTGATACATCATTCATATAGTCCACGCTTTTTCAAATGCTCACGTAAACTACTGGCGCGACATTTTAACCGTTTTGCAATTTCCACATATCCCATTCCTGTATTCCGTAACTGAACCGTATCCTCACACAATTGATCCCATTTCCATTCTGCATTCTTTGCTCTCACATTTTCCTCCCCAGACAAATGCTTTCCTAACTGGTATACTTCTTTCCCCCATTTACAATTTGCAATGCAATGTTGATAAGAACCGAATAGATATTCACATCCACGGCAATGCTGTTCTTGTATATTTATAATTTGAATTCTCGTTTCTTTTGCATTCATCTTCCATTCTCCCCTATGTTTCTTTTTCCTTATGATAACAAAAGAAACATATTTTGTTTATGAAACTAATTCCGGCGCTAAAATAGCTTGTTTTACAATTTTCGACACAAATAACTCATAGAGCATCTTATTCTTTTTAATCCCCCTCCGCTGATTCAGAGGATAATCAATCGAAATAAGGAGTATACAGTGTATATGGAGTTGTATTCCACCTACGAAAAACACCTATTTTATTTAAAGGTATCTAAAACCTTTATAAACGGTTAGTAATCGATTTGTTCGTTTTGCTATTCAACTTAATTTAAAACGTCTTACAATAGGATATTAGCGCCACAAATGAACTGACAGCGAGAAAGTTTGGTCGTCACGACCAATTCATATGAATTATTGGTTGTAACGACAGGTGCTTTTTCTACAGGTACACACAATAAATTAGATGCATTGACTTGAGAAACGCCTACTACTTCTACAAAAGGAATCAAAACAATTCAGTCCATCTATCAACATAACCTATTTCTTCTCGTTTATTAAGTCCAATGCAATGAAACTACAGTATCAAAAATGTGCAATGCAATATTCCTTTTTATTATATAAATTGGACGCTAACATTTTGTCTGTTTTTTGGACAAAATAGAAATGCTATATGTTGAAGAATTTCTAGGCTTTATCATGCTAATTCGCTATGATAATAATTGAAAAAAGTAAAGTAAGAGTTATTTTTTGCATTCTAGGAAAGAACCTGCATGATAGGGGGGCTTTTTGTGTATGCGCGCGCAATAAAGGGGTTTATATATAATGCGGAGTAAAAAGAATGCACTTAAAGAATGGAAAGCGGATATCCAAGTGATGCGAGAAGAAAGGCGCTTGGAAAAGAAAGTGAGAAAAAAGAATAAAAAATATAGTATTCCTGGTCATACGGCTGATTTTATGAATGGACGGAACACCTATTATAAAAATCATGGCGTATGGAAGCAACACAATAAATAATACAAAGAAAACAGCACCCCAACGTTATATCTTTGCAAAATTAGAGATGTAATTTTGAACAATTTTGATCGTCTTTTCGGTTCTGTTGCAAAGTTTTCTAAGTGAAATTAAAATGTAAGAAAAAGGATGCGAGGAGCATGACGCATGAGATATTTTAAAGGAAAACAATTCAAGAAAGATATTATTTTGGTAGCCATCGGCTACTATTGTCGTTTTTCTTTAAGCTATCGTGATGTATCTGAAGTCTTGAAAGAGCGCGGAATATCAGTTCATCCAACAACAATCATGCGTTGGGTACATGAATATGGTAATCTTATGTATCAAATCTGGAAAAAGAAAAACAAAACTGCTCAATTATTATGGCATCTAGATGAAACCTATATCAAAGTCAAGGGGGAGTTGCGTTATCTTTATCGCGCGATTGATCAAGAAGGGCATACATTGGATATTCAACTTCGTAAAACAAGAGATCATCAAGCTGCCTATACGTTTATGAAAAGGTTAGCGAAAGCTTTTGGAGAACCGACGGTTCTCACAACAGACAAGGCGCCTGCTCTACTTTGTGCGTTCAAAAAACTGAAACATAACGGTTTTTATGTGCATACAAAACATTGCACCGTTAAGCATTTGAATAACCGCATCGAACAAGATCATAGACATATCAAGCGACGTTTTGCTAAATCCGCAGGATTTCAAAGTCTTCGTCAAGCTTCACGTACCTTGAAAGGAATCGAAACTATTCATGCGATATACAAACAAAAGAGAAGTCTTCCAGACTTCTCTTTTTCGACGTACAAGGAATTACAAGAGCTATTCAGAACTGCTTAAACTATAACTATATTTTGCAAACGAGTTTATATTTTTTTCAAACTTTGCAACAGAACCCTTTCATTATTGTTATACTCCTATTGATTTTTATATGGTGGTGTAAAAAAGAAATCATGAAATAAAAGTTCCGTGTAGATCTCCTCGCGTACTATTTTGGTAATGTAGAACCCGATTGTGTCATGTTTGGTTTTACATGAATGCGAATTTGACACGTAGTAAAATAGTGTTTTCCATTTTCCCAATTCTTCTCTATCGTTTTCCATTTTTTATAGTCTTTACGCTGATATGCATCTCCTATTTCGAGGACATCTAATTTATATTGTTTTTGTATACGCTGTATCGTACTTTGTAATTGTTTTTCCATTTCTTTCGATAGTAAGTTATTCAATTGCTGTAGTGAAAATTGATGCTGTAAAGAGGAATGAATCTCTGCCAATTTCCCGTCTACCATAACGTATATATCTACTTTAGGATGAGTTTGATTCGTAACATCTATTTTCATACGATGATGTACACGTTGAAATTCAAAAGTGATAAGTTGTTTCTGTTTTAAAACGGTAAAAATTCCTCTTATCTGCGAACCAGTCATGTAATTTAAGGAGGCTGTATCTTTTGCAGGTAAAATTGTAACGAAACGGTTATCTTTTCCGCTAAACAAAGCGGCCCCACTTAATGCTATTCCTTGTTTGGTTTGCAATAAAACTGGCAGTATAAAGCTTTTCTTGGCAAGAATCTTACTATGAATATCACCAATTCGTTTTTTCTCTACCATTTGTGCGTTTTTTTGTGTATGTTCTGATAACATTTCAACGTATTTGGCAGGTAAATACTCCGGACCTGCATTTTGCTTTAAAATATGTTCGGCGTTCCCCTTCGATACAAAGAGTCGAATATTTCTTCTCATTGCGTCGTCACGTGTGTACACATCTAAAATATGTTGTAACATATACGGTGTTTGTAAGAGTTTGTCAGAGAAAATAATGACTTGTATGTGTGGGAAAAATAAAGGTCGACTAATTTTTTTTGCAATCATGCGGAAATGAGCAAAAATACTTTCTCCTGTAGCACTTAAATTAATATAATTTTTTTGTGTAGATGTACCACGCTCTGAGGTACTAAGTGTATTGGGTAATACCATTTGATAGGTTCCTTTGATTCCCTCCCCTGGTGCTTGATCATAAGCGGCGCCAACAACAAATCCTAATTCTTCAATTTCTCTTCGTTCCGCACAAGCACACAATAGACAAAAAAGGAAAACTATAGAAATGAGTTTTAGACTACTTTTCATATACACTCCTTCTGTTAAGAATTGGTATGTATAGTAGCGTGTGTTGTTCGGATGAGAATTATGTAGGTAACAGAAATATTGCATACATCTTTTCTGTCAATCTTTGTTTGATAAGTATAAGTTTGAATTTTCTGTATTTTAGGTTATGATTAAAGTCAATCTCTATGATTATCTTTTTAAAGAACGGACTATGTAATCTGTTCTTTTTATTTTATGTTTCATTTTTATCCCTATTTTAAGAAAGAGGTGATTGGATTGAAAAAGGCGATTGTGGTTGGAGCTACTGGTGGCACGGGAGCGGCGATTACAGAAGAATTAGCAAAGCGAGGTATCCCTACTATTCTGTTTGGGAGATCCCTTCAGAAATTAGAACAACTTCGAATAAAAATTGGAAATCCCGAACATGTAACGATTGTAACAGGGGATGCGTTTTGTCAAGATGATATCGTAAAGGCGGCTGAGGACGCGGATGTTTTATTTCATTGTGCAAATGTTCCCTATCATGAAATGGAGAACAAATTAATTCCGTTAGGAGAATCGGTAATGGGGGCGGCGAATCAATTAGGAGTAAAAGTAGTTGTAGTCGATGGCATTTATCCTTATGGAAGAAGACAAAGTGATCGGGTTGCTGAGAATCATCCGAAACGACCACATACCAAGAAGGAGAAAACAAGACTGGCTTTTGAACAAATGTTACTTGAAAAGAGGTAGGGCAAGGTACCCGTGATGATTGTTCGTTTACCAGATTACTATGGACCCACCGCAAACGAAGCTTCTTACCTCGGTTCGACCCTCCAAGCAATTGCTTGTGGAAAGATGGCATTTTTTATTGGGAATATGCACGTCCCACGAGAATTTATTTACTTACCAGATGCAGCATTCATGATTACAGAGCTGGCTGTTCGGGACACAGCCTATGGGAGGGGCGAAAATTGGAATCTTCCAGGTGCGGGCCTTATTTCAGGTCAGGAAATTGTACGAATTGCACGTCAGGCTAGTGGGTACTCCAAACCTGTTATTCCGCTGGGCCGTATGGGACTATCGTTACTCGGAATGTTTATTCCCGTAATGAGAGAAATTGTAGAAATGTTATATTTAACAAAAGAGCCACTTACCTTAAGTGGCGACAAATACGAAAAATGGATTGGTCCTATACGTACCACATCCTTTCAACAAGGGATTTGGCATACCATACATGATTTGCAAAGAAAAAACGTATTGTCTCATACAACAGTGGAAAATCAGTAACAATGCAAAGGAAGTTTTTTCTTGCTACATGGATGAGATTGTATGTTTTTTATCGTTTTAGATGAATGAACTGGAAAGGACATCCACGTATGCTTCGCTCTTTTCGGTGGAAAAACAATGAGAAAAAACAGGAACTAATACTAGATAAGTAGTAAGCAATTTTAAATTTCTCAATGTCTTATATTTCATGCCATTCTTTTCTCACCAAATATAAGAAAAGAATGGCATGTTATTTTCTATTCGAGGAATCAATAGTGTGGAAATAAACGTACGTGCTGCGCTTGTTCTCTATCATGTCCGAAAAAAACCAATGTTGGGTGTATGTCTCGAATGACATCATGCATACATAGAATGGATTGTTTTGCCATTTTCTGATCAAATCCGAAAAAGGGAATGTCCTTTTCAAAATTTTCTTTCGTGTAAGCAACATCGATCGTTAAAAGGATGGGTCCAGATTTTTCTGTTGTAACCAGAATAGATTGATGTCCTGGAGAATGCCCAGGCGTAAAAAGGAGTTGTACACCTGGAAGCAACTCATGATCCCCTGTAACCATCTGATATTGTAAATCTGGTAGTCTACATTCTAATGGAGCATAATTTTCATTCCCGATTGCAGCCTCATATTCTGCTTGTTGGATGACAATGGAACTATGACGAAAATGTTTGTTTCCTCCAGAATGATCGACATGTAAATGAGAGTTAATAACAACTTGGATTTCTTCTGGCTGATACCCAACACGTTGGACTGCGTTCACGATGGAATCTTTCTCGAACATGTGAGGAACGACTCGATTTTCTCGATTCGTTCCTTTATAATATTTGGGATTGCTGATAAAAGTATCTGGCATTCCCGTATCAATTACAACTGGACCCTCTGTGTTTCTAGTAAAAAAGACCAGACAGGCATGCGAAGTAATTTGCCTGGTGGTAACGTTAGATTCACGGCGGATTGATCTAGAAAACATGATCCTACAGATAAAAAATGCAATTTTTTCACAGTCATGGTATGTCCCTCCTCACGTTTATTTTCTCCCCATTTAACGGAGTATTCGCATGTTATACCGTTCACACACAGTGTGTATTTACAGCGGGATGCGTTTTTTCTTCTAAACAATAGATTGGACAGAAAAACAGCTACAAAGAAATTCTCTTCTCAAGGTTTTCCTTCTGTAAACAAACATTATCATTCGCCGTCCTTTTTCACATTCCCTGCTGGAGTGAATTTTTTATGAAAGCATTTCGATTCGTAATAAAAGGGGTTGTAGAAAGGATGATTTACAGTAGCACATTAGGAACGCTGTCTATGGAGAGGCAAGCCACCGGTATTTTATAGCATCTCTTGTTGAGAAATATGAAGAGAGGCTGATAAGAAGCCTAAATTCATTGTATACTACGCGAGTACGTATAAAACAAATAGGAGTGATAATTTTGAAACGTAAGGTAGGTGTAGTTTTTACTGCGTTATTAACGGGGACCATACTGTTTGTAGTATCACATACATCAGCACATGCAGATACGGTATCTCAACCTTATCAAGTTGCTATCCCAAGCAAAGACAATACAAAGCCGACAATCATTGGATTTGATAGTCAAATAGCGTTCGAATCCTATTTAAAAGAACATCCCATTGCGCCAGCTTTTCCAAAATTATTACAATCTTCTTCCCAAATTTATTCTACTTTTTATCATGATACTAACTTGAAGGGGGCAAAATTTAATGCGAATGCAGGTAGAAATCCCATACTGATAACGAACTTTAGTGCAAGTAGTAATGATCAGGTGTCTTCCGTATGGACACATAAATTCGGTAATTATACAACCCTTTATGAGCATAAGAATGCACAAGGTCGTGCGTTAGCTATAGCGAATAATGGTACTAGTGTCGATTTAACAGATTATAGTATGGGAGATGGCGAAAGAACATGGAATGATCAAGCGTCATCAGTAGTTGTAAAAGCAAACTAATGAAATCCCTTCGTTCTATGTATCTATCATACATGTAGAACTTTCTCAATATTCGTCGATGTGGGTGTGTGTTAAGATGCAAGTGAATGTGAATTCCTTTCCGTTGTCTGTAAGTTTAGGTACAAAGAAGAGACGCTTTCATACAGATTGCGGTTTTTCTTTTTTGTCCATTCATTATAGATTTTGAAGATGAAACGATAAGAAGATTATACATAGGAAGAGATTTTGGATTCGTACTTTAATATTTTTAAATGTAGAAGGACTAGGCACCATTTTATAAAACCTTGTATAGCGAAAGGGACGTGCATCTTAATGGGGGTAGTGGCAGGGTTCTGGCTATGAACCGCAAAGTAAAT
Organism: Bacillus sp. SRB3LM; assembly: GCF_015712745.1. Lineage (NCBI taxonomy): Bacteria > Bacillati > Bacillota > Bacilli > Caryophanales > Bacillaceae > Bacillus > Bacillus sp. SRB3LM. The sequence continues at coordinate 440,808 of NZ_VWVQ01000021.1, forward strand.
GAATAAAGTACTAAAATCAGTTACCAAAAACCATAATTTTTGTAACTTGTTCAATCTTTATTAGGATTCTCGATTTAAATAGGTTAAGTCGTTACCAAAAATCATTCCCAAAATGATTACCACAAACATTTTCCAAAAGTGCACCGTGCACTTTTTATCCTTCTGGTAATTCAATTAAACTAGTAATTATTGTAATAAATGTAGATTTCCCAATACCGGATGTTCCTGTACCAACAATCATAATGTTGTATTCTTTATTTAAAACTTACTTTACGGTCTATGACAGCAACCCTGTCATTACCCCTAAAAGGGATGCAAACGATTCAAGCTCTATATAAACAGAGACGAAGTCTTTCATCAGACTCCGTCTTTTCGGCATACAATGCGTTACAGGAATTATTCAAATCTGCTTAAACTACAATAGGATTTTGTATGCAGGTCTATGTTTTCTCAAACTTGGCAACAGAACCCTATATACTTATAGAGTTACTTCATGATTTACATATTAATTTCCATTGGAGAACGTTTCTTATCTGATTCTGTTTCGCCAGATGGTTCAGAAAGTGTTGTACATTCTTGAAACGCAAATTGTTTACAGCCCTTACATGTGGATAGCTCTAATTCTTGTAGTGCAAAGTTTAATGCTAATCCTGTACGCGTGAAAAAGTGTTGCTCTCCAATCCTTTCGTATAACCCTGTTTGATAGAATATGTCTTTCGGTTGATGCTGGATACCTGAAATCAAAAGGGTTCCTTGTTTTTCAATTATTTTTTTTCGAATGTCTTCTACTGCAGACTCTGCCGAAGTATCCATAAAAGAAACGTTTCCCATACGTAGAAGAAGGATGTGAGTGTTAGATTGTAAGGATGCTTCTATAGATGTTTCGAATTCTTTTATGGTACCAAAGAATAAGGGACCTTCTACGTTGAAGATACCGATTTGCGGACAATTTTTCCCATTTTCAACGATTTCTGACTTGACATAGGAATCTACTGGATCTGGCAACGCTTTTCGAACACGTAAGGATTTGCTCATTTTTCCAATGAATAAAAGAAACGCAAGAAGTAGTCCCACGCTTACGCCAGTTGTAAGATCTGTGAAAACAGTTACTAGGAATGTCAATACAAGGACCAGCGTGTCCCCCGTTTTTGTTTTTAGAATATGAATAAACTCATCCTGCTCACTCATATTCCAAGCAACAACCATTAAAATCGGTGCCATACTAGCCAGTGGAATATGAAAAGCAAGCGGAGACAGAAATACTAACACCAATAATACTACTATTCCATGTATCATGCCTGATACTGGCGAAGTCGCTCCATTTTTAATATTTGTTGCAGTTCGAGCGATGGCACCGGTCGCAGGAATGCCGCCAAATAAGGATGTCACCATATTCGCAATTCCTTGTCCCACCAGTTCTTTATTACTATTATGTTTGCTGTTTGCCATGTTATCTGCCACCATAGCAGACAACAATGATTCAATCCCACCTAATGCTGCAATAATACAAGCTGCTGGAAGTAACATAAGGACAGTATCCCATGTAAATTCAGGCATTTGAAAGTCTGGTAGCTGATGTGGAATATCGCCGTATGTAGTCCCAATCGTTTCGATTTGATTCGGAAATAATAGAGTTGCGATCAAACTTGAAATGACCAAGCCTAATAATGCGCCTGGAATTCGAGGTAACCATTTTGTAGCTGCGATCACAATTCCTAAGCAAAGAAAAGCGGTAAGGATACTATATGGATTCAATTCTGCGATATTTGTTCCAATTTCTTTCATATTATAAAAAAAGGTTTCTTGCTTTTCCAGGTGATGAAGCCCTAAAAAATTTGCAATCTGTCCAGAGAAAATAATGACAGCAATCCCCGTTGTAAAACCAATCATGACAGGTCGCGGAATAAAGGTGATAAACCTTCCTAGTTTGCAAACACCCATGATAATAAGTAACATTCCTGCCATAAAACCAGCAATTAATAAGTTTTCATAGCCATATTGCATCACAATACCGAGTAAAATCGGTACAAATGCACCTGTGGGTCCCGCAATCTGATATTTTGAACCACCAAATATGGATACGAAAATTCCTGCGATAATCGTCGTATAAATACCATATTCAGGTCGTACCCCACAAGCGATGGCAAAGGCCATCGCAAGCGGAATCGCTACAATCCCGACAACCAATCCTGCCAGCATATCTTTTTGTAAGTTAGCAAGGTTATATCCAGCATATCTGCCTGAAAATCTCATCATTTTCCTCCTCTTCCTGCATGTATTTAAGGACTTGTTGTATGTGCGTAGGAATATCCCTCTATAACGACTTCTAAATGACCTGTTTGGGGGTGAATGACAAGTCCATGAACAGGTACAGAAGGTGGTAATAAAGGATGTTGGCGTATCATTTCTACACTATGTTGAACACTTTCCTGTACGTTTCGGAAACCGGTTAACCATGTAGATAGATCAATGCCTGCATGTTGTAATGTACGAATGCAAGTGGAATCAATGCCTTGCTGTTTTACCTTTTCTAATAGCGGCTCAGCTTGCAAACCCGCCATACCACAATCTTCATGACCAATCACACAAATTTCCTCTACTTGTAATTCATAAATGCCCAGTATGATACTCCGCATCATACTACCAAAAGGATGGGAAATCACAGCGCCTGCGTTCTTTATGACTTTGGCATCCCCATTTTGTAAGCCCAATGCCTGTGGTAATAATGTTAACAATCTGGTATCCATACACGTCACAATCAATAATTTTTTATTTGGAAATTTGGTTGTAGCAAAAGGTTCGTACTCTTGTTTTTGTACAAACGTTTCATTATGTGTCAATATATTTTCTAGCAATGTCACTTGGTAACGCCTCCCTTAAATGTCACTTGCCAATTTTATAGATTGGTAAGCTTTGAATATGAATTCGGATGTGATCTTATATTTAGTCTAGAGAGGATGAAATTTGGTGTCAACAACCTAAAACATGAGAAATAAAATCTTATATTCTGTATGTTTCATACAAAATCTGAGATTTTATTTTTTTGATTCTTGTCTACATGTCATGTTAAGGACATAAATAGGAAAAATAACAAACACCTCCTTAGGTTAAAATAAGTATCATAAAATCACCATTTATCTACGTTATTTCGACTTTAAACGGTTCTACACAGGGAGATGTTGTTTCTGATTCGTAATATGCATAAGTTGAGAAATGTAGATAGAACCTTGTATGTCATATGAAATTTATTTATGATGTAACTAAAGTGTTGTTAATAAAATATTTAAGTCGCATGTGATTGAGAGTGTAATCCCTCCATATGGTCGATTCACGGGGAAACAGAAAAGAATGGAAGGTGAATCACTCATAATGATAGATGTTTTAAAAAAATGGAATTGTTACGAGGGAGACAAAGTGAGAACATGGATGTTTGTTAGGAACAATCCATTTCATATATTGAGGAGGAAATAGAATGAACAAAACCGTAAAATATGCACTTCGATTTTTAGCTGTACCTATTGCAGCAGGCGCACTTCTGTTGAGTACAGCGGCACCGCAGCATGTACAAGCAGCTAGTGAACCATCTCTACAAACACAAAGAAATGAAGTGGGAACATTAGAAATTACATTGACAGCCATGGAATGGAAATATGATCATAGTGAGCCTGGGGGATTTAAGTATTATCCTGGAAACAATCTAGCAGATGTAGAATTTACAATCTATAATAAAAAGGACAATACAATCTATGCAAAGAAACGAACAGATAAAAATGGAAATGTTTCGTTTCAACTCCCTTTGAATCTTGTTTTTTCCTGTAAACAAACATCCGTATATCCAGAAATAAATGGGGGAAGATATGTACCGGAGACAAGAACGTTTTCTGGATCTTTTAAAACAAACGGAGAAATCTATCAGCATACTGTGTATAATATGTTCACATTATATTAAAAAATAAAACCCTTTGAAAAACGATTTCAGTTTTTCAAAGGGTTTTAACGTACTAGCGATTATGTAAATATTTTAGTATGAGTTTACCTATGAACTCCAAATTTGCTGTACCCATTCAGGATGATCAATAAATGGGTTCCGATTCTGTTGATACTTTGTATAAATAAGCTCATTACGCCTTCGTTCAAAATTATCCACGGGATCTTGTTCATGTTATTGTAGTAAGACCGATATTCGTCCCATATAAGGAGACGTATTGTTGTTCACTCTATCATTTAGTTCTAGATCAATTTCTCCATTGTCCCCTTCATACCGAACAGTCATATAAAATAACATGCTAGCAATATCTCCCTTTACACCATCATGAGGTTTCCAAGAATCACTATCATATTTACACTCTGTTGCTTCTAAATGAGGAGTGCCCCATTATCAAAATCTAAATTACCACGTGAACTGTTTACAGATACATCGAATGCATTAAATTCACGATAGCGGAGTTAAAGACGCCGTAGCAACCTTTTCACTCATCCACACATAAAGCGATTAAATCCTTTGCTTGGTACTTACTCAGTTTCTGAACAAAACCAACATTTCTAGCAAGATCTTGTAAGGCATTTGGAGATAAAAATCTTTGAATATCTTGAGCAAATAGTTGTAATTCATCAGATATAGAAATAGACATATAAAAACGCCATCCTTTCCTATGTTTCTACAAAAAGAATAGCGTATTTTTTCTTGTTAGGGGGTATTTTTTTGTTAGCTTGATAGCAATGGGGTGGAACCAAAAATTAATAAAACATATTCTATTATTGCTTCACCGCTTGGGCTACAAGTGCTGCGTATGCTTGTGCCCCTAATTTGGTTAAATGCACACCATCAGGTGCAAAGTAGTCTCTCTTTCCAGCACTTGCTGTATACCAATCAACTAGAGTTACATTCGGATATTCAGATGCCGTTATTTTCAGTCTCTCATTCACGATTGATTCCCACGGACGTGGTACTCTCGTATTAATAAATATGATTTTACGTTCGTTTCCAATTAATTTTATTAATGAAACAAGTTGCTCCGTAGTAAAGGCTCCATTTGTACCTAATCCAATAATGACATAGTTTCCTAAGTTCCCTTCGTTTTTTAACTGTTCAACTTCCGGAATCGCTTTTGACAGCTGGCGACCAATTTGCGCATCAATCCTAATATCAGGAAAAGTATTTTTTAAATACGGAGTAATATCAATCATAACAGAATCGCCTATCGCAGTAACTGTGAGTGAATTTTTAGGTTGCTCAGAACTTACTTCTTTTGATTCCCCTTGTTTTTGAGGCGTCTCTTGATTTTGCGCCGATTGTGTTTGTGCTGCCGCCTCCTTATCTTGTTGAGAATGTTCCTTAGACTTACTAGGGGTCACACGACCGAAAAAAGAAAATTGTACGTTAAGGAATATTTTTACATAAAAAGACGATTCTTTTCTATATTAAAGAGTCGTCTTTTCATCTTTTTTCAATTCTCTTAATTTCCGATATAACGCAGCTTGACGTACACCCGTGATAGCATAAATTTCTTTAATCGTTTTCTTCGTTTGTTGGCGTAATTCAATCGCATGGTTCATCCCTGCATGTTGTTCCGTATATTTTTTTATTCTCCCATGATATACTCCTTTTTGTTTTGCAAGTTTGATTCTAGCAATTTGTTTTTCCTTAATCATTTCTCGGTCTAACTCACTAAAGGCTGACATAACTGTTAAAAAGAATTTTCCTGTTGGAGTTCTTGTATCAATTCCTAAATTTAAAACAGCAAAGTGTATGCCTTTTTTATGAAGATGTTCAATAAATTGTAGTAATTGAATTGTATTCCGTCCTAGTCGGTCCATTCTTGTTACAACGAGGGTATCTCCTTTTATTAGGCGTTTGTGTAATAATGGAACAAAAACGGCAATAGGAATCCAAACCCTTTAAAATTTTACCAATATAAATCTAACTCATCACAATACGTGTCTGCTTCAATAAAACAATTTCTCCAATCAGCAGTATTTGCAATCTCACAGATAATATCTTCAACCTGTTTTGTTAAATCATAAATATCTTTGTAGGGAACGAAAAATACATATTCGTTAGATGAATTCATTTCCATATTAAAATCATATCGAAGATATTGCTCCACCTCTTTTCGTACCTTGCTTTTTCCCCTAACAAATTTATTATTATTTTCTATTCTAAGCCACATTCTAATTTTGGCTATTTTTTCTTTTCCAATAGGATGTACCTTATCTCTTATCCCCTTTTCTTTTATGTATCGATATAAAGTAGCTTGACTAATTCCAGACATAGCAACTATTTCACTAATACTATATTCTTTAGAGGCATATAGATTTAACGCTTTTTCAATGTATTTTTCTTTTACCTTCGGGCGGCCACCTTTTCTTCCCCTAGCTCTAGCACTTTCCAATCCTTCCTTCGTCCGTTGGACGATTAGATCTCGTTCAAACTGGCTAAATGCTTGGAAAACAGTTAACATGAGTTTTCCCTGTGGTGTTTGTGTATCAAAATTTTCTTTTAAACTAATGAGCTTTACACCTTTTTGTTCAAAATACTCAACGAGTTCAATTAAATCCTTGGTACTTCTTCCTAATCTTGAAAAGCTTTCTACAATTAAAGTATCACCGGTTCGAATCTTATCTTTTAATCTCATTAATTCAGGTCTATCTTTTTTTGTTCCAGATATTTTTTCGGTAAGAATTTCCGTACATTTACAAGTTTTTAATAAATCTAATTGACGAATCAAATCTTGTTGTTGAGTACTGACCCTGACATAGCCGTATATATGATTTTGCATGAAACATAACCTCCTCATGAAGTTAATTTTATCAAAAAGGTGCATTAATGTTAATTTGTTTTTGGTAATACTTTTGATAACGAGTTTACCTAGTTTTTTATCTTATCATTTATCAAAAAATATAATTATCAAAAACCATCGTTTTTGACATAGTGTATATGTTTATTGTTTCTCCAAAAATAGTAATACATGATAAACCTAAGAAAACACATAAGAATAATGTAGTAATATCGTAAACTATATGATAGAATATGTATGAAAAAGAGTAAAGAAAAAGCTCATTCTTTTACAAGAAATGAGCTTTCCTTTTTCAAGCTAAACATTGTGAATGGCTTCAATCTTTATTAGGGAAAAGATTGAAAGAAAAATTTAGCATAATTATATTTTGTCATGAGTGTAAAATAAAGTAAATTGATAATATTTATTTTAAATATTACGAATTCACTTTACACTTTCACAATGAGTAATCTAAAAATCCCACTGCCTAATTAGGCAGTGGGATTTTTAATTGATTTTGCAGATACTATAATATAAGGCCTCACCATACCATTTCGGGAATAAACTATTTATCAACTTATGTAATCTAGTTTATACATTTCATTTGTTATATATTTAGTGCGTAACTAAATTTTTAGTTTACGAAAAAGGAATACATTTGGAGAGGGGAATTTTATGAAGGGGAATACGTTTATTTTTTTTATGATAACATTATTAGTCGGAATTATCGGTTTGTTGTTTACGCCAGTTGTACATGCTGAAACAGAAACATCATTTCAACCAAATGATTTCTCTACGTATGGATTGGGTTTAAAAGATACTAAAATGAAAGAAGATATACCTGATTATACACCATCTATTTCTTATCTCACAAAACAAGAAGCAACCAAACAAAAACAACAGGGAATTCAAAATCCAAATATTCTTCCCAATCGCATCGATTTACGTGAATATTTTCCAGAAGTACGAAGTCAAGGGAAGTTTGGTACATGTGTCCCATTTGCTACAACTGCTTTAAGAGAATACTATATTGCAAAAGATGCAGGAGCACGTGGAACAGACATTACGTATTTATCGCCCTCTTATATTTATTATCCAAGTGGACCAAAGGATGGTATGTATTTCGAATCCGCCTTTCAAATTTTAAAACAAGAAGGCGTACCTCCAGAAACAGAACGCTTGTATGATTTAAATCCAGAAAATACAAACCAATTTAAAGAACCCCTTACAGCTCTACAGCAAAAAAATGCAGTGCCTTATAAAATTAGTTCCTATCAAGCTATACGTCAAGCAAATATGCTTGCTGATATAAAGCAAGCAGTAGCCAATCAAGACCCTGTTTTAGTGGGAATACATGTATACCCCAACTTTGATGCAACTCCTACATCCGGAATTGTACCACCTGTTACAGAAAAGAAGTCCAGAGGGGGACACGCTCTTGTTGTAGTGGGGTATGATGAAACAAACCAATGGTTCATTGTAAGAAATAGCTGGGGGACAAAATTTGGTGACCACGGATATGCATATATGCATTATCAGACATTATTAGACATGTCAAATAGTGTAGCATACGTGATTAAACCTTCACAAAAACAATATCCACCATTTGGTGTGCAGATGGCAGCGACAGATATAAATTCTTCTGAAATCAAATTTAATATAGCAGCGAAAAATGCGACTGCATACGATTTGTATAAAAATAACCAAAAAATCCAGACCTTTACGGCATCTACTATTACAGATTTAAATATCCTGCCTGAGCAATCTTATATGTATCATGTGGTAGCAAAAAATATGATGGGAGAAACTCGCAGTTATCCTTTGTCTATTTCAATTCCACCTATCATACCAATTAAACAGGCGAGTTGATATTAATCATGAAGGATAAAGTAAGAGCTACTTTTTGTGATTTTAATGGAAGTCCATTACTTGTTGTAATGGACTCTTTCATTATGATGTGAGAGAATTAGACTAGATTGGTAAAAAATAATAAAAAAAGAACGGTTCTATTGGCATAGTCCGTCCTTCGAGAAGGAAATAATGACAGTTATTCTTCTTAATTATACCTAATAAAACAGAAGATTCAATCTATTATACGTTGAGAAAATATTCATCTTCTGAAATAAGGCGGTTGTTATGAATAAAGGTGATGCAATTTTAAGGTTGTTATCAGAAATCAAGTTGGAACTTAAAGAAGTAAAAGAACAAATGGAGAAAATGCAAACAAAGTTAGATACATTCGAACAACAAAATCAGGTGAAGAACAAAATAGAGCGAAAGAAGCCAAAAACAAAACCTGATAAACAAGATAAGCGAGATTGGAAATACCCAGCTAAGCTGAAATGAAAATTGTACAGAAAAAGTGAGGTGATAGGTATATGAATAGAAAAGAATTTGAGGATACCTTACAAAATTTTTCTTTTTAGCTAGTCGTGGAAGAAAAGCATCCACAATTAAACGATATGTCTATGATATTGAGGACTTTGGAAGATGGCTGCAAACCTCGAATCGTTTTCAAGGAAAGAACGTATGGAACAAGCTAGATAAAGAGGATTTTGAAGCCTATTTTCAGGAGCTCATATACAAACGAAAGGATGGAGAGAGAACCATTCATCGTATTGCAGTCGTGTGAAAGAAATTGTATCAGTTCTTGGATATTCCAAGTCCTATTGTAGAAATGCAGGGAATCACTCCACCGAATCGGGCCCTACGGAAGGAGGACTTTATTACGAAGGAAGAAGAGAAAAAGCTGAAAAACATTCTTACTTCTTCTGAAGGATTGTCAGAAGAACAACTTTCCATTCGACCGCTTCTCCTAGATCGAAATGTATCCATCCTATCACTTCTTTTGGATTATGGGCTCACACTACAAGAACTCGTATCGTTACAGATGCAACAGGTGCACTTTGGAAAAACAGGATTACTGTTTTACATAACAAAGGGAAAGAGAGAAGGATCATGTTAAAGGAAGAGGATAAAATATGTTTATTTACGTACTATAAAACGATACCTGAACTAGTTCGTCCTAGATATCACAGTACAGATTCGTTATTGGTTACATTTGATTTTAAACGAGAGACATTTCGTTGGGTGTATGACAATGATGCTCCGAAAGCACTAACAGCCATTGCTGTACAAAAGATGATTCGATTAGAAGTAGCCAGAGCGCAACTGAGAAAAGGAATTTCAGCACAGCACTTACGGAATACCTATATTCTACGCTGTCTAGAAAGAAACATGTCTACAGAGGAAGTCATAAAAAAACTGGATTCCTTTCTCATTTATCAGTAAAGCGTTATGTAGAATATGCAAATCAATATTCACATGGAGAATAATTTGAAAAGAAACAATTTCTATGACATACTAAAATAATATAAGTTTACCTTTAAAAATGTAACGATTGAACCGCTCGCGGTGGAGAAAGAATAGGGTTCTGTTGCAAAGTTTCTTAAGAAATAAAAAGGTGAAATTGATTATATCTGAATCTTATGCAATTGTGAGTAATTGTTGTAATTCATTGTACGTTGAAAAACCGAAGTCTGAGCCAAGACTTCGGTTTCTTTTATATAAAGCATGAACGGTTTCAATGCCTTTCAAGGTACGTGAAGCATGTCGAAGGTTTTGAAATCCTGCGGATTTAACAAAACGTCTTTTAACATGCCTATGGTCCTGTTCTATAAGATTATTCAGATGTTTGATAGTGCAATGAGTTGTATGTTTATAAAAACCTTGTTCTTTTAATTTGTTAAATGCACATAGTAACGCTGGGGCTTTATCTGTTGTGAGAACCGTTGGTTCTCACAACAGATAAAGCCTTTACCAATCTTTTCATAAAGGCATATGCCGCCTGATGATCTCGTGTTTTTCGAAGCTGAATATCTAATGTGTATCCATCTTTATCAATCACACGATATAAATAAACCCATTTTCCTTTTATATAAGTCTCGTCTAATTTCCACGATGATCGTACCTGCTTGTTTTTCTTCTTCCAGATTTGATAAATCAAATTCCCATATTCATGGACCCAACGCATGATAGTTGTTGGATGAACCAATATTCCATGCTCTCTCAAAAGTTCAGATACATCGCGATAACTTAAAGAAAAACGGCTACTAAAATAATATCTTTTTTGAATTGCTTTTCTTTAAAATATCTCATGTTTCATTCTCCTTAGCACATTTTCCCTACAGTTTAGCTGCATTTAAAAAACTTTGCAACAGAACCTCGAATAGTATCTAATAATATTAAAGGAGTTTAGTATTATTTTCTTCTCGAAATAATGTAGTGCCTGTCAAAATGAAAGCATTCGTTATACATTTTGGGATAATTCTATATTGTATGATTGCATATGTGTGTTGTAACGCCATAAAAAAGAGACAAAATCTAGGTTGAGAGAAGGTACTCCTAGGTTCTGTCTCTTTCTTTTACGTTCTGATACATTCTCATGAATAGCGTTTAGCGAACCGACATCCTTATTTTTGATTACATTGACAGCTGAAAGGTGCATGACTTGTTGGCTTGCACTGACAATTACTAGCAGGTTGATTTGTCGACAGCTTGATTTGTGAATGTGATGCCATTATAGATGCTCCTGGTTGTGCGAGTGGAGTAGCAACCCCAATGGTATTTATTACTGTATCTCCACCTGAAACACTATGTGGTGTGATTTCTTCATATATCATTTCTTGTACTTCTACCCAATCTACCGTAAACTCTGCACCCTCTGATTGAATAATCAAATCCACTTGGCTCGTATTCGCATCTGGATAGAAATAGAATTCTTGGGTCATAAAAGTAGGTTGGGTGAAGAATAACATATGTCTTTGATTTCCTGGTGGCACAATGGAAATCGTTCCTTGTCCTTTGGCACGAACGCGAACACGATACTCTGTGTTGCCGCCCTCACTTGGTAAGGTAATGATTTGAGTAACTGTGCTATCCCAATTCGATAATGTCAAGACAGGTTTCCGATTACTGTCTTGTGGGAAACTCACTGTACCGGCTATATTCCAGTTTTGTGCTTGTTGAAGAAACAAACCATTTTGAACAATATTCCGTGCTTGTAGTTGATTCCAAGCGCGAAGAGCGGCTTGATAGATTGCTGCTTTTTGTTGTGCATATCGATCTTGCATTGGTATACCTGGCATAGATCCTTCTTGAGGAGCACTGTTTTGAAGTGCTGTTAAGTTCTCTATATCGGTATAACTTACGTTTGGTCCGATCGTTCCGCTCCAATTGGATGAATCGTACATGGCATTTAATTGATTTGTAGCCTGCTGTAAACCCGCAGTGATTTGTGCCTGTTGCGCCAAATAGGGTTGTAGCCATTGTTCCTCTTGGTTTTGTGCTTTTCTTATTTCTGCCGCAGTTAGTGGGCGTCCCTCTGTCAAGGAAACTTGACTTATTTTTGCGAATCCATTCGACGGTACGGTAAAACCAACTGTAATGCCTATATTCGCTTCTGGATGTAATGCACCTACATCAATTGGATATTGAAAGAAGTTTGGACTACTGTTAACACCTTCTACAGAAGTTGGCAGAGACGTAGAATAGGCTACATTCACGACTTGATTGACTTCATTTCCATAGCGGGAAGCCATAATTTGTAGAGAATCCGCTTGTAAGACAAAAACGGATAGATAATAACGTGTATACGGTTTTAATACTGATTCCGGTACAGTCTGATAGGCATAAGATGGATATACAAGGGAAGAAGGAGGTAACACCAGTTGCTGCCCCGCGTATTGTGAGTCTCCTGATGAGATGAACACCTTGCGTCCAAGTTGCCACCCTTCACCTGTAAAACTCCCACTGCGCAATACATTTTGTGATTTACTCAGACGTTTTGCCTGATTCACTTGTGTATTTAATTCCCGTTTTTCTATTGCATAACTATTTGGTAGAGATTGAACTTGTTGATGCACATAATCAATCCAGTAATCGGTCACACCGGGAGCTAGTTGATTCGGATTATCGGTCGAAAAAAGACTTTGTGTCATTGTACGAACTTGGGCCACATCGTTAGATGTAGTTACGATCGACGAAGCAACTTGATTCATATTTACCACCATATCATCACTCCTCTATACTTATTTTGAATCTATTAAATAGATATAATATTAGCACGCTGCTTTCGAGAGTGTGTAAAAAATTGAAAATCACCCAAATATCATTTGCTAGGAATGTCGAAATTCAAAGTCTGAAACATTAGTTAGTAGGTGGCTGGTCCGTACCTAAATAGGCTTTTGCACTACCTGTTATTGTTAAACTATAATCATGAGGATTATTATATAATATGATTGCATCAAATCCTGATGGGTCTGCGTATCCCTGGTTCAATACTCGATTTGCTATCCATTGCCCTTGTCTTACATACCACACTTGTAGTGGCTGTATTTCAGGAGGTATCTGATCCGTAGAAGAACTACCGGCTACATATGATTTATACTGTAACTCTCCGCTCCAAATAGTTTTAGTTTGTAAAGGACTAAGAGTAAATGCATCCGGATCCAAAAATGGAATCAACTCAATGCGATCGATTTTTATTTAAGTCGGAAACGAGATGCGAAGGCTACCAAGTGTTTTCTAAAGAAAGCCTTGGCTTCTTGTCATGCCACAAAGCCTCGTTCAATAATTGCTGATGGAGATAAGGCCTATCCTGTTGCAATACGTGAACTAAAGGAAGAGAAATGTATACCGCATGATATACCACTTCGTGTAAAAAAATATTTAAACAATATCATTGAGCAAGATTATCGATTTATCAAAAAACGGATTCGGAATATGCTTGGATTGAAATCCTTGCGAACGGCTGCAAAAATGATCGCTGGAATAGAAGCTATGCATATTGATCAAAAAAGGACAAACACTCCAAGGGGAGAAGTCTGTCCAAAAGCAACTGTATCTTATCGATGAAATCTTTGGTTTAACAGCATAAATTTCAATTCCGTTAGAAATCTTTTTTTCATTTTTCATCCCCCCCTATTTTTGCACCAGAACCAAAAAATAGGGGTAAAACGCCTCTTTCCGAGGAACAAAATAACGTAGCCATTAACTCCCGTTCCTCAGCTTTCCGCTACGCTAATACCTATGACCCTATTCCTAAACAGGGAACGACAAGTCAGTGAATTTGGAAATATAGGTGATATGCTGTATTTTAATGATGGTACCTATATGAAAAAAGGGTTCTGGTGCAAAGTTTAAAAATCATTCGAAATTATGAATGAATCATACAATTTTGTGCATATCACTGAACATTTATTCTGAATGAGTGCCTGTTAATTCTTGTTTTTAAGAAATTAAAACTTAGCAACAGAATAAGCTTCTTAAATATTCCCATCTCAGTTTAAAACGCCACTTCTATAAATATTAATATCTACTTTGATATCAAACTTCGCTTTTTTATAATCAAATTTCTTCCAAATTTTTGGGTGATAAGCAATCAACTGCCTACCTACTCCAAATGCATCGCAATTTGTTTTCTGTAGCTTATTAATAATTTCTTTTGATTCATGTGTTAATTCTTTAGATAATTGCTTACTTAATCTCTTTTTTTCTATATAATTATCTAGATCGTCACGCGAGTATTCAAGCACTGTAGCAAATAATTTTAATTTAATTGTAATATAAATATTTCCGTCTTTACCTATATTAACGTTCATTTTCTGTTTAATTTGCCCTTTTCTCATTTCTATACTCACATACTCTTTATTATTAATTTTCTTCGTGATATGTGCCTTCTTCCCCACTTTCCCCTTGAGCAATGTAAATAAAACACATTGCTCAAGAGGTAACCGTCCCGTCAATTTATCATTATGAAATAGAGCTAAACCATTGGTAACTATTTCTTTATCTTTTATTTTTATTGATGGTAGCGTAAAATCTTCACCTTTATCCTGAATTTTTCTAAAAATACTTTCTAAATTCTCTACAGGAAAGTAACTACGCTCTTCAAGTGTTTTAATTTTTCTCGTTAGAAATTGTCCAATCAGTAATTCGTCAATTTTTTTCTTCTCCAAAATTTCAGACGATAACCCATCCACTGAAATTACTCTCACAAAAGATGTAGGATTGCCTGGGTCTCTAAATGCTACATCAAGAGTTGGAGATATCCCCCTTTCCTCAAGTTCTTTTCCATATAGTTGTATACCATATTTTATATAACTTATGTCCCCTGTCGTCATCGCTCTTATTTTATCAGTAGTATCTTGTGCCGTATTCTTAATTGAAGAATACACCTCATTCGTTAATCTTTTTCCTGAATTTACAATTTCCACCGTTTGTTTCAAATTTTTATTTTGATATAAATCATAACCTACGCTATAAGCAAGCCTTGAATCTTTAAGTAGTTTTTGATCCCAACAGCCGACAAGAAAAATACAAAATATACACATGAATAGTTTTTTCATAATTTTAATTTTTACATTTTTTTTTAAAATATACAAACGAATTTATAATGGCTATTTTTATTAAGGTTCTCGTGCAAAAACTATAAAACTTGTGCAATGAAAGCATCAACTCGCACAGTGGTTAGAAGTACAAGCATTAGAAAATCAGAAACGCCTATATTATAAGAAAGAAGTCATGATTGAAGACCTTTGGAAGACCTAACGGTCTTCTTAATGAACACAACAAACGGTAAATAAATATAAAGAAATGAAAGTGGATCAAGAACGTTTTGTTTTTACGTAAAACCAAAGTAAAGCAAGTGATTATTATTAAAAAAGGAATGGAATCAATTACATGTTATACAGCAGAAGGTGAGAACATTTTTACAGAATACAGACCGTATATGCACACGAATAGACCCATTCCACGAAATGAATTATTGAATATTCAGAAATCAACCCTGAGTTGTTTTTTTATTATAAATTTTCGAAATTTTTATCTCGGCGGGTTCGAGATCATCTGCTCCTTCATATGGCTGAAAGAAAAGTTTGTTTAACAGGCTTAAAATATTTAATTCCAAAATACTCATTACAGCAGCTACACTTACTGTTAAAGAGTAAAGAATGGTTACCAAAAAAACTCCGCACGAACTCGATATCATATTACAAACGAAGCAAGTGACGTATCTACAAAATGGAAGGAAAACCATACGAAACCTGCAAGACACCTGTAAATCATTGCATTTAAGCAGCTCTGAATAATTGCTGTAATTCTTTGTATTTCGAAAAAGAGAAGTCTGGAATGTGACTTCTCTTTTGTTTGTATATAGCATGAATCGTTTCGATTCCTTTCAAGGTACGTGAGGCATTGAGAAAAAGAAATAGATAGGGCCACCAAATCGATTCGACCGATATTTCGTGCGTCTAGAACCTGTTTTTCGTTGTCACGTTTTTGTCATCTTCCCTATTCTTCGTTCCCATTTGCCAAAAAACAAACGTTTGTTTAAAAAAGCAACATATGAAAAATCCCGATACATCAAGATTTTGTTGTCAAGACCCTCCCCTTTACAACAAAAGGCGTCTTGGGTAGCAACAAACCAATTTGGGCGGGCATCTGTTTGGCGGGGCTTGTGCTTTCTATACACCTACCTATAGGAGAATAGGAAAGACGGCAGATGCATTCTTTTGATAGCTATTTTATTTGGTCGACAGAAACATCCTTTATTATATGCTACGTGCAAAAACAATCTGCGGAAGCAGGTTGTTTTTTTGATTTTCCGCTCTATTGTTTCACTAAGTAACAGAAGTAACCAGATAATCATGTGTCTTCCTGGAAGATATAGCCTGTATGAACCTCATTTTTTCATATGGTTCCCTCGAAAAAAATGGTGTCAAAAACCAATTGTATTTGATATAATAAAAGAGTTTGTAAAATCTTGACTCATTCGGGAAAGAAAGTAACTGTCATATTTCAAAATAAAGAGACTTTGTTTTCGTATCACTGGCAGTTCTTTCTGTTCCCCTCATCCCAATCATTGATGAGGGGTTTTTTTGGCTTTGTATTCGCTTTGTTAGGGTGTGTACATGAAGGAGAATACAATCTCTTCATGGAAATCTGATGAAGCACATATAAAGGACAATTTCACATGTAAAGCGAAAACGAAAATGAAACACGCTTGTGTTGTTACTAAGCGGGATTTAATGTTACTTTCCGCATGTAGCATATCGAAAAAACAAAAATAGATATTTCTCAATATCAGATTCGTCCGATATTTTGTAGAATAAAAATGTATGGATGTATGTCATACATTTTTTACCTTTCTCCTAAACACGATACGCTTTATGTGTATCGTGTTTTTATGTTTCCTATTTTATTGAAAAAGGACAAACATATACGATACGGACGCATGACTTGTACATACATGGTAATTCCTCTTCAAGCCTGTATAAAAAACAAAAATGTACAATGAATCTGTACCTGAGTACGAACGCTCTATCCGCTCATACGTTGGTCTACTTCTCCTCCTCACATCGTCCGATAGTATTATCCCAACATAAATGCGAGATCCATTTATTTGGAGTCATCCAATCACCCCGAAAGGAGAATGATGATGCGAGATTTTGATTCGTTTGATGAACCCTATGCGTCTGGATCCGGAACCACTCCACCCGAGTCACAGCCCAAGCAAGCAGCAACACAATCTATGATTTCTTTCCAATGTGTCGTGGAAATTCCACGTGGCTACCGTGTGGTATCGCATGGATTAACACAATTTCTCTATGATATCAGTGGACTATCTCTTTCACAAGAAACGGAAAAGAAAACACTGCAAGTGGAGGAGTATGGACAAATCGAAGTGGAGCTCTATACTTTGACTTTACGTGGTTGTATTTCGATTGCCACCAATATCGATATCCAGCCAGAACAGCAACAACACATTGGATGTGTCGGAAATCATACCCATACCATCCAATTTTATTTCACCGATACGATTGCCATCTCCATAGCTGTCAAACACAGCGTGAAACCAATTCCACAGATGACCATAGACCATCGGCATATCAAAGTGGAACAAATTCAACTTGAACCGCTCGATGCGGCGAATTCACATATTTGGAAATTAACGGGCGTATTCACTTTTAAGGTGGAATAAACAAAGACAACTTAGGGGGAAAGACGTTTCACATTATCCCGTATCACTCCCTTTTTTATAGTACAATCCATTCCATTTTTCATACGGATGTTTTATACCAGCTGTCCTCCTCTTCCCCTGTCAAACGTCTCTTATTTTTGACAGCCTCCTACAAACCGTTTCATGTTTCACCGAATTCCAAAACATATTGTAGATTTTCTTTTGTGATACCTGAGATTATCCCCTTAAGATAAACAGTGTAACAAAACATGAATACACATGGATATAACGGCTTAAACGATAATCGTCTTTTGTAAACGGACGTATATTTCTTTGAACTTTGCAACAGAACCTTTGAAAGCCACGAACGATTCTTGGAGAGTAGATGAAACATATATCAAGATCAAAGGAAAGCAAATGTATTTATATCGTGCGATCGATTCCGAAGGAAACACAATTGATTTTTTATTTAAGTCGCAAACGAGATGCGAAGGCTGCCAAGTGTTTTCTAAAGAAATCCTTGGTTTCTTGTCATGCCACAAAACCTCGTCGATAACTGCTGATGGAGATAAAGCCTATCCTGTTGCGATACTTGAACTAAAGGAAGAGAAATGTATACCGCATGGTATACCACTTCGTGTAAAAAAATATTTAAACAATATCATTGAGCAAAATCATCGATTTATCAAAAAACGGATTCGGAATATGCTTGGATTGAAATCTTTGCGAACGGCTACAAAAATGATTGCTGGAATAGAAGCTATGCATATGATTAAAAAAGGACAAACGCTCCAAGGGGAGAAGTCTGTCCAAAAGCAAATGTATCTTATCGATGAAATCTTTAGTTTAACAGCATAAATTTCAATTCCGTTAGGAATCTTTGGTTCATTTTTCATAAACCCACTATTTTTGCACCAGAACCTTTCATACACACTTCTTCTGTTAAGAATTGGTATGTATAATAGCGTGTGTTGTTTGAAAGATAAATATGTAAGAAAACCGAAATTTGACTCATATAGAATGGATTTTTACAATAAAAATGGAGTGATTTTATTTGTCACCTATCCTAGGGGTTCAAGTAAAAAAATTGCTGGTATGTTATTGTACACCCACACTTATATCACGTTTAGCATGGTACTACATATAAGAATAAGATACAGAAACAATCCCATGAGAAGTATATATTTCATATAAGTTGTATCATAGAAATCACTAAAAAAAATGACACTTACAATTGTAATCAACATAATAGATAATAAAACGACTGGATGCAAATTGAAGTGACCCCCGAAAAGGGGACACCAATCAAAACACCTAAACCACTTGTTCCCTAAATTCTTTAGGGGATAGGTGGTTTAATTTTTCTTGAATTCGCACACAATTGTAGTAATGAATGTATTCTAGCACAATCTTTTGCACAGTTGTGTTGGATACTTTTGTTATCTCTTGTGAATAGAAGGCTTCACTTTTTAAATGACCAAAGAAGCTTTCCATGACGGCATTATCATGGCAATTTCCTCTCCGGGACATGCTGGTGATCATGCCGTTTTCTTTGGCATACGCTTGAAATTCTTTTGCTGTATAAATACTTCCTTGATCTGAGTGAAGAAGGACATCTTTTACTTTTCGCCCTCTCATTGCTTGTTTTAATGTCTTCATCGCTAATGTCAGTGTTTGTGATTCGCTGATGACACAACTAATAATTTCACGATTAAAGGCATCCATAATCGTTGATAAATACAAGGTACGCTCTCCAAATAAGAGATACGTCACATCCGTAAACCACTTTTCATTTGGTCTGGATGCATCGAATTGGCGCTCCAATCGATGAGGGGATACCATTGGCTCCGTACCATTGATATATTTCTTTTTCTTTCGACGTACTTTTGAAAGAATGTGATTTTGTCTCATGATTCGTAATACTTTTTTATGATTGACACACAGTCCCATTTTTCGAAGAGTAGCGGTCACTCTTCGATATCCATACCGGAATTTATGCCTAAGACAAACGTCCTTTACTTTCTCTTCTATACCATCTTTCAAATCTTCCGTTCGTTGTAACCAACGATAAAATGTGGAACGGGGTAATTCTAATACGTTACACAATTCTTTTACCGTTATTTTTGTTTTTACATTTTCCCATAAAGCAACTACAGTTTCTGGTTTCAGCCCCTTTCGATTTCCAGATACTTTCCCCATACAAGTAATTTTGTTTTTAGATGTTTATTTTCTAAACGTATCTGTTCTAATTCACTGAGCTCTTTTGGTCCTTTTCCATAAGAATATTGTTTTCCTACAGGTTGTTGAAAACGATACGTTTGATCTGTACGATACCATTTCATCCATGTCTTAATTTGGGAAACATTTTTAATTCCGAGTTTCTCCATAATTGTACGATTTGAGTAGCCGTCTTTCTTCATTTCAATCACTTTCCACTTTGTTTCTTCTGGGTAATGAACTCTTGTCTTCAAACGAAAAACACCTCCAATGAATTTGCATACTTAGTATGCGAATTCAGGAGGTGTTTTTTTCATGTACCACTATTCGGGTTCACTTCAAATAGAGTGGGTTTTTGGTTACATAGATGATGTAACAAGAAAAAGAGATTACGAATAGTAAGAAAGCAACGAAATTAGATTTATACATAAGAGAATTCCTTTCTCAAAAAATGCATACAAATATTGACGAATTGTAGCGAATCCGTGTGGGATTTGTACGAAAGATGTCGAATTAAACGTTTGTTTAAAACATAAAGATTGGGATAAAAGCCCTATATCGTTGATGCATCAACATTTTATCGTCAAGGAAATCCCCTTGATAGGTAGTATGTATTCGCCATATGTTGCAATTTAATCATGGGATCATAAAAAATAGGAAAAAAGATTGAGCGAATGCGCCCAATCTTCCAAATGACAGCTTACCACAGCTTATAGAATATAATAGCAAACATATATCCATTTGTCTCAATACGTTTATTATTTCGCATCTTCAAATACATGCAATGCATCTTTACGGAGCTTATCTTTTTCAGTATCTGACCTTTTGAAATCGTATTGATATAAAGCGGATTCCCAATCCCCATACATCGGATTCGGGAACACAATAAATTTTTCTCCAAATGCTTCGTGTATCGCTTCAACTGATTGATTTCTATCTTGTACAGATTTCTCATCAAATCCTGTAAAATCAGATAAATTATCTCCAAAGAATAGAATAATATCATGTTCTGTCGCAACTTTCTTTCTGCGTTCTTCCTTCCCTTTTTCTTCTTTTCCCTGCAATAAGACATGCTCCTTATCAGCTTGCGGGATATTCAGATTCTGTAAATTTTGTAAGGTAGCATCTAATTGACTTTGTTTGCGATTTGAAATGTAGTAGATCGCCACACCTTTTTTATTTGCATATTGTAAAAAGGAAACGGCACCAGGAAGATCTTCTGCTTTCGCTTGTTGAATCCAATCCTCCCATTTATAAGGAAATCCTTTCTTCTCTTTTACTGTCATGGCTTGATACGGACTATTATCCACGACAGTTTCATCTAAATCTAAAACGATGGCAGCCTTTTTCTCGGTACCTTTGGCAAGTGCTGCGTCTAATTTCATCTTTCCGATATTATATCCTTGATGATAGAGCGCTTTGACTTCTCCAGCGGTTTGATACCAAGCATCTGCCATCACTTGTTGTTCGGTTAGTGAAAATGGTTGTTTCGGCTGTGTTTGTGGTGACTGACACCCTATAAGAGAAAGAGAAAAAAGTGTTAGAGCTATACTTGTTTTGAAAATGGGTTTCATTGTGTATCACACTCCTAGTTGTATATTTTGTATGGTATGCGCTTACTTTACGGGAATTATATTAAAAATACAATGCTCTTTTATTAGAAAAACACCTTCAATTATTTTAAAGGTTCTTATAGGGTTGTGTACTCGTTTTAATTCGTTCACATGCTTTTCCTACTCCGCATAAATTAAAAACGTTTACTAGTCAATCTGAAGAGTTTGTTTCAAGTGAGTTCGTATACAGTTGGTACACAAAACCATTCGTTTCATATAGATTGGTTGTATCAACATGATCAAAACGGTTCTGTTGTTGTTCATTTTCAATTGCATTCCTCCCCATACAAATCTCCTTTAAAGTTAACCTGAATACTTAAAAAACTTTGATACAACTTAGGTTAACCTAGTTAACATGGGTCAATTCATTTGAATCAAATAAAAAACTAGTTCAGGTAGAAACCCAAACAGAACAAATTCAATGAAAAAATTCGAACTGTATATACATTTGGCTTTTTTTAAAATAAAAATCACAAATGTCTTTGTGTAAGTATTATAATTGGTATAGAATACAAAAAATCATTTTTCTTTTAACTTGTACAAAAAGAATCTATTGTATAACTGTCTTCTTCCCGTAAAAAATATAGGAGAGGATTGGTATATTGAACAAATCATTGTCTAGTGGTTCTAATCAATTATTACAAGAAATCGATCAGAAAATGAGGATAATTGAGTCTATGCTTATCCTTCGTTATATTTCTGGGCATGTGGGCATGTGCCTACAGAAGAAGCATATGAGGTCCATCAAATGTTGATAGAAGTATCTCAATTGTTACTCACGTTGGAACAAGAGCCCAAAATGGCATCACTTGCAAAGTGTTTAAGTCTACAACTACAAACCATCCAAGAAGAATACAATAGAATAATTGGATAGGTTAAAAACGGCATTATAATTATGAATATTTTTAAAAATAAAAAATCATCACGTTGTTTTTAGCCCTTTTTGGGGAACGGCAACGATTCCTTCTTTTTGGGGCCACTTATAAAAAACACATTAAATTTCAAATACTATTTTTATCTCCAGAGGATACCTCCTTTTACGGTTTTAAAAGAAAATAGGATAAATTACTTTTGTTTTGAATTCATATATCTTTTGATAAGGATAGGAAGAAAAACTCAAAATGATTCTAATTTTTGCATTCATCTACTTGAAAGATGAATGCTTTTTTTCGTACATAATAAAAAAATAAAACATTTTTGTCACAAAACTCGTCTTTCTGGGTTCTTTATAATACAGGCATCAAATGAGAGTGAGGTTTTAACTGACATGTTAAAGATAAAAAAGGAAGAAAAGCCTGTCTCGGATCTGACATTTGAAGATTTATTTAAGCAATATTACGTTTATGTTGTGAAACAAATTCTATGGATTGTGAAAAAACAACCTATTGCTGAAGAATTAGCACCAGAAGTATTTTTACAGCTATATAGAAATGATTGGAAGACAATTGAAAATGTATCTGGTTGGCTCATAAAATCTTCTACTTATGTTGCATATAAATATTTACGATCCGAAAAAAGGCATCAGGCGAGAATAGATAAAACGATACAACACCATGAGGTTCAACCTATCTCATCATTAGATGATGATTGGATTAGAAAAGAAGAGATTACAAAAGTACAAAACGTACTTAGTCATATGAATGAACGAGATCGAACCATATTGTTAATGAAATTTTCTGGTTTTCAATACAAAGAAATCGCAGACGTACTTCATATTGACATATCTGTTAGTAACGGTGGTAAAATCCTTTATAACAACGGTTCCAAATTCCCCAAAAATAACGGACAATGGTTTCAAAACGACAATGATGGAGTGGAGAAGCTATGGTCAAGATTGGGGAATTTTTTATGATCAGAGAATTGTATCAAAAAGGATGGACAATCAAAGCGATATCTGAAGAAACAGGATTTGATCCAAAAACTATTCGGAAATATATCCAGCAAGATGCATTACCATCAAAAAAGAAAGTAGAGAAAAAACCAAGTAAACTAGATCCATATAAACCATACCTCCTTCAAAGGATTAAAGAAGGTACTACAAATTGCGCAGTGTTATACGACGAAATTGTATCAATGGGATACCCAGGGAAGGCTACCATTTTGCGCGATTTTGTCAGACCTCATCGACAAACCCCTAAAAAACAAGCAACCTTACGGTTTGAAACACCACCTGGTAAACAGGCTCAAATGGATTGGGGATACATAGGGAACATAAAAGTTAACGAAAAAGAACAAGATGTATACGCGTTTGTAATGGTATTAGGGTACTCCAGAATGAAATATGTTGAATTTACTACAAGTATGGATTTAGAAACTTTAATGAAATGCCATATGAATGCATTTGCTTATTTTAATGGGGTTCCTGAACAAATCCTTTATGACAATATGAAAACTGTTGTAATTAAACATACACCAGTAGAGATTAGATTTAATCGAAGGTTCGAAGATTTTCTATCCTATTATGGGATTGTGCCGAAGGCGTGTAAGCCATATCGTCCACAAACAAAAGGAAAAGTAGAAAATGTAGTAGGGTATCTTAAAAAGAATTTTATGCAGCGTAAGCATACATTTACTTTAGAATCATTAAATGATGACGTCAGGGATTGGCTAAATAAAACGGCAAATCGTAAACCAAATGGAACAACAAAAGAAGCTCCAATCGCAAGATATCAAGTCGAGGAAAAGTATCTAGGAAAGTCTAATACAAAACCAGCCTTTCCAATTACAAAATGGGAAATACGAGAGGTTAGTAAGGATTGTTTTATCTCTTATCAAGGAAAACGTTACTCTGTACCGTTTCGATTCGTGGGCAAACAAGTGAAGATAAAAGAGACACTTGATCATCATCTTGAAATATATGATGAATTAGAGTGCGTCGCAATACATCCAATTCTTACAGGTAAGACTGAAACACATGTAAGCCTTGAACATTATAAAGGGCTGAATGCGACAACAAAAGGTTTGGCGACCCGTCACATTCAACCCGATGAGCTCGAAGTAGAACAACGTTCTCTTCAAGTGTATGAACAATTAGAAGGGAGTGATTCTGTATGACCACTCAGCTTATAATTGAACGCTTAATCAAAGTTGGATGGCATCATACCGCCGACCAAATTGATGGTCTTTTAGAAGATGCATCTAAACATAATGTACCATATTCTGAATTTCTAAACACCCTACTTTTGCATGAAATTGAAAAAAGAGAAGCATCAGCTTTACAGAAACGAATACAACACGCGAAACTTCCGTTTCATAAAACAATTCATGAATTTGACTTTACTTTTCAACCTAGTATTAGCGAAAAGCGAGTGAAAGAAGTATTAACATGCCGTTTTATTAATAATGGGGAAAATGTCCTACTCTTAGGACCTCCAGGAGTAGGGAAAACACATTTATCAATTGCATTTTCTAGCGAAGCTATCATGAAAGGTTATACAGCACTTTTTTTGAGAGCTGATGATTTTATTAATGAGTGTAAGAAGGCTCATACCAAGGGACTATTGAATCGAGTAATCAAACGTTGGAGTCGTCCTGATCTTCTTATCATTGACGAACTAGGCTATTTTCCCTTTGATGAATTAAGTGCCAATATCTTCTTTCAAATCATTTCAAAGCGATATGAAAAAGGGGGAGCACTCATTGTAACGTCAAATAAATCTTTTATAGAGTGGGGAAAGATTTTTGGAGATGAAGTATTAGCAATAGCTATTTTAGATCGACTCTTACATCACGCAACAACATTTAATATCAAGGGAGATTCATATAGGCTTCGTGAGAAGCAAAAAGCTGGAATACAGCCAACAACATTAAATCGCTAATAAAAGGGAATTTGATTCCGTCAAAAAAAGGGAATTTCAATACGTTATTGACAGTAATTTAAATAAGATTAAAAAGTACTGTTTATCTATAAAATAATTGGGTAAATAATATGTAATTAGGAAGTGTATGAATATGATTGAACTAAAATCTATTATCCATTCGTATAAACTAAAGAGAAAAATAGCTAAAGATTTATACGGAAAAAGAGATGAATTGACACTATTATTAAATGAATTTAATAATATGAAATGTACAGTAACATCTGAAAAGAAGAAAAACAATATATTATCTCGTTTGCAACTAATTTATCAAAATATGAAATTAGATAAGCAGTACCCTCTAGCAGTTGCTTTTGATAGTAAATTATTGGAGCGGTTAGAAAAAGAATCTCTACATACTATTGAGGATGGTGTAACATGTCTTCATTTAATGTTAGATATGAATTATGAGAAAATAAAACAATATGGGTCGAGTACAAGTAGGTCATTTGTTCCATTATCGCAGTCTTCTATTTGTCTTGCTGATTGTATTTGTTTAACAGGATTTGTAGTAGGTTTACTAGGAGCAATTTCATTTGGAGGATTCATGTTATCTATATGTTCAATTACATAAAGGTTAATATTTGTAAAAAGGGCACCGATTTAAGGTGTTCTTTTTTGTTTTTCTGTAAAGTTATTGTAAATGATAAGTACAATACATCACATAAAATGTATAATTTAAATGTATTGAAATACAAATATATAGAGGTGTTGTAAATGATAATTACTTTAAATTTTTAAAAGAGTTGTTTTGATAAAATTTTATTTATATAAACAGTTTTTACTTTTCTTTTAAATACTTGGTTTGAATGGATTAGATTAAGTAACTATTGTTCTAGCATTTTGATAATCAAGACAACTACAGAAAGGAAGGAATCATTTTATGAAAAAATTAAGGCTGTTAACATTTGAAAATATAGTAGAACCCCTTTTAAATGAAGAGGTATCATTTATATACTTTCCTATTGAATGGCTTGACATCGTAGAGATACATTATAAGACGTTTTTATTAACGAGTAAGTTGAAACGTTTAAATGAAAGATTGTATGATATGTTTTCCGATATATTGTTTATTCAGCATAATCCGTACGTATTAAATGAAAATACACCATGGATTGTATCGAAAGAACCTATTAAACAAGAGCAGCTCGATTATATTTTTCAAAGTTGGTATGAGATTATTCATGATTGGAAGCCAAATAGATTAGTAGAGCCACCAAAATATGAATGGCAATCCGATTTGATTTCTAATTTGCCAGTACTACATGATAATGAAACGTATTCTAAGTGGGTGCCCGCTTTAATCTCACATATTTTTTGTGAGCGCCCTATATATTTAGAAAATACAAATGAAGAAGAAATCTATTTTTCTCCTCTTAGATCACAAAATATTTGTGAGGCGATGTCAGGACCGATAAAAGATGAAAAAACAGAAGATTTTTTCTCCTATGTATATCGATTCGAATGCATAACCCGCGGTGGTGAGAACGCTCCATTATTAAATATTTCAATAGGGATCCGGAGATTTTATCAAGAATATAAGATGATAGGTCAAAAAAACCTTGATATGACAGCGTTTGTTTGACTTTTTTTAATGAAATGCAAACATTTTGCAAACATAGGTTATCCAAAGATACTTTTACCGAAGTTTTTAACTGCTTCTTCCTGCATATTCGGTAAAACATGAGAATAGACACTTAATGTCATTGAAATATCTGTATGACCTAATCGCTCACTGATGATTTTAGGGTTAACTCCTTGTTTCAATAGTAGAGTTGCATGTGTATGTCTTAAATCATGGAATTTAATTTCTTTTATACCTACTTTGTGTGTTAACCTAATGAAACTCTTTCTGAAATGAGCTCTTTTTATGATTCTTCCAAACTCATTACAATTAATTAAATCTTGATCTAGATAAGCAGAACCAAACTTTAACTTCTCTTTATTGATTAAAATTTTATGTTTTTTTAAGGCTGTTATTGTTTCATTAGGTACAGGAATTGTGCGTTTTGATGAATTTGTTTTTGCAGTTTTTTTGATTTTATTGTCATGACCAGATGTTTGATTTATTGTAACAGTATGTTTTTCAAAATCAATGTCCTGCCATCGTAAACCTAGAACTTCTCCTAGACGCATACCTGTAGTTATTGCAAGTAGATACCCAATGTGATATCGTGATTCTTGTGAATGAGCTAAAAACTTTTTTACTTCTTCCTCTGTCCAAGTCTGGATAGGGGTTTTTTCT
The DNA here is from genome assembly GCF_015712745.1 of Bacillus sp. SRB3LM. Lineage (NCBI taxonomy): Bacteria > Bacillati > Bacillota > Bacilli > Caryophanales > Bacillaceae > Bacillus > Bacillus sp. SRB3LM. The sequence continues at coordinate 468,536 of NZ_VWVQ01000021.1, forward strand.
TTTTTAGGTATCTCAGCAAAATCTGCTGGATTTCGAGAAATAATATTTTGTTTTACGGCTAGGTTTAAAGCGCTCTTTAAAATTCTATGCATAAGCAGAATAGAATTGTTTGCAATCCCTTTATCTATCGCAGTCTTATAACATTTTTGAATGTGTATAACATTTAATTTATGGAGCGCAACCATTCCTATACTAGGTATAACATGTTGGTTGATAAATGCCTTATAGCCAGCAAAGGTACTCTTTTCTATGCTCATACTTTTAATTTCTAGCCAATGATTTAGGTAATCTTTTAACGTGACTTTAGATGGTTCTATAAAAGTTCCTTCATTCAACTCTGTAATCTTCTTTGCCACATCGGCCTGTGCTTCTTTTTTTGTCTTATATCCAGAAAACCACTTCTGTCTTCTTTTTCCTGTCTCTGGGTCAGGACCGATATCAATAACGATGCAATATTTATTTCCTCTTTTTCGAATATGTCCTTTCACTTAAAACACTCCTTCATTTTGTTTTGAATCATGTTGTATAAGTCTAGTTGTAATTTTGCTGCTATGAAAATTACATGTTTGGACATATCAGCGATGGGTATATTTTACCATATATGAGCAAATTCAGTTATAGAATATGATTTTCATCCATTGTAAAAAATAGTAAAATATTTATAGAATTAGATAAAGGGGGAGAAAAGACTATGAAAAAATTCACAAATGACCCTGGCGGGCACAAAGTAAGTGATTCTGGTGGCTGGAAGGAAGAATTAGACCAAGGAACAGGCATATAGTACATAAGTGGAGCTTAACGGCTCTTTTTTTATTGTAGAAAAAAAGCCGTTAAGCTCCCTTGAGAAACGTTGATATATAACGATTTTAAAACTTTCTCAATAAGAATCAGATAACTACACGACTGAATTTTGGAAAAAATGTGATATTATGAAAATAATAAAATAAACGGACGTGAAAAAGACCTACGACTGTGCAAGTGGTGCTCGCAACACCCTTACACCGTCCTCCCTAAACGCGCTAGGGAAAACACTTGTCATAAGTCTCAAACATAATTATAACACACAACCTAGATATAATGGCACGTTTTCCTGTAAATATAAGACATCTAGGGTAACGTGTCTTTTTTGTCCATAAGGAGGGCAAGGATTGTGCAAGTTTTATTAGATTTAAATGACATGCAGGAGTGTCTAAAATCAAACGGTTATACAAATCGTAAATTGGCAACACGTTTTAAAGTAACGCATACAACAGTAAATAGTTATTTTAAGAAGCAAAGTAAATTTGATTTTATGCACTTGGTTGATGCGCTGAAGCTATATAAGCCTAAAAATGTTGATTTTAGAAGGGAATGCATCAAAGAGTGTATACCTACACTATCACATAAAAATTTGAAATTAGCATTAGAAGTGTTAGATATGTTTGGAGAATATGATCTTCAAGACCTAGTAATTCAACGAATAATGAGTTTTAAAACTAATAAAAATAAAAGCGAAGAAGAAAAGAAAAAAGGTAATTCAAAAACTGTGAGGATAAATTTAAATTTGGTTCCGTTATACAAAACATTAAGAGAAAGGAGTGAAAGTACAACTACTCCTAAGAGGTTCTTTGAGAAAGTTGAGAAAATGAGAAAAAATCAAAAATACTCAGATAACGAGCTGGTAATAATATCTGTTTTAAATACAATTTACTCTTTTTTTGATTTAGGTAATTATAAGATGGTTAATGAACATATTCAGCAATTATTGCCGGACATCTTGGGAATTAAATGTCATACATTAAGGGATTCTCTTTTATTAAGAATAAAAGAAATGGAAGTTTTCGTTGCACTTCACGAAAATAAATTAGACGAATCGCGTGAATTATGTTTTGAAATTATAAATGATCAAAGTAATTGCTATGTCAGTACAAAGGCAGTAGCATATTGTAAAATTGGAGAAAGTTATGTTTTCTCTGATTATCAAAATGCTAAAGAGTACATGGAGAAATCATTAAATATAATTGGCGTTCCAGTGAATAAAAAATTAGAAGTAAGAAGAGAAAAAGTACTTAATACACTATTATTTTTAAGAATATATCATGAAAAAGATTTACATACCATTAACCCAGAAAATCTAGATTATGCTGAAAAAGCATTCTTATATGTAAAGCTAGGTGAAAAGCAAAAAGCGATTAAAATTTTACAAGCTTTACAAAATACAAATGGATATCTTAGTAGTTTTCAATTGTACTATATGGGGCTTGCGGTCGGAGGAGAAGAAGGAAAGAAATACCTAGAAATGTCCATAGAAAGTTTTTCTAAATCAGGTGATTATTTCTATGTATTCCTACCAAAGACAGCATTGAAATGTTATAATTGAATTATACAAAAAGGGTGGTGAAACGCTTGAAAAATAAGCTTGTAAAAATAGTTTTAACTATTACTACTGTAGCTTGTCTTTCTATTACAGCTTTTCAGGTGACGGAAAAAGATAAGGTGCAAAGTGCTAAAGAACAAAAAACAACTTTATATATGATTGATCCAGGCCCAGGAGGCGGTTAATTAATATAATATTAGAAATGACACTATCAATTTGATAGTGTCATTTCTGCTTTATAGGGAATGGAAACATTTTGACTGAAACGACAAAAACTTTCCACTTTAAGACGGTTAATATATAAAACAGGATGTAAGGGGAGAATTAAGGATGACGAAAGAGGAAATTGTAATCCTATTTTTAGATACTGTGAAAGAATGTGCACCAGATCAATTAGAAGAATATATAGCAGAAATTAAAAAAATAGCCGTTCCTAATTAGGGGGCTATTTTTCTGTTTTATTATGGTGTTTGTTAAGAGCTTGAGCGATAGCTAGCATTTGTTCTAACGCCATATCTTCTTTATCCTTTGGTAGCGGTTCTAGCCATTCCATGATTTCCTTGAATTTTTTATATTTATCATCACTAGAGTCGTCACCTTTATTTTCTCCGTACAAATAATTTACAGGTACATTAAATCTCTTCGCTATCTTTTCTATAGTTTCACGACTTGGGAATGCTTTTCCGTTTTCAAACTTTGAAACAGTCCCCTTAGTTAGATCCACTTCTTTCCCGAATTGTTCTTGATTCATTTTGTTATCTATTCGAATTTGTTTAATTCTATCCTTCATTTCCATACTTAAATACTCCCCTTTTTACGATATATCGTAAATTACATTAATTACATTATAAAGTTTCCTAGCAAGAAACGTAAAGAGTTAAAAAAGTTTCCTTCTATGAAATTTTTTATAAAAAACACTTGAAGTTTCACGTGATGAAACTTATAATGAGTTTGTAAGCATCAGAAGGGAGTGATCAGATGCAAAATCAAAAACAACTAACGGCACTTCAAAAAGCTTTTGAAGATTCTGGTCTTAAATATCATGAATTAGCTAATATGGTTGGTATATCAAAGTCTTACTGCTATAAAATTATTAATTATAATCTAAGAGTTTATTATGATGTAGCTGTTAAAATATCAAATGTTTTAGGTAAAGAAAGCGACATTCTATTTAATGAACAAGAAAAAAATTTTGAACACAAAGTTTCATTCAGTGAAACGAGAGGGGGTGAAAAAAATGGACCAATTACAAGTTTTGCAACATCCAGTAAGTGAGTTTGTTTTTATGGCAGGGAGTCAAGTTGTTCATGATAGTGGAAAGAAACTTTTCGCAGCAGCTTGGAGAGACGTAAAATCAGTGTTTGCAGTAAACAGTTATTGCAACATTTTACAGAAAGATTTCAATGAGGAGATATCATACATAAAAGCATGGCGACCAAGATTAGTATGATTATCCATCGTTAATATAATTTTGGAAGGAGAAAAAAGAAATGGGATTAGATCAAATCATTAAAGAATCAATCCGAGAAGTTGTTCGAGAGGAGATACAAGCTGCTTTAGCGCAGTTCCAACAACAATCACAACCAAGCAAAGTAATGAGGGTGAAAGAAGCAGCGGATTATCTCAATATCGCTGTTTGTAGAATGTATGAATTAGCAAGTCATCCACAGTTTCCGGTGATTAGGGAAGGACGCAAATTACTTTTCCTACAAAAGGATTTAGAAGCTTGGCTTGAAACACAAAAGGAGGTGATCTAGTGGAAGATACGACATCGTTAGTTATATTCGCAATGTTTATCGCGTGCAGCGCATTGTTACTTTACATTACTTATGAGCCAATAAAACAGTGGGCTTGGAGTGACGTAAAACAAAATAAAAAGACCCATGGCAGTGGGTCCTTTAAGAAAAAACAGTTGTTATAAGTATATCACGGAAAGTAGGGGAATAGTACATGCGTTTAACTGAATATCAAGTGCTATTACCTAATAAGTTTTGGAACTTAGCAAAGAGCAAGGATGAATTAAAGCAAATAATTGACCAGTATTTCAAGGCTGGTTATCCGCATTATGAAATTCAACGAATTATCAAAAGTGGACAAGCATATGTGGCGGTTTGTACAAGGAGGTAAATAAATGGCAACATTTCGAGTTAATAAAAGTAAAAATTACACAACCATTAATAATACAGGTCTTCGAGATGAACGTTTAAGTTGGAAAGCAAAAGGGATATTGGCTTACATTTTATCGTTACCAGATGATTGGGTGTTTTACATGGAGGAAATATCTACTCATGCGAAAGATGGAATTGATAGTTTAAGGGTAGGAATGAAAGAACTAAAAAAATTCGGTTATGTTAGAAGGTTTCCTGTAAAAAACGAAAAGGGAAAGATAACTAACTGGGAGACAATTATTTATGAAATTCCACAAGTGGAGAATCCACATATGGAAAATCCACAAGTGGAAAAACCACAAATGGAAGTTCCATTTATGGAAAATCCAACGCTACTAAGTACTAATAAACAAAATACTAATATACAAAGTAGTAGTAGCATCTTCTCATTCTACGAAAATAATTTCGGTATTTTAAATTCATTCATAGCCGAAAGTATTTCGCAATGGGTAGACGATACAAGCGAAGAACTTGTACAAGCAGCTATGGAGCGTGCCTTGAAACAGCAGAAGAAATGGAATTATGCTGAGGGGATTTTAAAACATTGGGTTAATAAAAACATTCGTACTTTAGCTGATGTTAATGCGGCAGAAATAGAGTTTAAAAACAAAGGTAAAAAAGGAGCGAATAGAAATGGCAACACCAATGAAAAAACTGGCAGAATCCCTGGAATCGAAGGTGAATTACCATTCTGATCAATGTATGAATCACTCTTATGAAATAGGTGGACAAACAATCATTAAGCCAGTTCAAATGATTATTTATCAAGGTAAGCCTGTTTGTCCAAGATGTGTTGTTGAGCAAAACAATAAGGTTTTGGAAGAACAAGCTAACGCTCATTATAAGAAGATTAGCCGTTTACAGAAATTCAACATGCTGGAAAAGGCTAGTGTTATTACAAATAAGAAAATTCCTCTTTCAAGATTATCTGATTACAGAACCGTGTGTGATGAAACGATTAGTCACAAGAAAGCTGTTGAAGAAACCTTGGAGGATTTAAAGAACGGAGAAATTAGAAAAGTTGTATTTACAGGAAATCAAGGGACGGCAAAAAGTTTCCTAGCATACAGTATGCTTCATGAATTAAATCAATATTTTTGGGATATCAGTCAAGAAGAAGAAAATTATCATCTTATGAAAAGTTGCTTGTACGTTGAATTAGAAGCAATAACAAGAATGATTATGGATTCTTTTGATGATAAGAGCAGTAAATATACACTTCAATATTTCGTTCAATTAATGGGACAAGCTGATTTTGTTGTGTTAGATGATCTTGGCGCAGAAAGCGGGTCAACTGATTCGAATAGACAGGCATCGGATTTCATTCAACGCCTTTTATATGCGGTATCAAACGCTAGACAAGGAATGAGTACATTTACCACAACAAACTTTACTGGAAAACAACTTTTTAATAAATACGATGCTAAAACAGTTAGTCGTTTATTAGGGGATTCAAGGGTTTTGAAATTTACAACAGCTGATCAAAGGCTTGCAAATTTAGGTTTCTAATAAGGAGGAATAAGCATGTGTGCATTATGCAGTAATACAGGGATTATTCGTAAAGAAACTTACCCAGGTGTAATTGAAACGAGCGGTTGTAATTGCGAAGTAGCAATCCAGCAGCAAGAAGAAAATGATAAGCGTTGGCAAGCATGGTTAATCAAATTTGAATCAATGAAACACGAGTTGCAACGGAATCAACAACAAAAAGTTAGTTAACAAGGGAGGGAGTAAGATATGAAAAACACAGGTGTTGCAAGAAAAGTGGACGAGCTAGGTCGTGTAGTAATTCCAGTAGAGTTACGCAGAACTTTAGGGATTGTCGAAGGTACGGCACTAGATTTTCATGTCGATGGGGAAAACATTGTTTTAAGAAAATATGAAAAGTCATGCTTTGTAACGGGTGAAGTTTCTGAAACCAACATAGAGTTGCTAGGTGGCCGAATGTTTTTAAGCAAGGAATGGGCCATTGAATTACTGGATCTTATTCAGAAGAGTGGGATGGCATATGCCTAAGCAACTAAACATTTTCGATGTAGAGCCAGCAATTTGTGAGTTCGATGTAATGAAGGCAAATGTGAAAAGAGGTACTGGACGCACTACATATGCTGATGTACGCGTCCAAGTTCCAAGAAATGCAAAGAGTACGGATGAATTACCACGCACAACTAAACAAGATGATCGTTATGACATCTTTGAACAATATGCAATGGCGATTTGGAGATTTCAACGCGCTGTAGATAATTTTTTTAGTTGGGATACAGCGGAAGAGTTATGTAAGGCAGCAAGGGATAAAAAAGAAATAATTCCGGTACGGGTTTACTTAGGGAGTGGATTTAAGCCTGATGTTGTCGAGTACATGCGGTAGTAAAAGGGAGAGGGACATATGACAAAAATAGAAATTGATGTTAGCAGCAACAAACTTTTAATAGTTAAGGATGGAAATGTTACAGCAGTCAATCCACCAATGAGCGGATTCGGTGAGCAAGTTGCGGTTTGGGTAAACGGTAAAGTTGATCGTGTGGATACTAAGTTTACTGAAAAGATAAAATAATCATTTTTAGAAAGTAGGTTCGCTTATGAGTGTAGCAAGAAATCATGAAGTGATGAAGGAATCACGGTTGAAGGTATACATCGCTTTAGAAGAAGCTAACTTCATTTGGGATGAAAGAGATGTAATTCGTTTTCGTGAAATGTGGAGTCAAGGCATGAGTTTACCAAAGATGGCAAAAGTCTTAAGGAGACATCAAGCCGAGGTTGCTCTCCTTGTAATAGATCAGGCTGATAAGTATTTAATTGAAAATCGTCCGATTGGATTAGGGATTTGCTAAATAGGAAGGGGAAATCAAAAATGAACATTATAGAAAATGGTGTATTGGAAGCAACTAAATTAATGAGTGAAGCAAAAAATGAGGATCAAGTTATAAATGAAGCTACAGTTTTACAGATTGCAAGTATCTTATCGATTGATGAATTTAATGATTATCAGGAAGCAACTTTACGAACTTGGAATAACAAAACTGATTTTGGAGGACGAGTTTCAAATGCAGCTTTAGGACTTACAGGCGAAGCTGGTGAAGTTGCCGATATTGTTAAAAAAGCAATTTATCACGGACATGGTTTTCAACCATCGCATTGTCCAGGAGAAGAAGATGGAAACACTTATAAGTTAGCCTTAGAGCTTGGAGATATTCTTTATTATTTATCAATTATGGCGCATGAACTGGGATATACGTTACAAGATATTGCTGAAATGAATATTGCAAAATTAGCTAAAAGATATCCAGATGGTTTTAGTAGAGAAGCAAGTCAAGCACGTGTAGATGTAAAGTAAGACAAAATTTGAATTTTATTAAGAAATGGGGAACGAGAAATGGCTATTGAAGCACATAAATGTAACGTTAAAGGATGTAATGGTCTTGTAGTTTTTGAAAATGCTGATTTTGATTTGCAAAATCTTGACACAATTAAAGGAGTTTATGCACTTGATGATCCTACTTGTAACGTTTGCGGAAAAGAATTTTTAGTAGTACCTAGCTATTCTGTCATTGATCTTGATGTAGAAACACAAGAATTTGAAGAAATTGAACCAGCTTGTATTACTGAATGGCAGAATCAAAGATTTTAACCAAAGCGTTATTTTAAAATTAAAGAACGCCCAAGGGAGCGCTCTTCGATCAAGACAATATTGAAAAATACTCTGTAATTTATGTAATCTTTTTAGCTTTGTGAGATTAATCAAAAGTTTTTTGACTTGTTTTTGGATGGTATTACATTTTGTTCTATTTTTTCGTAAAGATTAAGTAATTGTTTGATGAATGTAATTTTCGGTGTTAACCAATATGAAAATATCGCTGAAATAATTCCTATTAAAGCTCCTGTTATGACATCGAAAGGATAATGAACTCCTACCCAAATACGAGAAATAGCTACGCAGAATGCAAGTACAAGCCATAACCATCTAGCCTTTTTACGAACAAGCCAGAATGAAAAACAAATTGAAAAAAATAGAATCGTATGGTCGCTAGGAAATGAATTATCTACTGCATGATCGACAAGTTTATTAACATTAGGTAATACTGCAAATGGTTGATAATTCAAATGCAAATTCCCTGCTAATTTTCCAATTATTTCAGCAGTTACAAAAGCAACCATCGCTTGAATAATCATCATTTTGTTTTTTCTAGATTGAGTAAACCAATAAGCCATAATAATTAATCCTAAAAAATACACCATATATTCCGCCAAAAATACCATAGTTGAGTTTAGGGATGAATATTGCTTCCCTAAATCATTGATTGCTCGAAAAGCATCAATATTTAATTGAGAAAAAGACATTTTTAATTCGCTCCTTACTGTGTGTCTATAACTTTATAAGGAAAATTATAGTAAAGAGTTTATAGTGAAAAAATTGATTTCAGTGACATTAGTATTACAAAATTGTAAGGATTAGCTCATTAAAGATTTTTAATAAAATAGTTATTTTAATTAAAAACGAGGAAATGAGGGAGTGAAAGTAAAAGAACCCTTTATATAAAGGGTTCTTCTGGTGATTTAATATATCAATTACATTCGTGGTAATATTCATCACATGAATCGTTATTATCGTTACAGCATATACAAAATGTTTTTTGAACAAATAAACTAACTACACTATTAGAACCTTCCTGCTTTGTAAGAGTAAGACTTTGAAAATCTTCAACTTGAAATATTTTTGTTTGAACAGGTTGTAATGTAGTAGTAATTGGTACGCTAGATCTTCTTGTTAGAATAGTTACTTGAACGGGTGCACTCATACCGACAACGAATAATTGAATTAATGTTTTATTATGATTGTTTGTAAAATCCTCAAATACAGTTTGTGGAGCGGTGGTTTCAAGGAAAACAGACACGGGTATATTTCCATTTGTATTTTCTGCAAAACCAGCTATCGTATGAGTTTCAATAAAACAGTTGTTTTTTTGATTATTGGAATTCGATTGGTTTTTATAATATTTTTTACCATCTTTATAAAAGTAATCAGCCATATGAATTTAAAGCTCCCTTCTTTTAGATATCTATATAGTCTATTTAATAAAGTGAAGTAGTGCTTGTACAACATAATAAAATCCGCTCTCGTAATTACCTGAAAATGTTATTTAGAAATTAAAGAGCACCATTCAAGGCGCTCTCGGATAAACAATAATATTGAAAAAGAATACCACATTATATTTTATGCATGTTCTTAATAAATGTGCAGTTTTTTAACAAAATCCTTATTTGAAAACAAGAAGCCTTAGAGTTAGGGCTCTAGGGCTTCTTGTTTTGGTATTCTCACATGGTTTTTCAAAAAGAATAGAACATATTGAAGATAACATGTAAATGTTTCATAAATGTATCAAAAAGTTGAACAAAATTGCTATTGCAGAAGAAGCGGAAATGAAGTTTCTAATACGTAAGTACGTGAAAGGTATTATTTCCAGTGGATAAAATGCACATGGGACACCTAATCATTATTTTATCGGGGGAAAAGAATATGTTATGAACTTGGTTGAATGAAAAAATGAAAATTTAAATTTTAGAGTGAAACTGAACAAAATTTTCATTGTACGAGCAAAAATAAAAGAACCCGTTTGTTATAAACGGATTCTTCCCTTAAGGTATGCAAGGAATACAAGGTAATTGGCCTAGGGAAACCTGTAGAATTCCTTGTGATTATAATGTATGCAAAGGAATCAATAAGGTTAATGAAAATTAAACAAAATCCTTATAAGAATAGAAAAGAGCACCATTAGGGTGTATGGCGCTCTTTGACCAAGAACTATATTGTGTATTTTTTTATAGTCCGTAAAAGTATATGGAAATTGAAAAATAAAGAGTGAAACAAATTTTAAGAAAACCTTTATTTGAAATAAAAAAATGCCCTAGAGAACTAGGGCAAAGATTGAAGTATCATCTTTAAAGTGAAAGTAAAAAGAATGATATGAGGTTATTTTAACATGAATATTTAAATCAAGAAAACACGATGTTAATAAAAACGTATTTGAATAGGAAAATACAACTGAAATGATAAGTATATCTACTGAACATTTCAGCTGGTATTCAATGTTTTAGAAACCAATTTTTTTAAACATCTTAGTATATGTAATTACAAGTACAGCTTGTACAATTACGAATAGTGAACCCATGAACATTTTGTGGTTATGATCTAATGCAGCAAATATTGCCATTGATACTCCAATTAAGATAAAAAGTACACTTAGGAAGGGCGTGATTTTCATTAACACATTAAGTCTTTTATTCATATACGGACCTCCTGTTCTCAATAGATTTAAGTATTAAACGAACTTATAAATATATTTTACTATATTTTTGTTTTTGGATATACAGGGACATATATAAGTACAGTAGAAATTTAAACAAAAACGCTATTTTAGTAGAAAACATTAAAAAGGACCCGATTAGGGGTGCGGGTCCTTTTAATGGAACGATAGAACTTTATGGTATTACCAATACATTACCATAAAAGGAAATGAACTTCCAGTATATGAGTGTTGAGAAAACTTTTTATAAAAACTTCATTTTGCACAACAAAGCAGCTAGCTTAATTAGCTAACTACTTGTTGTACAAAAGAAAATTAGGCCCTACAAGTAAATGATATGTAACGTTAAGTTACAACTATAGTATGAGCAGAATTAAATATGTTATGCGGTAGTGAAAATAAGCTTAATAAAAATTTCATTTTGTAGAAAAAAGGAAACTAAAACAGAGCACTATATATAGTGCTCTGTTCGAGAGTGAGTATAAATTCCTATCATTCCATACTAGTGTATGCTCTGCATTATGTAATTGCTATTAAAATGGGCGTAAGATTTATTAAAAAATAGAGGCTTGTTAATTATGAAGCCTCTATTACCGAAAACTAAAATTACGTTATAGTAAATTCAATTGCAATAGGAGTACCTCCATCTAGGACGGCTCCTCCTACAATTGTAGCAGCTGTAGTAGTCACGCCAGTAATAGTATCATTTGTTTGAATAACGCCATTAATATAAAGCGTGAAAAAAGCATAAGAAGCAGGGAATGTTGTTACGGCACCAGTGTCATCAGTGAAATCTGTGTTAGCAAAAGTTAAATCCGCTCCAGCGACAGTCCCTGTTGCTGCTGTACTTATAAATCTTCTTCCAGCTATAAAAGGCTTAACGATAGGCATTTATGTTCACCTCTTTTTAAGAATAACTCGGACAAGTTTTTAGAAAGCTTGGTCCTGTATTTTATTCTATGTTGTGTTTCTTTGAATAGAAACGGCTTGTACACTAGTATAAAAACACTATTTTAGTAGAAAACATTAAAGAGGACCCGATTAGGGGTGCGGGCCCTTTTAATGGAACGATAGAACTTTATAGGATTACCAATACGTTACTATAAAAGGAAATGCGATTCCAGTTTATGACTATTGAGAAAACTTTATATAAAAACTTCATTTTAATAAATAAGGAGGATGAATGATGGTTTTAGAGGCGAAGGTGAAATTTGAATTAGATGAAGAACAGAAATTACAGTTTCAAAATATAAGGGAAAACGAAGGGGAACAAGAAGCGTTTTACTTTCTAGAAGAATTGATAATGAAAGGAATCGATTCAGCTGAATTTGTAGAGATGGAGTACAAGGATAAAAAATAACATTTCAGTCAAATCGAAAGGGGAATGGAGAAATGATTGAACAAATGGATATTGCGGAGGGGCAGTTATCAATATTTGAAATGGATGAAACGAAAAACAAGCTGTATGAAGTCTTGGAAGCTAACGGATATCGATGCGAGATTAGGAGTTATTACCTACACAACGATTACTTGGGTGAGGTTAAGTACTTCTTCGTTAGAACAACTGACGACATGATCATCGATATGTGTTTGAGTCAGTTTCCGGAAGTATTTACGGTGTATGAGGGATTCAGTGAAATTGAGATCAAGAAGATATACAGAGGCAGATTACAATAAAACAGCTAGCATGATTAGCTAGCTGTCCTGGTAAGAAAAGAAAACGGTAATTATCAAATGTTGCTTTTGTAATTGCGAATTACAACCATAGTATGAGCAGAAGCAAAAATATTACGCAAGAAAGTTAAATAACAATTTCATTTGGTACTCAATACGTTTTTTTATTTTCATTTGAAATTGTATCATTTTTGTTTATTAAGCATTTATTAAAAATGATAAACGTATTTAGGAGGTGTATTGATGGAGAATAAGAAAAGCTTAAAACATAATGAAATTCTAAGTGCTAAAGCATTCGATTCCAACTTGGTTGGTCCAACTTTACCGCCTATACCCTCATTTACATTACCAACTGGACCAACAGGACCAACTGGACCGACGGGAGCAACGGGAGCAACGGGAGCAACGGGAGCAACGGGAGTAACAGGACCAACAGGACCAACTGGACCGACGGGAGCAACGGGAGCAACGGGAGCAACGGGAGTAACAGGAGCAACAGGAGCAACAGGAGCAACGGGAGTAACAGGAGCAACGGGAGTAACAGGAGCAACGGGAGTAACAGGAGCAACGGGAGTAACAGGAGCAACAGGACCAACAGGATTAACAGGGGTAACAGGATTGACGGGAGTAACAGGAGCAACGGGAGTAACAGGAGCAACAGGACCAACAGGATTAACAGGGGTAACAGGATTGACGGGAGCAACGGGAGCAACCGGGTTAACGGGAGTAACAGGACCAACAGGGCCAACAGGATTAACGGGAGTAACAGGACCAACAGGATTAACAGGGGTAACAGGATTGACGGGAGCAACGGGAGCAACCGGAGCATTATCAACCGCAAGTGCTAGTGTTGTAACAAATACTGCGCAAACAGTAGCTAATTTAGCAGCTATTCAGTTTACCGCGCCAGTACTAGTACTTGATAATGTAACATTTAATGGCACTGATACTTTTACAATTGTGGTTGCAGGTAATTATTATTGTATAGGTTCCTTAATGCCTGCAGAGACCCAAACGGGACCATTTGCTGTCGGTATAGGACTGAATGGTATTCCAACCCCAGCTTTAGATGGAGCAAATTATGCACAGTCTGCAGGACAAGAGGTTGTAGGTTTTGGTTTTACTGGTCAAATTCCAGCTGGTACAACAATTAGTTTGTTTAACCTAAGTGGACATACAATTTCAATAGGAGGGACAATTTCAGGAGCTACCAGTGTAGCAGCTCGGTTATTGTTATTTCGCATTTCTTAATTTGCATGTAAACCAGTCATGTTTATAAAGAAATTAACTAGATTTCAAGTTTTTACTTATTATGGTTGAAATAAAATAAAAAGTGTTTTGTAGAATCTATCATAAATAAAAGAGCAGTTAGCCCAGTCTAACTGCTCGATACAGGGATAATTATCTAGATGTATAAATAGTATATGTTGAGTTATTGATCTTATTCATGGGTGGGGAATGGATTATGTGTACTTATTGGGAAAATGCAGTTAAAGATTTTTTCAACAAACAAGAACAGGAACGAAATAAAGGAGCAGCTAGCAAAAGCTAACTGCTCAGGTAATGGAATATGGTTCGAAATGGGTTGTATATAGTGTCGACGGAATAATGAGTTTTATTCATCAAATTATGTTATATGCTTGACGATATAGTCTTTTAGTATCAAAAAACTGCAAGGAGAAACATTACTTCAACCGAGAACCAAAACATATCTTTTTGAGGCTTTTGAAAATCCACTATTATGGAAAATGTTAAAAATAGGGTAACAATTAATACAATACAGAGTTTAATTATATCGGACATTTAGAGCACTTCTAAAATGTAGTCTTTTTCATAGCTATTTCCAATGTTAAGGAATTTAAAAAGTGTATTATGAGAATTTAAACAAAATAATCCGTTTAAATTAAAAGCAAAAAGAATATAGTCCGGCTAGAAAACTAGAGGACACCAATTCATTAAAGCAGCAATTAAAGCTGTTTTAGGAATAGGTGTCCTTTTTATTTTGAAAAGGGAGATGGGGAAATGAAGGTGTTAAAGGATCAACTATGTGAATGGAAAAAGCAATCGAATCAAGCCAAGAAGAAAAACAAGAAAAAACAAAAAGAGAAATTAAGTACTCGTGAAATTGAGGATTTAATGGGGATGCATAGACCTTGTTATGAACGAAGACGCGGAGCATTAAGACAAAAATAATAATAATGGAGGAATTTAATATGAATAAACAATTATCATTTAAAATGCCAATCGTGGATGGGAAAAGAACAAAACAAGGAATTGAAAAAGTGTTCAGCCAGTATCGTACATATTTAGCGACAATGCCATGTGATATGCTACCAAAAGTGACGCCATCATATTCTATTGTTCCTCCATCAACTACAAACGAGTTTAATAGTTCAACTGAGAATATTGCAATTGAAAGAATTGAGTATGAACAAGAAAGAAAAGAATTTATGAGTTGGTTGTATGATGCTGTGAATCGCCTAAGAGATGATGAACGAGAGGTCATCGTGAAATTTTATATGGAAGATGATATTGGATATGATCCTGATATCTGGATGGATTTAGGTATAGGCAAAACAAAGTATTATAAGTTAAAAGGACGTGCGATATTACGTTTAGCTTTCAATCTAAAGAAAGAGGTATATCTAAAAACACTTAGACAAAAAGAGGAGCAAAACGTATGAACATTGTACAGCCAATTCGTGATAAAGAAATGATTAAAGAACTAAAAGAATATTTTAAGGAGCAGAATGAACGTAATTACATTCTGTTCCTTCTTGGTATTAATACAGGATTACGCGTTTCAGATATTCTACGTTTGCGAGTACGTGATGTTGAAGGGTGGAATATTTTTATTCGCGAAAAGAAAACTAATAAGATTAAAGATGTGAAGATGCCTTCTGATTTAAAGAAAGCATTAAGGGATTATACAAAAGGAAAACCGAAGAATGAATTTCTTATTAAAAGTAGAAATGGAAAGAATAGGCCTATTACAAGATCGATGGCATATGTCATATTGAATCAGGCAGCACAAGAATTTGGATTAGAACGTATTGGAACTCATTCGCTAAGAAAGACATATGGGTACCATCATTATAAACAGTTTAAAGATGTAGTTGCTTTACAACAAATGTTAAACCATACAGATCAAAAAGAGACTTTAAGATATATAGGAATTCAACAAGATACATTAAATGATTATCAAAGGAAATTTAAAATCTAATTCTTTTATTTTTTTATCACTTATTGAATTAGCTTTAAACTGAAAGTGTCAAATTCATTTTGATGAAATGCTAGAAAGCTTGGTATCTGTAAGAAAAAACAGGAGAGGCTAACTTAACACAATCTAGTTTATAGCTAATTCAATTTTAGGAGTTTTAGATATTAAATGATGAAATAAGCATGAAAACAACGAAAAAATGAAGTGTTTTTATTACATGTTTCATACTTTACGAATTTAGATATGTTGTATACTTAATATATGAAGGAGGGGATGTTTTGATAAAAGGATTAAAAAAATTCATAACAAGTTTTGAACTTATTATAGGATTAAGTTTGATACTTATGTTTACAGCTATCGGAGGAGCTGTATATGGTATTCTCATAAACCAAATTAATTTAACTATTTCATCTTTATCGGTAGTAGTAGCATCGATTTCAAGTATCGTAGCGGCTAGAGTGCTAAAAAGTCAAAAAGATAAAGACAGACCTTATGTAACTTTTGTAATAAATTATGATCGTTACGGTATAATGCAAGTTGGTGTGAAAAACGCGGGTAATACGCTAGCAATTTTAGAGAGTGTAGATGCAGATAATAATTTGATATTAATGGAGGGGCAATCTTTGTTTGAGATAATAAAAGGATTGCCAGTTCAGCCGAATGAGGAAGTGTTGTATCCCTTATCTGGACTAGTCAAACTATCTAAGGAAAAATTGAGCCAGTATACTACTAGTGGGACGGTCAAGTACAAGGATATGACAGGGAAAACTTATGAAAATAAATTTTATATCAGTTTAGAACAGATTAGTTCAACGCTAATGCATACTAATGAACAAGTGATGAGAGATTATAAACTGCGACAGATACCAGATGCTTTAAAGGATATAGTAAAGAGTTTGGATAAAATAAATAAGACGAAGAATGATTAATAAAATGTGAACTATTCGCGGACAATTTGCGAACTATTTACGGACACGTTTTGGTTTTTAACATGATATATTTGTATTGTGAGAAGTGGCGGAAAACACAACTCATAAAGATTCCTTTATAATCTATATGTTGTCTAAACGGTTTCATAATAACGGGCATATAAAATCCGAAACCAGCAGATGGTACTGATTGAATGTTACCGTTAATAAGGAGAGCTTTTGCTCTTCTTTGAGCTAACAACATCCTAGGTAGACAGAATCAGGAGAACCTGATAAGTTTTCCGATGGCGTCTGTCGTGGTTGTTAGCTGAGAGAAGAATAAAACTTCACATACCGTAATTTAATTGTAAATAAATATCTGATCTTAAAGCATCCATTCGGGTGCTTTTTATTTTGGAGGGATAAAGAATGGCTAATAACAAAATAAAAATTAATATCGATGTTGATACAACTCAAGCCTTAAAGCAAATGAAGGAAGTAACGGAAGCTACTAATGAATGTGTGGCTGCATTCGAGAAGTTAGAAAGAGTTATGGGGAGGTTGACAGGTAAGAGTGAATTGAATGGAATCACAGTAAAAGTTCCTACTGTTTTAGATGGGAAGACAATTAGTGAAGCTGTTTCTAGAATTCAACCAACGGCAAATACAATTGTTTCAAGAACATGCTAAGGAAAGATAAGGAGTGAGGACGAATGAGTAATATTTTGAGATGCTGTTTAGCTTGTGACTATCAAATTAAAACTTATCAAGCACCAAAAGATGAATATCAAGAAGTTACTGTTTGTCCGAAATGTAATGGTGCGTTTGTAGATGTGTTTAAGTTAGCGAAGTACAAACAATCTAATGAGACTGTAGAACCGTTATTAACAATTACATTATCAGATATAGATGCTAAACCAATAGTTTATTACAAAGGCAAACAGATAGATAGAAAGTTACATGTTGCATTTGATTGGGAATCACAATCGATTGATAAGATTAATCGGACATACATTCATATTGAACATGTACCATCTGATAATAAACGCTGTAATACTGAAATCATTCAGCACAATCATCCTATTGTGGAAGAACAGGTAGAGTACAAGTATCTAAAGTAAGGAGTGAGGATATATGGATGGTGTATATGAACAGAAATCTGAATCTAAAAGTGTAACAGAATTATTATCTAAGTTCTCAACCGAGGAACTTATTGAAGCTTTAAAGCTAAAGCAAGATGTACAAATCAATCATACAACAGAAGCAACATGGGCTATTAAATATGATTTAACTAAAGTGAAGAAGTATTGTTTGCTTATTAACAATTGCAATCCAGCTTACATTGAGAGCTATAAAAGAATCTTAGAGGTCGAACAACACTTATATTCCGGTGGTTGTTGTGACTAAGGAATACAAAACCAAACAACAGAAGCATAAGTTCTATGATAAATACAAACGGGATAAAGAAGCAAAGAAGTTCTACGATAGCACAGCGTGGCGAAGGTGTAGAGAGTTAGCATTGATACGAGACAGCTACCGTTGCCAAGAGTGTATGAAGCATGATCCATTGATACCAGTACCTGCTGATATGGTCCATCATATCAAAGAAAGAAGTGAATATCCTGAACTTGCATTAACATTAGATAACTTAATTAGTTTATGTAATTCATGTCATAATAAAGAACATCCTGAAAAGGGTGGAGGGAAAAAGAAAAGCAAAAGGAGAATTCAGTTCGTAAAAGTAAAAGCGAACAAAGAATTCATATAGCCCCCCTCCTTTTATTGTTCAGAGCCGTTTCCGCCCAGACCGGACGCCTCCTTCGTGGGTAGCGCAAGTGATGTTTCTAAAGGGGGGTAAAGCCTGAAAATAAGAGCTTTTTATTTCTGAATTGGTACTTTTTATCCATAAAATGTAAGTGAGGTGATATCGTGGATAAAGGATTGATTGAGAGGAAACCGCCTACGCATTTAAAAAAGGTAGGAAAAGATACTTGGATTCGTATTTGGTCTGTTTTAGAAGTTGAAGGAAAGGCTGATATCAATGATCCTATTGTAGTTGAAGCGATTGCCTTCAGTTATCAAATGTTTAGAGAGATGGCAGCTAATGTTAAAAAAGAAGGCCTGACGATGGAGTATACAAATAAAGCTGGTGCTACAAATCTGACTAAGCACACTTTGATACCAGAGATACCTAAATATTTACAACAGATTCGACAATATTTAGGGGAGCTAGGGTTGACTGGGGCAAGTCGAAAAAAGCTTCAGGAAGAGCTAACTGGAGATTCTGATGATGATTACGACAACTTCTAAGCCCTCTGAAATAGCTAAGTGGTATAAAAATTGGCGAAATGAGCAGATACAGCATTTTAATATTTTGGTAGATCCATCTCCTGAACTAAGAACAACTTGGTATGCAGAACAAGTTGTGAAAGGAAATATAATAGCTAGTAAGAAAAATGTCTTGTCTTGTCAACGTCATCTAAACGATTTGAGGAGACAGGGGACTGAGGAGTTCCCTTGGGTTTTTGATGAAGAAAAAGCGCATCGACCTATACGATATATAGAAAAGTTTTGTCGTCCATCAAAAGGTGATTATAAAAGGTTGGTTCTTCAACCGTGGCAACACTTTGTTATAGGTTCTTTGTATGGATGGATTCATAAAGATACAGGTTATAGGCGCTTTCGTGAGGGCCTTATTTTTATTGGACGTAAAAATGGAAAAACTACAATGATTTCTGGCTTATCTAATTATGCTGTTGCTAAAGATAATGAACCAGGTGCTCGTGTTTATGTTTTAGCAAATACAAAACAACAAGCTGGGGAGTTATTTGATGAAAGTCGTGCAATGGTTCAAAAATCACCCCTTCTTCGGAAACATTTACGCGAAAATCAGAAAGGTATTTTCCATGATAAAACGCATTCTAAAATTGAACCTCGTGCATCAGATAGTAAGAAACTAGACGGATTAAATACACATCTTGGTATTTTTGATGAAATACATGAATTCAAAAACTTTAAGTTAATTAATGTTATAAAAAAATCACGTGGTGCACGTAAACAACCAATGATTGTTTATATCACTACGGCAGGATATCAGCTTGAAGGACCACTTGTTCAATACTATGAAATTGCAACTGATGTTTTGGAAGGAGTTATCGACCAAGATAGAAAGTTTTATTTCATGGCCGAAATGGATAGTGTGGATGAAATTGAGAATCCTGAACTGTGGATTAAAGCAAATCCTAATATGGGAGTTTCGCTAGATCTTCCATCGCTTATTGATGACTGGAATACAGACAAGCATACAGATGCGGAAAAGAATGACTGGATTACAAAACAATTTAACATCTTTGTTGATAATGATGAAATGTCCTTTGTAGGTATTGAGATATTAAAAAGAAATGAAGAAGTTATTGATATAAAGACATTAGCTGGTAAAGAATGTGTTGCAGGTTATGATTTATCCGCAACAGAAGATTTTACAAGCGCTTGTTTAGAGTTCCCTTTAGAGGATGGAAATGTTTTTGTGCTATCTCATAGTTGGGTTCCGCAGGCTAAAGTTGATCGTGATAACGAGAATATTAGTTTCAAAGAATTTAAAGACAAAGGTTGGCTCACTATTATCCCTGGTGAGTATGTGAAATATGAGTATGTGTATGATTGGTTTGTCGAGCAATCTGAACAATATTTTATAAAGAAAATCACTTATGATCCAGCCAATGCTTACCGTTTAAATGAAGATTTGAAAGCATATGGATTTAAAACCGAACCAGTTCGACAAGGGCATTTAACTTTAAGTCCAGCATTAAAGGATGTAAAAGAATTGTTGTTGGATGGAAAAATAATCAGTAATAAAAACCGTCTTTTTCGTTGGTATATGAATAATGTAAAGCTTGTGGAAGACAGAAATGGGAACTTTTTACCATCTAAACAGAGTAAATATCGAAAGATTGATGGATTTGCAGCGTTTTTAAACGCTCATACGGAAGTAATCCCTATGTTATCTCAATTACAAGGTGATGGAAATATTGAATTTATATCAGTTAACGATCTTTTTAAATAGAAAGGCGGTGAGAAATTGAAACTGATTAATCGTGTTAAGGGAGCAATTAAAGGAGCTTCATTGGGATGGAAAGGTGCTGGATATGACTTCACTTCATGGTTTGGAAGGAAGTTTTGGGGTATTGATAATGCGAAGTTAGCTACAAATGAGACGATTTTTAGTGTGATTAGCAGATTATCTAATACGGTAGCATCTTTGCCATTAAAGCTTTATAAGGATTATGATACGGTTTTTAACCAAGTGTCTGATGTTGTGATGAATGAACCTAATCCAAACATGACCGGATTTGAATGGATAAATAAAATTGAAGTTTCAAGAAATGAAACTGGAAATGGATATGCAGCTATTATCCGTGATATTCGATTTCAAGTGGAATCATTAATCCCTATTGAATCCGCTTATGTAACGCCTTTTTTAAACACGGATGATAATAATTTGTGGTATGAGGTACGTGGGATTGAAGGTACATATTACATCCACAATATGAACATGTTTCATGTCAAACACATCACAGGTATTTCAAGATGGAAAGGCATTTGTCCAATTGATGTATTGAGAAATACTCTTGAATATGATAAGGCAGTACAAGAATTTAGTTTGTCAGAAATGCAGAAGAAAGATAGTTTTATTTTGGATTATGCAACACAGGTAGATAACGATAAGAGACAAAAAATCATTGATGATTTTAGACGATTCTATCAAGAGAATGGTGGTATTTTATTCAGGGAACCAGGTGTGAATATAGAAGAAATGGAGCGGAAATACTTCGCTTCAGATACGTTAGCATCAGAACGAATTACACGTTCACGGGTTGCTAATGTTTTTAATGTTCCGGTTACATTTTTAAATGACACGGAAGGACAAAGTTACAGCAGTAATGAACAGTTGATGATTCAGTTTGTTCAAATGACTTTGACTCCTATTGTTCGTCAGTATGAGCAAGAAATGAATCGTAAGTTGCTGAATAAAAAAGAACGGCAAGAAGGCCATTACTTTAAATTCAACCTTGGAGGGCTGTTAAGAGGGGATACAGCTTCAAGAACAGCTTATTATCAAGCCGCAATTAGGAGTGGATGGTTATCACAAGATGATGTTCGTCAGAAAGAAGATGAACCGCCTGTGGGTGGTAATGCTTCAAAACTTTGGGTAAGTGGTGATTTATATCCAATTGATATGGACCCAACTCAACGGAAGGGGGTGAAAAACGGTGGCAAAGATCAAACAGAATAAGTTTTTTCAAATGAAAGCATCCGCCAATGGTAAAACGGCCGATGTTTTTATTTATGGAGAAATTACAAAGTATGCATGGGAAGAGTATGGAGAAGTATCTTCTATTACGTTTAAAAATGAACTTGATGAATTAGGTGACGATATTGAAACGATTAACCTTTACATCAATAGTCCAGGTGGATCTGTCTTTGAAACGATGGCTATTATCGCAATGTTACAAAGGCATCAGGCGAAGGTTATCTCTTATATTGATGGAATAGGCGCTTCATGTGCGTCAGTATTACCAATGATTTCAGATAAAATTATTATGTATGCTAATTCAATGATGATGATACACAATGCATGGACATATGCATCAGGAAATGCCGATCAGTTACGTAAAGCAGCGGATGATATTGAACGTATTAACCAATCGATGGTACAACACTATCTAACCCGTGCTGGTGACAAGTTAGATGAAGATACATTAAAACAATTACTAGATGCAGAGACATGGTTATCAGCTGAAGAAGCAATTGGGTATGGACTTTGTGATGAAATTATCTCAGCAAATAATGCAGCAGCATGTCTAGATGAAAAGTGGATGAAGGAATACAAAAATATTCCACAACAATTAGTTAATGCACAAGCTAACATATCATCAAACGAAATGTTAGAACGACAAAAAATTGCCGAAGAAGCGAAAGCTAATGCGGACTATATAAAAACAATTTTAGGAGGAATTCATTCATGAAAATGAAAAATAAATTTCGATTATCCCTTGGTAACTTTCAATACTTTTCAAAAAACACATTATTTGAATTAAAACAAAATTTATCTACTATTGGTCAACAGCTCCAAAAAGTAGAGAGTGAACTTTCTCAGAAGGCAATTGATCCATCCGCAACCATGGAAAGTCTACAAACGTTACAACAATCTAAGAAAGATCTTCAAATGCGCTTCAATGTAATTAAAGAACAACATGACACGATGGAAGCTGAACAAAAAGCACAATTTCAAACTCAAACTGGTTTACAATCTATTGAAGATCCAAAGCAAAAGGTAATTGCAGCGAAAGCAGAGTTAGTTCGCGCTACAATTCGCGGTGGTACTTTATCGCAAGAAGCACGAGCAGCTCTTGGTGATAAGAACTCAACAGGTGGAGAAAAAATTCTCCCAAGCACAATGACGAATGAATTATTACATGAACCATTCGTTAAAAATCCATTAAGGGAAGTATCTACATTTACAAGTGTAACGAATCTTGAAATTCCTAAAGTTACATTTACATTAGATGATGATGATTTTATTGCTGATACAGAAACAGCAAAGGAATTAAAAGCGGAAGGTGATGTTGTAACCTTCGGACGTAATAAATTCAAGGTGTTTGTACCTATTTCAGAAACTGTTTTAGCAGCAACAGATACAAACTTGGTGCAAACTGTAGATCAGGCGTTAGAAAGTGGTTTAGCAGCAAAAGAGAAGAAAGTGGCATTCGCTACAACACCTAAATCTGGGGAAGAGTCTATGTCATTCTATAAAGCTGGCATTAAAGCTGTTAAAGGTGCAACTTTATATAAAGCTATTAAGTCAGCAGTTGCAGATTTACATGAGGACTTCCGTGCAAATGCAACTATTAAAATGCGCTATGCAGATTATTTAGACATAATTGAAACGCTTGCTAATGGCAGTGCTACTTTATATAATGCTCAACCAGAACAAGTTTTAGGAAAACCAGTTAAGTTCTGTGATTCAGCAGTGAATCCTATTGTAGGTGATTTTCGATATTCCCACTTCAACTATGATCCAAATATGATTTATGATCGCGATAAAGATGTGAAAACGGGTATTGAACTATTTGTGTTAACAGCTTGGTTTGACCATAAAATCAAACTGAAATCCGCATTCCGTATTGCGGAAGTACAGACTACACCCTAATCCACCCCAAACTCCAACAGGATTAAAAGCTGATTCTACAACAGTAACAACGGCCAACATTAGTTGGTCTCCTGTTGTGTATGATGGGGGCATTAAAGAATATCAAATATTACGTAATGGCAAACAAGTAGGAACGTCAGTAGCAACAACTTATAAAGATACAGGATTAACAGGTGATACAACATATTCTTATCAAGTGAAAGCTGTTGGGAATAACGGATTAAGTTCAACGTTAAGCGTTGAACTATCAGCGAAAACAAGTGCTTCAGGATCGTAGGTGATAGCATGCTGGAGCTTATAAAAGGAAAATTAAAAATTGATGGGAATGAAGAGGATACAATTATCCAACTTCTAATTGATGGAGCAAAAGAAGCCTTACTAGGTTCTGGTGTTCCTGAAAGTGAAAAGGCCCTTTACAAAATAGCGGTAATTACACATGTTTTATTAAACTATGAGAATCAAGATAAATCATTAAACGTCCCAGCGTTAAAACAGTCATTAGAAACTACTATATTACAATTAAGGGACTATAATAACGGTGATAATCATGAATCCAAGTAAATTAAATAAACGAATAACAATCCAAAAGGAAATTACAAATAAAAAAGATGAAGAAGGGAATCCAATTCCACCAGAATGGAAAGATGTTGTCACTGTTTGGGCAAGAGCAAAAACACCATTTGGAAAGGGATTTAACTATGAAATATTCGCTGGAAATACTGAAAATGCGGTACGTACAGTGAATTTTTTTATGCGATTTCGTAGGGGAATTGATTCGAAAATGCGAGTCTTATATGATGACCGACTCTTTGAAATAAAAGCTGTTGTAGATGTTGATGAACAACATAAAGAGACATGCTTGGTGTGCGAGGAGCGATCTATATGGCAGAAGTAACAACCTTTGGAATACAAGAAGCAATTCAACGCTTTGAAGCTTTAGGAAGAAGTGTAAAAACAATTGAAAACTCAGCATTAAAGAAAGGTGCTGAGGTAGTAAGGGATGCTCTAGAGGTAGAAAGTCCAGTAAGTGCACATCCGAAACCACCTTCACCAAAAGAATCATGGAGAACAGGGAAACATGCAAAGGACGAGGTGCTTGTCGGAAAAATAAAAAATCGGAATGGAGTCAAATCAATTAGTGTGGGGTGGGAAAGAGATGATAATTCTCCACACTTTTATATGAAATTCCAAAACTGGGGAACTAGTAAAATGCCACATCCACCACATAAAGGGTTTATAGAGAAGACAGTAACTCACACGGAAGTAAAGGCAGTTCATGAGATGCGAAATGTCTTTGCAACGGCATTGCATATCGTATGAGATTCTTAGAAAGAGATGTGTTACGTGCACTTACAACGCCTTTTATTGTAGAAAAAATTGGTGGAGAATATATCTACAATATGATTCGTGGTGACGATAACGGAAAAACATGGATTACTTATTCTGAGTTAGATAATAGTGCTAGGAGATACGCGGAGGGTGCGGAATCTACTAGCACTATTTTATTTCAAGTAGACATTTGGTCTTTTAGCCCTGTTAAGGGTGATTTAAAAGAAGCAGTAAACACTTCTATGAAAAATATAGGATTTCAGCGTATTACAACAGCAAATTTATATGAACCCGATACGAAAATCTATCATTATGGTATGAGATTTCGTACAGAATTAAAAATTTAGGAGGAAAACAAATATGGCAATTGCAGTCGATTTTAGAGATTTACATTATGCGATTTTGACAGAAACACCAGATGGTAAGTTTACGTATGCAGCACCTAAGAAAATTGGAGATGCAGTAAGTGGCAAGGCTTCACCTAAAAATGAATCCGTAACGTTCTACGCAGAAGGAGGTCCACTAGCAACAGCAAGTGCCTTTGGTGGTGTGGAGATTGAACTAGAAACAGCGGATATTTCATTATCTACTTACGCTGAATTATTAGGAAAGAAACTAATTAAAGGTCAGGTAATTGATAATGTAAATGATGTTGCTCCATATGTAGCGTTATTATATCGTTTACCAAAAGATAATGGGAAAAATCGTTTTTATTGCTACTACAAAACGAAGTTTGAAATTCCTGAAGATGAACACAAGACAGCTGAAGACAAACCGACTTTCCAATCAGCTAAAATTAAATGCAAAGCGATCCAACGTTCAGATGGAAACTGGAGACATCGTTTAGATGAAGAAGAAACAGGGTACGATGCAACTGTTGCATTGAACTGGTTTAAAACAGTTCCAACACCACCAACAGAAACGGCACCATCACTTAGCAAATAAAAGTATAAAAAGGGTACAGCTCAATGCTGTGCCCTTTATTTATGAA
This sequence comes from Bacillus sp. SRB3LM, assembly GCF_015712745.1. Classification (NCBI taxonomy): domain Bacteria; kingdom Bacillati; phylum Bacillota; class Bacilli; order Caryophanales; family Bacillaceae; genus Bacillus; species Bacillus sp. SRB3LM. The sequence continues at coordinate 494,694 of NZ_VWVQ01000021.1, forward strand.
GGGAGATTCAAATATGCAAGAAAATCAAAAGACAGAATCGTTTAAATTGGTTTTAAATCTACCCACTGGTAAAAAAACTTTCTTTTTACCAACATACATTTCGTCTACTGACGGTTTTGAAGCAGCTGAATGGGCAGAGAAATTGAATGTTGAGAATGTTCACTTTGATGTACTAAAAGAAGCTACTCATTTTGTTGTTAAAGTGTTTGGAAATCGATTTACAGTGGAAGAGTTTCTTGAAGGAGTACACATTTGGTTTTTAACATCAACTATCTATGCAATTTGTTTAGCGATTGTAGGCCGTATTGCTGAGGCTGTGGCAGTTATTAATGCTATTGAATCAAAGACAAATCCGGCAAAAAAAAAGAGACAGAGAAACAGAAAGAACCATTCAAACCAACAGAAATGATGTTGGGGATATATAGCATGTTACAAGATTCTGGTATGTCCCAAACGGATATTAATCAGATGGATCTAGTACTTTTCTTTAAAACGTTAGCTTATAAGAAAAAGCAAGAAGATAAAAATGTAGTCCGAACAGCAAATCAAGCACCAGATTGGTTATAAAGGTAGGTGAGATAAATGGCTGGAGACATGGAAATTGGCGCACGAGTCACATTGGATACCCAACGTTTTGAAAATGGAGTAGCAGGAATTAATCGTGGTTTACGTTTATTAGATTCAGAGTTCAATTTAACGAGTGAAAGAGCTAGATTACTTGGCAACTCTGTTGAACAGTTACAAAATAAGTTAACTCATTTGAATGAAAAATTCACATTACAAGGACAAAAGGTAGAACATTACCGCCAAAGGATTGAACAAGCAAGACAAAAACAAGAACAATTACAAGCTTCAAATTTAACATTGGCGGCATCGATGGAACGTCTTGAAACACAGTATGATCAGGCTGTACAAAATTTCGGACGTAATTCCCAAGAAGCTAAACAATTAAAGCAAGAATTAAAACAACTTCAAGCTGAATACACATCTAACGGTCAAGCGCTTCAACGATTAAATACGCAAATAGATAACAATACGATTGCTATGAATCGTGCTGAAACAGCTCAAGAGCGAATTCAAAATGAAATAAGAGAAACGAACCGTGAATTAGCCGAGCAACAAAATCGTCTTCATCGTACCGGAGAACGGATGCGCGATACAGGAAATAAAATGCAAGATGTAGGTGGACAGGTCGGTACTACCTTTGCAGCCATGACTGGGGTTATTGGTGCTGGACTTGCGATGGCTGTAAAGGAATCTATGAATTTCGAGCAGAAAATGGCTGATATTCAAGCAGTTTCTGGTGCAACTGGCGATGAAATGAAGAAAATTAGCGAACTTGCAGTACAGATGGGAGAAAAAACAAAATATTCATCTGTGGAAGCAGGGCAAGGTATTGAAGAGCTAATTAAAGCAGGGGTAAGCCTAACTGACATTATTAACGGTGGTTTAGAGGGTGCCTTGAACTTAGCGACAGCTGGGGAATTAGAATTGGGGGATGCAGCAGAAATTGCTTCTACAGCTTTAAATGCATTTAAGGATGATAACTTATCAGTAGCACAAGCGGCTGATCTATTAGCTGGTGCAGCAAATGCTTCAGCAACTAGTGTTGGAGAAATGAAGTTTGGGTTATCAATGGTTTCAGCGGTTGCAGCTGGTGTGGGACTTAGTTTTAAAGATACAACAACAGCATTAGCTTTATTTGCACAGAACGGCTTAAAAGGCTCTGATGCAGGTACGTCATTGAAGACAATGCTAGCAAACTTAATTCCAAAATCTAATGAAGCTTACGATATGTTTAGTGATTTGGGATTAATAACAATCGATACTGGCAAAGCAATGCAGTTTCTTGGAGAAAGAGGGATTAAACCAACTTCAAATTCATTTAAAGATGTAACTGGTGCTTTATCCGAGTTCGCAGCAAAACAAGCCGGTGTGAAGGTTGGATCTGAAAAAGCGGAGAAGGCGTTTCAAAAATTAACTTTTGAAACGGGTATTATGACAAATGCCTTTTTCGATTCAAATGGTAATTTGAAAGAAATGTCTGATATTGCTGAAATTCTTCAAATGGCAATGCAAGGATTAACGGCTGAGCAAAGACAGTCGTACATGTATACATTGTTTGGTTCTGATGCCATTCGTGCCGCTAATATTCTTTATAAAGAGGGCTCAGATGGTGTGAAAAATATGTATACGGAAATGTCAAAGGTAACAGCGTTAGAAGTTGCTGAGACAAAGATGAATACAACAAAAGGAAAAATTGAAGAATTAAGTGGTGCTGTAGACACTCTTAAAAAGTCATTTGGTGATGCGTTATTACCTATTTTAGTTGATGTAGTATCTGGTGTTCAGGGTGTCGTAGATTGGTTTAACAATTTAGATGAATCGACACAACAAATGATTGCAAAAAGTGCTTTATTGGCTTTCGGGATAGCAGGGGTAACAACAGCTGTAGGATTTTTAGCAATGGGGATAGGCGCTTTATTAGCAAACCCGATTGCTTTAGCTATTACTGGAGCTGTTCTTGCTGTAGGGGCGCTAGGTATAGCAATAGTCGATCTGAACGAAAAATCCAAACAGGCACAAAATGATATGGATAAGTTTGGTCAAAGAGTAAGTGACGCAACGAGTAAAGCAGCTGGTGCTTATGTGGACTTAAAAGATAAAGCTATCAATAACATGATGGATTTAAAACTTAAAACAGGTGAAGAAGCGAATAAAGCAGCAGACGAAACTATTAAAGCTTTTCAAAGAATGACAAATGAAGTTATTAAAGAGTTAGAAGGAAAGAAAAGCGAATTCAATAAAATGTTTAGTCAGTTGATGGGAACTGTTCCTGAGGGTGCTAAACAAACCCTAGAACAAGTGAAAAATAATGTCATTGAATCTATTAATAAAGAGATTGAAGTTGCTACACAAGCGGAAAAGATTTTGGAAGAGGGTATTAAAAGGTATCAAGGAGATACCATGAAAATGCCAAAAGATTTCGCTCAAAAATTCGAACAAGCATTACAGGTTGCTGATAAAAACGTTCAACAATTCTACACAAAAGCAAAGGAAATCACGTCTATTTCGAAAGAAATTGAAGCTGGAGGGATGCTATCTTTAGATGCTGGCAAAAAACGGTTTGAAAGCATCATAAAGGTATATGAAGATGGTGTTAAATCTTTAGAAAAGCAAACCAAAGGTTGGCGCGAAAATGTAGAAAAAGCGTTTAAATTAGGCGAAATTAAACCGGAAGAAAGAAAAGCGACATTAGATGCTATTGCACTTTATGAATCGAAGCATGTAAATGACTTGCAGACAATTAGAAATGATGGATTTAAAGTGTTACAGCAACATATGAAGGAAGAAGATTCAGAAGTTTTGGCATCACAAGCTAAAAGGATAGAAGCGGAAGATAAGGGATGGGGCGCAAGGTTCAAAGCGGCATATGGATTCCGTGAAAAATCGGCTGATTTGGAACAACGCTTTAGAAGTGATCAAGAGAAAGCTGAAAAAGATTATCAAGATAAATTACTTCGATACGAGTTGCAATATGGCAAATCTAAAATTGAAAGTATAGGAATGTATCTTTCTGAATTACAAAAGGGTACAGAATCATCTAGATTATTAGCCGAATCAATGGCAAAAGAAATTGATGGCAAAATGAAAATTGATTTAGGGCCAGCTGGACAATTCACAATTGATACATTCTTACAGAAGCTTCAAAAGGGTGAATTAGATTCTTCAGCTGTAGCAACCGCAAATGCTAATAAATTAAAAGAAGTTTATAAAGTGGATTTATCACAAAGTGGTATTGAATCCATGCAAAAATGGATCGATGGTATTAAAACAAAAGATACTGGTGAAGTAAGAGAATTCCTAAGTAAAAATATGCAAGGTAATACCACAATTGATTTAGGAATCTACGGGAAAATGACAATGGACTCGTGGATTACAGGACTTCAAACAGGGACTTTATCTTTTGATACTGTATTTCAATTCTTTCAACAAAACGTTAAAAACGGAATGAATGTCGACGCTACTCAAGAAGGTCAGAATAACATTCAAACTTTAATTAATGGAATGCAAATTGGGGCATTATCTTTACCACAAGTCGCACAGACTATGGGGCTAGATATTAAAAGTAATGTTCAAGTGGATCTTGGTGAAGCAGGACAATTTAATGTACAGACACTCGTTCAAGGTATGCAAAATGGATCCATTAACGCTGAACTAGCAGCGAAAGCAATTGCTTTACTAGTTGAAAATGGAGCGAAGTTAGATTTAACGCAAGTTGGATTTGATATTAGTCAAACGCAGGCTAATGGTATTTCTGGTAATATGGCTCCTGAGAATGCGGCAACAGGAAAGAAACAAGCTGTAGAAGGGATTATGGGAAGTACTACAGATGGTGGCGGTGGAAGTAAGAGTGGCAGTGAGCTAGGGCAAGGGATAGTAAGTCAAGATGGTTACATTAGAGGAAGCGCATTACAGGTTGTTGATAGTGCTCATAACGCTTTTAGCACTATTAATGGAAACCCGGCAGGTAATCAAGGTGGACAAGGTGTTGGAAGTGGGATTGTTAATCAAAAAGGCTATATCAGAGGAAGCGCTTTAGAAGCTGTTACCTCGGCTCATGCTGGTTTTAATACAATCAATGGTACTCCACAAGGTCAAAAAGGTGGTAGTCAGTTTGCGCAAGGTATGGAAAATACAAAAGGGCAAGCGAGGTCGAGCGGTTCTAATGTAGCGGAAAGCGGTAATTCTGGTCTGAAAAGCGTTAGTTCGGTTAGTCCTGGTGAAGCGTTTTCTAGTGGATTTGCTAAAGGTATTTCTAATGGTGAATGGAATGTACAAAATGTAGCATCTAGTTTAGCACGAGGAGCATTTGAAGCGTTAAAGGCTACACTTAATGTGAACTCACCATCAAAGTTAACTAGAGATCAGGGTGGGAAACCTTTTAGTGAAGGGTTTGCTCTAGGTATTCAAAAGGGATCTTATATGGCTGAACGTGAGAGTCGTACGCTTGGTTCAAAGGCAAATAATGCTTTAGTAAATGAATTAGCATTAGGAAGTAGTTCGAATAAAATGCTATTTACAGGCGTTCAAATGGCAAACGGAATTGCAGAAGGGATTAAAACGCAATATTCTGTCGTACGAGATGCATTACAAGATACAGTATCAGGAGCTGTTAATAGTATACGTTCTTTAAAACCCGAAGAAATATTTAGTTTTCAAGGTGATGACCCATTAACTAAATATTTTAATGCAATCTTTGTAGATGGAGATTGGCAAAATGATTGGATTACACATATTCCTGAAAGCATGCGTGATATGGTTAGAGAAATAGGTCGTCAAATGGAACGGTTCGAAGGGCTCTCCATTTATGATGTCGGGAACCTTTCTAGATGGAGGGAAGTGCTATCTGACAATCCTAATGTCGTTCAATATAGACCTGATAATGATAATCCAGATAAACAACCATATACAAAATCAGGTCCAACATATATTGAAATTCCAGTCGTACTAGATGGAAGAGAAATAGCTCGCGTAAGCCATCCTTACGTAACTGAATATCAGAATAGAGAAAAAGAAAGAAACTCAGTCTTTTAGATTTGAGTTTCTTTTTTATAAAAGGAGGTAAATAATGAGCTCTTTTTCATTTAATGGGGAACGAAAAAGTTACATTCACATAGAAAGAGGATGGAAAAGACCAGCATGGGCACCATTAAGAAGAAATTTGTTAAATGCTCCAAGCTATCAAGGAGCGAGACTATTAAGTACAGATACTGATATGCGTGTTTTATCTGTACCTGTTGGAATTATAGCGCCAAATGGCATTGGTACAGAAAGATTAAAAGAAGAAATAGCATCCTGGTTAATTACAGAACAACCAGCAGAGCTTATTTTCGATATAGAAAATGAAAGGACCTATTTAGCTGTTGTGGATGAAGAATTCAATATTGATGAATTCGTAGATATTGGAAAAGGCGTTTTGAAGTTTATTTGTCCAATGCCTTATAAATTAGGTCCTACAAGAACCGTAGAATTTCAAGCGGATGAGCGTGAACTAGTGGCAAATATTCAAAACAAAGGGAGTGTCGAATCTAACCCGATTATTGAAATTGAAGTAACGAAACCTTCCACTTTTCTTGATGTTTGGAATGGAGATAATTATTTTCGTATCGGATGGCCACTTAGAATGGATCAGGTACCCGTTGAAAGAAACCAGCGTGTTATGTGGGATGAAATGTCTACAACTGTAGGTTGGACGAATGTTCCGAATGCAGAAGATATGGTCGGGGGCGGAGCGTTCAAAGTGGATGCAGGCTCACGCCTAGTTCCGGTTTATTTAGGTGAAACAAACATAAAGGGTTGGCATGGTTGCATAGCTAAAAAGAACATCCCACAAGGCCCGCTACAAGATTTTATTATGCAGGCTTATGTTGGGGTAAGAAGCTCGCATCCAGATCAAATGGGGCGTGTTGAAATTGGTTTGTTGGATGAAAACAGCGACTATGTAGCTCGTATTTCTATGAATGATGTCCATTGGCAAGCTGAACAAAATACAGGTTTTGCTAAACTTGGAAACAAAAAGAAACCTGTCAGCGAGCGAGTACTTATAAATGAACCAGGAGACCATCCTACTACATGGAATCAATATCGCGGCCGATTATGGTTAGCTCGCACCGGTAATAGGTGGGAAGCTTATATTTCTAAGTTTTTATGGAATACCGAAAAGGATGATTCGGAACGCTTTGTCGTGTGGGAAGACGAAAATAATGTGAACATGGATAAGGTAGCACAAGTTCAAATTAGCATCAGTCAATTTTCGGATAACATGTTCTGTACAGACATGAGCATTGATGATTTAAAAATCTGGAAGGTTAATACGAATACACAAGATAACCCACCTTACATTTTTGATGTTGGAGATAAGGTAGTTATTGATACCGAGCGAAGCCTTGTATCGATTAATGGTAAAAAAGCTATAAATTTAAAAGATATATTCAGTGATTATCCAGTTGTTAGCAAAGGATCAAACAAGCTTGAAATTATGCCTTCCGATGTAGGAATAGCCAAAGTAACGTATAGGGAGAGATATCGATGAGAGCACCTAGCGGCACACTTCATGTCATTGATTTTAAAACAGATCAAATTGTTGCTAATATCCAGCCGCAAGATTATTGGGATGATATACGTCATTGGGAGATTAAGAACAATATCGATACGTTAGAGTTTAAAGTGTTTGATAATACAGAGCATGCAGCTACACTCATGCAACAAAATTTAGTATTAAAAGAAGTGCGTGATGGGCGGATTGTTCCTTACGTTATAAATAATGAAGCTGAAAAGGATTCAAGAGATAGATCACTTACTGTACGTGCTTCTGGAGCATGGGTTCAGATAGCAAAAGACGGTTATATCATGCCGCAACGTATAGAAGGCAAAACAGTAAATCAATTCATGGATATGGCCCTTGCAGGTACGAAGTGGAAACTTGGAAAAACAGAATATGCTGGTTTCCATACAATGACCATCGATACGATTATAGATCCTCTTACCTTTTTAAAGAAAATAGCTTCTTTATTCGAATTAGAGATTCAATATCGTGTAGAAGTAGTCGGTTCACAGATTGTTGGCTGGTACGTGGATATGGTGAAAAAACGCGGTAGAGACACTGGCAAGGAAGTAACTTTAGGAAAGGATTTAGTCGGTGTTAGACGTATCGAGCATTCTAGGGATGTTTGCACCGCCCTTGTTGGATTCGTCAAAGGTGAAGGGGATACTATTATCACAGTTGAGAAAATTAACGATGGTTTACCTTACATTACTGATAGTGATGCTTTTCAACGTTGGAATGAGAAGGGGAAACATAAATTTGGCTTCTATTCTCCAGAGACAGAAGAACAAAATATGACACCGCAACGTCTTTTAACTCTTATGAAAACAGAGTTCGCAAAACGCGTTAATACTTCTGTTGTTTACGATGTAGAAGCAGCAGCTATAGGACGTGTATTTGGACTATCTCACGAGCTAATTAATGAAGGAGATACAATTCGAATTAAAGATACTGGATTTACACCGAAACTTTATTTAGAAGCACGGGCAATTGCTGGTGATGAGTCATTTACAGACCCTTCACAAGATAAATATGTATTTGGTGACTATCGTGAAATTACTGATCCAAATGAAGAAATGCGAAAATTATACAATAGATTGCTTGCTTCTTTAGGTAATAAAGCCAATAAAGAACTATTAGAACAACTAGAAAAGTTAGCAGAAGAAGCGAAGGATACAGCCGAACAAGCTCAAAAAGAAAGTAAAGCGGCAAAGGATATAGCAGAAGAGACTAAAGATTATATGGATCAAAATCTTGTGGACATCATAGAGGGAGCTAATCAACCTACTACTGGTCTTAAACCTAATAAAACGCTATGGCGTGATATTAGTAATGGTAAGCCTGGTATTTTGAAAATATGGACAGGCACAGCGTGGGAACCTGTCGTCCCTGATACAGGACCATTGCAGCAAAGTATTAAAGATGTTAAGGGAGATATTGAAACAGCTAAAACAGAATTAAATCAAAAGGTTCAAGAAGCACAAAATCAAGCGACAGGACAATTCAACGAAGTGCAGGAAAACTTACAAGGTGTCAGCCGTACAATTTCTAATATCGAAAATAAACAAGGTGAAATTGATAAGAAAGTAACTAAGTTTGAACAGGATTCTAATGGATTTAAAACTTCTATTGAATCGTTAACAAAAAAAGATACTGAGATTAGTAATAAATTAAATACAGTTGAATCGACTGTGGAAGGTACTAAACAGACTATTTCCGATATACAGCAAACAACAAGTAACCTAACAAAAACAACAAATGAAATAAAACAAACTGCTGATACTAACAAACAAACAATTTCACAATTAAAAACCGACGTAAGCAATATTTCTGTAGGTTCTATAAACCTATCAAGCGGCTCAGAATCAGGGGTAAATAAACAGAACGTAACTGGAACCTGGTCAGACAGTAAACAGATGACTCTTTCCGATAAGATTAATTTCAGAAACAAGACGTTTACTATTTCCTTCTTATTTACTGGGAAAATGACAAAACTCAATACTAACCCTTGGTTTGGTGTTGAAACAGCAATAACGTATGCAGATGGAGAGCAAGAATGGAAATCTGTACGTGCTGACTCGCAATTAAAGATAAATGTGGATTATAAAGACGAACCACTATCGGTTGCATTTAGAACAAAAGATAAAGATGTAACTCAAGTTAAATTCTATTACTCCGGGCGCAATATTGATGGTAATTTAAACTCACACCATGCAAAATTTGAAGAAGGTAACATACGAACAACTTGGCAACTTTCTAACGATGAAGTTACTTCTAAAGCGGATTTTACCCAAACAACTAATGAAATTCAGCAAACAGTAAATACAAACTCTCAAACAATCTCAAAAGTACAAAAAGATCAAGGTACAATGCAATCCACCTTAAATCAAGTTAAACAGACTACAGATTCTAATTCTCAAACCATTACGACGTTATCTCAAACGCAAGGTAAACAAGGGGAGATTATTCAACAAAACACAAGCGATATCACACAGTTGAATAATCAAATCAAATCTAAAGTAACAGATACTCAAATGCAAGAATATGTGGGTGGATTAGGAAGTACGAACTTACTATTTAATGTTGCATTTGAAGACCGAGTAATAAACGCTTCTACAGGCGCTGTAACAAATAGAACCCCAAGTACCACGAAATGGAGCGTCGTAGGTACAGGTTCAGGGATTACAATAGTTCCTGAGAGTGCTAGGCATCATGAAGGTTACAATTCTGTCAAAATTACAGCTACAGGTCAAACTGCTAGTAAGTGGTCTGGTATCATGCAGAAGGTCCCAGCTGTACAAAATGGTGGTGACTATGTATTCTCCGCTTGGGTATACGTCCAGGATAAGAATACACTTGATAATGGTGGAGCGATTAAACTTCAATTCTTTAATGGGGCAAATGCAATTGCAACATTTGTACAAACTGAGTTTAAAGATTTATTAGTAAACAATTCTTGGATACTAGTATCTGTTAAAATCACTTCTCCTAACGTAGCGATAACGCATTTACAAGGTGATATATGGGTTAGACAGAACGGCACAATTTGGGTATCTCAACCGCAATTACAACAAGGATCTACTCGTTCTACATTCATGGAGAATCCGAAAGACTATGCCAACTATGACCAACTTGTAGGCGAAATCGCAAAGAAAGTGGCTACTTCTGATTTTGATAGTAAAGTTTCTAAAATGGAAACAACGATTAATCAGCAATCTAACCGTATTGACCTAAAAGCAGAGAAAACGGATGTATACACCAAAGCAGAAGCTAACGGTCAATTTGGAAGTAAGGCAATGGTGGAAAAACACGAAAGTTCTATTACATTAATGTCTAATCAAATTAATTCTACAGTCAAAAAAGGCGATATTATTTCATCTATTAATCAAACAGCAGAGCAAATTACAATCGACGTTTCGAAGCTTGCTATTAATGCTGATACAATGGTGAAATGGTTAACGGCAAAAGGTATTGATACGAATGTTATAAACGTTAATGGTGATAAGATTACCATTGATAAAAACGGCGTTACTGTTAAAATGTTAGACTTCCTTTTTGAAGATGAATGGGGAACGAAAACAACCGTTATACCAAAACGAAATTTAATAGCCGATCATGATTTTTCTAGTGTTCCAAAATTGAACATAGGTATCCCCAATTACCAGGGGTTTGGTACTGGATATGGTCTACCTTGGAAAGTACAAGGAAACGGTGTAGTGATAGAAAATAACACTTTTATATTTAACTATGAACAAATGGTAAATGCAGTACGTGTCGACACGTATAATTACCCAGAAACAAAAGTTCAAAACGGGATTCATCCAGGAAACTCTTATACATTGTCAGCGCATTATAGAACCGCACAGATCAATGGTGTGCGTACAACTGCCAAACCACGATTGCAGGTATGTTTTGTTACACCACTCGATGATGTAACCTATAAAATTTGGCATGAAATATATAAAGATTTTCCAGAGCCATCTACATTTTATGGTGAAATTAGAAAGTATAATTTCACATTTACCGTTCCTAACAATTACAATCCACAAGAACATATGATTGTAGTTAAAGTTACAGCTGCAAATGCGCAAGTTTCTGCTGGTAGAGCTGTTTGTGTGAGTGGGATAACATTGGTGAGTGGTAACTACGCTTGTGTATATCACTGGGATCGTGCAGGTTCTGAAAGGGCAGACGGTCTTCAACCGTTTAATAGAATTGCTATAGGCAGCGTAAATAACAACATAGGTCCAGCTGATCATGGGCAGACCTTTGATATAATTACAGAAAAGGATGTATTCGTAAATCAACCTATTCTAACGCAGGGAATAAATTTAGGGCGTAATAAAATGGGCCAAGCTGGTTCCATTCGTTTCTTTGATGGCGGCCAAGGCTATGGGTTTTATTTTATGGGAATGGGAGGACAATGGTACAAGCTACCTAACGTTTAGGAGGAAAATATATGAATGATTACAAAGATTTACAAGGTTATCCCTTACAAGCAGGGCAAGGCGCTCCATTTGCTGGTAGGTTAGTAGATTCAGAAAGAAACGAAAACGGAGTATTTGTGCGAATTCCTTTTGATATGCTAAACAATGCCGGTTTATATGGTGCTAATAAAGTAGAGGTGTGGGGGGAAACGGATGGAACGATATATTTCCGTATTGCAACAAGATGCGAAATATGTAAACGTGGAGCTCGTCTGTACGCACTGGATATGGGGTTTGCGAAAAAGAATATTTGTTTAGAGTGTTATACATCACTTACAGGGAATTATCCATCTCAAGAACCGTCAACACCAACTAATGAAAATAACACACAAACGGAGCAGGAGCAGCAATAGCTGGTCTTTTTTTATTTTGTACAAAATACGGCTTTTATAACAAAAGAGGGACAAATAACTGTCTCTCTTTTTTATTTTGAAATGAGGTGGTCAAAGTGGAAGGGTTACAAGAAGTAAGAAGCGATGTTCAAGAAATAAAGCAAGATATTAAGGACATTCGTTTAGAGATTAAAAGTTTAGAAATGCGGACAACAGGTAACGAGAAAGACATTATCAATATCAACAAACAGCTAGATAAAATTAGCGCCAATACTACCTGGATTTTGCGACTTATAGTTGGCGGAATTGTTGGTGGCATTCTCACTTTCTTAATGAAAGGAGGTGGTATGTAATGTTTGAAATTACTGTAATGTTTGAAATTACTGTAATGATTGGAATTGTAGTTGGTCTTTCGCAAATTGGAAAAACAATTGGATTACAAACAAAATATGTTCCGTTATTAAATTTAACGCTTGGCATAGTGCTAGGCGTTTTATTTTTGGACAGAGATATCAAAACAAATGTATTTCAAGGAATCATCATTGGACTGTCAGCAAGTGGATTATTTGACCACACAAAAATTATGAAAAAGGATGTTGATGCTAAATGAAAAAGACAATGAAACATATCACCTCTTTACTTATGATTCTAGTACTTGCTAGTTCTTTTGCTACAAGTGCTTTTGCTGATAGAACACTTATTATTCCTGATTTACCGAAAAAACCATACCGTTATGGTGTAGGTGCTTACGAGGGCGTTGTAGCTCATTCGACCGCCACTCCGGAAGCACCTGCTATTAATATTCGAAACTATGAAGCTAGGACTTGGCGAAATGCATTCGTTCATTTTGCGGTAGATTGGAACGAAACGATTCAAATCGCAGATACGAAGTATATCGCTTATGGCGCGGGGCCAGCGGCAAATAAACGATTTGTCCACGTTGAGCTTTCTGAATCTAGTAATCCAGCAAAATTTAAATCTTCGTATGAGCGTTATGTTAAGTTACTAGCGAAAATCCTGAAAGACAACGGATTAACAGTCGAACAAGGCTTATGGACTCACGAAGATGTAACACGTAAATTAGGTGGTACTGATCACGAAGACCCCCGTGCATACTTAGCTTCATACGGTATCTCTATCGCTCAGTTCCGTGCTGATGTAAAGAAAGCGTACGAAAACGGTCAAGTATCCGTTGTAGTACCGGAAAAACCTACTAAGCCAGAGGTCGAGAAACTTACCGTTACTGTAACGCCTTCTAACGGTGTAGCATACATCGATGGCACTAACGTTAATTTAAGAAAAGGTCCTGGTACTAATTACAGTGTGATTCGTAAATTAAAACAAGGCGAAGCGTACAAAGTATTCGCTGAGTCTAACGGACCTAACGGTAATTGGTTAAACTTAGGTGGCGAGCAATGGGTTAAATATAATTCGTCCTATATTCATTATAATAAAGGTAATGTAACGGTAAATAATAACGTATTAGGTAAACGTGTCGTATCGAAAGTAAACGATTTAAACTTTTATACGAAAGCTACATGGAATAGATCATACCTAGCAGGCACTGTTGACGCAGGACTCGGCTTTACTATCGATGCTAAAGTTGATGTAAATGGCTATCCGCAGTATAAGGCACACAATTCGAAAGGGCATACGTACTATATTACGGCTAGCCCAACGTATGTGAATGTGAAGTAAACTGTGCGCTTAATGAACGTAGAAAAGACCGCCTATTACAGGCGGTCGAATTTTTTTATTTTTTTACTACTCCACCAGCGACACCAGATAGAGTCATAGCATCCGCGATTGTATTTACGTTTGTTTCTGGGGTTCCATAGAATGCATCTAAAGCTCCGATAAACCAATCAGCATCAACTGTAACTGTGTAGCCATTAGACTTCCAGTTACTGATTAGTCGGTTTGTTAATGTTCGTTTCTCTGCTTCGGATAACTTTAGCCACGCTTCACCCTTACTGTTTGCATCAACAGTTGTAGTCTGAACTTCATTTTGTTTAGGCTGTTGTACTGCTTGTTGTTCGCGTTGTTCTTGTTCTTTTTTTATTTTAGCTCGTTCTTGTTGCGCTTCTTGTTCAGAAAAGCCGTTTTCAATAGATATTATATTTTTTGTGTCAATATCAATTTTATATTTATCGTAAGAAATATTGTGAATTTTTACTAATGTATCTCCGCTATATTGTTTTTCTACTTCATATTTACTTCCAAGTTTATCAATGAGATGTTTATTTGTAGAAGTATATTCTGCAGTTGAAACATCAATTAGTATTTTCACATAGTATTGTCCGTTTTCGACAATTTGTGACGGGGAAATAGTTGTTTGTAATTTGCCATCTTTAAATACCTCACTACTTGTAGCAGTATAATTGTATTCATCTGATTTTTTTGAACTATATACTTTTATGGTTGCTTTTGTAGAATCAGGAATATTGGTAGTTAAAGATAATTTGAGTTTGTTTGTCTCCTTATTATAATCTAACGTATCTAGTTGTGCGGACAGTTTTTCTTTTTGTGGTTCAGAGGTAGCATCTTTAACTTTAGTAGATGACTCTGTATTCGATGCCGGTTTATCACCGAATATTACTTTAATAGAGAAACAAAAAATTATAGCTATAAAGACAACTAATACGACAGTTCTAGTTTTAATCAAAACTTCATCTCCTTTTTTGAATTTAAAATACATAATTAATAAATATAATAATATAACGTTTTTGAAACGAAGTAAATATTTCCATGTGTTTTATATAAAGATATTTAAGTAATAATAATTTGAATTTTAGACAGTATTGAAAAATAATCTTATCTAATAAAAAAAGAGAGTTACCAATAGGTAACTCTCTTTTTTTATAGTATTTATTATTTTTTAACTTCAACGAAATTTAATACCTTAACTTATGTTGTCATCATTCTCAAATCTATCCCTGGTACAAGAAATACAGGGGTAGATAAATTTAGTAATTTATATTTCATTAACAAATAACTCTTTTCTAAGGATTAGCCTTCTAATTTTCTTATTTCGTCTAGTGTCAAACCCATAGTATCTATATATCCATACATAGCTTTTAAACTTGAATCAACCTTTTCAGTATCTTTTTCATCTAAACCTACAAATATTTGTTCTATGCATATTTCAATTACTTTAGCATCGTCTCTTAGTTGCACTTTGAAATAATCATAAGCCTTAGGTGGGTCAAGTTCTTTTAACTTCCTAAGTTCTCCCTTGACTACTTCAAATTGTTTCTTTAACTCCATTTGATTTATTTTTAATGTTTGATCCTTTGCAAATATCGGTTTTGTAGCTTGCAGCTCCCTTGAAAACTGATTAACAAGTGTCTCCATCTTTTCTTGATACTGTTTTATCGTTATAGGGCCATGGACATCTGTTAGGGGGTCTTTTTCTTTTCTTTCTTGTTCTTTGATTCCTGGTTCTTTAACTATTTTCTTCTCTAATTCATCTTTTTCTTTGCGTAGTCTATCTACTTCTTTGTTTGCGGTCTCTAAAGCCTTTTTATCAGATTCCGCTTCAGCTACTTTCTTCTCTAATTCATCTTTTTCTTTGCGTAGTTTATCTACTTCTTTGTTTACAGTCTCTAAGGCCTTTTTATTAGATTCCGCTTCAGCTACTTGTAAATTATCAGTCTTTTTCTTTTCTGTATCTTCTTTTGAACAACCTACTCCACTAATTAGCAAAATTGGTAATGCTACCGATAACACTTTATGTTTCATTACTAGTCCCCCAATGACTTATTCTTTATCCCGTTTCTTTCTTAGTTGTACCTAGCGCGTTTTTATGATTCTTTATTTAATTCCTAATTTAAAGAAAAACCTATCCCAAATAACATGATTGATATGCCTATGTATACTCTTTTTGAAAAATATTGTAATTAATTAACATATGAAACTATAACATAATATATATAAATAAGATATATGAATTTATCGTCATTACTATTAAATTCTCTTATTCTATTAATGAAAAATATGATATACATACTTGGAAATAAAATAATAGAAGAAAGAAGACTTATATTGCCATTACCCTGTTGGCATCAATCCGTACCGGCTATTTTGTCTGAAATATGGTAGGTAGACGAACCTACATAATTAGTACGCAATTGGGAATATAATCAGTAAAGTAAAAAGAAATGTATGAGTTATTTAAATAAAAAAGTGCTAACAAGTTTGCAAACAAACTTGCTAACACCTATAAGAAATAGACATAAATTATCGCTGATATGTCTTCTTTGAAAATAGCTTTAATCAGTAAAATCACACTTATACGAAATGTTCATAAAAATCGTCTTAATATCAAGAATATAATCATCCAGATATTCCTTTACTTTTAAGACGGAAACGAGGCATGATATTGATTTCTACAGAGTTTGCGTCAAATAATAAAAAAATCCGGTTTGTAAAACTAAAAATACAACAAGCTACAACCGGTATGAAATGGATTAAGATATTTAGAAATTTAAAAGATGATTTTCAAATAGGGGGAGAGGTGGATTTAGACCATATTCTCCAATATCCGAAAGATTATATTGTAGGAGAAAATAAAAGGGTGTTATTTCCATACAATGAGAGAATTTATAAAGTTCAAGGTACTAAAATAGAACCGGGTATAAAGGTAAAGGAAAGAGAGTATTTATTTAAAGAATTTCAGCGTAAATTCTCTTATTTCACAATACTTCCAGAATGTAAAAAGATAGCAACAAATAACAAAAATGAATTATTTCCTTTATTTGCACCAAAAGGATTAGAGACATTAACATTAGAAGTTTGGTCTGAAAATATAGCGCTGGAAATAGAACAAGCATTACTTGAGAGTGAAATTGTTTTGACTAAAGTTGGTGAAAATTCTTATGTATTGAATACAGATTTTCCAGTGTTATTAAAGATTGTGAGATATAATATTGAAAAGGTGTTACAAAATCCATATAAAATGCAATATTGCCAAAAATATAAAACAAATCTTGTAGATGATGTTAAGAAAGCTGTCTATGCTACCGCGGGTAAGCGCAGTGATGGGACATTAGCATTAATCGCAATGAAAAATTGTGATGGACGCGAAAAAATTGATCCAAAACAAATCATTAGAGAGGGATTTGCACGAACAAACCGTATTTCAACATTTATTAATTTATTTATAGGCCAAAGTGTATCTCGTAAAACAATTGTAAATAGTA
Source organism: Bacillus sp. SRB3LM (assembly GCF_015712745.1). NCBI lineage: Bacteria > Bacillati > Bacillota > Bacilli > Caryophanales > Bacillaceae > Bacillus > Bacillus sp. SRB3LM. The sequence continues at coordinate 511,822 of NZ_VWVQ01000021.1, forward strand.
TTTTTAGTCTATTAGAACAAAAAGGATTTTTGAAGCGTAGTTGGAATAAGATAAATTTACCTTGTACATATGTTAGTTTATCAATTGAACGAATATCGAAATTTGATTTCTTACCTATTTTTTCAAAAATAAAAGGAAAAGAAATTTTATATAAATTATATGGGAATACAGAGTGGCAAACGATTGATTACGTAATATTAAATATAAATAAACATAATGCATTTTTACCACAACCATCAAAGAGAAATGATATGGGGGCTCTTTTTAAACAATATGTTTTCGAAACATTAATGGAAATTGTACAATATGCAAAAGAACAAAATGAACAAGTTTACTTCATTGTAGATGCAAATTTGAGAAAATATTGGATAAAAGAGTTACAAAATAAAGAAATTAATACAGATATTTTACCTGATATTGTTCCAGAGGTGTTAAAGGTTCCAAATTTAAATATTATTAGAATAAATACAGGTTTTGATGTACCAAGTTACGGTGTAATAGTACGCGATGATGCTCTAGATAGCATTGGCTTATATGCAGATCAAAAAGGGATGTATTATAGCACTGGTGAATATTCACTTAATTGTAGTGGGACTTTTCATCGATATATACTTGAAATTCTACCATTAGGTGTAAAACCTGTAGAAAGGGATTATATCGCTAAAATGATACATTACATGTGCTGTAATTCTAGTATGATTTCGAAAAAGAATGTACACATGACATATTCCATGCATATGGAAAAGGTAATAAAGAGTTATATTACTGACATAGACGCAAGAGAGTTCAAAGAATTTGATGATGAATTGGATGTAGATGTAGTAAAAGTAGAAAAGTAAGATTCAATTACACTACTTTAAATACTAGTAAACAAATCCTGCTCGTTATATCGATTAGGATTTGTCATTTTTTTATGTAAATAAGGATATCCTTTGTCAAGTATCTTTTCGTTTACATATTTACTTTATGTGCAGACAGGATTAATATGTTTTTTAGAAATACAAAAACTATATCATATGGAAAAACGATTTTTATTAATTGAAAAAATTTGAAAGGAATGGGGAATTGTGAAGAAATTAGATGTGCTCTTAATGCTATTGAGCGTCCTCTTTCCAATTGCAGGACTTATAAAGCAAATCCCTCTAGAACAATCTATATATATTGGAGGACTTTTATTTTTTACTAGTTTCGGTAGTTATTTTGCTAAAAAGATGTATTCACGTATATGTAGCTGGATAGCGTATGCGCCATTTATAACATTACTGTTAGTTATTTGGCATCAGGATATTTCAACAAGCTCAATCATAGCAAATGCGAAAATTGCAGCATGTGTCGCGTTAATACCATGTTTATTCCGTTTTCGTACATATGGACTTACTTTGGGCTTATTCTCATTATGGGCCGCTTTACTATGGGATATAAAAGAAGTACAGTCGTTAGTCATACTTGAACGCATAACGAGTTTAATGACAAGCCATTATGTATATATATTACTATTAATTGGAGGACTTGTAATAGGAGGATTACTTGCGATGTTCATTCACCGCAAAGAGAAAGATAATAATAAAGAAAATATAAATCTACTTGGACCAAAAAAGAAACGCAAAAGATTATCATTTAAGATTCGTCTTCCAAGATTACCGAAATTAAAGATGAAACTATTTAAGTTTGGTGGGAAAGAATCCAAAAGTAAAATGCCAGAAAAGATAAATGAGCATAAGTACGAAGGACCAGTTGCAACATATGAAATGACAGAGCAAATAGATCCATACAAAGAAAATGCAGTTCAAGGTCAAACAAGGATGGAACGCCGAAGAAATAGGTATAATGCATAATGAAGTTTAATAACCTCGTAATGACTTATCTTAATATTGATAAATCATTACGGTTTTTTTTATGTAATGAAATGAAAGTTGCTATTGCGGAGAGGAATAGCATATTTTATAGATAGGAACTAAAATAAGGGGAGGATAAAATGCTTATCATTACATATATATCTGCTTGTATATTATTCTTAGTTAGCTTTTTACATGTATATTGGGCTTTCGGAGGTAATTGGGGGACAAATAGTGTTATTCCAACTAAATCAGGGGAAAAGGCGTTTACACCTCGCGCCGGAATGACAATGTTCATTGCATTATTATTAAGTATGGTAGCAATAACTTTGTTGCAACAAGCAAAAATTGTTCATTTTGCAGTTCCTAATTTTATTATACAAGTCGGTTCCTAGATTTGTATGATCATCTTTTCTATTAGAGTAATTGGTGAGTTTAATTATTTTGGTATCTTTAAACGACAAAAAAATACGCACTTTGCTAGAATGGATACCTGTTTATATATTCCACTTTGTGCATTGTTATCTTTATCTTTCTTATTAGCAATAACTTTGTGAGTAAATAATAGTAGTTTCTTTTCTCAAAATACATGTAAACGTGAGAAATCTAAGAGTAAATAAAAGGATGTAAGCGCCTTCTTGTCGAAATGTAAATTATTATGAAAGGCGGTGACACTATGAAGTATGTAAAAGTTAGTATGAATGGTGGAAGTGAACACAAATTCTCAATGACTTTAGATCGGTTTGAAGAACTTATTACTACAGAGAATGGGATATTAGAAAATAAATTAGTATGTATTGAAAATGTAATGATTAATCCTACTAATATATCTTCTGTAGTTGAAAAAATTGGTGTACCGGCTAAGTTTATGGAAGCTTAAAATCGTTAGATAAAAAACATCCATTGAGGATGTTTTTTAATTTATAAATATGAAATTGTACAGTGAATATTTGAGTAGATTTTTTAGTAATGACTATGCATATATTAAGTACCTGAACATGGTGCTTAATACATGCACGAAATAATAAGTATAAGCATATATTATGTAGTAGGACAAGATCTTTGTGTCCTACTTAATACTCAGAAAAAACCTCTAATCACATAAGAGCATCCAATTGCAGGGTGCTCTTATTTTTTATAAAAATCTACTACGAGCTTTATTTTATAGTAGGATGCAATAATAAAAGGCTATTTTGAAATATTGTTCTTTAGCCTTTAATTTTAAATTTATCTTTAATGTTAATAAATATTAAAAATAATATGATAGCAGAAATTAAGTTAGATAAGTAGAAATTTTGATGAAACAATAGTTCAAAGATGACATCGAAAGTAACGAATAAAGCAATAGTAGGTAGTATGCAAATAAATATAAATCTCCAATTTTTTAAGTAATGTTTATAATTTGTAAGTACTTTATCCATAAATATAGCTCCTATATTTTTGTTTTTATATAATTATACATTTAGATACAAGGATTTTCAAAGTAAAAATATTTAGCAATTCAAAAATATAAGGAGAGCTTTTGTTGAAAATCCAGATTGCTGTAGCAATGTGAATTTGACTTTAAAGAACTATACTAAAATGATACACTATAATCTACGTTATTTTTGAAATGAATAGAGGGATTTGTGTGATAGATAAAATTAAAAATGCTGTAGGGGATATGTACGAAGATGAGGCTAAAGATTTACTTCAAAGTATTCTCATACAGTTAAACTTATTAGAAGAAAACTATAGTGAAGATACAATTAAAAATTTGATGGATATTCCGAAACAATTAACGAGTAATCCTACTTATAAAAGGAATGTAATAGAAAGTACGCACGTACATATTGCTTTTGATGATTCAACGGCTGGTTGCTTAAAATATATGTTAAGCCAAGAAGAGTTATATGAAGAGAGTGTTGTTGCTTTTTCTGAATTCTTTTCAATTGGACCGATATATAAGTTGCATACGAATGAGGGGCAACTAGCAAGACAGAAGTGGTTAATAAATAATTTAACTGCTTATGATAGTTATTTTGTAGAAGAATATTTATCAAGATTTATAGCAACTATAGAAGAACTACATACTATTCCTGTTGAAACGCCTATTACAATTTGGAAGGCTGATAATGCACATGAACATGTAGGCCTAAGTTTTGTAATAGCACAATTAAAGAATAAGAAAAACATTCGAGTTGTTAATACGTCTGAAGCAAGTAGAGAAATATTAAAACAAGAGTATGATATTCGTGGAACGGGAGAATTACCACCTGAAAGTTTAGCTTTATTCCAAAAAAGTTTTATAAAGTTACCTTATTTAACTGAAGAGAAGCGAATGAAGTTTGAACATGAGTGGGATAGATTATCGGAAAGCATAGAATGTTTAAGAGTGTGGAAAGAAAATGAAGTGCATTCTGTACAAGAAGATTATTTTGATCAATTTATAATTGAATGCGCGAAAAGTGTGGGTGCTGATCGAGAGTTCCTCAAAGCTCCTAGAGTAATTGGTGAAGCACTTGGTCTTGTTGAACAATTGGTTGGAGATACTTTCTTAGAATATCGCTTGAAACAATTAATTAAACAAGAAGTATTTGAATTTGAAGGTACGTTAGATGAAATGCGTTTTTATAGTGTGAAGTTAAGGAAATAATAAACACATTCTATTTTTGAAAGGCTCGTATTTTTAATAATACGAGCTTTTTAAGTTGAATTTGGGCTATACATAAGCTTCCCAGCGAGGGCATATCACATATGAATGGTAAAGGTAATGAATGAAAAGAAGGTGATTTGTTAATATGTATAATCAACAAAATTATCCATATGATCAAGCGATGTATTACAATACACAAAACTACGGGTATGAACCTACAAATGAAGTGAGAGATATTGAACAAGAAGATTACAGACCAGATGATGCGGAAGATGCTCCAACGTCACCACCACCGTCACAAGCGCCGTCGTTACCGTCTACATTTGCTTCTCCAGCACAACCAGGTAATATGAAATCATGGATGTGTAACTGTCTAGGAAGATGGGGCTATTTACGCTTACATCGTCCTGGTCCTTTCGGAAGGGATTTATGGTTCTTCCCGACTGAAGTGAGAAGAAATGGAGTGTCAGGTTACACGTGGCAAGGTGGTCGTCGTCGTAAAGTAAGTTATCGCTATCAACAAATTAGTAATTTTATGTGCTTCGCATAAAGAGAAGTGAGAGAGTGAAACGATTTTACTCTCTCACTTTTTTATTTTTCAATATACGAAGTAAGATTTTGATTGAAAATTTACAATTTTCACGTTTTTATTAGAGTATAATGCATATGTTGGGTTGGTTTTCAAAAACAAATGAGAGTGAGGGAATACAATGTCAATGAAAAACAAAGTTGGACTAAAAATAGAGGATGGCATTAATTTAGCTTCAGCTCAATTTAAAGAAGATGCGTATGAAATTTATAAAGAATCTAGAAAAATGCAACCTATCTTATTTGTGAATAAAACTGAACTAGGAGCGGAATGGCTTGTCACAAGATATGAAGATGCCTTGCCGCTTTTAAAAGACAGTCGCTTAAAAAAAGATCCAGCCAATATATTTCCTCAAGATGCATTGAATGTGTTTCTTACGGTTGACAATAGTGATTATTTAACTACTCATATGTTAAATTCAGATCCACCTAACCATAATCGTCTACGATCACTCGTACAAAAAGCTTTTACACCGAAGATGATCACGCAATTGGAAGGAAGAATACAGGATATTGCAGATGGTTTGTTAAATGAAGTCGAGCGAAAGGGTTCATTAAATCTTGTTGATGATTATTCGTTCCCTTTACCTATCATTGTAATAAGTGAAATGCTCGGTATTCCAAAAGAAGATCAAGCGAAATTTAGAATTTGGTCTCATGCTGTCATTGCTTACCCAGAAACACCAGAAGAAATAAGAGAAACTGAAAAGCAACTATCTGAGTTTATTACATATCTTCATTATTTAGTTGATATTAAAAGAAAAGAGCCAAAAGAAGACTTGGTGAGTGCTTTAATACTTGCAGAGAGTGAAGGGCATAAACTTAGCGCTCGGGAACTATATTCAATGATAATGCTATTAATTGTAGCAGGACACGAGACGACAGTGAATTTAATTACAAATACGGTATTAGCACTTCTTGAAAATCCAAATCAATTACAGTTATTAAAAGAAAACCCAAAATTAATTGATGCTGCTATTGAGGAAGGATTACGATATTATTCTCCAGTTGAGGTTACAACTTCAAGATGGGCAGCGGAGCCATTTCAAATTCACGACCGAACAATCGAAAAAGGAGATATGGTTGTCATTGCCTTAGCTTCTGCAAACCGTGATGAAACTGTATTTGAAAACCCAGAAGTATTCAAGATTACTCGGGAAAATAATCGTCATATTGCCTTTGGTCATGGTAGTCATTTCTGCTTAGGTGCCCCACTTGCTAGGTTGGAAGCAAAGATTGCTATTACTACTTTGTTTAATCGAATGCCTGAACTACAAATAAAAGGGAATCGTGAAGAAATTAAATGGCAAGGTAACTATTTAATGCGTTCTTTAGAGGAATTACCTTTAACTTTCTAGAATAGTTAAAAGGAGACATGCATACATCGAAAATGATTTACATAGAGTATGTATGTATTATTTAAATTCGAAACGGAAGGGTGAAGACATCCCGATGATCAACTAATTCTATTTATAAGAGATCTTCGTTAAAAAACGAAATATTCTTCTGAATAGGGTTAGTCTGTACATTTATAGAAAAGGGATGTATTTCGCTCTGCGAATATATAGTCTTTTTATATGATTTGTGCTGCCTCCTGTTCAGAACATGAAATAGGAGGCTTTTTTATGTCGACAAATGTAGTAACGAAACAAAACAATGGGGTATCACAAGTATTAAAAAATCGGTTTGTTCAAGGGATTTTAGCATCAGCATTATTTTTACAAATAGGAATATGGGTTCGAAACTTTGCGGTATTACTATATGTAATGGAAATGACAAAAGGTGATGCTTTTGCTATTTCGATGATTTCAGTTGCTGAATTCGCTCCAATTTTTATTTTTTCATTTATTGGCGGTACTTTTGCTGATAGGTGGAAGCCAAAGAAGACAATGATATGGTGTGAAACGTTAAGTTCCATTTCAGTATTCGCTGTATTAATTACGCTTATGTTTGGAACGTGGAAAATTGTGTTTTTTGTGACACTCATCTCTGCAATCCTTTCACAGTTTTCACAACCATCTGGAATGAAGTTGTTTAAACAACATTTATCAACGGAACAAATTCAATTAGCAATGTCTATATATCAAACGATATTTGCAATATTTATGGTATTAGGACCAATCCTAGGGACATTTATCTTTCATAGTTTTGGAATTTATATTTCAATCATCATAACAGGTATCTCGTTTTTACTTGCGGCAGTTGTATTGTTATTTCTTCCAAAAGATCTTGAAAACGACGTAGAAAAGAAAGATATCACTCTGTTGCAGGAGATGAAGGATGGTATTAAGTATGTCAAAAAGAAAAAAGCATTAACTTTGCTAGGGCTTTGTTTTATGGCTGCAGGACTAGGTATAGGATTAATTCAGCCATTAGGTATATTTATTGTGACTGAGCAGTTAGGGTTATCAAAAGAGAGTTTACAGTGGCTATTAACAGTAAATGGTGCAGGAATGATTGTTGGCGGAGCATTAGCGATGGTATTTGCGAAAAACGTTGCTCCGCAAAAGATGTTAATTATCGGTATGCTTGGTCAAGCAATTGGTATTGGCATTATAGGATATTCTACAAATTTATGGGTGACACTTACAGCGCAGCTTTTTAGTGGTTTAGCTCTTCCTTGTATCCAAATTGGTATTAATACGCTTATTATTCAAAATAGCGATACTGATTTTATAGGTCGTGTAAATGGTATTTTAAGTCCGCTTTTTACTGGTTCAATGGTGGTAACGATGAGTATTGCCGGTTCTTTAAAAGAGATGTTTTCATTAAGTATGATGTATGAAGGGACGGCTTTACTTTTTATAATTGGATTATTGTTTATTTTACCTATATACAATTTAAAGCCAGTAATAGTGGTGGAAAGTGAAATAAGTGGTAAAGGAAGTGCTGTACAAAATGAATCCTAATCCAAATGTTAAATACCCTATTGAAGGGAATCAAAACGTTCAATTTATAAAAAATACAATAACAAAACCTAATATACTTGTTGGTGACTATTCTTATTATGATACGAAAGATGGAGAAACATTTGAAGATCGAGTATTACATCATTATGAATTTCTAGGGGATTGCCTTACAATTGGGAAATTTTGTAGCATTGCATCTGGAATTAACTTTATTATGAACGGAGCGAATCATCGAATGGATGGATTTTCAGCATATCCATTTAATATATTTGGAAATGGGTGGGAGAAGTATACACCTAGTTTGTCTGATTTACCTTATAAAGGTGATACAGTTATAGGAAATGACGTTTGGATTGGTATGGATACAACAATTATGCCCGGAATAAAAATAGGGGATGGTGCAATCATTGCAGCTAAATCTGTTGTGACTAGAGACGTTGCACCATATACAATTGTTGGTGGAAACCCTGCAAATAAAATAAAAGAGAGATTTTCAAATGAAATAATCCAAGAATTATTGCAAATTCAATGGTGGCATTTTGACATTGAAAAAATAACTGAAAATATTGATGCTATTGTCCGAGGAGATATTGAACCATTAAGAAAGCTAAAAAGGGAATAAAAAATGAATGACAAATAGTATCATACCTCCGAATTTTGTTAATGATAATAGAACAAGGAGGTGTGATACTATGGCACAAGACGTTTTATGTGAAGTAAACAACTGTAAATTTTGGGCAAACGGTAATAAATGTAGTGCAGAGGCAATTTACGTAGTAAGTCATAAAGGTAAACATGCATCTACAACGGAAGAAACAGATTGCAAAACATTTGATCCAGAAGTGTAATTTCTTTAAGGGTAGCCAAATCGTGGTTGCCCTTTTATTAATCATAGTATTGATAATAAATATCATTTTCATTCATTGTTTTTAACTTTTCTTGTTATTTTTTCATATTTTTTTCATAAGTGATGTAATCCAACTCAATTCATGTTCAATTCGTGATTTACTAAATTCAATGACTTCAGTAATAAAAGATGAGGTGACATCTAGAGTCTGAATAGCAGTAAGCTGATTATGTAGTACGTTTTGACGTACAGTCAAAATCTCTTTTCTATCCTCATAGTCAAGTTTTTCAAATAGCGCAATACGAACTAGAAATTCTGTATTGTTTGTCGCAAGTTTTTCAGGAAACTCTCGTAACATTTCAGAAAAAATTTCTTCTCCTGTTTCTGTTATATCGTACATATTTCGGTTGGGTTTTGCGACTTGTTTATGTATTTTTTTCGTTATAGCACCCATATTTTCAAAGCGCCGAAGGGCAGGGTAAAGCATGTTGTGATTTAACTCAAAATTCTCACCTAAACGATTTTGAACATTTTTTTTGATTTCATATCCATGTTTTGGTCCTGTCGTTAATTCTGCTAGCAGTAAAATGTCAACGTACATAAAACTCCCCCTTATATATTTCTCAAGTTCTCTAATGAAAACTCTCCTTTTGTATATGTTAAAATAACATATGATAGTTTATACAACTTTGAACTGCCGACCTATCACTTTTATTGTAAAAGAAAAGGGAGGAAAGAACTATGGCTTCACCTGAAAATGTTATTTTAGTTCATGAAATTTCAAAGCTGAAAACAAAAGAAGAGTTATGGAATCCATATGAATGGTATCGTTTGATGAGGGATAATCACCCAGTTCATTATGATGAAGAGCAGGATGTATGGAATGTTTTTTTATACGATGATGTAAATCGTGTTTTATCAGATTATCGCTTATTTTCAAGTAGAAGGGAGCGCAGACAATTCTCAATTCCTCCTTTAGAAACTAGAATAAATATAAACTCTACAGATCCACCAGAACATCGCAATGTACGTTCCATTGTTTCTAAGGCATTTACTCCAAGAAGTTTAGGACAGTGGAAACCTCGAATACAGGCTATCGCAGATGAACTTGTACAACATATCGAAAAATGTAGTGAAGTTAATATCGTTGAACAGTTTGCTGCACCTTTACCTGTTACCGTTATTTCTGATTTATTAGGAGTCCCAACAACAGATCGTAAAAAAATTAAAGAATGGTCTGATATTTTATTTATGCCGTATAGTAAAGAAAAGTTTAATGATCTGGATGCCGAGAAAGGGATAGCATTAAATGAATTCAAAGCATACCTTCTACCGATTGTTCAGGAAAAGAGATATCATTTAACCGATGATATCATATCTGATTTAATTCGAGCTGAATATGAAGGCGAAAGATTAACCGATGAGGAAATTGTAACCTTTTCATTAGGTTTACTAGCGGCTGGGAATGAAACCACTACAAATTTAATTATTAATAGCTTTTATTGCTTTTTAGTAGATTCACCTGGAATTTATGAAGAGTTAAGAAAAGAACCTAACTTAATTTCAAAAGCGATTGAGGAAGTATTACGCTATCGCTTTCCTGTTACATTGGCCCGGAGGATTACAGAGGATACAAATATATTTGGTCCTTTAATGAAAAAGGATCAGATGATTGTTGCGTGGGTTAGTGCAGCGAATTTAGATGAGAAAAAATTTTCACAAGCCTCTCAATTTAATGTACATCGAACAGGAAATGAAAAACATTTAACCTTTGGGAAAGGTCCTCACTTTTGCTTAGGAGCACCACTTGCACGTTTAGAAGCTGAGATTGCATTAACTACCTTTATAAATGCTTTTGAAAAAATAGAGCTATCTCTATCTTTCTGTTTAGAAACATGTATATTAGAAAATGAACAAACATTAAAATACTTACCTATTCGATTGAAAGCCAAATAAAAATCATAACAAGGTGCATACATTTGCATCTTGTTTTTTGTTTCTCAATTGTGAGTTTTCGGAAATTACCTTAATATGGAATTATATAAAGCGTAGAGGAGGATTCTTATGTTGACTTGTAATGGAAGTAAATCATTTCAAAAGTTTATTAAAGGTGTTACAGATCTTATGGAAAACAGTTTATTTGAAGAAGAAATAGTGTGTGGCATTGAAAAATTATTAGAAGAACTTTTAGAAAAGAAAACATGGCTTCCGTTAGATAAACAGAAGGCCAATTTGACTCAATATGCACGACATTTATTGTATGAAGATCCGCTCAAACGTTTTGAAGTACTAGCTCTCGTATGGAAAGATGGACAATCTACACCTTTACATGATCATGACGGCACATGGGGAGTAGAAGGCGTATTTTCAGGAAGGATAATGGTGCAGAACTTTATACAAACGAAACAACTTGGAAATTCACTTGTTTATTTAACACATACAGGAAATCTTTATTTGGGAGAAGGAGAAACTGATAAAGTAATTCCACCAGCGGATTGTCATATTCTTGAAATCAGCAAAAATGAAAGCGTTATTACGATTCATGTCTATGGAAAACGGTTAGAAAAGTTTAAAGTATATATCCCAACTGAAGAAAAAAATGTGTACATGTGTGAGACAAAATACATTAGTTATAATTCATAGTTTAAAATCCGAAGCTTTTTTAAAAAGAAAAGCTTTGGATTTTATTTTTAATTATTTCTTGACCTGAAACGCTTTTCATAAATTATAAATAAGAAGTACCTCACGAGGGTTGTATGAAAACGATACCTAATAATTAATTAAAACTCGTGTATTTATAGAAAGTGGTGAAGAAATAATGAAATTAATCGCAATTGATTTAGATGGAACTCTTCTTTCGGGGAATAAAATGATAAGTAAAGAAAATGCAGAAGCAATTCGAACATGTCAAGAAGCTGGTCATGTTGTAGCAATTTGTACAGGACGTTCTATTGTTGACATTGAGCGATTATTGTTAGAAGTTGATTTAGAGTGTCCAATCATTGCGGAAAATGGCGCCCTTATATATAAAGATAAAAAAATGATGAAGAGATATCCAATTCAAAATATGCAGGCACTTGAAATTGTAGAATATCTTGAAGAGAATGGTTTATATTATCAGCTTTATACTGATAAAGGTGTGTATGTGCCAGATTATGGAGTAGAGAGTGTACGTAATGAAATTGAGTATGTGAAGAATTCAAAAGAAAATTTCGACTTGAAAGAGTTAGAAACAATCGCAGCATTATATCTTGAGCATACAGCGTTTCATAGTGCGGAAAGTTGTAAACCAATTGTAGAAACAGATATATATGTGCATAAACTATTACCATTTTCTTATGATATTGAGAAATTAAAAAAACTAAAAGAAACATTTCTTCATAATACAGATTTAGCAATTACATCTTCATATTGGCACAATTTAGAGATTAATCATCGAGATGCTCAAAAAGGGAATGGATTATATACTTTAGCAGAACATCTTAATATTTCGGTTGAAAACACTGTAGCGATAGGTGATGGGCTAAACGATGTTTCTATGATGGAAAAAGCAAACATATCAATTGCAATGGGGAATGCAGTTGAAGAAATAAAAGCAATGTGCAAATACGAAACGTTATCAAATGAAGAACATGGTGTGGCACATGCTTTATATAAATATGTAATGTAATTAAAAAAGAAAAAAGAATCCAAATGGATTCTTTTTTCTTTTTATTAGGGGTAAGGTATTCTATGAGATTCATAGAAGCCTTATTACATTTTATTATATAGAATATATTGGAATAAATGTTTATATTTTTCATAAAAATTGTGAATATTTTATGAACTTTATATTTATTGCATGTTTATACCGCTATTAGTGACACGTATGACTCTCAAGTGAAAATTCAGTGAATATAAGGATGAATTCAAGTTACCTAGACAATAAGTGAGGAATCAACGAAATATATACTAATTAAAGGTATATTCAGTATATATATTCTTTTCTTATTTTAATTGAAAAATAAAATTTGTTCGAATAATTATTCTACAGCTATATACCTACACTAGCTTTCTTCGTATAATGGAGAAGTATGAATTTTACATTTGTATTAATTTTACATATTGAGGTGAAAAAGGAATGAATTCGCGGCTAATGGAACTTATTGATGTGAGTACAATAGAAACCATGGCAGAACAATTTTATAAATTAACTAACATATCACATCAACTTCTTGATGCTGAAAAAGAGTGTGTTTTTTCATTCGGAATGAATGAGATAAAAAAGAGTAAACTTCCAAAGATTGAAATCCCCATTTTCTTATACAATCAACATCTAGGATCTTTTGTTGTATGGTCCAAAAAAAGTGAAATTTTCAGTTGTCAAAAATACTTTGAAATGCTCTCGAATTTAATTTTAGATGGTGCAATAAAAATATTTCAAAGTAAAAATACAACGTTGCTTTCTCGGAAAGAGGAGGAACTACATACGATTTTACAAAACATGCCTGTTATGGTCGATGCGCTTGATTATAATGGAGATTTTGTTTTGTGGAATCGAGAATGTGAAATTGTAACCGGTTATACCGCTGAAGAAATAATTGGAAATCCCAATGCACTGCAATTATTGTATCCTAATCATAATTATCGCCATCAAATACAAAAGAAATTTTTAACTTGTGGAAAAAATTTCAGAGATTGGGAAATGCACTTAACATGTAAAAATGGTGAAATCAAAACAATAATGTGGTCGAATATATCAGAACAGTTTCCTGTAACAGGATATAGTTATTGGGCTGTTGGTGTAGATATTACCCATTTAAAAGCGATAGAAGAGCAGTTAAAACAACAAACATCTGAACTGGAATTAATTTTTAAAGCTTTACCGGATTTATGTTTCTTAACAGAAGATGATGGTACAATCATAGATTACAAGGCAGGATCTCCTACAAAGTTTTACGTACCCGCAGAAGCTTTTATGGGAAAAAAGTTTTACGAAGTATTACCATCTTCAGTAGCACAGCAGTTTCAGGAAGCCATTAATCAAGTGAAGGAAAAAGGAACGAATGTAATTGTAGAATATCCACTCACACTTAATGGAAGTATTGATTTCTTTGAAGCGAGGTGCTTACCATTATTACATGATAAAATTATGATTATTGTACGCGACATTACAGAGCGAAAAAAGACAGAAGAATTGTTAAACAAATCAGATACACTTGCAGCAATTGGTCAATTAGCAGCTGGCGTGGCTCATGAAGTAAGAAATCCTTTAACTGTAATTAAAGGTTTTATACAGTTATTCCAAATTAATAAAGAAGATCAAGAAAGATATTTTGATCTTATGCTTTCTGAAATTGAAAGGATAGAAGCAATCCTACAAGAATTTCTATCAATTGCTAAAACAGATGAGATAAATACAGAAAAGAAAAATATTTATCAAATTTTTAAAAATGTCGTATCGTTAATGAATACAAAAGCAATTATGACAAATATTCAAGTTGAACTATTTACGGATGACAAAGATATAATTATTGAATGCTCAGAAAATCAATTGAAACAAGTATTTATTAATATTTTGCAAAATTCAATCGAAGCTATGCCAAATGGTGGGGAAATTTCAATTCACATAAAAGAAATAAATGATGATGGTGTCATCATTCATGTAATAGATGAAGGAATAGGAATACCTGAAGAAAGAATTAAGAGATTAGGTGAACCTTTTTATAGTACGAAAGAAAAAGGGACTGGTATTGGATTAATGTTAAGTTATAAAATTATTGAAAGTCATCAAGGGACAATTAGTATCATGAGCGAGGTTGGTGTCGGGACAACAGTAACTATTCACTTACCGAAAGTACTAAGTAAACAATCTCTTTCTAATTGTGACGACAAATGTATAACGATACCCACTAGTAGTAATTCTTAAATGAATTAATACCCAATAACAAAGCGATTAGTGAAAACTAAGCTTTTTGTTATTGGGTATTTTTTATATTTAATTTAGTAAACTTTACCTTTTCTTTACCTTTGTTTTAATTTCTATTAAGTTTTAAACATTATATTAATATTTGTACAAAGCAATGTATAGAAATTGTACATTACTTTTAATATAGAAATGTGATTATTATTTGGAATATTGTAAGGAGGAGATTATGACAAGGTGAAAAAGCAAGAGAAGAAAAGTGGGAGAGTAGTACCTCTCCGGTTAAATATTTTATTCCTTTGTGTATTTTTATTATTTTCTGGCATTATTATTCAGTTAGGGAAAGTACAAATTTTTGATGGAGAAACATATAAAAATGAAGTAGAGAAGAGAGAAAATACAACCGTGGGTCTTTCTGTACCACGTGGGAAAATATTTGATCGTGAAGGAAATCCAGTAGTTGATAATAAGTCTTTACGTACAATTACATATACAAAGGTGAAAGGTGTAAAACAAGAAGAAATATTAAAATCAGCAAGACAACTTGCAGATATTATTGAAATGCCACAAGAAGATATAGATAAGTTAACGGAGACTGATAAGAAAGACTTTTGGATGCAATTAAATCCAGAACTTACTCAAGACTTAGTATCAAAAAAAGAAATAGATAAGTTCCGAGATAAGGATATTACCGGAAAAGAGCTAGACAAAAAAATAGAAGATTTAAAAAGGAAGCGCGTTACAGATAAAAATCTTCAAGAATTAACGGCTAAAGATATAGAAGTGTTAGCTATTAAAAGCAAAATGAACTCAGGTTTTCAAATGGCACCTCAAATTATTAAAAAGAACGTTAGTGAACAGGAATATGCGGTGATTAGTGAAAATTTAGCGAACCTTCCAGGGGTAGATGCATCAGTTGATTGGGAGAGAATCTATGTAAATGATGGGTTATTCCGTTCTGTCCTTGGTAACGTTTCAAATGCTGATGAAGGATTGCCACGTGAAAGATTAGATTATTATTTAGTGCGTGATTATAGCCGAAATGATAGGGTCGGCAAAAGTTATATAGAACAGCAATACGAAGATGTACTTCATGGTACAAAAAAAGAAGTAAGAAGCATTGCTGATAAACAAGGAAATACTATTAGAACGGAAACTGTTACTGAAGGGAAAAGCGGTAAAAATTTAACTTTAACAATAGATATGGAATTGCAAAAAAAAGTAGAGGAGAGTATAGAAAAAATATTAAAACAATATAAAGGATCAGAATCAATGTTAGACCGTGCTTTCGTAGTGATGATGAATCCAAAAAATGGCCAAGTATTATCAATGGCTGGGAAAAAGCTTGTAGAAAAAGACGGGAAAATGGAAGTAGAAGATTATGCTTTAGGCACGCTGACTAGTTCTTATGAGCTTGGATCAACGGTTAAAGGTGCGACAGTGTTAACAGGGTTTGAAACAAATGCAATAACTCCTGGAACACATTTTTATGATGCACCTATGAAGTTTAAAGGAACTAAGGAGAAGAAGTCTTGGAAAAATTTTGGTGATATAGACGATCTAAGAGCGTTACAAGTTTCTTCAAACGTTTATATGTTTAATATAGCATTAAAAATTGCTGGCGTGGATTATGTGAAAAATAGTTCACTAGATATTAAACAAGAATATTTTGATAAAATGAGGTATTATTTCAGGCAATTTGGACTAGGCGTACAAACTGGTATTGATTTACCAAATGAAACTGCAGGACAAATTGGAAGAAAAGATAATCAGCCTGGTTTCTTATTAGATTATTCTATTGGACAATATGATACGTATACACCACTTCAGCTTGCACAATATATTTCCACTATCGCAAATGGAGGGTATCGAATGAAACCACAAATTGTTCAAGAGATTAGAGAACAAACCGTTCAAAAAGATGAGGTTGGTAAAGTAGTACAATCAATAGAACCCGTTGTTTTAAATAGAATTGATATGAAACAAGAATATATTAATCAAGTAAAAGAAGGATTTAGAAAAGTATTTCAAGAAGGAGATGGAACGGGAGTAAGAGCGTTCCAAAAAGCACCATATAAACCAGCTGGTAAAACAGGGACCGCACAAACTGTATATGGTGGAGAAAATGATATTGGGCGAAATGAGAAAGGCGACCGTAGAGAATGTTATAATTTAACATTAGCTGGATATGCGCCATATGATGATCCAGAAGTAGCATTTTCTGTTGTAGTACCGTGGGTTAAAAATGATAAATCAGGCATTAACTCCGATATTGGAAAAGAAGTTTTAGATGCTTATTTTGATTTGAAAAATAAGCGATTAACTGGTGAAGCGCCAAAAACAGATGACTCTAAAGAGAATTAAAATGGACGAAACGTCTCTAGCATTCATGTGAACTAGAGGCGTTTTTATCTGGGAATAGATTAGAAATGAGGTATATATGAAGCTGTTTATTCTAAAATATTGGAGGAACATAGGTAGCTACATCATAATAATAATTGAGATTATATTTATTAATAACTCTTTTTTTATTTTAATGAGCTAAAATAATTCTATTAACGATTCACGTTTTGTAAAATAAATCATATATTGATAGCATAGACAAGCAGAAAAGCTTGTTCTAACCTCACAGAACACTCCTTATCACGGTTAGGCATCTACATAGGTAGATGCCTTTTTTTATGTTGATGACTGAAAATTATTTATCAACATAATGTTGCAAGCACATTAGGACTATTAGGGGACGATTACATGTACAAATAACAGTATGCTTAATTAAAATAGTGAAATGTAAGGAGTGAGGAATAAGTGCTAAATATTTTAGTAGTTAATTTTCCAGCAGAGGGACATGTAAACCCTACATTAAATTTAGTAAAAGCCTTTACTGAACGAGGGGATAATGTACATTATATTACAACGGCAAACTTTAAGGGTAGAATTGAAGATTTAGGAGCTACTGTACATACTCATCCGGATCTATTAAAGGGGATTTCTATTGATGCTGAAACCTCATCTGGGTTAAATGCTTTCTTTCATGTGCATGTTCAAACTTCTTTATATATATTAGAAATTACGAAACAATTAAGTGAAAGCATAAATTTTGATTTCGTAATTTATGATATATTTGGTGCGGGAGAGTTAGTAAAGGAGTATTTAAAAGTTCCAGGTGTAGTGTCCTCACCTATATTTTTAATTCCTCCAGAGTTTTTGAAGACATTACCTTTTCATCCAAATGCAGATATACCATTCCAACCAGAGAAGATCTCTGAAAAATTATTAAACCAGATGGAACATGAATTTGGAGTAAAACCAAACAATAATCTTCAATTTATGAATAATAAGGGTGATGTTTGTCTCGTATACACAAGTCGTTATTTCCAACCTAATAGCGAATCATTCGAAGAAAATAACATTTTTATTGGACCGAGTATTTCAAAGCGTAAAACAAATATAAAGTTTCCATTGGAATCACTTAAAGAAAAGAAAGTTATTTATATTTCAATGGGAACACTGCTTGAAGGACTCGAACCATTCTTTAATACTTGTATTGATACTTTTTCAGATTTTGATGGGATAGTTGTAATGGCAATTGGTGATAGAAATGATATTTCTAAAATTAAGAAAGCACCAGATAATTTTATAATTGCTCCATACGTACCTCAATCAGAAATATTAAATGAAGCAGATGTTTTTATTACACATGGTGGTATGAATAGCGTACACGATGCCATTCATTATAATGTCCCATTTGTAATAATACCGCATGATAAAGACCAGCCAATGATAGCGCAAAGATTAACTGAGCTTGAAGCGGCACATAGACTATTGAAAGAACATGTTAATGTGCACACTTTAAAAGAGGCCGTAACAGATGTTCTTTCAAATGAAAAGTATAAACATGGTATAAGAAAACTTAATGATAGCTTTTTAGAATGTGGTGGTTCAAAAGAAGCAATTGCAGTTATTGAATCTCTTTTAAATAAAGTAAAACTTTAATCGATAGGGATTTTACTACCCATAAATAGCGGGATAAATAGTCGTAACTGTATACAAGCATAGAGGTTCTCACCTTTATGCTTGTATATTCTTATCCAGCAAATTGTACAGCAGTATTTGCATGTAAAAAAGCAGTATCAAAAACGGGAACAGTGAGATCATTTTGGGAGATGAGTAAAGGTATTTCAGTACAGCCTAATAATATACCTTCAGCGCCGTTTTGAATTAATGATTTTGTAATTTGTAATAGCTTTTCTTTAGATGTTTCTGAAATGATCCCTCTACTTAATTCATCTAATATGACATGGTGGATAAAAGTTCTTTCCTCGTCATTTGGGATAATTGTCTCAATGTTATATTTCGCTAATCGTGATTTATAGAAATCTTGCTCCATCGTTTGTTTTGTTCCTAATAGTCCGATACGTTTTATATTCTGTTCTACCATTTCTTTAGCACTTACATCACCAATGTGAAGAAGCGGGATAGATATTGCTTGTTCTACTTCCTCGGCAAATAGATGTACGGTATTTGAACACATTAATAAACATTCAGCCCCAGATTTTTCAACTTTCTTTGCAACTGTAACTAGTTCATTTTTCACTTCTTCATATTGATGGTTTTGTAATAAAGTAGTTACTTCACCAAAGTCCATACTATATAAAACTAACTTTGCATTTTGATCGTATTGAGAGAGTGTAAGTGTATTAATATGTTTATAGTATAATGATGTAGATTCCCAACTTAATCCTCCAATCAAACCAATAACTTTCATAATGCATTCCTCCCGAAACGATTTTGAATTTATTATTTCATAATTCCGATAAGAATACAATGATTTAAATGATCTATTTAACAAAAAAATAAAAATAGTAAGAAAAGTGTTGAAATTTACATTCTTTAGTGCCATAATACGAATTACAAATTAATACTTATCCAGAGAGGTGGAGGGAACGGCCCTAAGAAACCTCAGCAACCCCTATGCAATTTTATAGGAAGGTGCTAATTCCGCAGAGGACACGATGTGTTTTTTGAAAGATAAGAGGATTCTTGAACGTGACAGAAAATGACCTCTTATGTAAGAGGTCATTTTTTTGTTGTATAGAAAGGGAGTGTCGATGCATAATTCATTTTTAAATTAAATATAGAGTAATAAAAGTTGACTAATATGAGAGGGGAATTGTCATGAACAAATTATCAACAAAGTTAGTAGTAGCAATCGGTATTGGAGCAGCATTATACGGGATATTAGGGCTTTGGGGATTTTCTATTGCACCGAATACATTTATTAAACCAGCATTAGCTATATTAACTGTTTTTGGAGCATTATTTGGTCCAGTGGCAGGACTGTTAATCGGACTTATCGGTCATACCGTAACAGATACGATTGCTGGCTGGGGGATTTGGTGGGGCTGGGTTATTAGTTCAGGAATTATTGGTTTTTCAATGGGGCTTATTCAAAGAAGAGTTGGTTTTAGTGTGAAAAACGGGTCGTTTAACAAGGGGGATATTTCTTATTTAGCAATTACTGGGCTAGTTGGTATTGTCATTGCTATTATATTTGCTGGGGCATTCGATATTATTGTGATGGGAGAACCATTTGACAAAATTGTTATACAAGTATTAGGCGCAACAATTTCCGATGTCATCGTTTTCTTAGTACTTGGATTGCCACTTACAATTGGTTTGGCGAAATCCAATAAGAAACATACACATTTAAAAATTGAAAAGTAGGGATGTTAACATGCAACCAATTATTTCGTTTGAACAATTCACCTTTCAATATTGGCATGCTGCGCAGCCTACTTTAAGTGATATTACCTTTCATATATACCCTGGGGAAAAAGTGCTAATTGCTGGACGAAGTGGTTCAGGCAAGTCGACATTAGCTCATTGTATAAATGGGCTAATCCCATTTTCTTACGAAGGGACTAGTACAGGTAACGTTTTAATTGCCGGTAAAGACCCGAGGGAAGGAAGTATTTTTGAACAAAGTAAACAGGTAGGAACAATTTTGCAAGATCAAGATGCTCAATTTATTGGTCTGACAGTAGAAGAAGATGTAGCTTTTTATTTAGAAAATGAATGTGTAAAGCAAGATGATATGAAAAAGATTGTTTCGGACTCATTAAGAAAGGTGAAGATGCATACGTTTCATAAACAAAGTCCACATGAATTATCAGGAGGTCAAAAGCAAACAGTTTCCCTTGCTGGTTTATTAACAACAAATGCGGATATATTATTGTTCGATGAACCGTTAGCAAACTTAGATCCACTAAGCGCCATACATACGATAGAACTTATGAAAGATATACATGAACAATATAATAAAACGATTGTTATTATCGAACATAGGATAGAAGAAATTTTAAAACTGGATTTAGACAAAGTTATATTAATTGATGAAGGTAAAGTCATTGCGATAGGAACACCAAAAGAAATCTTAGCGTCAAATATATTACCACGTATCGGCTTAAGAGAGCCTATTTACATCGAAGCATTAAAGAGATTACATTTTG
This sequence comes from Bacillus sp. SRB3LM, assembly GCF_015712745.1. Lineage (NCBI taxonomy): Bacteria > Bacillati > Bacillota > Bacilli > Caryophanales > Bacillaceae > Bacillus > Bacillus sp. SRB3LM. The sequence continues at coordinate 533,053 of NZ_VWVQ01000021.1, forward strand.
ATAGTAATAATGACGTAATATATCCAATGGAAAACCTTCAAAAAGAAAAGGTAAGCAACGTTATAAAAGAGTGGATGGAGAAACAAGTCATATTAAAAGGGAATACTAAAAACAAGGAATTACTTAAAGTGGAGAATTTATCATTTTCATACTCTAATAAACAAAAAGTATTAGAAAATGTAAACCTTTCAATATATGAAGGAGAAATTGTGGCACTGTTAGGACATAATGGAGCAGGGAAATCAACATTAGCTCATAGTCTTATAGGCATAAACAAAATGAAAAATGGGAAAATCTTGTTAAAAGGTGAAGATATTAGTTCTTGGTCTATTCGTAAACGTGGGGAAATCATATCTTACGTGATGCAAAATCCAAATCATATGATTACACAGCCTACTGTTTTTGAAGAAGTTTCATTTACATTAACATTACATAATTTTTCTAAGGAAGAAATTAAGAATAGAGTAGAAGGAACTTTAAAAATTTGTGGTTTATATCCATTTCGTAATTGGCCAATTCAAGCACTAAGCTATGGGCAAAAAAAGAGATTAACAATCGCATCTGTATTAACAACAAATCCTAAACTTATCATATTAGATGAACCGACAGCGGGACAAGATTATTATCACTATAAACAATTTATGTCTTTTATTAAAAACCTAGCTAAAAAGGGTATTTCATTTGTTTTTATCACTCATGATATGAATCTCGTACTAGAATATGCAGACCGTGCAGTAGTTCTACATGAAGGGAAAATTATTGCGGATAATACAGTGTTTGATGTATTAGGCGATCAAGAAACGTTACAAAGAGCCAACTTAAGAGAGAGTTCTTTAACCAAGCTTGTTAAATTTAGTGGGATTGCATGTCCAGAAAAATTTATGGAGCTTTATTTAGACAGTAATAGGAGGGAGGAAGGTGCATAGTACATATTTTCATCGTATGGATGGGGTAGTGAAATTGTTTTTATTTATTTTTTGTATGACGCTTACTTTTTTGTTTTTTGATTTTCGGGTGTTGCTAATATTATTTATTATTGGGTGTATCGGGCTCAGCATTGCTAAAATTCCATTTCGTAAAATTTTAATTGTTTTTAGTGTCATATTTACATTTAGTTTATTAAACTCTGTCATGATTTTATTGATTACACCAACTCATGGATCTGAATTAACTGAATCATATACCGTGTTTTTACATGTTGGATATGCAACGATTACATATGAAACATTATTTTATGCAGCTACACTTTCATTAAAGTATTTTACGTTATTACCATTTACACTTCTTTTTATTTATACGACAGATCCAAGTGAATTTGTAAGTAACTTAAGTAAACTGGGTATTCATTATAAGATTACTTATGCAATAAATATTGCACTACGTTATATTCCTGACATCCAGTCTGAGTATAAAATTATTAAACACGCGCAAGAAGCGAGAGGAGTGGCTTTTGAAAAAGGAGAAGCAAGTTTATGGGTTCGTATGAAGAACCGTGTTTTAATTTTCTGGCCACTAATCATTCATTCTCTAGAAAGAATAGATACGGTTTCAAATGCAATGGATTTAAGAGGATTTGGAAAGAAGGATAAACGTACATGGTTTTATACAAGTAAGGCGAAACGTGAAGATTTCATCGCTTTATTTGCCGGTATTTTCATATTTATTGTTGCGGTATATTTAAAATTAAACGTATTTCAAAACTTTTGGTATCCATTTTAAAGCACTCTTTAAACGAGTGCTTTTACTTATTTTTATGTAGACATGCTCAAAAAAGGGATATACACATAATGTATAATACGAACCAGTTAAAATGATCAACTACCTATTAGTTTTCAAACCAAAAGGAGGAGAAAATATGAGTTACGGTGGTTCTTGTGGTTTTGGTGGAGGTTTCGCTTTATTAGTTGTGTTATTCATTCTATTAATAATTGTAGGATGCAGCTGCTGGGGCGGAGGATACTAATTTTTAATTAGTCTTCACAAATGTAAACTAAAAAAACATTGAAGATACTTATGTATCGAAACAAATAAAAAAGGAGCGACTTGGTATTATCCCCTATAGGTAGACAGTAAAAAAAGAGTCCATCTGATATGATGGACTCAATACTGTTTTATCTGGAGGGGATTTTTTTATGGC
>NZ_VWVQ01000116.1:0-880 GCF_015712745.1 Bacillus sp. SRB3LM
CTGACTCTGTCAGAGGAAAAATAAAAAGCAAAGCCTTTTGGCTACGCCCTTCACACGCTTGAGGAAGAAGAATTCTTTCGGGGAATACGTTAAAATATTTTGGTATTAGTATATCAGCACATCTTCATTAATAGTTATGTCGTTTGTCAAACCCCTTTTTAATTATATAAGGATATTAAATTTCATGCCATAATAATCGTATCATTCAAATGTGCACGAATTTATTTGGATGATACATAAAAGAATAGATTATTTCAAAGTAGGGAGATGCTAAATGATTATTATCTTTAATGAACCACAAGGAAATTTTCCAACAGATTTTCAGTACTAAGAGTCGTTTTAATTTATTTTTGATGAAAGAAAGTTGGAATTGGGAAAGTCTCAACACGATAAAAAGGAAGAGACATTTAGGTTTTATCGAATTACCTATACATTCATCTGTAAATGTTAAAGCGATTATTTATACAGATTAATATAAAAGTATGTTTATTGAGGAAAGTGGAGAAGAGAAAATCTCGCAAACCATTTTTCAAGAGTAATATGTTTTTATGGATGTAATTTAAAGGAAATGAATGATTTTTAGGATGTCTCTGGGTGCTTGAATGACTATAAACAATAAAGTACCTTATGACCTACTTATACTGTGAGGTGAATTAATTATGATTATTCAAGATCTTGGTGAGTTACTAGATTTATTACATTAATGTTAGCAGAGTACGTAGAAAGGGGGTAGAAACAATGATTATTATTACAGGAATAGAACCACCTATGGATTATTGAGTCGTATTGACCTGGTCAAGAAAAACTGGAACATGAAATAGATTATGCAATTGATTTTGAATACTGATACGGAGTCATTCCATTTAATGATGAGTGCGGA
>NZ_VWVQ01000117.1:0-531 GCF_015712745.1 Bacillus sp. SRB3LM
TATTATTGTATTCATATTTCCATCTATCACTGATACATTATCTGAGAAGTTATTAGCTACATAGATCCGATTTGTAGAGGAGTTTACTCCTATTTCTTGTGGGAACGATCCGCTCCCTATGGTTGCTAATACTGTATTTGTATTTCCATCTATCACCGATACATTATCTGAATCACTATTTGTTACATAGATAAGATTGGTAGATGGATTTACTCCTATTCCAATTGGGCTTAACCCGACCCCCACAGTTTCTATTACTAGTTTCGTATTTCCATCTATCATCGATACATTACTTGAGTTATTATTTGCCACATAGATTCGATTTGTTGATAGATTTACTCCTACTCCTTGTGGGAACAATCCGACCCCTATACTTGTTATTACTGTATTTGTATTCCCATTTATCACTGATATATTCGCTGAGGCGGTATTAGTTACATAGATTGTGCCCTCATTATTTCCTTCACTCGGTCCGGTTGGTCCGGTTGGCCCAGTGTCTCCAGTTAATCCAGTTGGTCCGGTTGGCCCAGT
>NZ_VWVQ01000118.1:0-956 GCF_015712745.1 Bacillus sp. SRB3LM
CGGTTCATTAAAAAACGTGTACGCTCTATGTTAGGATTTAAATCTTTTGGCACAGCTACATGCATTCTTGCAGGAGTAGAAGCCATGCATATGATAAAAAAGAACAGGTTGATTTACGGGATCAATCTGTTCAAAATCAAAAACAATTCATTCATCAATTATTTGGATTAACAGGCTAAATAACGATTCCGGTAGGAATCCCCATCATTCTTTGGAATATATCCTTTCTTTGCACCAGAACTTTTTTTAATGCGTTCTAATTAATAAGAAGGTTTATATATTAATTGAACTGTTTATAGTCTAAATGGTTTAGAAAAATTATACAAGAAATAAAATTATATATTTTTTATGATAATCTAAATTAAGAAATTTTTATGATACTCATTTTATAAGCAACTGTACTTGAGAAAAATACAAAGTTGTTAGTTCCTGATAGATTAAACATCGTTATAGTTCCAGGATTGTTTGCCCCTGTTAAATCAACAAGTATTGTTCCACTGCTATTTATAATATTATTGACTGCATCCCAAGTGGCTCCAGAACCAGGAATATTAATTGGACCACTACCTGTATCTAATCGTAAACATATTGAAAGATTTGCAGGCGGATTAGTTGGTCTAACACTAAAACTATACGAAATTTCATATACAAAACCATTTAATAGAGTAACATTACCAGATCCTGCATTAAATGTAATGAAACTACCTCCATTATTTACCAATATAGTATCTAATGGTAAATTGGTATTTGAAGTTACATTATTTAAATTTGTATTTCGTGTTAACATCATATTAATAGGTCCTAATATTCCAGTAGGACCCGTATTTCCAGTAGGACCCGTATTTCCAGTAGGACCCGTATTTCCAGTAGGACCCGTATCTCCAGTAGGACCCGTATCTCCAGTAGGACCCGTATCTCCAGTAGGACCCGTATCTCCAGTAGGACCCGTATCTCCA
>NZ_VWVQ01000022.1:0-33419 GCF_015712745.1 Bacillus sp. SRB3LM
TTCAAGAAAAATTAAACCACCTATCCCCTAAAGAATTTAGGGAACAAGTGGTTTAGGTGTTTTGATTGGTGTCCCCTTTTCGGGGGTCACTTCATACACCTAGGTTTTTAAAATCAAATTATAGATAAACATTCCACTTACATTTTACTGCGCCTGCATTCCTACAATCGGAATCGTAGCCCACTTGGGCATATTTTTCTTCACTTTTGCCACTACAATAGTCATATCATCATTTATATAACCGTCACAAGAGCGAATCACTTCTTCCATAATGATATCAGCAATTTCTTGCGGGTCTTCGGTTTGCAATTCTTTAATTTTTCGTTTCATCCACAATTCATGATTCTCCACATGCTGCGCTCCTTCAAAAATCCCATCGCTCATCATAATAAGAATATCGCCCGTTTTTAATTGTTCACCCACCACATCAACTTCAACATCTTCGATGATTCCCATCGGTAAATTACTTGCTTCAATTTTCAAAATATTATTTGCACGTTTAACAAAACTCGGCGTCGATCCAATCTTTAAAAACCTTGCACTCGCATCCCGCAAATCTACCATAGCTAAATCTAATGTCGTAAACATTTCTTCTGTCGTTCTCAAAGAAAGAATTGAATTGATAGACTTAATTGCTATTTCTTCATCAATGCCTGATTGGAGTATTTTTTGTAATAATTTCACCGTTTCCTTACTTTCCATATGAGCTCTTTGCCCATTACCCATACCATCACTAATTGCAAGTGCATATTTACCAACACTTAAATCCATCATCGCATAAGAGTCACCCGAAACAAATCCACCGCCTTTTGCAGCTGTAGCCAATCCTGTATCAAGAGAATACGTCTTTGCCGAACCAAATGATATTAAACTATGGCCATTTGGATAAGAAGACTTTTCTTCATGTTTAACGACAATATTTTCTTTAAGGATATCCGAAAGCATCGGTGCAACTAATTTTTCACACTCACCATGTTCATTAGATGCAACTGGAATTAACATTTCAATATCAATACTTCCTCTATCTAAACAATAAATATCAACATGCTCTACTTCGACACCAAAATCACGGAACGCTTGCATAATCTGTTCTTCCTGCACTTGATGATTTTCACGCTCTCGTTGTATCTCCTTAGCAAAATCCTCCATAACCTTTGATACACCTAATAGTTGCTCGGCTACTATTCTACGATTTTCCTTCATTTGTTTTCGTAATTTTTGACCCTCATAGAAGTGATCTAATTCACCTGCTACTAAATCCGTCACTTTTTTCCCTCTCACACAATGCTTGTCCCACTCACGAACTAATTTACGATTATGTTGCAGGGTTCCTTCTTCCGTTTCATTCATTATTTGTTTCATATAATCGTACGTTTTATCAAAATTCACTACCCAGCATTGATCCTTTTTAAAGCATGTTTGACATGTTTTCGCAGTAATTGTACTCAAAAACAAATCTGCTTCTGTCTCTTTATCTTCTTCCTCTACATACCCATATACAGAAAAGCTATTAGATAAAGCAGCAAATACATTTGCAAATTGGTTGATTTTATTTGCTGTAACATCACGCATCCTTCTTAAATATTGTTGTTGATCTTGCGAATGCTCTTGTGTACCTGGCATAAATTTAGCAATACGATCCAAAACAAGCTGCGGTGTTAATAAGAAGATAACAATCGCTACACCTGACTCAATTAAAGTTGTTACAATATTTGTCTGTTTGTCTACATATAATGTAATTAAGCTTGTCCCAATTAATAAACCTAAACTAACACCTAAACGCTTCCCTTCTTTTAACAATCCACCAAGCAATCCAGAAAAAGCAAGAAGGCTAAGCTGAGACAAGCTAGACACATTTGCTAAACTTAATATTAGTCCTGTTACAACCCCCACTGTAGATCCTGTGGCAGCACCCGCAATAAATGCAAATACTAGCACTAAATACCTTGTAAAAATATGTTGAATAGAAGCATCATATACAAACCAATCTGTTGTACCTGTTAAAACAGATGCTAGTAATATAATCAAACAAACAATTTCTTCCGTCTCTAATGCCTGTTGTTTTCCTTTCCTTTCCACTAAAAGCGGGACACTTTGTAAAAATATCATAGTTAATACGAAACTAAGTCCAGCCTCGATAGTACTAACGAGTAAATCGTACATGGTGACAGTTTGTTGCGCAAAATATACAACAACTAAGTGTGCTGTTAATGCGGAGATAAATACTTGAAATGGAACAAGTCCAACAGTTTTACGTGTAAATCGACTAAAGAAGATATTATAAATGAAGAAGGTAAAGATGGATGCAAAGGTAAAAAACAAATTATCTATCGATACTGAAAGAGCTCCTCCCATTAGAGCTAAAAATGCTAGCGGCATCTTATCCCGCTTCATAACATAAACAGCAGCAAAAAATGGCAGTGCAAACGGTAAAATATTTGTTAATATATATGCTCGTCCCAAAAGAAAACCAATAACAACAATAATAAATCCCCATCTAAAGAAAACTTGCTCAAATTTCATTCGCAACTTACTCGTCCACTTTATTCCTCCAAGCTGACTCTCATTCATTGCCAATGCACTTGTATTCATAGTATTCCTTCCTGCTTTAGGCATATTTTTAACACCACCTGCATAGTTTAATTACTGTCATTATAAAAGACGATTGTTGGTTTTTTTGTCAAAACAACAGTTTTCACTTTTATAATCGTTCGACTTTTTATTCGAAATAACTCTACAGATATACACGGTATGTAAGTTATTTTTGATATTTTAATTAAATATTCAGAAAATATAGGGTGATTTTGTAGAAGTGTTGTATATCTTAATTTATTTAACAAAAAAAGATCATGCAAATTTGCATGATCTTTTTTTGATGACCCGTACGGGATTCGAACCCGTGTTACCGCCGTGAAAGGGCGGTGTCTTAACCACTTGACCAACGGGCCGTTAAATTAAATATAGCGGCGGAGGGGATCGAACCCCCGACCTCACGGGTATGAACCGTACGCTCTAGCCAGCTGAGCTACACCGCCATGTCGTCTTATTTAACGGACAATTAGTATCTTACATCAGATACTAATTAAAGTCAACACATCTCAAAAACTTTTTTAAAAATATATTTTTACATATAAAAAAGCACCCTGAGCCATCACCCTGGGTACCTCTCTATATGTTAAAAACTAAACGTTCTTATTATCCGCGACGCGCGCCACGGCCACCACGTTTAGACTCTGTGTTACGCTTTAAAGAAGTTAAGCGATCTTCGCTATCTTTTAAGAAGCGTGCCATCTTTTGCTCAAATGTTTCTTTCGGAGCTCGGTCGTTACCGCCACCGCGATTATCTCTGTTGAAAGAGCGATTATTACGTTGTGGACGTCCAGAACGTTGTTGATCACCACCGCGTTGGTATTCACCGCGTGGACGATCTCCTTCTGTTTTTTCACGTTCTTTCGCTTTTTTGATAGATAAACCAATCTTTCCATCTTTTTCAACATTAATAACTTTTACTTCTACTTGGTCGCCCACTTTTAAGTGATCGTTAATATCTTTTACATAGTTATCAGCAACTTCACTAATATGAACAAGACCCGTTAAGCCCTCTGGCAGCTCCACAAAAGCCCCAAAATTTGTAATACCTGTTACTTTACCCTGTAACTTGCTGCCTACCTCGATTGACATAAAAAAAATGCTCCTCCTTAGTGGTTAAAAAGTCAAATTTTACTTTATTATATATAATCCTAAAATATAGTGTCAATAAGACATACTCTACTTAGAAACAGGAAAAATTATCTCCCCTTTACCAGAGAAGAAATAATCCCTTCTAGCAATCTTTAATACGTACTCTTCATCATTTAACTTTTGAACTTCGTCTTTTAGACTTTTTTCTTTATTCGTTAATGAATCCAGTTCTTTTTTCATGTCCTTAACTTTTGCTTCTTTTGCTTTAATGGAACTGTTTTGTTGATAAAACGTTACACTAATACTCGCAATAATTGTAAAAGTAAAGACAAGAAAAACCGCTAAACGGCGATAAAGTCGCTTCCTGTTCTCATCCGTTTGTATTATATGCTCTTTAACAGGATTTGGACTCTGTTTTTCGATTGTTCTTTGTCTCAGTTCCCTCATTTCCGAGGTCCCCCTAACTTCTTTTTTATACGCTCCCATAATTGGAAGATATGTCCCTTCAATTTTGCTATATATTGCAGGAACCCTATATGTTTCACTATAAAAAGTTTAACACGATTAGGGAGAAGTTTCCATATGAGCGAAGCAATAAATCGAACAGGCCAGAAAAAAACTTTCCATATGAAAAGTAATATCCAAATCACCATTTTCCATAACACATGTCCAATTGAAAGCAGTATACGAAATAAGAATAATATAAATGCAATAAATAGCTGCGCTATAATAATAACAGGTTTTATCATGAGTAGCTGTATAATTCGAACAAAAAAATATGTTGTTTGCATAAAAATATAGATGAGAAAATTTAACAGCTTCATGTATAGTGCCTTCAGTAAGCTTTGATATGCCGCAAAACCACATAATAATGCCAAAAACACATATATACGTAGCTCAGCTTCATTTACGAGAAGCAATACATAAAAGACGAATAATGCTTGGACAATCCAAAATAATATATCATGTATACATACAAGCCAACGTTTACGTTCTTGGCGCTTTAAAAAACGTTGATATGTATCTAAAGACGCTCCAATCCAAGCACCCATTCCAATCATTGAAAGCATTGTATACAACTGAATTGTTAAGCTCATTTAAACAACTTACTAAAGAAACCTTTAGTTTTTTCCCCTTGATTTTCATCAATATACAGCATCTCATTAACTTTCCCTTTAATCGACACAATACCTTTTTCCACATCTAAATTTTTCATTTGTAAATTTTGACCACGAATCGTTAAAAAACCCATTACGGTCTCTAGTAAAAACTCTTCGCTATCAAAACTCTCTACCTGCTTTACACCGGTAATATCAATTATACGCCTGCCGCGCATAATAATGTCATGCTCTACAGAAACATTTTGTTGATTAGAAGACGTAGGTGAGTAACCATTATTCACGTAAATCCCCCCATAGGTTTTTACTAGCTAATAGTAATGTATGAGGGGATAAATGATTTTAGAACAAGCCTTCTTCCGCTTTTACTTTTTCTTCACGAACTAAGCTATACATATTTGCTGCATCTTCTTTTTTAGTTGTTTCTTTTAATTCATTTATTTTCACAGTCACTATTTTTTGACCAAAACGAATTGTTAATTCGTCAGCTACTTTCACATCAGAACTCGCTTTTGCCACCTGACCATTAATAGATATTCTTCCTTGATCAGCTACTTCTTTCGCTAATGTTCTTCTTTTAATTAAACGTGATACTTTTAAAAACTTATCTAGACGCATATCAAATCCCCCTATTAACGCTCTGTCTGTTTCGCTTCTTCCCATAAAACATCTAACTGTTCTAATGATAAATCTTTCATCTCTTTATTCATTTCAGCTACTTTTGCCTCCATGTATAAAAAACGACCAGTGAATTTCTCATTAGTTGAACGTAACGCCTCTTCTGGATCTATTTTGTAATGACGAGCTATATTAACAAATGCAAAGAGTAAATCACCAAACTCACCTAGCATCTTTTCCTCATCCATATTTGTAACTTCTTGTTGGAACTCTTGCCATTCTTCCAAGGCTTTCTCTATCATCGGTTGCACATCAACCCAATCAAATCCAACCTTACCAGCTTTCTTCTGAATTTCATAGGCGCGTAGTAACTGCGGCAAACTTTTTGGAACGCCATTTAAAACAGATTCTTTCACGAATCCTTTTTCTTGTTTTTTAATCTCTTCCCAATTTGCAATCACTTCATCAGCGCTGTTTACATCCGTATTTCCAAACACATGCGGATGGCGACGAACCATTTTCTCAGATAGAGTTCGAATGATATCATCTATAGAGAACCAACCTTCATCTTCTCCGATTTGAGCATGAAGCATAACTTGTAATAATATATCACCTAATTCTTCTACTAAGTGATCATCATCCTCTTCATCGATTGCTTCCAACACTTCATAAGCTTCCTCAATTAAATATTTCTTTAATGATTGATGTGTTTGCTTTTTATCCCACGGACAACCATTTGGACCACGAAGTTCCGCAATAATTTCTCTAAGAACATCAAACTGTTGATACAAGGACGCACGCTCCTGAACTGGCGGCACGTACACACTCGTTAAATTATTCAATTCCGTTTCATGATCTAACATGTACAACGGTACCTTCTTTACTTGTTCAAATGAAGTTCCTGCAGCTGTTACGATATACACTTCATAATCATCTGGTAACATCTCCATTAATGTTAATTTCACATCAGATGCAACGAATGCATCATATACTTGGCAAAAGATTAAATGTTGACGCAGTTCTAATTGCCCTCTTTCAAATGATGTAGCATCAAGTAATTGGAATCCTTCAATCGGATCAATCTTTAGACTTGCAAACATAGGATCAAGGAAACTTTGTCCACCCTCAATTCGCACTTCAACATTTGAAACTTCTCCTTTTTCCAACAGTAGCTGAACTGTTCTTTCTGCTACAAGTGGATGCCCGGGAACAGCATAGATAATTTCTGTACCTTCAGCTTGTTCTAGCAATTTATTCGCAATTGTTTCATATACAATTTCAAACGTATCATGTGCTTCATATACAGCATCAAAAGACGTATATTGTACGCCTTCTTTCTCCAATTCTTCTATAACTGGATGTTCTTTCGTTCTAACAAACAGATGGTCTGCTTCTTTTATTTTTCGATATACACCCATCGTTAGCTGATCTAATTCACCAGCTCCTAAACCTAAAATAGTAATGATTCCACTCACAACCAGTCACCTCTATCCACTCTTCTTCAATGAACCTTCTTTTTCCTCTTGTTTCATAACGGTTCCTAATTCTTTTTTTGTAAATACACGTAATTTCAAAATAAAAAACATATATGTCAATCCGCCGATGGCTACACCTAACAACGCTTCAAGCGTCGCGCTTCCTCTATGTTCCGTATTAATTACTAATCCAGACATATGTAACACACGTGTGAACATCATTAATACAAATCCCATACAAATGCCACTAATTACTATCCCTAACATATTTCGCTTATTGATAAGTGCCCCTGATACAGCTCTCGTAAGCAACAAACTATTTAGTCCAGAGATTATAATTAACGCACATAAAGTCGCAAAGGCTGCACCTTTCACACCAAAATAAGGCATGAATATATAATTTAACGCTAACTTTAAGCAACCTCCAAATACAACAAATAATGCTGGCTTAAACGTTTGCCCTAATCCTTGTAAAATAGAAGCTGTCGTAATTGACAATGAACTAAATAAAATAGATAACGATAAAATAGATAAAACATCTGATCCATCACTGTTTTCAAACAACATAATATTGGTAGGTTGAATAATACAAGTTAGTCCAATAGCTGCTGCAAGTCCAATAACAAATGTTATTTTCATTGCTAACTTTACCTTTTCTTGAATAAAGGAAAGATCTCCTCTTTCCTTCGCCGCTGTAATAATCGGAATAAGTGACAACGAGAAAGAAGTCGTCACAACAGTACCTAATTGCATTAGCGGAATACTTCTATCATAAACACCCTTTAATACCTTTGCATTTTCAGCCTGTTCTCCAGCACCAATAAGTAAGCTGTAAAAGGACACTGAATCAGCCATCTGTATAAAAATAAGCACTAAATTACTAACACAAATCGCTAACCCCTGCCAAAAAAGGATTTTAACTATCTTCCTTTTACCCTTAATTCTCGCTGCACTTTTGAAAAATATAGAACGAAAATCTTGACGCATATACAATATAAGTACAATAATCCCAATAAGTCCACCCGCAATTGAGCCTAACATAGCCCCTGCACCAACTGTATATAAATCAAATCCGTGAGCAATTAGGAATAGCGATAAAAATACAATAATAGAAACTCGAATTGTTTGTTCTATTACTTGCGAAACAGCCGTTGGCATCATATTATTAAATCCTTGAAAATACCCTCTTGCTACAGACAAAAATGGCATCAATAAGAATGAAAATGAAATAACACGTAGTAACTTATCTAAGTGTATATCGCCCATAGCTACCGCAATTGTTTCAGCCCCAAAAAACAATGTAAAGAAGCCTATAAAACCAATTCCTAATAAGAACCAAAAAGATACACAAATAATTTCTTCTGCTTCTTTTTGTTTTCCCCGCTCTAGTCGTTCTGCAACCATTTTCGAAATGATAACAGGAAATCCATAAGTAGCTAAAATTAAACAAAATCCATAAAACGGGTAAATTTGTTGGTAAATATAAAACCCAATATCCCCCGCTATATTTTGATATGGAATACGGTAAAAAGCGCTTAATACTTTTGTAACAAAACTTGCAATCGTTAATATAATAGCCCCACGCCAAAAGGCTTGATACTTCTTCGCTTCCATACAAGAAAACTCCTTTTTCTATTCTCACCTCTCGTATTATATCATAAAGAAAAGAACAAACTCCCTTACCAACACGGGTAATAATGAGTTCCTACACGTTAAAAATATTCAACGAAAAAAGGTAGCAAAGTGCTACCTTTATTCAATATACATATATCTCCAAATAATTGATTTCTCAAAAAGAAAGATCATAATTAGGAAAGATTGCTACTTCTAAAATCAATATACCCTTACTGTTCCATTTGTTTCGCTAAGAAACTGGCAGCAGTATTAACCGCTTTATGCTCGATCTCGCTTATAATAGCTTCTTTTGAAAAAATAATGACGGCTCCAATCGGATCTCCGTTTGCAACAATTGGTCCAACTGTATAAGAATGAACCTTTTCTGTTACACCATCAATAATGGAAATATCACTTTCATCCGTCATAATAACAGACTTTCGTTCTTCCATCGTTTTTTCAATTAAATCGCCAACACTTTTATTTAAGTATTCTTTTTTCGATACGCCTGATACTGCGATGATAGAATCTCGATCACACACAAGCACATTATGTCCTAAGCTGTCATATAAAGCATCAGCATATTCTTTTGCAAAATCACCTAGCTCACTAATTGGAGAATACTTCTTTAAAATTACCTCTCCATCGCGATCAACAAATATTTCTAGTGGGTCTCCTTCTCGAATACGTAAAGTTCTACGAATTTCCTTCGGGATTACAACCCTGCCTAAATCATCAATTCGACGTACGATTCCAGTTGCTTTCATTCTAATGCTGCCTCACTTTCTACTGATGATCAAAGTGGTGAATTTACCTGTTCATGTAAAAATCACCAACTGTTAGATATAGTATTTTACACATTAGTTCTTCTATGCACGTCGAATTGTATTTTTTTATCTTATTTTAGGCATTTATTACTTCTTTTTTTACATCTGGTAAGCCTTTTAATAAATTTTCAGCAATTGTTAACCACTTCGATGTCTCTAAGCCATTTGTTTTCATAACAATTTTCAATTGTGATCCTTCCATTCCTAAACCGATCATACGTCCAAAACTATTTCCGAGCATGAATAATTTTCCACCATCAATATTTTGACTTGCTTGTTCAGAAAACAGGAATGTTACTTCAAATTTATTCTGCTTAATTAATTCAATTTGTTCTTTCATTGCCAACACTTTAATATTTGCAATTTGTAATAAATAACCAACTTCTTGTGGATAATCGCCAAATCTGTCGATCATTTCTTCCTGCAATTCTTCAATATCCTCAATTGCAGAAACACCTCTAAATTGTTTATACATCATAATTTTTTGCTTACTATCTGAAATATAAGCATCTGGTAAGTATGCATCTACCTCTAAGTCAATTTCAACATTAACTATATTTTCAGCCCCATCTGTTCCTCTACGCTGTTCAATTGCATCTTTTAACATTTGAGAATATAGATCAAATCCGACAGAATCAATAAATCCATGCTGTTCTGCCCCTAACAAATTACCTGCTCCACGAATAGATAAATCTCTCATCGCAATTTTGAAACCAGATCCAAGTTCCGTGAACTCTTTAATTGCTTGTAGACGCTTCTCTGCAACCTCTGACAGCACTTTGTCACGTTTATATGCAAAGTATGCATATGCAACACGATTAGAACGTCCAACACGCCCACGAAGCTGATACAACTGTGATAATCCCATACGATCTGCATCAAATACAATTAACGTATTTACATTCGGAATATCTACACCCGTCTCAATAATTGTTGTACTTACAAGAACATCATGCTGTCCTTCTAAAAATGATAGCATAACAGACTCTAATTCGCTTTCGTTCATTTTCCCATGTGCGTACGTTACGCGGGCATCTGGAACTAACATCGAAATTTCATCTGCTTTTCTTTCAATATCCTCTACACGGTTATATAGGAAGTAAACTTGACCACCTCTTGCAAGCTCTCGCTCTATCGCCTCTCGCATTAACGCTGGATTATACTCGACTACATACGTTTGGACTGGGAAACGATTTTCTGGTGGTGTCTCAATAACAGATAAGTCGCGCACACCAAGCATAGACATATGAAGCGTCCGCGGAATCGGAGTTGCCGTTAATGTTAATACGTCAACATTCGCCTTCAATTGTTTAATTTTTTCTTTATGTGTTACACCAAATCTTTGTTCTTCATCAATAATAAGAAGCCCTAAATCTTTATACGTAACATCTTTAGATAAAATACGATGTGTTCCGATTACAATATCTACTGTTCCATCCTTTAAGCCCTTAATTGTTTCATTTTGTTGTTTTCTCGTACGGAATCTACTTAATAAGCCTATATTGATCGGATAATCTTGAAAACGCTCTCGAATTGTTTCATAGTGTTGCTGCGCAAGAATCGTTGTCGGTACTAAAATTGCAACTTGTTTTTCATCCATAATTGCTTTAAATGCCGCACGAATAGCCACTTCAGTCTTTCCATACCCTACGTCACCACAAAGGAGTCTATCCATCGGGCGTCCGCGTTCCATATCTTTTTTAATCTCGTCAATAGAACGTAACTGATCCTCTGTCTCTTGATACGGGAAAGATGATTCGAACTCTTGTTGTTCTGCCGTATCTGGCGTATATGCATAGCCTTTTGAAGCTTCGCGCTCAGCATATAGTTTAATTAGGTCATCCGCAATGTCTTGTACAGATTTTTCAACTTTCGTTTTAACCTTCTTCCAATCATTACCACCTAATTTATAAACTTTCGGATCCTTACCTTCAGATCCTACATATTTTTGAACTTGATCAATTTGTTCAATTGGAACGTATAGCTTATCATTACCTTGGTATTTAATATTTAAATAATCTTTATGAACACCATTAATCTCTAATGTCTCAATACCTAAAAATTTACCTATACCATGATTTACGTGAACTACATAATCTCCAACTTTTAATTCTGAATAACTTTTAATACGTTCAGCATTCGATAACTTTTGTTTACGTTGTGATTTTTTAACTTTCTTATGAAAAAGCTCCTTTTCAGTAATGACAACAAGCTTTTGCATCGGCATTTCAAATCCTGCATGTAAATCACCTACAGCAATCTGTAACCTTCCAGGCAATAAAATATCTGTACCTTCTACAATATCTGCCTCAATATCATAATCACTTAAAATATGTTGTAATTTTTTCACACGTTCATCATCTGTTCCAAGTACAACAGTCGTAAAATGCCCTTCATTCCATCTATCAATTTCTGTTTTTAACAAATTCATCTGTCCATGGAAATCTTGCATTGTTTTACATGTTACATTAACAATATTTTGCGGATGTGTGTGTGCGATATGACGCAAGAATAACGTTAAATATACAAAACTTCTTTTTTTATGATGAAGAAACCCCTCGAATGGGTGAGAGAAAGATAAATCTTGAATAATTGTTCCTTCACCAAGAAGTGATATATACCATTCCGCCTCTTCTGTTTCAAGATGTGATGCTGTCTCTTGAATACGGGAAATCTCATCTAAAATTACAACACCATCTTCTGGTAAATAATCTATCAGACTAGCAGGTTCTTTATAGAAAATAGATAAGTATTTAAACATCTGTTCTATACTTTGCCCGTTTTTCAACATCTCAATTTCATGACTTACCGTCTCAAGCACTTTAGTCTTTAGTTTATCATCAGAAAGTTTTTGCATCGTCTTAGTCAAGCCTTCTTCAAGATGCTGAATTCCTGATTTTAATTCTTCCTGTGAAAATAAAAACTCTGTTGCCGGACCAAACCTAACGCTTTCTTTTTTACCTTGAGAACGCTGTTCATCCACATCAAATAATCGAATAGAATCGACTTCTGTATCAAAGAATTCAATACGAAATGGTAGTTCTTCAGTTAAAGGATAAATATCTAATATTCCCCCACGCAAACTGAACTCCCCTGGAGCTTCTACCATCGACTTACGTTCATAGCCAATATGATGTAAAGTATGCAAGAGCGCATCTAAATCAATCTCTTGCCCTAGATTGATTTCAACTTGCTTTTGCTTCCACAATTCTTTTATTGGTAAAAATCTACGCAATCCTGCCACTGGCGCTACAATGATTCCATTCTCTCCCGCAGCCAAGCGATTTAACACTTCTATACGTTGCGCCTTCAATTCTGGACTTGCAACTCCAATTTCCGATGCTATCAGTTCATTCACTGGATATAACCACACATCTTTTTCACCAAGTAACGCCACTAAATCTTCATGTACTTTTTGTGCTTGGTATAAGTTATGTGTCACGATTAATTGTGATTTTTTTGTTTTTTTATATAAAGCCGCCATTAATAATGAACGAGAAGACGTTGCCATCCCTGATATAAGTTGTTCTTTTAACCCATCTTCTAACCCATTAATAACCGATTGTATCTCTTCATTTTTATAAAATTGCTCTAATAAACCTATCATTTTTAAAACTCCTCTCAACATAAAGAGCAAGTCATTCTATTTTATGCAAATATTTTGGAAAAGGAAAACAGAAAAATGCTTTGGACATGCCAAAGCGACAACATTTTATTGCAGAAATTTTTCATACTCATAATACTCAGGATAAGATGCGAGCGTTTCTTGACACGATTCACAAATCGTTTTTATATATATATTTCCATTCTCATGAAAATGAATCATTTCTACTACTTCTTGCTCCGTTAGTTGAAATAAAACGTCGCTATATACTTTTTCTGCGTTAATGGAGCCTACATTACCTCCGCAGTGTCTGCAATAATAATACCCTTCCATACTAGCCTCCTAAAAATTCAATTACTACTAGTATGGGTAAAACAAAAGAGAAATATTCCCAATCTCATTTTTAACTATTGAAAGTATTCATGATTTGAAGAAAAGGCTTATTTAGCCACTCTTCACATGCATCCGCTGCTTTTTCAATAGAATGGTTAACATCCGGAATCTCTTCAGATGTAAAGCGTCCCAATACATAATCGACTACCTTCATTCCATTTTTCGGGCGATCAATTCCCATACGGATACGTTGAAATTCTTGTGTTCCTAAGTGCGAAATCGTTGACTTTACACCATTATGTCCACCGGCACTACCTTTCATGCGAAGACGCAATTTACCTACAGGAATGTCTAAATCGTCGTACATAACAACGAAGTCCTCAACATCAATTTTATAATAATCCATGAGTGGACGAATACTTTCCCCAGATAAATTCATGTATGTTAGCGGCTTTAATAAGATTACCTTTTCTCCATTAACAAACCCTGCACCAAATACACCTTTAAATTTTTGTTCATTCAAAGAAATGTTCCAACGCTTCGCAAGTTCATCAATGGCCATAAATCCAATATTATGCCTTGTTAATTCATATTCTCTACCTGGGTTCCCAAGTCCTACTATCAATTTCATTCTTGTACCACTACTTTCTTTTTTCGATACGAAAAGACGTAACCAATTTTGGTTACGTCTCATTCTATCCAATTAATTGAATAATACACTCACAGATTCTTCTTCGTATACACGAATGATTGCTTCTCCGATTAATGGAGCAACTGAAAGTTCATGTACTTTGTCGATTTTCTTCTCTTCTGGTAATACAATAGAGTTCGTTACAACTAACTCTTTAATGTTTGAATTTTGAATACGCTCAATTGCTGGACCAGATAATACTGGGTGTGTACAGCAAGCATATACTTCAGAAGCACCGTTCTCAACAAGAGCGTTTGCTGCTAATGTAATTGTACCAGCTGTATCAATGATGTCATCAATTAAAATCGCTGTTTTGCCTTCAATATTACCGATAATGTTCATTACCTCTGAAACGTTCGGGCGAGGACGACGCTTATCAATAATAGCGATTGGCGCTTTTAGACGATCTGCCATTTTTCTTGCACGAGTTACACCACCATGATCAGGAGACACGATTACGATATCTTTAAGACCTTTTGTTTCAAAGTAATCAGAAAGAATCGGTACACCCATTAAGTGGTCGATTGGGATATCAAAGAACCCTTGAATTTGTGGAGCATGTAAATCTAGAGTGATTACACGAGTTGCACCTGCTGTTTCAAGCAAGTTTGCTACAAGTTTCGATGTAATTGGTTCACGAGAACGCGCTTTACGGTCTTGACGCGCATAACCATAGTAAGGAATAACAATATTAATTGTTTTCGCAGATGCACGTTTTAATGCATCGATCATAATAAGTAATTCCATGATATGTTCGTTTACTGGGAAGCTTGTAGATTGAATAATGAATACATCGCAACCACGGATACTTTCTTCAATGTTAATTTGAACTTCTCCATCACTAAAACGATCAACAGAACATTTTCCTAGTCCTACTCCAATATGCTTTGCAATCTGCTCAGCAAGTTCCTTATTAGAGTTTAAAGAGAATACTTTCAAATTAGAATTTAGATATTGAGTCGACATCTAGATTAACCCTCCACATTATTATGATTTTTTCTTATTCAGCAATTGATCAACATAGTCTTCTTTGTTAACTTGACGTGCACGTGCTACCGATAATGCTTTTGATGGAACATTCTCTGTAATTGTAGAGCCTGCCGCCACATAAGCACCATCTTCAACTGTTACTGGAGCAACAAGGTTTGAATTACATCCAATAAATACCCCATTACCAATCACAGTTTTGAATTTATTCTTACCGTCATAGTTCACCGTAATTGAACCACAACCAAGATTCACGTCTTCTCCAACTTGTGCATCCCCGATATAACTCAAGTGTGAAGCTTTACTTCTATTACCAAAGACAGTTTTTTTGATTTCCACGAAGTTTCCAACGCGTACTTCGTCTCCAATAACTGAATCTGGGCGAATATGTGCAAATGGACCAACCGATACTTCCGTACCAAGCTTACTATCATGTACAGTAGATTGTCGAATTGTCGTACGATCTCCAATTTCACTATCGCGAATTACTGTATGCGGTCCAATTTCACAATCAGAACCAATTACAGTGTTCCCCTCAATAATTGTTCCTGGATGAAGAACTGTATCGCTACCGATAATTGCATCAGCAGAAATATAAGTGTTACTTGGATCAATAATTGTAACACCATTTACCATGTTCTTTCGGTTGATACGGTTTTTCATAATAATTTCCGCTTGCGATAGAGCGACTCTGTCGTTAACACCTAACGTTTCATCGAACTGCTCTGTTTGATAAGCTGATACGATATGACCTTCATTTTTTAAAATCTCAATAACATCTGGAAGGTAATATTCACCTTGCACGTTATCATTTGAAACTTTAGAAAGTGAAGCAAATAAAGCCTTATTATCAAAACAATACGTACCTGTATTGATTTCTTTAATAGCTAATTCTTTCTCATTTGCATCTTTATGCTCAACAATCTTTTCAACATGACCATTCTCATTACGAACAATACGGCCATATCCAGCAGGCTCTTCTATGTATGCTGTTAGCACCGTCGCCATTGCTCCTGCTTCTTTATGTTGCTGAAGTAATGCTTCCATTGTTTCAGCAGTTATTAGAGGCGTATCACCACAAATAACTAAAGTTGTTCCTTCTTCATTTGCAAGTACACTTGCAGCTTGATCTACAGCATGTGCTGTACCAAGTTGTTCTGCTTGTAATGCAAATTCACTTACGTTCCCTAGCTGTTCTTGTACCATTTCAGCACCATGTCCAACAACCGTTACAAGTTTCTGCAATCCTAATTGAGATACTTGATCGACTACGTGTTGTACCATAGGTTTTCCACATACAGGATGCAGCACTTTGTATAGCTTTGACTTCATACGTGTGCCTTTACCTGCAGCTAGAATCACTGCAAATCTGTTTGACATATAGACCCTCCATCGCAACCTATTTATCCATTAAAGATATTATCCTAAATCATCATATATTTCAAGAAACACATTTTAACTATTAAATTTTACCATAATTCTTATAAGATGTTTTACTCTTTAGTATCTTTTTTAAGAAATAAGCTATACTATTTAAAATGATTTTGAAAAAATTAGTAGTTTCTTCTTTTTATGTTAATAAATTATGAAGTTTCCAAATATAAAACAAAAAAAAACAAACCCCTGTAAATGCTTACAGGAGTTTGCTACAAAATTATAAGGCTTTTTGTCAAAAGCCCTTTTCATTCGAATTTTACGAAGCACCTGCTTCTTCAAACTCAACCTCTTCTAACTCGCCTAAACGATGATACTCTGTTAAAACCGCATCTTGAATTTTAGAGCGTGTACCAGAATTAATTGGATGTGCAATGTCACGGAACTCTCCATCTGGAGTACGTTTACTTGGCATTGCTACAAATAATCCATTATTACCATCAATTACACGAATATCATGAACAACAAATTCATGGTCTAGAGTAATAGAGGCAATTGCTCTCATGCGGCCTTCTGTGTTTACGCGGCGTAATCTTACGTCAGTCACTTCCATCTTGTGTTCACCACCCTTTTCTAAATAAGCGATATATTTGTATAAATTCCACAAATTTTCTATTTTCCCTTTAATTTTTTAAAAATTTTTAAGATAAAAATTTTTAAAGTAGTTGAATATAGAGATTAGTGGAGGTTATCGCTTACAAAAGGTTACTTAACTAGGGCGATTACTTCAATTTCAACGGAAACATCTTTCGGTAATTTTGCTACTTGCACACAAGATCGAGCTGGTTTATGAGTAGAGAAATAAGAGCTATACACTTCATTCACAGCATTAAAATCATCCATGTCCTTTAAAAATACTGTTGTTTTTACGACTGTATCAAATGAAGCACCTGCTTCCTCTAATACCGCTTGTAAATTTTGAAATACTTGTTCTGTTTGTGCTGTTACATCTCCTGTTACAAGCTCCCCATTTGCCGTCAATGGAATTTGTCCTGAGCTATAGAACATGTTATTTACAATAATCCCCTGTGAATAAGGTCCAATTGCTTGTGGTGCCTTGCTTGTTTGAACAACTTTCATACTTTTCACCCTTTTATTATTTATTTTACTCTTTAAAAATAGTGTACGAAAGGCAGTTTGTCCATCTATTTTATAATCTATAAATAAAATAAAAAAAGATAGAGCTATCTGCTCTATCTTTTATTCCGCCTCTACAAGCCCTTCATCAAATGGTGCAAGAGAATAATTCCCTTTTTCCACTTGAATCGTTTTTTCTTTCACATCAACTTCCGATAGACGAATTAATGATACAAAATTATTAATTAGTCGTTCTTCAATATCTGTGGATTCTACTAATACACCAATACCAACAACATTAGCCTTGAACTCTTCTAACATACTCATCATACCTTGAATTGTTCCGCCAGCTTTCATGAAGTCATCAATAATTAAAACATTCGACCCTTCTGGAAGACTGCGTTTTGCTAACGTCATTGTTTGAATTCGTTTAGAAGAACCCGACACATAGTTAATACTAACAGTCGGACCTTCTGTTACCTTATTATCTTTTCTTGCAATTACAACTGGTACATCTAAGTAATTTGCCACTGCATAAGCAAGTGGAATCCCCTTCGTTGCCACCGTCATAACTGCATCAATTGGTTGCCTAGCAAAAACAGAAGCAAACAAACGACCTGCGCCATTAATATGACGAGGATTACTCAATAAATCTGTCATGTATAAGTAACCACCAGGCAAAATACGATCTGGGTTTTCAAATAAGCCACAAAGCTCATCAATAATTAGATCTGCCTCTTCTTCACTTATATACGGTATATATTTCACTCCTCCTGCTGCTCCTGGTATCGTTTGCAATGTGCCGACCCCTTGTTGTTCAAACGTTTGCTTAATAATAACTAAATCTTCACTAATGGAAGACTTAGCCGATTGATACCTTTCAGCAAAAAAAGTGAGAGATACTAGCTGACGAGGGTTTTGTAGCAAGTAATAAGTCATATCGACTAATCTTGTACTTCTTCTAATTTTCATACTCTCACCTCAAATCACGAATATTCTAAACAAATCATAACGTATTATACGTCTTTATTCAAGCGTTTCTCGCTCTCCTAATAAACGTACCGCATAGACTTGTTCACAAAATCCTTTTAATCCGTTATAAATGCGATGCATTCGTGAATCATGGTGTACAAGTCCAAATACAGTTGGACCACTTCCACTCATTAATACAGCATCCGCTCCAAATCGCTTCATCTGTGATTTAATACGGGCAACTTCAGGATGCATTCCAAATGTTACATCTTCTAAAACGTTACCAACAGTATCACAAATTCCTTTATAATCACCAGAATTTATGACATCAACCATTTTATCTACATTTGGATGTGTAACTCGATTTAACTTTAAATTTCCATACACATCAGCAGTAGATACACCTATATGTGGTTTCGCTAAAATAACCCAACAAGAAGGCGGAGTCTTTATATGCTCAATTTTCTCTCCTCTTCCAGTGGCAATTGCTGTGCCGCCGTATACACAGAACGATACATCTGATCCAATTTCTGCGCCAAGCTCTGCTAACTCATCAATTGTAAGCCCTAAATTCCATAATTTATTAAGACCACGTAATGTCGCTGCTGCATCACTACTTCCACCTGCTAATCCAGCTGCTACTGGAATCGTTTTTTCAATAGTAATAGATACACCTTTTTTTACATTAAACTTCTCTTTTAATAATTTCGCTGCCTGATAAGCTAAATTTCGTTGGTCGTCTGGGACATACCGATTATGGGATAAAATTTCAATACGGTCTTCTGCTAATTCCGTTAGTTCTAGACGATCTGCTAAATCAATGGTTGTCATAATCATTTTCACTTCATGATATCCGTCTTGTCTTTTTCCCAGTACATCTAACGACAGATTAATCTTTGCTGGTGCTTTCACTAGTAGCTTCAATCTATTCACCCACTCTATGTACTCAATCTTTTATCGTTTATTTTACCATAAATTTATAGTAAGACGATGACACTTCCCTAATTATAACGAAAAGCATTCAGAATGAAACTACTTATGTAAAATGATGGCACCTTTTAGAGTACAAAAAGCCGAGGAATGTCTCCTCGGCTACCGTAGCATAGAAAGTATCTTACAACTACTGGTTTCGTTTCATTAATTGCTGTTCTGCAATTTCTATAGCACGTTTCACCATGTTACCAGCATCTTTCGCACGAATTCCGCCCCATCCTTCTTTCTGAACAACATCATAAAAGCCAAGCTCTTTTGCTAGCTCTTCTTTAAATTGGTTTGACATGACACCTCTTCGTCTACTCAATGCAGAGTCCCTCCTTATTTTGCTACGGTATAGTTAGTATGCAAAATAATATAGCTTTTCATTTCTGGGAATATATGTAATGATATACGGATTATAAAATGACCTCATTATGAGGGTCTCCATAAAATGTTAACTCTACTGTCTCTGTTAAAACATCTGCATAACTATAAGATACACGTTGCAACGCATCTTCTTGTTGATCCAATTGTACAACAAAAACGGAACGGTATGTTTCTGCTAGTACACCTGATTGCTCCACAGTTTTTCTTCTTCCACTATTTGCTTTTAACATAAGTCGCTGTCCAAGATGGTGATCTAATTCGCTTTTAATTTCATCTAAACGTTTTGACATATACTTCGCTACACCTCGCTGTAATTTAGATTGAACACTTAAAGCACGATATATCTATCCTAATTATTAACCGCGATTCACAGCTAATATCATCCTGCGTTTGAATAGATAGAAGAAATACTATATTGTAAAAGTATCATTACGTAGTCTGTACGTTCTTGCCTCTTTTTATCCAAATTCATTTAAATCCTTCCATACAAAAAAGCAAGATACATATGTACCCTGCTTACTCTTCATAATGTTGAAAAGGTAATCCCGTTCGTAAAATCCCTCTCGTTTCAATTCCACCTAGTCCCTTTTCACCAGTAATTGTATTACGTACGACATCCCATACATTGACTCTCTCCATAAATGAAGTAAAACTAATTTTACCAACTACATATACAGGATCTAGTGCATGAATATTAATTCTAGATGGTGAACTAGCGAAATTGGCCCCTGCACGAATTAGTGCCTCAAAATGTGATTGACATGCCCCAGCAAAAATAACAAGTTGATCCAATGATGGATATTTTTTTCGCACTTCACGAACAGCCTGTACAAAATGCCTTGAATGCCTATATGCCGCTAAATCTCCCTTCACTCCTTTTGATTTTGTATATGCATCATGCCCTGTAATAACGAGAATGTCTGGGCGAAAGTGATCTATTAAGTCTACTACTTTTTCATGCATCTCCGTTTCTTTACAATGAATACCTTGAACAGGAACGCCAATTTTATTATATAAATCTAAGCACTTGCGCAAATATAAAGGGTCTCCATCTATATGCAATACACGTCCTGGCATTTGAAAATAATTCACCTCACTTGTATATCCACCAGTTGAAGTATGTTCATGCCTTTGTTTCATCAGCACATAATCTTGTTGAAACAAACGGTACGTGCGCTCCATTGTTTCTTTCTCACGCTTCACCCTTTTTTTATGTTCTCTTTGATCTATACTAATTAAATCTTCAAGTGGCGCATCCGCCACCAGTCTAATTTCCTCTCCAAACAATATAGCTATCTCGCCTTTTATTTCTATAATACGAAAAAGAATATCCCTCTTATGAGAATATCGTTCCACTAATTCTCCAACATGTAAAACCATTCTCCTACCTCCAAACTCATTAGGCCATCTTACCTGTTTTTAAAGTATGAATTTAGAGAGAGAAAGGTGACAAAAGGGATAGTTCAACTTGAACTGTCCCTTTCATATTCTTATGATAATTTATGAAGAACTAATGCATTACTTAATGTTGCAAACTCTTCAATAGATAGCGTTTCGCCTCTTCGCTTTGGATCAATTCCTACTTCTGTTAAAATTCGATCCAATAACTCCTTATCTTTCGGGAAACCATTTAAATTATTTGATAAATTATTCATTAAAGTTTTACGGCGCTGTGCGAAACTTGCTCGTACTACTTCAAAGAAGAACGTTTCATCTTTCACCTCTACAACCGGTTTAGGACGCTTTAGAAGGCGGATAATTGCAGAATCAACATTTGGCTGTGGTACAAACACTGTACGCGGTACAGTCATAACTGTTTCAACCTCTGTATAATACTGAATGGCAATCGATAAAGAACCATACTCTTTCGTTCCAGGTTTAGCAGCTAAACGATCTCCAACTTCTTTTTGCATCATAACAACAAATCCACGAACTGGTAACTTTTCTTCAAGCAATTTAAATAAAATTGGCGTTGTAATATAGTATGGTAAGTTAGCTACTACCATTACATCTTGTCCTTCTTCAAATTGCTCATTAAATACTTCATGTACATCTGCTTTTAGTACGTCTTTATTAATAACTGTAACGTTACCATATGGCGCTAACGTCTCATCTAAAATTGGTAATAGTCTTTGATCAATTTCAAAAGCCACTACTTTTTTAGCACGCTTCGCTAATTGCTCTGTTAATGCACCAATACCTGGTCCAATTTCAATTGCACCACTTTCTGAACCAATTTCTGCATGATCGACAATACGATTTAATACATTTGTATCAATTAAAAAGTTTTGTCCTAAACTTTTTTTGAATGAAAATCCATACTTTTCAACAATGTCTTTTGTACGATTTGGCGTTGCGATATCCTTCATTTTTTTTCCTCCTGTATTACTTGCTTATAAGCTTCTGCAAATGATTCCTTTGAAACTTGAAACATCTGTAATCGTTTATGTAACTGTTTTGCATTTGTATAACCAATCTTTAATAGCTTACCCATTCTTTCTCTGCGGCTCTTTGCCATTTCTCCGCCCACTAAGCCTGCATCGACTAAATCGCTCCAACTAATTTCACTTGTGTAAGCTTCCATTTCTTCATGTATATTCTCTAGAGCACGGCGAATCGACTCATTAGAAGCATGTTCAATCCCGACACCCTTTTTCCTTTTAGCAAGCGCTTCTTCCTTCGGTAAAAAGGCATGCTTACAGCCAGGAACCTTGTCAGAAATAATTTTTCGAATACGCTCTCCAGGATAATCCGGATCTGTAAAAATAATAACGCCCCTTTTTTGTTGCGCTAATTTAACTTGCTCAATAACATGATCACCGATTGCTGAACCGTTCGTTTCAATTGTATCCGCATCAACAGCACGCTTAATCGCAACTGTATCATCTTTACCTTCTACAACGATAATCTCTTTTATTTTCATGCTTGCCTCCACACTCATTTCGTCTCTACTTAGTAAAACAAAAAAATGACGACTTTTCCATTATTATTTTCCCCATTCTTATATTTTAAAAAATAGAATAGAAAAATCTTTGTTCTCTGTCCTTATTGTAACACTTCATCATTCACATTTATTTTCTTCATCACTTCTACTAGTTTTTCTCAAAATAAAAAAGAACAGGTTTCCCCGTTCTTTTTATTCAACACCAAATAAAACTTTTGCATTTTTAGTTGTCATTTCTGCTACTTCCTCATAAGAAATTCCTTTTAAATTCGCAATTTCTTCTGCTACGAGTTTTACATAACTCGGTTCATTTCGTTTCCCTCGAAATGGGTGCGGCGTTAAATACGGACAATCCGTCTCTATTAACAATTTCTCTAATGGAATCTCCGTAGCAACCTCTTTCGGCTTCTTAGCATTTTTAAATGTAACTGGTCCACCTAACGAAATTAAAAAGTTCATATCAACACATCGCTCTGCTACCTCTACACTGCCGCTAAAGCAATGCATAATGCCTCCTACTTCAGCTGCATTCTCTTCTTCTAGAATATCAACAATATCTTGAGTTGCATCGCGGTTATGTATAATAATCGGCAATTTTACTTTTTTCGCTAATGCAATTTGTTTACGGAATACTTCTTTCTGTATTTCTTTTGGAGACTTATCCCAGTGATAATCTAAGCCCATTTCTCCAAGTGCAACGACTTTAGGATGAGAAGCAAGTTCTTCTAACCAAGCTAAATGTTCTTCTGTCATGTCGATTGCATCAACTGGGTGCCACCCAACCGCAGCGTAAATAAAATCATAGGCTTCAGCTAATTCCATCGCCTTTTTTATCGTTACTTCATCAAAACCAACAACAACTGTATAAGTAACTCCCGCTTCTTTCATTCGGGCAATAACCTCTTGCAAATCTCCTTCGAATTGCTCTGCATTCAAATGTGAATGTGTATCAAACAACATAATACATAACTCCTTTTATATTGAAATCAAGTTTATTCTACAAAAATAAGTTCTTTAATAACTTAACGATAACAATACTACAACCTTAATGCAAAAATAGAGAGTGTAAAAAGAAAAAAGACGCTTCACACATGTTACACGTGAAACATCTCTTTTCTTGTCTTAATTACTTGATTTTTGTACCATTTGGTAGATTTTGGTCAATTGATGCTAATGACAATACGCCATTCTCTTCACCCGCTAAAATCATACCTTGCGATAATTCACCGCGTAATTTTACAGGTTTTAAGTTTGTTACACAAATAACCTTTTTACCTTTTAAGTCTTCCGGTGAATAGAATTTTGCAATTCCAGAAACAACTTGACGCTTTTCTGTGCCTAAGTCTAGTTGAATTTTTAACAACTTGTCTGCTTTTTTCACAGGTTCAGCAGATAGTACTTCAGCTACGCGTAATTCTACTTTAAAGAAATCATCAATTGTAATTTCTTCTGCCTTCGGTTCTTCTTCTTTTTTCTCTTCTACTTTAGGAGCAGAGCTTTTCATTTGTTCTTTAATGTACTCTACTTCCACTTCCATTTCTAAACGAGGGAAAATTGGGTTTCCTTTTTCTACTTTTGTTCCAGCTGGAATGCAGCCAATTGTAGATAGACTTTCCCAAGATTTATGAGCTTCATCAGTAAGGCCAAGCTGAGCAAACATCTTGCTTGGTGCTACTGTTAAGAATGGCATAAGCATAATACCTGTTTGACGAAGTACTTCTGCTAAGTGAGCCATTACAGAAGCTAACTTTTCACGATCATTCTCATCTTTTGCTAATACCCATGGTTGTGTTTCATCAATATATTTATTCGTACGACTAACCAATTGCCAAATAGATCCTAACGCTACAGAGAACTCCATATTCTCCATTGCTTCTTCTACTTTTTTCAAAGTATCTTGCGCAAACGCTACTAACGTTTCATCAAATTCCGTTACATTTGCTTTAAATGCAGGGATTTCTCCGTTAAAGTACTTATCAATCATAGCTACTGTACGATTTAATAAATTACCTAAGTCATTTGCTAAGTCGAAATTAATACGCTCCACAAATCCTTCTGGTGTGAATACGCCATCAGATCCAAATGGAACTTCACGAAGTAAGTAATAACGTAATGCATCTAATCCGTAACGATCGATTAATGTAACTGGATCTACTACGTTTCCTTTTGACTTACTCATCTTTCCATCCTTCATTAAAATCCAGCCATGAGCAAAGACTTTCTTCGGAAGAGGTAAATCTAATGCCATTAAAATTATCGGCCAATAAATTGTATGGAAACGAACAATTTCTTTCCCAACTAAATGCACATCTGCAGGCCAGAATTTTTTATATTTCTCTTCATTTGCTGTTCCATAACCTAACGCCGTAATATAGTTAGATAATGCGTCAACCCATACGTAAATAACGTGTTTTGGGTTACCAGGAACACGAACTCCCCAGTCAAATGAAGTACGAGAAACTGCTAAATCTTCTAATCCTGGTTTAATAAAATTATTAATCATTTCATTTTTACGAGACTCCGGCTGAATGAAATGTGGATTATCTTCATAGAATTTTAATAGTCTGTCGACATATTTACCCATTCTAAAGAAATAAGATTCTTCACGAACAAGTTCTACATCATGACCACTATCTGGGCTTTTTCCTCCAACTACTTTGTCGCCTTCCATAATTGGATCTACTAATTGATGCTCTGTATAGAACGTCTCATCTTGTACAGAATACCAACCTTCATATTCATCAAGATAAATGTCACCTTGATCTACTAATTGCTTAAAGATTTTTTCGACAACATCTTTATGACGATCTTCAGTTGTACGAATAAAATCATCATAAGAAATATCCATCTTCTCCCAAAGCTCTTTAATTCCTGAAACAATGTTATCAACATATGCCTGTGGCGTAATATTTAACTCTTCTGCTTTCTTTTGGATCTTCTGTCCATGCTCATCAGTTCCTGTTAAATAATGCACATTATAACCTTGCATACGCTTATATCGTGCCATCGCATCTCCTGCTACTGTCGTATAAGCATGTCCAATGTGTAATTTTCCACTTGGATAATAAATTGGGGTAGTAATATAAAAGGACTTATTTTCCTCTGTCATTGTTTTGGACCTCCCGAATAACCTCATATGTATTTATAAACAGTATATCAAAAACTCATATATAAAGTGAAACTTTAATCAGTAGGGTTTTTGTTCCTCCCCACTAATTATTAGCCCACATTAATTAGGCTTTTACGAGCAGCCCAAATCTAATTTATCTTCTTTACGCCAACCTAATTTTAAATTTAGGTCTTAATGCTCAATATCTTTATCATCTATTGCTCATATTTCAAAAAAATATACAATCTCCACTTTAAATTTATTATTTTTTCAGAAAATATCGTAAATAATTGTGGAATTTCCTCTCAATCTATTATATATAAGAAATAAGAAATCTATAAATCTTTTTAAAAAATATAGAATTTAAGAATTGACGGAAATGTAAATGATTGGTATCATATGTCCATAGGGTATTTTGTCGAAAAATGACGAATCTAAAAATAGACTCGAAACTTATAAACTATTTATTTAGGAGGAAAAAAATTATGAAATCTACTGGTATTGTTCGTAAAGTTGATGAATTAGGTCGTGTAGTAATTCCAATCGAATTACGCCGTACTTTAGGTATTGCAGAAAAGGACGCTCTTGAAATCTATGTTGATGACGAAAAAATCATCTTAAAGAAATATAAACCAAACATGACTTGCCAAGTAACTGGTGAAGTATCTGACGGTAACCTTTCTTTAGCTGAAGGTAAAATCATCTTAAGCAAAGAAGGCGCTGAGCAAATCTTAAACGAACTTCAAGATTATATCGAAACAGCAAAATAAGCTTCTCAATTATGAGAAGCTTATTTTTTATCGACATGATAGATTTGATATACATCTCTTTTCGACAAATCTCGATCTTTAGCGACTGTTTTAATCGCTTCTTTTGAATTCATACTTTTTTCATTTATATAGTGTTCAATATGATCATATACCGAAAGAGATTCCCACCATTGTTCTTCTGGAGCTGGTTCTTCTGTTGAACCTGCTACTAAAATACAAAACTCACCACGTACTTCATTTTGCTTCGTCCACTCAATTGCTTCTTCGATTGTTCCTCGAATAAATTCCTCAAATTTTTTCGTTAACTCTCGACATAATACAATCTCTCTATTTCCCAACACTTCCTGCATCGAAATTAAAGTATCATCTAAACGATGAGGCGCTTCATAAAACATCATTGTAGTTTGTACATAACGAAGCTTTTCTAACTCCATCTTCCGTTCCTTTTTGTTTCTCTGCAAGAAACCATAGAAATAAAACTGCTGTGTTTCAAGGCCGGATGCAATTAATGCTGTAAGGGCTGCATTTGCTCCAGGAAGCGGAATTACATGGTATTGCTCAGCTACTGCCTCAACAACAATATCGTAACCTGGATCAGAAATACACGGCATACCAGCGTCACTAACAAGTGCTATATTCTTTCCATCCTCTAATTTCTCTAATAGTTTCTTCCCACTTACTTCTTTATTGTGCTCATGATAACTCGTGACAGGTGTTTCAATTTCAAAATAATTACAAAGTTTTTTCGTTTGTCTCGTATCTTCAGCAGCAATTAAATCAACTTCTTTTAAAATTCGGATTGCACGAAATGTCATATCTTCTAGATTTCCAATAGGAGTTGGTACTAAATATAAAACTCCCTTTTCATTTTGTTGAAAGCTTTTTTGTTGCCACATAGCGTTCTCCTTTTTGCATATATGCCTCTTTTTGTTTTCTCGTTAATTGCTTAAAGTAATACTCCGCTTGCATAGCTGTACGCTTATCATTGTGGGTCTCTACATATTTTAAAACGACAGGAAGCCTGGCGCGTGTATACCTAGCTCCTTTGCCGCTATTATGAGTCTGAATTCTCTTTTCTATATGGTTTGTATATCCAGCATAATAACTTCCATCAGAGCACTCTACCACATAAAAAAAATGCTTATTCTTCTCCATATAAAATTGAACGTAGCTCCTTTGTATATTCGTTATTGTTCTCATATACAACGAGAGGTGGTAAAATTTTTAAATCTGCATTTCCATCCTTAATTCCTTCAATTAACAATGTATTTGCTTCTTTTCCAACCTTAGGATAAACAAATTGCACACGCTTTGGTTCAATTTTATATTTACGCATTAATGTGACAATGTCTAGTAATCGCCCTGGACGATGTACAAACGCTACTTTCCCACCTTGTTTTACTAACTGACTACTTGCAGATACAACATCTTCTAATGTACACATAATTTCATGACGAGCTATCGCTAAATGTTCATTCATATTTTTCTCTGAAGTTTGAGGTGTTTGAAAATATGGTGGATTACATGTAACAACATCATATTGATGACGCCCAAGTTTCTCTGGCATATCTTTCAAATCTCCATGTATGAGGTGAATTCTTTCTTCCAACCCATTGTATTGAACACTTCTTACTCCCATATCATATAAGCGTTCTTGAATTTCCACACCAGTAATATTTCCTTTTGTTCTTGTACTTAATAGAAGGGGAACAACCGCGTTACCTGTACACAAATCAAGTAAATTACCTTTTTGAATTGGTACCCAAGCAAAATCTGCAAGTAAAACAGCATCTAACGAAAAGTTAAATACTGATGGGCTTTGTATAATCTTTAAATCTTGTGCTAATAAGTAATCTAAACGTTCATCTTCATATAAATTCATATGTTACTCCTTTTCTTACACTTAACCTACCCTATTTCATCTTCAACTAATAAAAAACATATTTCATTCTACCCTCATGTATAAAAAATTACCTTTCCAATTATTATTGGAAAGGTAATTTCACTTTTTATTTAAAAATGACAGGCAGAATAAACAATCTCCCTCTTTACGTACACTTCCATAATGCAGATTACAAATATGAAAACCTTCTTGATATAGTCTTGCTAAATTATCGTAGCCTTCACCAATATCAGCTGTCTTCGGCTTCACTTCTTTACGTTTTTGAGTTTTTTGTTTTTCTTTAATCTGCACTTCTTCAAAGCGGTGTCGCAAATTTTCATTTTCCATTTTTATATGTTGGTTCTCTTCCAACAACTCTGCAAGATGTTGTTTTAATTCGCCCAACTGTTTGTATAAATGTCCAATTTGCTCTTCCATACTAGAAACCGATGCAAAAATATCTTTTTTCTCCACAAGCACCCACCTCATTAATCTGTGGTTTGACTCGAAACGACCCCTTTATTCACTAACTCATCTAACGTATATTCTACTATCCGTTCCTTGTCTACTAGTTCCACTTGAATTAATCTTTCTAAAATATTTAATCCGATAACACGGCCAGTACCATGCGGGGTTTGTATACGTTGATCTAAATCAGGAAGTTGTTCCTTTGCTGCCTCATATTCATCGTTCTCATATTTTAAGCAACACATTAAGCGACCACATAAACCAGAGATTTTTGCAGGATTTAATGATAAATTTTGATCCTTTGCCATCTTAATGGATACAGGTTCAAAATCTCCTAAAAAAGTAGAACAACAAAGCATGCGACCACATGGACCAATACCACCAAGCATCTTCGCTTCATCACGAACACCAATTTGTCTTAGTTCAATTCTTGTTCTAAAAATTGCCGCTAAGTCCTTCACTAGTTCACGGAAATCAATCCGACCATCCGCAGTAAAGTAGAAAATAATCTTGTTGCGATCGAACGTATATTCTACATCTACAAGTTTCATATCAAGATTATGTTCTACTACCTTTTGCTGACAAACTTGATATGCTTCTTTTGCAGCATGTTTGTTCTCTTCAACAATGGTACGATCATTTTCATTTGCAATACGAATAACCTTTTTTAGCGGTAATACAACGTCGTTTTCATCAACTTGCTTTTTGGTAATAACTACTTTTCCGTATTCAATACCTCTTACCGTTTCTACAATGACAAACTCATTTTCAGAGATATCGAACTGATTTGGATCAAAGTAATACACCTTTCCGGCCTTCTTAAAGCGAACACCTACTACATCATACAAAACGGTCATCCCTCCTGCAACCGCAACACTAACTGTTCGAACACAAGCTGCGCATTTACATTAGCGTTGATTCTATTTTTTGCCTCTAATATATTAAAGAGAGCTGATACAATGCGCTTCTGAGCGTAGGAGAAAGATTCAAACATCTCTTTCTGCTCATGAAAAACAAGACGATCTTCTTCTCCAAGTTGAACATATAATAAATCCTTATAAATAAGGAGTAACATATCTAAACCTTGCTGTAATTGCTCTTTCTCTCCAAAGTGTTTTCCCCATTTTTCTTGTACAAAAAAAATAGAGGCTTTATCTTTTTCGAGCGCTTCACATAATTTTATCACTAAAGCTCGTGCTTGTGCAAACCATTCATCACTACATAAAGCTAAAGCTTCATCAAAACTATTCGTGAGTTGTGCAGCAAGTGTCGATAAAGATACTGTAATACCTTCATCCTGTAATCTTCTAATTAAAGATTCCGTTGGTAAAGGTCTAAATGTAACAACTTGACAGCGAGATAAAATCGTATTTAAAATTTGATGACTTTGTTCAGTAAGTAAAATAGCTGTTGTATCACTACTTGGTTCTTCTAAAAATTTCAAAAGTGTATTCGCTGCATTTGCCGTCATACGGTCTGCGTGCTCAATAATATATACTTTTTTATTTGCTTCTAATCCTGTTTTTGAAAACTCTTCTTGTAAATCATGAATTTGCTGCTTCTTAATAGATAATCCGTCCGGTTTTACAATATGTAAGTTCGGGTGGTTACCTGAATCAATTCGCTTACAATTTGTACATACATGACAAGGCTCTACCCCATTCCGCTGAGAACAGAGGAAACTCTTTGCCATTTGAATTGCAGTCGCAAACTTTCCTGTCCCTTTCCCTCCCTCTAACAAGTAAGCGTGGGATATACGCTCTTTTGCAATGCTATTCATCAACATTTTTACACCGATGGGTTGTATAGCAGAAAGCTGCTCCCACGTCTTCGTCATAATGCATACCTCACTTATTTCAATTCTTTCCTTCTATTATAACAATTTATCTTCTATAACCTGAATAACTTCTTCTATAAGTTTTTCCATTGGCTGATCGGCATTTACTAATACAATACGATCTGAGAAACGTTCTACAACTTGTAAATACCCTTCACGCACACGTTTATGGAAAGAGATATCTTCCATATCTAATCGATTCACTTCACGTCCTGCATCTTTTGCAATTCGAGCTAAGCCAACTTCTGGCTCAATATCTAAGTAAATTGTTAAACTAGGCATACAGTCTTCTGTTGCAAAGCGATTTATTTCAAATACTTTATCCATACCTAATCCTCTTGCATATCCTTGATACGCTAAAGAGCTATCTATAAAACGATCACATAATACAAGGTAATCCTCGTTAAGTGCCGGCATAACCTTTTCTACTAGATGCTGTCTACGTGCTGCAGCATATAACAACGCCTCTGTACGTGCTTCCATCATCGTATACTCTTGTTTATGTAAAATCGTTCTAATATCCTCAGAAATTGCAATACCACCTGGTTCTCTCGTCGCCATTACCTTTTTTTCTTTTTGTTCAAAGTATGGCAATAAACTTTGAATTAACGTTGTCTTCCCCGAACCTTCTGGACCTTCAATTGTTACAAATAATCCCTTCATCCTAAAACCTACTTTCTATATCATACACTTTCATATATTTCGTGTTGCCTTGGAAACGAGCGCCTGCTTTCTCTAAATACATAATTTGCTCTTTATGTTCTGAAGTAATTCTTTCCCCATACATAATCAACGGAATGCCAGGTGGATACGGAATTACCATTTCCGCTGCTATCATCCCAACCGCTTCTTCTACAGATACTACTTTCGTTTCATATCCTTCCAGTTGTTTATATGTATAGGGTAAAGGAGAAATTTCTCCTTTATAAGTATAACGAATAGATTCCTTCTTGTCTTTCACCTCATAAGATTGCAATGCCACTCGGATCATCTCTATAGCCTTCATATACTCCTTATTTACTTGCAAAGGCAAAATAAATAAGACATTATATGGATCTGCCATTTCTGTATATATACCGACCTTTTCAAATACAGACTGTAATTCGTATCCTGATAACTGACAACGTGTCTGTACGGTAACCTTTAACTCGTCTTGTAATGGATATTGTAAAATAGATATTTGTGGAACAGAACTCAATTCTTCTTTAAATCCCCGTAAAAACTCGACAATCTCATCATGTCCCTTTTCTTTTATACGTGCTATTGTAAAGCGTGCAATATCAAGAGAAGTCATAATTGGATACGATGGACTACTAGATTGTAGCATACTTAAATAAGTAGAAACTTTTTCTTCTCTCACTAAGCGACTATTTATATGTAGATAGGAACCCATCGTCATCGCGGGTAATGTTTTATGCGCAGAATGAACTACAATATCTGCACCATATGCTAGCGCTGACTTTGGAAACGCCCCGCCTAAACAAAAATGAGCTCCATGTGCTTCATCTACTAACACAGGAATTTTATGTGCATGTGCATAAGCGATGCTTGCCTCTAAATCTATCCCCATACCATAATAATTAGGATGTGTTAAGATGAGTGCTTTCGCATTTGGATACTTTTCAATTGCTTTCTTAATAATTTCATCATGAATTCCCACCGGTACATTATAAAATTCATCAATCCATGGATCTAAAAAAATAGGATTTGCTCCTGCTAGTTTTAAACCATTAATAATTGATTTGTGACAGTTTCTTTGTACAAGAACAATATCATGTTCCCCGCAGCAAGACAAAATCATTGCTAAGTTCCCGACTGTTGAACCATTAATTAAAAAATAACTTTTTCCCACTCCGTATACATCAGCTAATAATTGTTGTGCCTCATCTATACATTCAAATGGACTATGTAAATCATCTAACCCTGACAACTCAGTCACATCGATAGATAATATATCTTTAAACTCCTCTACTGCCTTCTGAGGGAAGTTTAAACCATTTTTATGACCTGGAACATGAAAGGACAACGGCCCTCTTTCTTTAAACTCTATTAATGCCTCATATAAAGGTATGCGATTTTGATTCATCTATATCTCTTCCTTATTATTCATTCTTTCTCTATTATACAGAACAAAAAAAAATAATAGGCATATGCCTATTTAAAAATATGATACTTCTAATTTCCGAAGCTGTTTTAAATAATATATATACTTCGGATCATTTGTCTCCGTATTCACCATGTCCTTTTCACATTCATAACATATTAAATTATTATAAACATATATTCCTTCTTTTCTTTCTGTCTCACAAACAATACAAACTTCGTTTTGTGATTTCATATCCTTCCCTCCCTATTTAAATGGACATATTTCATACTTCTATTCCTTAACAATTTACAGAAAAATATACATCAATTTCTTATATAATATGATTCATCCTTGGGCAACGTGTTTGTATTACCATTACTTCTTTTTACATACTGTTTAAAAAACACAAAAAAACACAAGTCAAAAGACTTGTGTTTTTAGTTGCTTGGCGACGTCCTACTCTCACAGGGACAAGGTCCCAACTACCATCGGCGCTAGAGAGCTTAACTTCCGTGTTCGGTATGGGAACG
>NZ_VWVQ01000119.1:0-1484 GCF_015712745.1 Bacillus sp. SRB3LM
AATGTGGTACAATCGCTTAAGGAAAATAAGACTTTAAAAAATGCACTAGATGCTATGAAAAATACTCCTATTCCAGTAGCAGTTAGGATGGTGGATACTGGAATAGGAATGAGGCTTCCTTATATAGAATCTTCAACTGTTGGAGAAGTAGCTGGAAAGTTTTCAAAAGCAAGTACGGCAGCTAAGGATGACGCTTATCAACTTGCTAAGGGTAGTGGTGGTTCAGGAGTTAGTAAGGAAGGTAGTGTGGCTAAGGGTACGGGTAAAACTGGGGGACCTGTTGAAGTCAAAGCACCACCAGGAGCGACAGATGAACAGATAGCACAAGTTAAGGCTTATGTTGAGGGATCTAATAAAGCTTTAGAAGCGGGTGCTTTATCACCAACAGGAAGAGTATCAACTAAAGGTAAATTAAGACAAGAAGCTTCACGTGCGGCAAGACTAGAAGGCAAGCGTGCTGCCGATAATGGAGAAGCATACAAGGGACATGTTGGTCATGTTCCCGATACAACTTGGATAGGGAAACCGGATCCTCATAGTTGGTTAGACCTTGACCCAAAAGTTAATATGAGCATAGGTGGACAGGCTAATAAATATCCAATTGGTTATAAACCTACAAAATTTAAGTTTGTAGAGGAGGAGTAGACGGTGAATAATTGGAAAGATAAGATAGCTACAATGATTTTAGTGAAGCAGGAGCTAATGAAACAAGATGTAGAAAAAATATGGCCACACCATTTTCCAGAGGTGGGAGCAAATGAAAAATCTATTTGCACTATTGAACAAGAATTGGGATATAAACTTGATTCAATGTATCGAGAATTTCTTCAATATGCCAATGGTTGGGCAGGTTTTTATCAAACGGTGGATTTATTTGGTACGGAGCAATTAAAGGAATCTTCTATAATGGATTATGCTCAGATGCTATTAAAAGCTATAGATGATGTTGTTTTAGAGGGTAGTGGTGTTTTAAGACATGAGCTACTACCAATTGCAGTTTCGAAATTTGATAGGGATTTATTTGTTTTATGTCTACCTTCTTCTTCTAGACCAGGAGAGATTATTTGGCTTGCGGGCGAAGAAATAGATAGATTTGAGAACTTTGACGAGTACTTTTTAGCAATGATTGACTATAATAGAGAAGAAATATTAGCTTTAAAGGGGTAGTTTATACAATTATGCTTGTTTTAAGTGTATTTTACTGTACAGCTATAAAAACATAAATACTGATAAATCTATAGCAAAATATATTTGAAGTGGACAGAAAACAAAATAGATATATTGTTACTACAAAACTTACAAATTTATGCTACTTAAAAACATATGAACTTAAAGCACTTGATTGTCAATTAAAGGCAACGAGTGCTTTTTTGCGTTTTAGCGTAGAAATAATGTGGTACAATCGCTTAAGGAAAATAAGACTTTAAAAAATGCACTAGATGCTATGAAAAATACTCCTATTCCAGTAGCAGTTAGGATGGTGG
>NZ_VWVQ01000120.1:0-746 GCF_015712745.1 Bacillus sp. SRB3LM
TTGCAAAGTTTAAAAAAATAGAGAACGGATTATAAAGTGGCGTTTGGGTTTAAGCAACCGCTACTAATTTTTGGAGTTCATTGTACGCCGAAAAGACGGAGTCTAATTTAAGACTTCGTCTCTGTTTATATATAGCCTGAATCGTTTCAATCCCTTTTATGGTACGAGAAGCATGACGGATACTTTGGAATCTAGAAGATTTGGCGAAGCGTCGTTTTACATGTCGATGATCTTGTTCAATAAGATTATTACGATATTTGATAGTACAGTATTTGGTATGGGTATAACAATCGTCTTTTTTCCATTTTTTGAATGCACAAAGCAAAGCCGGGGCCTTGTCTATCGTAAGAACCGATGGTTCTCCAAAAGCTCGGACGAGTCGCTTCATAAACATATACGCCACTTGATGATCACGTTTTTTACGAAGTTGAATATCCAAAGTATATTTTACGTTGTAATGAACTAACTCGTTCCTTACAACCTGATGATGAATTTAATACCATTGGAAAAATTAATAAAAAATAACACCTAAGTTTGCATGCATCATATGTTGCGAAGCCAAAACCTAAGCTTAGGTTTTGGCTTCGTTTGGCTAGAATACGGCTTATGTTCATCGTATTGAAACAAATTTACTTCCTTCCATACATACTAGGGTTCTGTTGCAAAGTTTCTTAAGAAATAAAAAGGTGAAATTGAGTATATCTGAATCTTATGCAATTGTGAGTAATTGTTGTAATTCATTGTAC
>NZ_VWVQ01000121.1:0-562 GCF_015712745.1 Bacillus sp. SRB3LM
GAACTACCCCCCACTTAACGTCCTAACGGAATGTTTGAAGTGGGGGCTTCTCGGTTAATCATGACTTTTGATAGCTAACGAATTTGTCCTTAGACAGCCGAGCTAACTCCCTTGTTCCAAAGGTTTTTTGCAATTTATCCTAACGCTAATAGACGTATTGCTTCATTTGTGAGATTGATAGCTGCGTTATAATCTCTATCGAGATTTACACCGCATATACAAGAATAGATTCGTTCAGACGCAGTCATATTTTTCATATTTCTACAATTGCTACATGTTTTGGTGGAAGGAATCCATTTGTCTATTTTCAAAAGTTGTTTTCCTTGTTCATTTCGTTTATAAGCTAAGAAAGAAGTGAACATACCCCACCCATTATCAGCGACACTTTTTCCAAAATGAAGTGTTTGCGACATTTAGATCTTCAATAGCTACGACATCAAAATGAGTAGCTAACTGTTTAGACTCATGATGAAGAAAATTCTTACGTTGGTTAGCTACTTTCTCATGTAATTTAGCTACACGAATACGTTGTTCAACGCTCAGAACCTTTATTACGCTTTGA